>DASSXL010000129.1:0-44070 GCA_035703825.1 Candidatus Angelobacter sp.
CGCAAGGTTGAGGCCCTGTTCGCTGATGAAAACGCCAACGTTGTGCGGGAACAATGGCTTGAGCAGAGCGGTAATGTAGAAACTGGCGCCCAGCGTATAGCCCAGCAGCGCCAGCACCAGGACGATATAGCCCTGAATGCCTGTAAGCGTCCAGCGGAAAAGCGTGCGCAGCATGCCCCAGGGAGAAATCCTCCAGGCCGACCTGTTGAGCAGAAGTTCCACACGATACTGCCGGGCAATTTCCTCAGGAGCGCCCATGGCCTTCAGTACGGTACGGCAGTCGTCGTCGGTAGGAACGGTGATCTGCTCCAGGCGATCAAACACATGCGCCCGCAGCTCGCGGACCACTTCTTCCCTTTTCGCCGGCGGCAAATCAGAGAGCTGCGTGGTCAATGCCGCGAAATAACTTTCGATCATTGGATTGGAGGTCATGAAGTTCACGCGCGTCCTTTCCCATTCAATATTGGTTTCAACAGGCCGTTGATATTGGCGGCAAAGCTGTTCCAGAACTGCGCCATGGAAACAACTTTCTGCCGGCCCGGAGCGGTAAGCCAGTAGTATTTCCTGGGATGTCCCGCGTCGGCTTCCACCCACTCCGATTGCAGCAGGCCATCTTCCTTCAGCCGCGCCAGAATGGGATAGACGGTTCCTTCGGCTAGCACCAGGTTGGAGTTTTGTTCCAGGCCTCGCAGTATTTCCAGCCCATAAAGCCGTTGCTCCCAAAGGCACGCAAGGATCGCAAGTTCCAGACAGCCTTTGCGCAACTGCGCTTCCCACTTCTCTGTGGGTTCCGATTTAGGATCTTTTCTAAGCAATGCCATGCCTTATACCTTTTATTACTATGTATATTGCGATGCAGTGCTAATGTCAAGCGGAATTTTCAGCTCCTTCCCTGAATCCTTTCTGAAAATCTGCCACTCTTCCCTATGCAGGAGAGAATTTCAATGGCAGCCACCATCAGCATTCCACAATTTGCCCAGTTGAAGACCCGACCAGAGCGGTTTCAATTGATCGACGTCCGTTCGTCATCTGAGTACGCAACGGGACACATTCCCGGCGCGGTGAACATGCCCATGGACCAGGTGCAGTCACGGCTTCCGGACCTTGAGGGCGACGATTCGATCATTTTGGTGTGCCAGAGCGGCCAGCGGGCCCGCATGGTGGCAGGATTGCTGGAACCATGCGGCAAGGAGCTGCGAATCCTTGAGGGCGGCACATCGGCCTGGATAAAAGCTGGCCTGCCAGTTGTTGCCACCAGCGTGACTCGATGGTCGCTGGAACGGCAGGTTCGCTTTGCCGCAGGGCTGCTTGTGCTTACAGGAGTGATTCTGGCGCTGACCACGAGCCTTTATTGGATATATCTTGCGGGCTTCATTGGCCTGGGGCTCACTTTTTCCGGCGTGAGCGGCCTTTGCCCCATGGGAAGCCTGCTAGGCTTCATGCCCTGGAACCGCGGGGCTTCCTGCAGCTTTGAAGCGCCAAAGGCTGGTAACAGCCAATGTGCGTGACGGAGCGCACTGCGCCATTTTGATCGACGGACCACAATGCTGACGTGAACGCTTTTGAAAAACTTGCGAACGAGCATAAGGACGCGGTCTACCGCAATATGATTCGCGTTTGTGGCAACCGGGAAGACGCTGAAGATGTATTGATCGAAGCACTGCTCAAGGCCTATCGGCACCTCGATCAGTTGCGCGATGACCGGGCTTTCCAGCCATGGCTGGCGCAAATCGCCAAGCGGGTTTGCTGGCAGCTGAAAAAGCGTGAGGCGCTGCTGCCGCTGCTGCAACTTTCAATGCTGCAGGAAGAAGGCAAGGACATCCAGAACGACGACCCGCCGGTGGATGCTCAACTTGTGGCGCGAGAGATGAAAGAGCTGTTCCAGCGGGCCGTGCGCAAGCTGCCGCCGCTATACCAGGATGTTTACCGGCTTCGCGATATTGAAGACCTGCCGGGGCCGACGGTAGAGAAGAGACTGGGCATTTCGCAGGCAGCCGTGAAGTCGCGCCTGCACCGCGCACGCGACATGGTGCGGCAGTATCTGGATAAGGCCTTGACGCCCAGGATCGAACCGGGCGCGCACACGCCTGAAAAAGTTGGCCAATGAAGGGCGAGCGAGTTTTTTATCGGGAGGCAATTATGGATATTTCAGTGGAACATTTAGGCGACGTTCAATTTGAAATTAAGGCCGGGCAGCACACAATTTACTCTGACCAGCCGGTTGAGAATGGAGGGCACGACGAAGGCATGACTCCGCCGGACTTGCTGCTGGCGTCGCTGGGATCATGCGCGGGCTATTATGCCGCTATGTACCTGCGCAAACATAAGCTCGCGATTGAGGGCACGTTAGTACGCGTTCACGCCGATAAACTAAAAAATCCGCCCCGCATGGATAATTTCCGTGTTGATATCGATGTGCCTGTGGGCCTCTCTGAAACCCATAAGGCTGGCGTGGAAGAAGCCGTGCATCATTGCCTGATTCACAATACCTTGCTGCATCCGCCACAGATATCAGTTGAAATTAAGAGCGCGGAACTGGCGGAACACGCGGCCTAATTGATGGCGATTCTGGGCAGATTACACTGGGAGACAACTTTCCGCGCTGTGAGTCCATCTCTTTTAGAGAATTCACAGGAGAGACCATGCCCCTTCTTGACCAGGCCGCCAAATGGACCACCAACAAAATGCCGAAAGTCATTCCGCCGAAGACCCACGCCATCATCGACTATGCCATGGCAGCATCGTTTTTCGGCATGGCGGCGTTCTTCTGGCGACGGAACAAGCGCGCGGCCGTAAGCGCCCTGGTCTGCGGCGCGGCGGAAACCATTACCGCGCTCTGCACCGACTATCCCGGCGGCGTGGTGAAAGAGATCTCCTATGAAACCCACGGCACCATTGACTTTGGCTTGAGCGGATTGGTGGCAAGCCTTCCGGACATGCTTCGCTTCAGCGGCGACCCGGAATCACGCTTCTTCAGAGTGCAGGGCCTGGCCTTGGCCACCGTAACAGGTCTTACTGACTTCACCGGCAGCGGCGAAGGCGGACAACTGGAGGAACTGGATAGACGGTCGGCGTGAGATAGCAGTCAGCAATCAGCGCTCAGCATTCAGCCAAAACGCTTTACCGCAAAGGACGCAAAGAAAATCGCAGATAATTTCGTAAACGCCCACCTTCTCCGCGTTGACTACCACTCGCAACCGCACTTAGCGACCTTCGCGTCCTCTGAGGTTCAGTTGCCCGTGCTGAATGCTCAAGACTGATTGCTGAGTGCTATGCTTTCTTCCCCCTTATCCACAACGCGGTGGGTTATACTCCGCAAAGAACGTCATCCCCCGAGGTTAGCAACTCTATGTCATTGAAACTTGCTCGCGAAATGGAAACTGAGACGGAAACAAGGACTTTCAACGACGATTTTCCCGCCCTGGAAGAAAAAATCTACAAGGCCATTGAGCTGTTGAAGTCGGCGCGTGAAGGCAAAGCCGCGGCGGAGCGCGACGCCAACCGCCTGCGCGAGCAACTGGAAACACGCGAAGAGGAACTCGACGTGCTGCGCGGTGAAATGATCGCCCTCAAGAAAGAACGCGAGGAAGTCCGCGGGCGCGTGGAGAAGATGCTCAAGCAGATTGACGCTCTGGTAGCCGAAGGCTGACGGTCGCTCCGGGGTTGCGTTGAGACCGTCCAGCGCGTCGAACAGAAAGCGCCGCCAGGGTCCTTCTTCGCTCGGGATTACGGCGGGAGGGCTCACGCTGAGCTGACGCTTCTAATCGCCTCAACTGTGGAGCGCTGAGATTAAGAAATGAGGGCCGCGAGCCCGACCACGCGGCGAGCGGCCTGCGTCAGGAGCCTAAAGACCTCTTGTCAGGAACATGCCGCTAAGCGGTTTGGAGCGCAGCGACAAAATAAAAGACTTGACCCTTTGCAAACTCGAACGATAATCAATCCAACAGCAGTTTCTTGAAGGAGATTCAGCGTGGTGACTCAACCGACAACAGCACCGCCCGTCCGAGTGGAAATTTACGATCAGGTTTATAACCTCCGCGGCGTGGATGCGGAATACATCACCAGGCTGGCTGAGTTTGTTGACGGCAAGATGCGCACCGTGGCCGAGCAGACCAGCACCATCGATTCCCTGCGCCTGGCCGTACTGGCCGCGCTGAATATCGCCGACGAATACCACATCCTGAAGAAAAAATATGATCTGCTGGCGGGAGAGTTCAACCGCCGTGCCGGACAGTTAGCCGGCGCGCTGGACGAAGTTCTGCAGGACGAACGCCGAGCCGGATAGGGTCGGAGAATATTCTTTTGCGCGTCGATGTTTTGGATTCGTGCTTACGAAATGAGACGTAGCAGTGCTACGTCTCTACGACTCGACTCTTCTTCCCGCAGGCTGATTCGGTGTATCAGCCTTCCCACATTTGCAAATTTAAAAATGGCCATTCGGCCACTTGCCATCTACTCTGCTTTTCTTTAGCATCAGTCCTGATAACCGGCCTGCAACGCAGGTGAGAACGGTAACCGTTCATGAACCAACATTCAATGAACAGGGGGCCTGACTCGTATAATAACGGCTCGGTGTGCGAGGTTCCGCCAGTACGGAAATGCCTAAAGAGCCGCGGCGGGTTCCCACCGTCTTAGGACGGGTTCAGAACGGCCCGGTCGCACGGCCAAGTGGGTCGGTTGTTTTTGTCGCTTCGCTCCAAACCGCTACGGGACATGGCTCAACCTTCAGATCCTTCTGCTCCTGATGCAAGCCGCTCGCCGCGTGGTCGGGCTCGCGACTGATCTCCTTCATCAAAGCCTTGCCGCTGCGCTCCAAACCGCTATGGAGTATGGCTCGACCTTCAGAGTCCTTCTGCTCCTGATGCAAGCCGCTCGCCGCGTGGTCGGGCTCGCGGCTCATAGCTTTACTTTCATTTTGTCGCTGCGCTCGAATAAGCCATCAGCACTCAGCCGTCAGCATTCAGCCCCCGGATTTCCATCGCTCATCGCAAAATGCATTTCTGCTCTCGAATTCAATGCCCTTGGGCCAAATGCTGATTGCTGAGCGTTGAGTGCTTCCTTACAATCCCCTGTGTGCCCGACTCTGCTCCCCTACAGACGCTCACCGTGCCACCTGAATCGCGGGGTAGACGCCTGGACCAATGGCTCGTCTCGCAGCTTCCCGATGTGAGCCGCGTGCGCGTACAGCAGCTAATCGAGCAGAAAAAGATCCTGGTGAATGGGAAATCGCCCAAGCCTTCCATGAAGCTACGCGGAGGCGAGGAAATTCTGATCACCGGTGCGGTCGAGCTGCCGCCGCTCAGGGCTTTTGCCGAGGATATTCCGCTCGACGTGGTTTACGAAGACGAGAGTATCGCGGTGGTTAACAAAGCTGCGGGCATGAGCGTACACGCCGGCTCCGGCAAGGGCGAGGCCCGTAATCGCGGAACAATGGTCAATGCCTTGCTGCACCGATTCAGCCGGCTGTCAGAGGTCGGAGGCGAACTCAGGCCGGGGATCGTTCATCGCCTGGACAAAGAGACCAGCGGCCTGGTGCTGGTGGCGAAATCTGATCTGGCCCACCGAAAACTGGCCGAACAATTTTCCCGTCGCGAAGTGAAAAAGACATACATCGCGCTGGTCCACGGCTGGCCCAGAATGACAAAAGGGACAATTAAAGCGTCCATCAGCCGCGATCCGGTTCGTCGAGCGCGCATGACCACGCGACAGGGCTCAAAGGGCAAACCCGGCCGTGAGGCCATCACGCACTGGCAGGTAACCAGGCAGATTGAAGGCGCTTACGGCAAGTTCAGCCTGTTGGAGGTGAAGATCGAAACGGGTCGAACGCATCAGATTCGAGTGCATTTATCGTCGATCGGCCACCCGGTGGCGGGTGACACGCTTTATGGCGCGCCCCGTCCAAAAAGTTACGGAGGTACAGCTCCAGAGGTTGCATCTCTGGAGAGGAACTTTCTTCATGCTTCCGAGATACAATTCCAGCATCCAATCAGTAACAGGCCGCTTTCGTTCCAGCAGCCTTTACCGGCTGAGCTGAGTAATTTTCTCCAGAAGATCGGGGATTGAGGACTGGTTTCCCAGACTATAATGTGCGAGAGAGTTCCTGACATGCATCTCAAAAAGGTATTCGCGTTGTTGTTCGCGCTCACGCTGGTTTGCTGCTGTTCTGTGGCGCAAACCGTGCAGTCACCTGCTCCTGCGCCCACGGCCAATGCAGTCTCGCCCGCATCGGCCACCGCTCCAGACGATACGCTGCCGATACAGACGTTTCACACCCGGTCAGACGAAGTGAACGTGATTTTTACAGTCACAGACAAGCACAACAAGTTCATCAAGGACCTTAAAGAAAACCAGTTCAGGTTTCTTGACAACAACAAGCCGCCGAAGCAAATCATGAACTTTTCCGCGGAGACGGACCTGCCGTTGCGCGTCGGCCTGCTGATTGACGCCAGCAATTCCATCCGCGACCGCTTCCTGTTTGAGCAGGACGCGGCCATCGAATTTTTGCACCAGATCATCCGCCCCAAAACCGATAAAGCGTTCGTTCTGGCTTTCGACGAGGTTTGGGACCTGACGCAGGATTTTACCGGCGACCTGGACAAGTTGACCAAGGGCGTAAAGGTAATCCGTCCGGGCGGTGGCACGGCGTTGTGGGACGCGGTTTTTTACGCCTGCCGTGACAAGCTGATGAAAGAGCGCGAGACCGGCCCCGTTCGTCGCGCGATTATCCTGGTCTCAGATGGCGACGACAACCAGAGCCGCGTGCTGCGCCAGGAGGCCATTGAGATGGCCCAGCGCGCAGGCGTGATCGTGTATACCATCAGCACCAACCTGAGCAACAACCCCGACGAAGGCGACCGCAGCCTGAAGATGCTGGCGGAAACCACCGGCGGGCAGGCCTTCTTCCCGTTCAAGCTTCAGGACGTGGCCAATGCGTTCCACGATATTCATGAAGAGCTGCGCAGCCAGTATTCCGTCTTCTATAAGCCTGAGGGATTTGAGGCCAACGGGCAGTTCCGCGCCATCCAGATTGCCGCGGAAAACAAGAAATTCAGGGTGCGCGCGAAAAAGGGGTATTACGTTCCACGGCAATAACTCTTCATTCCTCCGATTCACCAAGGCCCGGCGCGAACCGGGCCTTTTTATTTTGCCGTGATGGAGCGGCGTAAGGGCTCTCAGCTTCGCCCGACGGAGGTCATCCGCTGCTGAATTTCCAACTATAATGAGTGCATCACGGCTTTCTATGACCCTCAAACAACATCTGTTATTTTCGAGCGCGTTGGTTCTTGCCTGCGGTGTGGCCGGGGCACAGCAACCTGCTGCAATGCCTTCACCATCGGCTGCCGGCCAGCAGCAGGCCGGCGACGTGAAGACTGACAAGATCCCCACTGTGCGCGTAAGGACGGATGAAGTCAACGTGGTTTTCACCGTGGTGGACAACGACGGCCGGTTCGTACGGGACCTGAAGCAGGACCAGTTCAAGGTCCTTGATAACCGGCTTCCGCCCCGGCAGGTGATGAATTTTGCGGCGCAGACTGATCTGCCGCTGCACGTTGGCCTGCTCATCGATGCCAGCAATTCCATTCGCGACCGCTTCAAGTTTGAACAGGACGCGGCGTCAGAATTTCTCTACGAAATCATCCGGCCCAAGACGGACCGCGCCTTTGTCCTGGCATTCGATGAGGTCACGGACGTGACCCAGGATTTTACCGGCGATCTGGACAAATTGCGGACCGGAATCCAGGCCATCAGGGCGGGGGGCGGGACCGCGCTGTGGGACGCGGTTTATTTCGCCTGCCGCGACAAGCTCCTGAAAGAGCCCGCTCAGAGCGCCGTGCGCCGCGCCATTATCCTGGTTTCAGACGGTGAGGACAATGAGAGCCACGTCTACCGCCAGGAAGCTTTAGACATGGCACAGCGCGCCGAGGTCATCATTTTTACCATCGGCACGTCGCTGATGAACAACCACACCAAGGGCGACGACAACCTGAAGGCCCTGGCTGAAGCCACGGGTGGGCGGGCCTTCTTCCCCGTCAAGCTGGATGACGTTGTGGCGGCATTCAGCGATATCCAGGAAGAGTTGCGCAGCCAGTACATGATCGCTTACCGCCCGGACCAGTTTGTGGCCAACGGGCAGTTCCGACCCATCCAGATTGTGGCTGACAACAAAAAGCTCAAGGTGCGGGCCAAGAAGGGTTATTTCGCGCCAAGGCAGTAAGACAGGGCGGATCTTAACCGCGGATGCACGCGGATTTACGCGGAAAAATCAAAAGCCAAACGCAGTCGGAACACCTTGTCAAATCGCAATAGCGTGCTCTGAAGGGGCTTGGTCGGTCCCGGTTTATCCGCGAAATCCGCGTTAATCCGCGGTAAGTCTCTTCATCTATCGTGAAAAGCATTCTTACCGGCTAGCCGCCGTTTCATTCGGCGGATAGTAGCCTTTGCGTGCCTGGATCTTATATCCGTCTTTGGACTTTACTTCCAGGCGGCGGAATTTGCCGTCATTCGTGGGATTGGTGGAACTAAAGCCTAGCGTGTACTGGCTGCGCAGCTCGGCGGCGATCTCGGCAAAAGCCTTGTCCAGCTTGTCCGGACCTCTCACGGTGATAATGCGGCCGCCGGTCTGCTCCGCCAGTTTGCTCATGTCGCCATAATTCGAGGAGTACATGGGATCGGTGATCAGAAGCACGTAAGCTACAACGTCGGCCTTTTGAGCGGCCTCAATGGCGTCCTTCAATCTCAATTTACTGCCTACATCGTCGCCATCAGTAAGGACCACCATGGCCTTGCGGCCAACTTGGCGGCTCAAGACCTCGTCCGCCGCCAGGTAAACGGCGTCAAACAGCAGGGTGCCCTTGTTCCCGCCTCCAGCGGTGGGGACGGGCCCGGGATTGCCCATGGGCGTTATACCCGCTGTATTTGTGTTGATGCGGGCTTTGTCCAGTCCGCTGCGGAGCGAGCGCATGTTGTTGGTAAGGTCCTGCAGCAGGTCCACGCTTATATCAAAGCTGATCACAAACGCCAGGTCCTTGCTGGTAATCACCTTCTGCAGAAAACCGCCGGCTACCACTTTTTCCTCCGGCAGGGTGCGCTCCATGCTCTTGCTGCTATCGATCAGCAAACCCAGCGTAATGGGCAGGTCAGATTCGGCCGAAAAATACTTGATGGTCTGCGGCTTGCCTTCTTCCAGCAGGTCAAAATGGTCTTTCGTCAGGTTGGGGATGAGCGCACCGTGCTTATCCTTTACGGTGAACTGGACGTTGACCACGGTGACGTTCTTGCGGAAAGTCGGGATTTTTCCCTGGTCGTTTACCGGCTCCTGGTCTTTATCTTTGTTTTGGTCCTGGGGGGACGCCTGCCGGCCCGAGGGCGGGGCAGCTTCCGGCGACTGTCCGAAAACAGGGGTCAGGAGAACAAATGCGAGCGCAAGTGCTGAAAATAAAGTCCGCATAAAGGCCCTGATGCACAGCCTTTCTTGTGTGATGTGTTTTGATCTATTGTATTAGATGCAGGCGAGTTGCCTGAGAGCGCCCTGCAAGGCATTACAATTGGTTAGGCAAACCCGGCAGAAATGGCGCAACATTCCTGAGCTGGAAACATTCTAAGTGGTAGGAGGATCTGATGCTTAGGTTGTCCCTTGGCATGAAGGGCCTGATCTGTGCCCTGTTGCTGGCAGGTTTGCCCGTTGTGAGCCAGCAAAACCTTCCTGACGGGCCCAAGCCGAAGGACCAGCAGCCCCAGCAGAGCGTCCCGGACGCTCCCCAACCCAAGCCGCAACAGCAAGGCCAGTTCCCGGAGAATGCCCCGCCCGCCCCGCTCAACGCCCATCCTGAACAACCGGAAGCGACACCTACGCCGGCTCCTGAACCCCAGCGTCCCGCCGCGCAGCAAACGGGAGTGGGCAGTAGCCATGAAGAGTTGTACAAGATGAGCGTCTCGGTCAATTTCGTGCAGATTCCCGTAAGGGTAAGGGACCGTGCCGGCAAGCTCGTTGCCGGGCTCACTTCCAATGACTTCAAGGTCTATGAAGACGGCGTGGCGCAGCAACTTAAGTTCTTTACGGCCGACGCATTTCCGCTTTCAGCCGCTGTTGTGATGGCCACAGATCTGCCCGCCACCACTATGAAGAAGGTGAATGAAACGCTTCCGGCCCTGATTTCCGCGTTCAGCGAATTTGACGAAGTGGCGCTCTATCGCTATGGGCACACGGTGCAGCAAGTCTCTGGTTTTACCGGCGCCACAAGCGTTTCCACCGCCAGTATCAATCGCATCAAGCGCACGGGCCGGGAGGGTGGCCCGCCCATGACGGGAGGACCTTTTGGGGGAGGCCCCAGCATCAACGGCCATCCGGTAAACGATCCCAACGCCAATGGTGGAAAGGCAGGCGACGTGCAAACGCCGCCACGCGAGTTTTACGTCTTGAATGATGCGATTCTCAAAGCAGCCCAGGACTTGAGCAAACGAGACAAGACCCGCCGCCGCATCATCTTTGTTATCAGTGACGGGCGCGAACTGGGCAGCAATGCGAGCTACGACGAAGTAAAAAGGATCCTGCTCTCCAACAACATCAGCGTTTATGGCGTTGGCGTGGATACCGCCGCCATTCCCATTTACGACAAGGCCAACCGAATTCGCATACCGGGATTCGGGACCGGCAATCTCCTGCCCCGCTATGTTTCCGATACCGCTGGCGACATGATGGCGGAATTTGATCGACAGGGTATTGAGCAGGCTTACGCCAAAATTTCCGACGCAGCCCGCAATCAGTACACCCTGGGATACAACGCACAAGCCACGAAATCCAGCTCTTTCCGCACCATCGATGTACGTGTGCTTCGCCCGAACCTGAATGTCTTTGCCAAACAGGGGTATTACCCGTTGCCACCCCAGACCCAGCAAACCCCAAAACCGTAAAGAATGTTACTTTTGGGGGTCGTGGCGGAGGTTAAGTGGCTTGGTACTCCGGAGAAGGGGGTACAATTAGAGGCCACCTCCGCTTCCGTTTCGTTATGATATAAAAAAGTCTTTCAACTGGATGGCGAGTCTGGAACCGCAAGCGCGCCTTTTTGCGCGCCAAGTGCTAGGAGAGTCTTGAGTTTTATTAACTTTGCCGCTCGCGAAATTAACTGCAAGATCGTGTATTACGGCGCCGGACTCGGCGGTAAGACCACGAACCTGCAGTACATTTTCGATAAGACGGTGGACAAGCAAAAGAGCAAGATGATCTCCCTGGCCACGGAAACGGACCGAACGCTCTTTTTTGACTTTCTGCCTCTTGATCTGGGCACAGTCCGTGGCTTCCGCACCCGCTTCCACCTTTATACCGTCCCCGGCCAGGTGTTTTACGATGCCAGCAGAAAACTGATCCTGCGCGGCGTGGACGGCGTGGTCTTTGTGGCCGATTCACAGGAAGAGCGCCTGGACGCCAACATTGAAGCGCTGGAAAACCTGCAGGAGAACCTGAAGGAACACGGCTACGACTTCAAGAAGATCCCCTACGTCCTGCAACTCAATAAGCGGGACCTGCCCAGCGCCATGGGGGTGGAAGAGCTGAAGCGCGAACTCAGCAAAAAGGAAGAACCTGCGTTTGAAGCGATCGCCAATCAGGGCAAAGGCGTGTTTGAGACGCTAAAAGAGGTCGCCCGGCTGGTTTTGATCGAGTTGAAGAGGGGGTAGCTTTTCTGGAGTCCCGAGCGCAGCGAGGGATCCCTGTGGCGACCATCCGGCTCCAAGCCATAGTAAATCCCTAACAAGCGAGTGATTATAGGGTTCGCTCGCGTTGCTCGGGATTTTAGAAAAAGCTTACTTGTGATCCAGCAGCGGGGCAATCCCGCCAAAGTCGCGCGGCGATTTGCCAGTGCCACGACCTGCCTTGGCCGCAAGCGGCGATCCGGGATTCAGCTCTCCGTATTTTTCCAGGAGCACCGGCACCAACGCGCCCTCGGCTTCCTTGGTAAAGGTGAATTGGGATTCTTTTCTATCAATGCGGATGAAATCGCCCAGCTTGATCTGGCCGGTGGCCACCAGGTTGGCCAGAGGGAAAACGACGTTTTTCTCAATGGCCCGCTTCAAGTGCCGGGCGCCGTATTTGGGATCGGTGCCTTCCTGTAACAAAAAGCCTTTTACCGGCGAAGTGCAAGAAAATACGAACTGGCTGTTGCCGGTGGCCTGCAGAATGCGCTGCTGCACCATGCCCAACTCGATCTCCAGAATTTGTTCCAGATGTTCTGACTTGAGGGTCTTGAACACCACGATCTTGTCGATTCGGTTCATGAACTCCGGAGAGAACTTGCGCCGTGCCGCGTCCTGCGCGGTGCGGGTGATCTTGTCGTCGAGCGCGGCATCCATTTGCCCCGCGCGCTTAGTATTGCCGAAGCCGAGGCCGCCGGTCATCAGGTCGTCCATCTCGTGCGCGCCCAGGTTTGAGGTCATCACGATCAGGCACTGTGAAAGATCGACGCGGCGATTATCGCCCAACGTGAGCGTCGCCTTGTCCAAGATGCCGAGCAGGAGCTGCCACAGGGCGTCACTGGCTTTTTCGATCTCGTCAAAGAGAAGGAGTGTAAGCTTGAGCTTCTCTGTGTGCCACTGGTTGAGCGCCTCCTGCGTGAGCAGGGGATGAGTCTCGCGGTGACCAAGATAGCCGGGCGGCGAGCCAATCAGCTTGGCGATTTCATGGCTGTGCTGGAACTCGGCGCAGTCAATTTTGATGATGGCGCGGGGATCGCCGAAGAGCGATTCCGCCATGGCTTCCACCACGCGGGTCTTGCCCGAGCCCGTGGGCCCTAGAAAAAGCAGGTTTCCTACGGGACGCCCTGGGGCATTCAATCCCGCGAGAAACATCTGGTAGATCTCCACCACTTTTTCCACGGCCGGGTCCTGGCCGACGATCTTCCGCCGCAAGGCGGTTTCAAAGTCCTGCGCATCCGAGCTGCGCCGTGTGGGATCGAGTGCAGTATTAAAGCCGGTCCTCATAAATTCCCCGCCTCTTTTGCCGAGGACTCCTCCCAGTTTCGGAGGTGTAAATGTGAGATGGAGATGTAAGCTGCAGAGTTGCTATTACTAATCCGTCAACATTCATCTACATGCATCCAAGAGATTAGATGCAGAGTGTGTGACAAAAGGTCAGGCACTCCAGCCATTTTGATCAGGGTACCGGGTTGCATGGTAATATGCGTTGCAAGACCCCGGGAAAGAGCCTAAATGTTACCCAAAAAATATCGTTTCATCTCCTCCGCAGCCCTGATTGTGCTTGGGCTGGTTGCAGCGATCATCATGTTTGCGCGGCATGGGCAGATTCAGGCCGCCGCTTCTGAAAAGCCGGCGCCTGCGGCGCAAAACCCGCCTGCCGCAGCCTCACAACCACAAGAACTGCCTCCGGGAACGATTTCAGTTACAGCCAAGGCCGTAACCACCGCACAATTTCTGGCACGCGGCCACCTCTCAGAATCTCAATACATGACCGTGGCCGAGTATGTAGACGCCATCGGCAAAGCGAATGGCGGCAAGACCACGTTCAAAAAGGGCGATGTCATCCTGGTCCCGGGCATTGAGCCGCAGCCAATCGTGGAAAAGACGCGCCCGTTCCCCAAGGAGACCGAAGTCCGCGCCATTTATCTCACGGGCGGGACCGCGGGCAGCGCCCATGGAATCGATTTAGTCCGGCGCTGGAAGCAGGCGGGCGGAAATGCGGTGGTCTTTGATATCAAAGACAGCGACGGCTCCATCAACGTTCCGTTTGAGCATCCGCTGGCGCGAAAAGTCAAGAACCACCCGATTACCAATCTGCCAAAGTATGTTCGCTTCCTGCATTCGCTGGATATGCACGTGATCGCGCGGCAGGCGCTTTTCCGGGACGACAACATCGCGCAGAACCATAGCCAATTGGCGGTCCAGTCCAGGAGCCTGCATCAGCCTTGGCGCGAAAACGGCAAGCTGGTCTGGTCTGACAGCTCCAATAAAGAAGTCCAGGATTACAACATCGCCCTGGCAAAATATGTGGCCACCTCGGGCGTGGACGAAATCCAGTTTGATTACGTCCGCTTCCCTGCCGAGGGCAATCAGGCCGACGCGCAGTTTGCCTTCCAGAAAGATCCAAAAATGCACCGCGATGACGTGATCGCGAACTTCCTCGATCGCGCCTATACCGAACTGCACCCGATGGGCGTGCTGCTTTCGCTGGACGTATTCGGCATCATGGCGTGGCAGCGCCAGGTGGACCTGAGCCACACCGGGCAGGACATAACCAAGATGGCCAGGCACTGTGACGTGATTTCGCCGATGATCTATCCTTCGCACTTCTTTGGCATGGACGGCTACACGGCCCCGGGAGACGCGCCGGAGCACTTCATCGGCACTTCCATGGACCGTTTTGACAAGATCACGACCGGCACCGGCGTGGTGATTCGTCCCTGGCTCCAGGCCTTCCGCTGGCGGACCAAGACTTATTCGCCAGAATACATCCTGAAGCAGGTGAGCACTGCCAAAGGACACCACGGAGACGGCTTCTTGTTCTGGAATGCGGCCAATGATTACTCCAAGCCGTTTGCCGCCATGCCCACGATGATGGCCAACCCGAAAACGTACCTGTACACGCCGCCGACGGCGGTCGCGGAGAACACGCCTGCTACGCCAATGCCTGAAAAAGCTGTGCCATCGCAGGCTGCGACGCATACCAGGCCGTAAGATCGCTTCCCCGGCAAACATTTGCAATCCATGCGCCAGGAATTTAGGCGTATCTAATGTTAGCCGGGGAAATTTCCGTCAGATATAATGTGTTGTTCGCCCGAATTTCTTATCTAAATAGTGTTAGAGTGCGTTTGGACCGTTATGAAGTCCGGGCAGAAGTCCGAATAGCGCTCAGGCAACAGCATATTTAATCTGGAGGAGCCCTCTAATGGCGATTCAAGCGACGGAAAAGATCTGGCACAACGGGAAAATGATTCCCTGGAAGGACGCCCAGATCCACGTGATGGCTCACGTGGTCAATTACGGTTCCTCCGTCTTTGAAGGCATTCGTTGCTACGCGCCGTCCGGTAGCCCGGCAATTTTTCGGCTCCGGGACCACATGCAGCGGTTGATCGACTCAGCCAAAATTTACCGGATTGACATTGACTACAACCTTGATCAGCTCTGCGCCGCGGCGCTGGAGCTGGTTTCCGCCAACGGCATATGGCCCTGCTACCTGCGTCCCATCGTAATGCGGGGCTACGGCGAAGCCGGCGTGAACCCCTTTAACTCGCCCACCGAGGTCTATATGACCAACTATCCGTGGGGCAAGTATCTGGGGCACGGCAACGTCAGCGACGGCGTGGAGGCCTGCGTCTCTTCCTGGTCGCGCATTGCACCCAACACCATGCCCGCCATGTCCAAGGCCGGCGCCAATTACATGAATTCCCAGCTCATCAAGATGGAAGCAATCGTGAACGGCTATGTGGAGGGCATCGCCCTGGACGTGAACGGCTATGTCAGCGAGGCTTCAGGCGCCAACATTTTTATTGTGCGCAAGGGCAAGCTGATGACGCCGCCTCTGGGCAACTCAGTCCTGCCGGGAATTACGCGCGAGAGCGTGATTACGCTGGGCGAGGACATTGGCCTGCCCGTGGTGGAGCAGATGATTCCCCGCGAGATGCTCTACCTGGCCGACGAAGTCTTCTTCTGCGGCACCGCTTCGGAAATCACTCCCATACGCGCCATCGACAAGATCAACATCAACAATGGCATTACCGGCCCGGTTACGCTGGCATTGCAGCGTGAATTTTTCGGAATCGTGAACGGCACCGCCCCTGACCGGCACAATTGGTTCACGCCCGTGCCGGTGAAAGACAGGTCTAAGCAGCCGGTAGGGGTGTAAGGTTTCTAAGTCTCGAGCGAAGCGAGAGATCCCTGCAATCGCAAAAAATAAAGGGGTAGCGATTTCTCACTACGCTTGTGGGTCATCCTTGAAATATTTCATAGCTATAGCGATCCCTCGCCATGCTCGGGATTTAAGAGACCCGCGCCACAATCCCCAGTTCACGCGGAAGCCGGGCATTCAACTTCTCATGGAGCCGCTTCATTTCAGGGCAATCTGCACGGTCAAAAGCAATGCCGGCGCGGCCGCTGCTGTGTGACCACACGACGTTGCCGCTTGCGTGCAGTGAGGCTGACGCCTCCGGCAGCACCAGGGTCATGGTAAGAGACGCCCCGTGCGGCAGCGGCTCGGCGGCGTTCAGGCACAGTCCGGTCTGGCTCACGTTGAGCACGTTCACTTGGTGCAGCGTGCGCTGCCAGCCACGATGGTTCAACGTTCCTGAAACCAGCTTTACCGGCAAGGTGTGCCGGTATGTGGCGATCCGCTGCTGGGCCATCGGGGTATAAGACGCCCTGAGGCTGCGCACCAGCATGTCCGCGTTGACCGGCTTGGGAAGGCGCAACTGAATGCGCTTGTGGCCGGATTGTTCCAGCCGGGAGCCCGGCATAAGGCCGACGACCATGCCGCGCCATCGCGAAGATGGCTGGAGTATCTCAAGTTCACCGGCGCGGGGAACGTCGAAGTCGCAAATAGCGAGATCGATCCGCGTGCCGCGCACGATCTGCTCAGCTTCTGGAACGTTGAACGCGGGATGGATCCGAATTCCAAAGCCTTCCAAAACTCTTTTGGCCATCCCGAGAGAGGACGGTTCCGGCACAAGAAGCAATCCGGAGAAAACGTTCCACGGAGCAAAAGCTTTCACTGGCGTGGGGGAAAGATTGCGCGCTATATTGCCTGATTTCATTTGATGTTACCGGGGGCCTGGACTGCGAAACACCGATCGGAACGTACTAAGGCAGTTGAGGGTCTGGCGCGCCTTGAGCGATCTCAAATCGCGCATGAATGCTCTTGGCCTGTTACCGGAAAAGGGTCTCATGGAACGGGAGGAGTCCGGCACGGCGTAATCCCCTATTGCCGGACCCAGATTTGCATTAGACGGCGAAACGGGAGGCAGTGGCCTTCCGCCAATTCCCTATTGAAAAGTGTTACACGCGGCAATGGTCCCTTGCTGCATTCCGCGACTGAACCATTGGGTGCGCTGGGCTGAACTTCCGTGCGTGAATGTCTCCGGACTGACGCGCCCGGTGGACATGCGCTGCAGACGGTCATCGCCGACGGCGGCCGCGGCGTTCATGGCGCTTTCAACGTCGCCTTTCTCCAGAATCTTGCGCTGGTCAGTGGAATGCGCCCACACACCCGCAAGGCAGTCAGCCTGCAACTCCATCCTGACCGACAATGCGTTGCGCTCGCTGGGCTCGCTGCGCATCAGCGAGCTGACTTTTTCCTCCACTCCAATCAGCTTCTGCACGTGATGGCCAAGTTCGTGCGCCAGCACATAAGCCTCGGCGAAATCTCCGGGGGCGCCAAAGCGGCGCTTGAGTTCGTCATAGAAGCCAAGGTCGATATAAACCTTTTCGTCAGCCGGGCAATAAAAGGGGCCGGTAGCGGAGCGCGCCGAGCCGCAGCCGGAATAGGTGGCGTCGCGAAAGAGCACCAGCTTGGCGTGGCGATAATGAATGCCCTGCTGTTGCAGTATCCCCGACCATGTCTGCTGCGCGTCGTCCAGGACAAAGGAGACAAACTTTACGGTGGGCTCTTCGCGGGCGTCGCGGGCACGGTCCGGCTCAGAGACGGACGAACCGGGGCCGCCGCCGGATCCCAGCAGCGTGAAGAGATTCCGTTTGAATACAAAGCTCAGGATGAGCAGGATCAGCATGCCGCCGATGCCAATGTGCATGCCGCCAAAACCGAATCCGCCGCCCCCGCCGCCTTCGTCGCGCCGATCTTCAATGTCCCCGCTGGTTCCGCCTGGTGTCCACCGCATTGTATTTTGCCCTCGCGTATCGGATGCTGAGCCCTCATTCTAATTTGCCCGAGCACCGCGAATACACCGTATCCTGAATGGATTCTTGCAGGGTGACAGACAGAAAGGGCGAGGGGCTTGTTGACCCCTCGCCCTTCTTTATTCTTGTAAATCGGCTAGAAAGCCAGCCGCAAACCAAACTGCACCTGCCGCGGCACGTCCGCCTGCGAGAAGAACAGCGGATCAGTCAACTGGCTGGCGCTGGTTGGCTTCATGCCCTTGAGCCCGGTAAACGGCCCGGTGATCAGGTTCACGGGGCCTCTGGCGGTCTGCACGATCCCGTTGGCCGGGATGCCGTTGATATCAAACACGTCATTCACATGGTTAAAATTCACGTGGTTCAGCAGGTTGATGGCCTGCACGATCAGGTTCAGACGCACACCCCGATCGCGATTGATATACACCGCCTTCTGGAAATTCATGTCCCATGTGTAGAAGGGCGCGCCGCGGTTGTTGTCGCGCGACGAGAGGAAGGGGATCGCGTAATTGCTGTCGAGCGTCTGGCCATTGACCTTGTTGGTGGTGTTGGGTATGCGCACGGAGAAAGGCAGCCCGCTACGCAGCGTAATGATCGGCGAGATCGTGATGTCGCCAAGGATCGCGGAGACCGCACCATGGCCCGGCTTGAATGGCGTCACATAAACCGCGTTCGCGGTAAAGATATGCGGAATGTCAAAGACCGAGACGGCACGGTACGAGTTGATCAAATCCGGCCGGAACCAGTTCTGGAAGCTGGCAAAGTCGATGGTATCGTCAATGGTCTTGCTCCAGGTGTAGTTGGCCTGGAACTGAACCCCGTGGCTGAAGCGTTTTGTGAGCGATGCCGTGAGGCCGTGATAAATCGAGCTGCCGTTGGAGGCATAGGTGGTGTGCTGGAACTGGCTGCCCGTCGGGGCGTAGAGCGGACCGCCGGTTTGATCAGTACACGTGGGGAAGACAGCAAGCACGGCTGCGGGACAGGCTCCGGCTGGGATTCGCGCATACCCGGTTTCCACCGGCATCTGCAAATGGACCGCGTGGTACATGTTATATCCCAGTTCCAGAGACATGTCTTTACTCAGCTGCTGAGCAATTCCCATGCTCGCCTGGAAGCTGTAAGGGTTCTTGTAATTGGGGGCCACACCGTAGCCGACAGAGGCGCCTGGCGTGGTGGTGTTAATGCCTACGGCAGCGAAATCAGCGGCCGTCAGGTGACCGAATGGCAACTTGCCGGTGGCAAGGCCCAAACCCCAGAGCTCGGCAACTCTTGGATCGGTGGCGCTAAGGATTTGCAGCACCTCATTGATATAACGGCCGCTGCCATCCAGCAGCGACCCATAGGAAGGTATGAGCACGTCAACTGGCGCGACGTAAATGCCGGCGCCGGCGCGGACGATGGTCTTGTGACTGCCAAATGGGTCCCAGGCAAAGCCCAGCCGGGGCGAGGCGTAGAAGCTGGCGCTCAGCGGTGAAGGTTCGCCATCA
Source organism: Candidatus Angelobacter sp. (assembly GCA_035703825.1). Taxonomy (GTDB): domain Bacteria; phylum Acidobacteriota; class Terriglobia; order Terriglobales; family Acidobacteriaceae; genus Angelobacter. The sequence continues at coordinate 19,338 of DASSXL010000129.1, forward strand.
ACATCGAAACGCACACCGGCGTTGAGCGTGAACTTGGGTGAGACCTTCCAGCTATCCTGCACGTAGCTGCCAAAATAGTGTCCCCATCCGTGCCAGATGGGATTGTTGAAGCCCGCGACCACGTCCACGGGCAGGCCAAAGGCAAAGGACTGGGCTGCGCTCAGGTTGGTGGTTTGCGGGCCTGTTGCAGGGAGACCATTGCCCAGGTTAAACGCGACCAAGTGCCCTTGCACTGCAGCCGGCGCCAACACGATAAGGCCAAGCAGGCCGTCCTTGAAGTCAAACTCATTGTTGAACCAAAGATCGTCCTCTACCGTGTAATTTGCCGGGCGGTACGATGCTCCGAATTTGAAGGTATGGTTTCCGTGGCTCCAGGTGATGTCATCTTCAAACTGATAACGCTGCTGGTGAGCTTTGTATGGAATCAGTGAAGGCTCTCCGAACGTTGAGGTTCCGCCCAGGCCGGGCGCGCCAAGATTGCCCAGGCTGAAGTTGATGCCGTTATCGGCGTTGGGGAGCGCCGAAGAACGGTTGCGGGGCACCACCTGGACCAGCATCTGGTTGATCAGGTTCTGATTGATGTTGCGCGTCCAGGTGCCAAGAATGCTGAAATCGCGCACGAAAAGACCGCTGCCATCGGGCGTGGCGTTGGTGATGCCGGCGATTCCCGAATGGAAGTTGTTATGGGCATAGCCCGCGCGCAAGGTAAAGGAGTCACGGTCGCTTCTCTGGTAATCGAAGCGCATGATGACGTTATGCAACCGGTCTGGCGCATTGAACACACCATTGTCGCGATTGAGAATGGTCTTGAGTTGCGGATTGTTCAGAGGGGAGAGACCGGGGGTAATTCCGTTGGCAAAGCCAACCAGGAATGGATCGCCGGAGGCCTTGAGAGCGTTGACGTAGCACAACTGATCGGGAGACTTGGCGGCAAACTGAGCGGCACAATTGACTCCCAATCCCGGCGCGCTGATTCCCTGCGCTTGCGGCGTGTTCACGATGAAGTTGAAAAACGGCGTATCGAGCCGCTGAAACTCATAAGCGGTAAAGAAGAAGAGCTTGTCTTTTACGATGGGCCCGCCCAGAGAGCCGCCCATATAGACGTTCTGGCTGAAGGCCTTGGGGAAGCCTTCCAGTCCGTTGAAGAAGTTGGTGGCTGAGGTGTGCTGGTCACGGAAATAGCCGAAGGCGTCACCGTGCCACTTCTGGCCTCCGGTCTTGGTCACAATGTTGATTGCGCTGCCATCAGTAAATCCGAACTCGGCGGCAAATGCGTTGCGGTTGACCTGATATTCCTGGATGGCATCCACCGGAAGGTTGGTGACGCGGTACTGGCCGGTGCCATATTCATTTTCGCCGCCATCAATGGTGGAGAGATTGTTGCGGCCGTTGCTGCCGCCGATGGAAAAGCCGGTGGTCAGGTAACCGGTGAAACCCGGATTCTGCGCGCGCGTGGAATCAGAATTACTCACGCCGGGAAGCGTATAGACATCATTGGTGAAGCTGCGATTCAGGTTCGGCAGCTCTTGCACCTGGAGCGAATTGATGGTGTTGGCCTGCTGCGATTGGTCGGCTTGGATCAGCGGAATACTCTCCCCCGTGACCTCAACCACTTCACTGGCCACGCCCACCTTCAGATGGACATCGTAGGTCACGCTCTGGCCTACCGTGAGTTCCAAGCCCTTGAAGCTCTCTTTGGAGAATCCGGCGGCCACGGTGCTTAGCTGATAAGAGCCCGGAGGCAGGGCAGAAAAGCGATAGGCGCCATCCGAACCGGTCTTTACAACTTTGGATATGCCGGTGCTTGAGTTTGTTGCCGTTACGGTGGCCCCGGCGATCACGGCGCCATTGGGGTCCGTTACGGTCCCACGCAGGGTTGCGGTGGAGTAGTCCACCTGGCTGAACAGCATTGACGTCATCAGAACAGCAAAGGTCAAGACAGAGAAAATGAAGCTTCTGCACTTCATTGGGGGATCTCCTTGTATTGCGGACATGAATGAACGGAATAGTCCGCCATTACTGCTCAGAACAGTTGAAAACCTACGGAAGGGAGTGGAACACTATTCGCGGTAGGAGTCAAACATTTTATGGGCTGCCAGCGAGTGGTTCATCAGGTGCGCGGATGCCAAAGGCGGGCCCCCTTCCAGCGGCAAGAACAGAGAATTGCAGTTCCTTTCCACACAAGGCAAATTTGGCTACACGTATCACGGCCTCGGCGATTTGCGACTCCTCCATTCTTCCGCCGTAATCTCCCATATCTCTGAAGCCAAGCAGCCGGAAACATAGTCGCGCTCTTCCCTGGCGATTACGCGCATGCCCTGCTTTTCTGATATTCGGCGCGAACCGGCATTGGCAATGGCCTTGGGGACGCGCAACACCGGGAATTTAAGCACTTCAAACCAATAATCGGTCACTGCGTCACACGCTTCAGTCATCAAACCTTGTCTCTGCCATGGCAGCCCCAGCCAGAAACCGCGATTGTGATTTTCACTTTTCAGCAGGCTGATGGCGCCGATCAATTGATCGGGATCAGTCTTCAACTGAAGCGTCCAGGCCCATTCGTCGCCACGCGCAACAGCAGGAAGCGTGAAATCGCGATAGTACGTATAACAGCCGTCCGGCGGATAAGGCCACGGTACTGCTTTTGTGAGATAACGCACTACTTCCCATTCCGGGAACAGGAGCTGCGCCTGCGTGGCATCAGCCAACTCCAGCGGACGCAGGATCAGGCGCGGGGTTTCAAGCGTAGGGATCATGGCGTCCCAGAAATTTCATCCCGCCTTCGCTCTTGGCTTTTCTGCTTCCTCTTTTTCCGCCGGATCGGTGATGAGCCGCGCACTGTGGTTATACGTGAGATAAGCCCAGGCCCATTCGATCATCACAAAAAGGCGATTGCGGAAGCCGATTAGAAACAATAAATGAACGAAGAGCCAGGCCAGCCACGCGAAATATCCGGAGATGTGCAGCTTGCCGATGTCGGCAACGGCGCGCGAGCGCCCGATCGTTGCCAGGCTGCCTTTATCCAGATACTCAAACTTTTCGCGCGGTTGAGCTGCCACCGATCTTTTGATCTGCCGCGCGGCGAATTTGCCCATCTGGATGGCCGCAGGCGCAACGCCCGGAACCGGCTGGCCATTATGCCGCGTGGCCGACGAAAGATCGCCAACGACAATAACTTCAGGATGCTCCGGCACCGTGAGATCAGGCTGGACGATCACGCGTCCGGCTTTGTCCGTGGGCACGCCCAGCATCCTTCCCAAAGGCGATGCCGAAACGCCCGCGCCCCAGAGAATCACAGATGCTGGAATCTTTTCCTTGCCCACCGAAACCACACCTTGCTCAATGTTTGTTACCATGGCGTTGGTGCGAACCTCGACGCCCATTTCTTTCAACTGGCGTTCCGCGCTGGCGGAAAGGTCTTCTGGATAGGCCGGCAAAACGCGCGGGCCGCCTTCCAGCAAAATAATTCGCGACTGGCGCGGATCAATCGATCGAAACTCTTTCGTCAAATGCCGTCCCGCAATGTCAGAGATCGCCCCGGCCAGTTCCACTCCTGTCGGCCCGGCGCCCACCACAACAAAGTTCAACGGCGGCGGCGTGCGGCCGGCAAACAGTTCGCGCTCGGCCGTCTCAAAGGCCAGCAGGATGCGCCGGCGAATCTCTGTTGCGTCTTCTAAGGTCTTTAACCCAGGCGCAAATTCCTCCCATTCAGGATGGCCAAAATAAGCGTGGGTGGCCCCGGCAGCCACAATCAGGTAATCGTAAGCCAAGTCCAGGCCGTCCAACCGGACCAACCGCTTTTGCAGGTCAAAGCCCGTAACCTCGCCCAAAAGCACCTCAGTATTTTTGGCCCGCCGCAGCACGGTACGCACCGGAGAGGCAATTTCAGCGGGTGAAAGCACTGCCAGCGCCACCTGATATAGCAGGGGCTGGAAGGTATGGTGGTTTTTACGGTCCACAACGGTCACGTCCACGGGAGCATGGGCGAGCGCTTTTGCCGCATTCAGGCCGGCAAAACCGGCCCCAACGACCACTACCCGAGGTCTAATAACGTGCTGTGTCATCGGTAACATTGTAGCCAGCCCTGACCCAACGTACACTGCTGAAGTTAAAAGCTTTATTGGCCCTGACGTACAGGAAATCCGGGTAGCGGACAGGCAAAGGAAAGCGGGTTAACTAGGCGCGCTCCCCGATTGCGTTCACCGTGTCCCCGTGGTACGTTGCAGCCAATCAGCAGCGCAACACATATAGATTGCTCGGCTGCGAGTTCGGATTCATGTTGGCTTCGTTCATGTTGTCCCCCGGGGATTCTTTGGTTCGAGTGAAATATGCACATTGATGATCTGCTCAGAATAGCGATGGAGCGTAAAGCCTCCGACCTTCATCTGAAAGTTGGCAACTATCCGCACGTGCGCGTGGATGGCGAACTTGTGCCGCTTACCGACCAGCCGCGCGTCTCCGCGGAAGACATGTTGAACATGGCTTTCAGCATGATGTCCAACCGCCAAAAACAAAAGTTCAAAGAAGTGGCTGAGCTCGATATGGCCTACGGCGTCGCCGGCCTGGGACGCTTCCGTGTGAACGTCTTTCAGCAGCGCGGCAACGTCGGACTCGTTCTGCGCGTGATCCCCACCAAGATCCGCGCCCTGGAAGAACTTTATCTTCCCAAGGTGATCGAGCACATTTGCGAAGAGGCCCGCGGACTGGTGCTGGTGACCGGCGTGACCGGTTCAGGTAAATCAACCACGCTGGCCGCCATGCTTGACCGCATCAACTCAAGCCGCTCTGAGCACATTATTACGATTGAAGACCCTATCGAATTCCTTCATCGTGATAAGAAAGGCTTTGTCAACCAGCGTGAAGTGGAGGTGGATACTCCTTCCTTTGCGTCCGCCCTGCGTGCAAGTTTGCGTCAGGACCCGGACGTGATCCTGGTGGGCGAAATGCGCGACCTGGAGACGATTTCCACCGCGCTGCACGCCGCCGAAACAGGCCACCTAGTTTTCTCAACACTGCACACATTGGATGCAGTCGAAACCATCAACCGTATCATTGCAGTCTTTCCTCCACCGGAGCAAAAGCAAGTGCGTATGCAGCTTGGCGCCACCTTGCGGGCCGTCGTCAGCCAGCGACTAGTAAAGCGGGCTGACGGAGCAGGCCGCGTCCCCGCTACCGAGGTCCTGATCTCCACCGCGTTTGTCCGCGAGTGCATCATGGTCCCGGAGAAAACGCGCCTGATTCATGAGGCCATTGGCGCCGGCACTTCCCAGTACGGTATGCAGACGTTCGACCAGTCCCTCTACGATTTGTACTCGCAAGGCCTGGTCAGCTATGAAACCGCACTGGAGAACGCCAGCAATCCAGACGACTTCAAGCTCAAAGTGCAGGGCGTGCATTCGACAGCCGACGCCGCGCGCGAGCAGATGGAGCAAGCCGGATTTAGCGCCGGAAGAGCGTAACCGCTCATCTTGTAAACAACCACCAACGACATACCCAGGGAGACGCGAACAGAGCGTCTCCTTACTTTTTTGATCAGTGTCATCAGCGTTGATCAGTGGTAAGTTCTTGGCCTTTACCGATCACGGCGATTTGGTCCCGAATTGTCAAAGATCTTTCCGACATCTATGCCGTGCTCCGCTGGGGAGCTATTTAGCCGACGGATCCGACTCCTGATCCGTACCATCACTGTTCATCAGTGGTAAGGTTTTGTTTTTCCGATCTCCCGATTTCCTCTGCGCTCCTTCGTGTCCTTTGTGTTTAACGCTTTTGCTTTTCCGACTTGCCGATCACCCGATCCTGCTACCCCCTCCCTTGGTATTCCACCGCATCCCAGGTCATCCCAGAATGGCGTGTATTTCAGTATGCTCGTGTGGCACTGCCGCCTTCGGCGGTGTTGCTTCCCGATCACCCGATGTCCTGATCTTCATCCGAAAGCTCGCCTCGTAAGCCTCTATCCCTTCCCGCGTGTCCATTCTGTACATGTCCGGCGAAGGCTTCCATTCCACCGGCCGGCTCCCCGGTTTCAATCCGCGCTCATCCGCGTCCATCCGCGGTAAGCCCTTCTCTTTATCAGTGTCATCAGTATTCATCAGTGGTAAATCTTGGTTTTTCTTTGCGTCCTCTGCGCCCTCTGCGGTAAAAGGCCTTTGGTTTTGGTGTTGTTTTTCGCTGACTGCTGAGTGCTGACTGCTGAATGCTTCTTCTTCATCCACCGTCTCCCGCACCATCTCTTCATCCTTCGCCTGCCCAAACGTCGTCTGCCCCACGTTCGTCAGCGCCAGTTGCATGGAGTACAACAGCAGCCCCGCCTTCTTCGTCGAGATCGTATCTTCAAGCAGCGCTTTCTGAATTCGCATCAGCCCAACCTGGATGGCATTGGCGTCTTCCGGCGGCGGCAGCCTCAGCATCAGTTCCCGCGCATTCGCCATCTGCATGTGGGCAAAGCAGTAGATGTGCTGCTTCATCTGCGGAGACCCGCAGCTCGTTCCGCCCTGCCTCACCCACCGACACCGCGGAGCCATATCCGCCAGCTTCAGCCTCTGTTTCAGCTTCTGGTAAACCTTGTCTGGGTTGGCCGTGCCCTCCGTCATCTGCCGCTTCACCCCCGGATTCCGCTCCAGCAGCCTCGTCAGCTCTTCATACGTCTGCGCCAGCTTGACCGCCAAAGCCTCCGCCCGCTGTTTTACTAGTTCTTGTTCATCAGCGTTCGCCTGTCCCGGCTTGCCGTGGCTCACTGGTAGAGTTTTGCCTTCCTCCGTGGCCTCTGTGTCCTCTGTGGTAAAACGTCTTTGGTGTTGATTTGGTTTTTCGCTGACTGCTGAGTGCTGGTTGCTGACTGCTTCCTCCATGGCTAGCTCCTCTTTCCCGCCCTTTTATCAGACCTCAGACGCTGTTCGGAATCTGAATTAGGCGAAATTGGCCAACTTTAGCCCAGCTTCTACGTGCGAATCAATAGCGAAATAGGACATTGGCCATGTCCGATAAAAATTTGCCACTGTTAAATGACGTAAGCGGCAGAGATGGAAAGACTTACAAGCACGCAATCGGCAGATTCGCAATCGGCTGAGTGCAGCTCAAGCGCGTATTATCAGACTTAATGAAAATCGCCGCGATCTTGGACATGTACCCGCAACTTTTTCGCCACGCTCATGTGGCACGGGCAGCGAGTCCTGCGCCCTCGCTGCGCGGGTTGGGCTACACCTCAGTCGCGAGTCCGATTTACGAAAACTCTCGAAAAGGTAAGATAGTTATATGCCCAAAAGCCTTGAGGACCTGTTGATAAGGGTGCGGGAGCAAGCTCACCGTGCGATCCTTGATCCAGAGACAGTTACAACAGACGCGGAGAAGCACCTAAAACCCTGGCTCGAGGTAATTCGTGATCTAGCGAATTATGGAACCAATTTGATTGTCAGGTGCGTGCATTCAAGCGGCAGAAAAACAAAAGACAGGGTTGTTCTCACTATTCTTCTGCGGCAAGCGGTCGCAATGTTGGACGGCATTGAAGTGCTTCTTTCTCAGGGCTGCACCCACGCCGCAAACTTACAGATGCGCGCCCTCTTTGAAGCAGCGGTGTACATCAACTGGATTCTGCCAGGGGATTCAGAACGAAAAGCCCGCTATTATCACGTGCACAATCTTCGTCGCAAGCGGCTGTGGGCTACCCGAACACAACCGGGATCGCCAGAGTCGGCGGCCTTTGCTGCGGAGATGGGAAGGTATCAGCTCCCAGTTACAGATGAACTTAAGACGAAATCTAAGCAGCAGGCTCAAGAAATCGACCGCATTTTGGCTGATCCGGAACTAGCAGGTATTGACAAAGACTTCGAAACAGCTAAGACGAGACGGGGACTCAAACGTGACGTGGCCTGGTATGTGCCCTTAGGCCTGAGAAACTTCGCTGAGATCGCCCGTGCAACGAACCACAGCGCGCTCTATGCAATTCTTTATTCAGGGGCTTCTGAGGTGATGCATTCATCCAGTGACGATCAGCATGTCGCGTTCGAAGGTGGGAAGCTAACAATTAAGCCCATCCGTTCCTTACGGGTTTCGAACTGATATTTCAATTCAGTGTTGGCATCGTATTGGATCTGTACGGAAGAATTCTTCAGGAATATAGACTGGGAGAACGGCCCGCGTTCTCTCGAAAGTACATTGCAGAGTGGCGAAAGTACTACATGACTGAGTTGAAAATCAAATACGAGACGTCTCAGGTAATCACGATTTGACCTTTCGCTGGGTGCCACCATCCTTTGGCCCGCGCACGTTTTCTTTTTTCGCTCGCAGCAAAGGATAGGCTTCAGGGCCCACGGGGTGGAGCAGGCCTTCAGGCCTGCGGTAAGGCTGACAGTGAAACCGGCTTTAGCCGCTGAGGTACCGGATCCAGGGCGCCGCCAAAGGAAGGATGCGCCGAGCTGTATGGATACTCCTCCGGCGTCCGCGCCAGGCCCCGCTTTACCGGATTCTGCCAGATGTAATCTTTGAACTTTGCATACTCAAGTGAGTCTCTCACTCGACGATCAACGAAACTGGGCTGCCAGATATCTCTCTTGGCTTTCAGGTTCTTGTTCAGCTGAAAAGAGAAACCGCCCTTCACCAACTGCATCGACCTCTCCAGAGTGATTCCAGAGGGTGTCAGGATCAGGTGAAAATGGTCCGGCATCACAACAAACTCATGCAGCAGATATTTCTTCTGCCTGCGATAATCGAACAGGATTTCGATGAATAGTCGTGCAATCTTCTCAACCTGGAACAGGTCTCTCCTCGGCTCCACATTTGCGGTGACAAAGTATGTGGACTCGCTTGTTGTCCCTCGATGAGGAATTGTCAAAACTCAACCTCAGCGGCTGAAGCCGTCCAAGTACCTGATCTTACCGCAGGACTGAAGTCCTGCTCCACCCCGCGGTCCTACACAGAACTGACCGTCTCGGCAACCCATCCGCCGCTGACCAGTTCATCCTGCTAAGACCACCACAGCCTGGCCGGGAAATCCGAGGACAGAAGCCCGGGGCTGAGAGAAACATTCCCCCTGATATCCTAGAAGCGTTCGTTGATCCACCATTATCAGCACTACCCGAAGGGACCCATGGCCGCACTGATCGATGCCATTGACATCAAGCGCAAAATGTTTTTCGAACTGGACGGCACGCCCTTCCACTGCCTTGACGTGGAGGTGAACACTCCAACCGCCCGCGGCGGCCAGACTCTGGTCCGCATAAAGATGCGCAACCTGCTTACCCGCGCCGTCTTTGATAAGACGTTCAAAGCCAGCGACAAGTTCAAGGAGCCCGACCTTGAAATGGTCCCGGCATCTTTCTTATATAGCGACGCGGACGGTTATTACTTTATGGACCAGGAGAGCTTTGAGACCCTTACGCTGTCCCAGGAGATGATTGGCGACGCGCAGGATTTTCTTGGCGAAGGCCTGATCATCCAGGTGCACAAGTTCAACGGCAATCCCATCGGCCTGCAACTGCCTCCGCATGTGGAGCTGACGATCGCGCAGACGGAGCCGGGCGTGCGCGGGGACTCCTCCGGCGGCAACGTGACCAAACCCGCCAAGCTGGAAACCGGCCTGGAAATCCGCGTGCCTCTCTTTATTAAAGAGGGCGAGAAGGTCAAGGTGTCCACGGAGACGCGAGAGTTTGTGGCCAGGGCGTAACGGCGAGCAAATAGCAATTGGCAGCTGGCAATTAGCCAAAACAAGAACCCTTAACCACCAAGGACACGAAGAACACAAAGGGGCGGTTCAACCCTTCTCCAATTGAAGAGTTATCGCTGAAAAGCCCGACGGCATCGCGCGTGATCGGAAAAACCCCGAAATCTCACCACTGATTAACACGGATGACACTGATCGGAACAAGAGCGATAGACCGGTCTTTCTTCTGCCGGCCAATCCGCTCTCATCCGCGCAAATCCGCGGTAAGGCTTCACTTTCTCCGGGGCTCCAGCAGTCGATAAAAAAGGCCCTGACCGGGCCTTTTTAGGTTAGGTGATTTTGGTTGCGGGACTACCCGCCGAGGCAAGCCGGCGGGATGTCACTGCAGTCTCCACTGATGACTTGGCAGGTTACGGGATCAAAGTTACAAGGTCCGGTATTGAAGCTGCCAAAGGATCTGCCGACAACGAATCCGCCGGCAACCTGCTGCATGTCCTCTTCAGTCAGCAGGCGGGCGCCAACACGGCTTAGCACGCGATTTGTTTCCATGGAATGCTCCTTTCCTTGACTTTCAGCAGGCATTATAAGCGGGCGAGGAAGCCAGCAATAAACGAAAAACCGAGTGGAACAGAATCTAGTTCTGAATTGGGAAATGAGTCTGAATTGCGAAATGAATAATTGCAGAGAGCGGCACTATGCTCCGGATTTATCCGTGCCTCGGTACGGGGTCCCCAGTACGCGCGGTTTTCGCGTGCTGGGGTGGAAGCCCAATTTTGGCTTGTTGGAGTGGGGTGTCTTCGTGGTGAGATCCGGGCTGCGGCAGTCGATAAAAAAGGCCCTGACCGGGCCTTTTTAGGTTAGTTGATTTTGGGTGCGGGGACTACTAGCCTGCGCAAGCCGGCGGGACGTCGCTGCAATCTCCACTGATGACCCTGCAGGTTATGGGGTCAAAGTTACAAGGTCCGGTACCGAAGCTGCCAAAGGATCTGCCGACAACGAGTCCGCCGGCAACCTGCTGCATGTCCTCTTCAGTCAGCAGGCGAGCGCCAACACGGCTTAGCACGCGATTTGTTTCCATGGAATGCTCCTTTCCTTGATTTCTACCACGCATTATAAGCGGGCGAGGAAGCCGGCAATAAACGAAAAAGCAGAGTGGAACAGAATCTGGTCCTGAATTGGGAAATGAGTCATTGCAGATATGAGCGGCACTCTGCTCCGGATTTGTCGGTAGTGGTACAGCTTTGTCGACGGGCTCGGTGTCTTCGTGGGGAGATTTGCTATCCTTCCCTTTGTGCCCCTCCCTCGCCCCAAACGCACCTACGACACCGAAGAAGCGCTCTATGACTACGCCATCCGCTCCCTCTCTCGCAGGATGCGGACCGTCGCCGAGTTGAAGCGGCTGATGCGCCCACGCGTCCCCAAAGACGAGCGCGGCCATCTGCTGGTGGAGATGGTCATCCTGCGTTTGAAAGAGCAGAAATACCTGAACGACACGAACTACGGCGCCGCTTACTCCAGCTTCCGCCGCGACAATGAGAAATTCGGCAAGCGCCGCGTGATTACAGACCTGAAAGTGAAAGGCGTACACGCCGACGTGATCGAAAAAGTAGTCGATGAGGCTTACTCGGCGGTCAACGAAGAAGAGCTGGCGCGGGCCTACCTGAAGCGCAAGCGGTTGAAGAAGCCGGCGAACGAAAAAGAAGCAGCGCGCATTTTTCGCGGGCTGATGCGCGCCGGCTTTGGCGTGGGCGTTGCCATCAAGGTGCTGAAGAACTGGCAGGTGGAAGATGAATTGCTGACGGCGCTGCAGGAAGAGGCGGAAGAACCGCTATCCTAGAGGTTGGTCGGGTCAGTTGCTAAACGTCGCCACCACCCAGAAATTCGCGTAGCCGTGCTCCTGGTCGGGACGGAAGCACACGCCAAAATTCATATGATGGAAGTCGGCAGCCCGGCCCAGTATTTGTTCAGGCAGGCTGTGCGGGTCAGATGAGGTAAACACCACCACTGACCTGGCTCGGGAGACCTGGCCGGCCAGCTTCGCGGCGTCGCCATCGGTGGCGCAAGCCAATTCATGTAGCAATGAATCCGACCGGGCCTCGGCTCTTCGCCCCTTGTGGGCAATGTTGAATGATTCAGCAAAAGCTGAGGCGAACAGCGCTTCTGAGTATTCAGGGACCAGGAAGATGAAATCCTGCGTGACGTAAATCCTGCCCTTGTCCTCGATCACGCCAATGCCTACCGCGTTATACCTGGGACTGAGCATGTTGGCGCGATGACCGGGAGATCCCATCAGCGCCGGGTGAACGTCCTCAATCCATTCCGTGCGGGCCACGTTTTCTGCTGCCACGGTAAAGCGCGCGCCGGTCGCGCCAATACGCTCAGGAAGGCCGGCTTCCCCGCGAAATTGATGCGCCAGATTGCCGTTCTCCGCCAGCAGTCGTGTGTGGGCGCGTGCGGCCCCGGCCGCTGATTCGTTCCATTCGAGCGGCTTCAGGCTGTTCTTGACGCGCTCATGGTTAAGCTCTTCGAAGATGCGTTTTTCCGCCGGCGACATCGAGTGCGCGTCGGCGCAAAGAACGGGCGCAGAGGCCAGCAAGAAGACAACAGCGCAATACAAAGCAACCTTCACGTAGCGCCTCACCGAAAAAACGCCGCTACCACCCAGAACTTTGAAAATCCGGTCTTGCCGCCGGTTTGCAGGCACACGCCGATGTTCATGCGCTCCACCGCTTTGTCTGCCGTGAACTTTTTCAAATCATCGGGCAGCGCGCCAAGTTCCGACTGTGAAAACACCAGAAGTCCGGTAGCGCCCGGAATGTTCTGGATCAGCCTGTTGGTGTTCATGTCCTGCGAGCAGGCCGCTTTTTTCAGCCGGGGATCGATGACGATATCCACCGGCGACAGGCCCCGTGTGCGGCGGGCCTGGTTGAAGCCGCTGACAATCGCGTCACGAAATTGTTTCTCGGTATACGTGACCAGCGTATGCGCGAAATCCTGGGTAACGTAAAGTTCGTGGTCGCGCTCAACAATGGAAATGCCGATGGCGTTGTAGTCCTGGTGAAGAATGTTGGCGCGATGGCCGGGAGACTTCATGAGCGCGACGTGAGCGGTGTTCACGTCCGGCGCGGCAGCCACATTTTCCGCCACTGAGTTGAAGCGCAATCGCGTGGCGCCTATTCGCTCCTGAAGGATCGGCTCGCCGGAAAATCGATGTGAAAGGTCGCGGTTCTCCGCCAGCAGCCTGGAATGGGCCTCCGCGGCCTCAGCCAGCCGGTCACTCCACTCCAGCTTGCCCAGCCCCGCCTTTTCACGCTCGCGGTTGACCAGATCAAAGAGCTGTTGCTCGCGCTGGGACGGGCCCGCGTGGGCGGAGATCGTGACAAGAAAAGAAAGACAAGCAATCGTGGCGATAGCCCGGTTCATGTGCAATGCACATTGTACGTGAGAAGCCGCTGGCCGCCCCTAACTAGATCGACAAGCCGGTTGATTCCTCTCTCCGCCGCGCCCGGGACAGGATCCAGGCCACAACGCCCCCGCCGGCGATCGCCAGCCCAAGAAAATCCCGCAGAAAGTGAAAGCGTGCCATGACCACGCCGAGTCCGATGACCACAGCGATACCAATTGCTCCACCGCTGACGGGTCTCGTGTAGCCTACGATCCTTGAGTTTTGCCCGCGGAAGCGGAGCCAATACAGCCCAAGGGCCATGGCCCCACCGGCAAGGAGCGCCAGGGACAAAAACTGCCAGCCATCGTCAAACCGTCCGGCCAATATAAGAGTCATTCCTAGCACCGTGACAGGGACTGCGACTCCACCGCCATCGTGTGTCGTATAGATGGCAATGCTTTCGCTCCCATGACTCTTCATGACAGGGGCGATCTCAGCACCGCTGTGAACTCTACCGGTCTTAATGTCATCCGGCGAATGTTTCTCTGCCTGAGCTGGAATTTCCGTTCGCGGTTGATGCTGGATCGGCACAACACCCGAGTCCGCAAAAAGTACGATGGGGTTGTGCCGGGGCAGGAGACGGTAGACAAAGATGAGCCCGATTCCGGCTGCCACTCCGCAAACGCCGAAGCAAACCACCAGTACGTCACCATCAACTACAAACTTTCTTGACAGCAGGAAGACAAGAACCGCCAGATAACCGGCTGCAACAAGCAGGCCAACCATGGCAGCAACCACTCTCCCCGCCCTGGTCATCGCCCCCAATGCTTGAAGATCGCTGTTTTCGTCGCGCATGAGCCTGTACCGTAGGGACTTCTGGCCCACACCGGCCGGAAGCCTGACCTGCACCATCAGGGAGACTTCACGGCCAGTGTCTAAAACCGGCTGGTTCCCCGCTTACGCCCGCTTCGATTTCAGCTCGCCCAGGATGCGGTTGATCTCGTCTTCTTTTTCCATCTGGGCAAAGCGGTCTTCAACGCTGGCGGCTTCTGACGACAACAGCTCCGTCTTGGCCTGGCCAATCGCGTCCTGGCGCATTACCTTGTGCCTCATGCGGTCAAACGTTGCGCCGTGGTCAGGGCCGGCAACGGCGGACTGCGCATCAGCGGCCTTGCTCAGCGTGCGGGCACGGCGCGACTGCGAGATCAGCAGCTCGCTGCGCGCGCGGGCCTCTTCCAGCTTTTGCGACAGCTTGTTGAGCGCATTCTTCAGCGTCTCCACTTGCAGCGTCTGGTCGGCCACCTGCTGGCGGAAACTTTCCGTCATCTGCTTGTAATGCAGGCTGCGTTCAATCGCGGCGCGCGCCAGGTCGTCCTGCTTTTTGCCCACGGCCATCTCCGCTTTGCGGCCCCAATCGGAAATCTTGTCTTCGTTCTCTTTCTGCTTTTTCTCCAGCAGATGCTGGTCGGCAATCGCGATGGCCACCTGCGTTTTCACCTGCAGCAACTGGTTTTCCATGTCCAGGATCACCTGCTTGATCATGATCTCCGGGTGCTCCGCTTTATCAATCAATTCATTCAAGTTCGCCCGGATCAATGTTGAAACTCTTTCTAGTAATGCCATAACTCCTCCAAAATGGTGTCTGCTGCTTTCACCTGCTTACTAAGTTCCCTGCTTCCACGTTGCCGCGCTGGAGACGGCTGCGGCGCGATCCAGCGGAGCCTATCACCACACCCAATGCCAGACCCAGGCCCAGCCAGAAGAGCCAGCCGCCGGCCATTAAGCCTGCCACGACCCCCAGCACCGCGCCCAGGACCAATCCAACGATTGAAATTTTCTTCTTCATCGCCTTCTCCATCGTTCCTGCGTTTCTTCAAGTACCGCCGGCAAGCTGGCTGCGCTTACCAGCCTGCCGGCAACCTTCGTGCTGTTACTTCGCTGCTCCGCGAGCCTTGCCGCTTGCGGGATCGTTGCCGCCCGGAAGCTCCGGCGAGGGCTTTGGCGTCTTGTCACCGATCTGCTTTACCTTGGAGAAGAGTTCCGCCATGCTCATGCCGGAGAGCGCTTCAAACAGCGCCGGCACCTGCGCCGCGATCTCCGCCATATCGCCCGTGATCTTGCTCATGCCCGCGGAATGTCCGTTCCCGGTGGAAACGATAGTGATCTTGTCCACGTTGGCCAAAGGAGATGCCATGGCGCGCACGACCTCGGGCAATCCGGTGATCAACTTATCCACAACCGCTGCCTGGTTGTATTCCTGGTAGGCTTCGGCCTTGATGTTCATGGCCTTAGCTTCGGCTTCGCCTTTCTTGAAGATGATGTCGGCTTCAGCTTCGCCCTGTAACCGGATGGCATCCGCGCGGCCCTGAGCTTCGGCGATCAACCGCTGCTTTTCGCCTTCGGCAATGTTGAGCACGCGCTGCTTCTCTATTTCCGCCTGCTTCAGCACCGTGGCGATCAGCTCATTCTGGTGGCGCGCGATTTCCGCTTCCTGCACCTTGGTCTGTTGCTCTTTCTCAATCAACTGCACTTTCACCTGCTCCGCCACAACGAGCTGCTGCTGGATGTTCTGCTGAATTTCGTACGCTTTGTCGGCCTGCGCCTGCTGCTTCTTGACCAGCTCGGCGTAGGTGGCGCGCTTGACTTCCAAATCGCGCGTGGCTTCTGCCTGCTTGGCCTGGGAGAGCGTCTCTGCCAGCACGCGTTCCTGGTCAGCCTGGGCCCTGGCGATGGCCGAAGCACGCTGAGCTTCCGCCTTTTTGATGGCGGTATCGCGCTCGGCTTCAGCGGCGGCAACATCGGCGTCGCGCTTGATGCGGGCAACGTCAGGCCGGCCCATGTTCGCGATGTACTCGTTCTTGTCGCGAACCTCTTTAATGGTGAACGAAATGACTTCCAGGCCCATCTTGCTCATGTCAGCAGCGCAGGTGCCGCGCATGCGGTCGCCCACCATCTCCGGTTCTTTCACAATCTGCTCCACCGTGAGCTGGCCGATAATGCCGCGCAGGTGGCCTTCCATCACCAGCCGGATCAGGCCCTCACGCTGCTGCGGCGTCTTGGTGAGGAACTGCTCGGCTGCGGTCTTGATAGAGATTTCATCCGACTTCACCTTGATCTGCGCTACAGCTTCCACCGTCACCGCGACGCCCTGCTTGGTATAAAGGTCCTGTTGTGGGGCCACGTCAAAAGACATGAGCTCCAGCGAGAGGAGACGGCAACTCTCGATCATGGGGAAGATGACTCGGCCGCCGCCCTTCACAACCTTGGTCCCGCGGAAGCCGTATGTAATCAGCGCCTCGTTTGGTCCGACTTTACG
Source organism: Candidatus Angelobacter sp. (assembly GCA_035703825.1). Classification (GTDB taxonomy): domain Bacteria; phylum Acidobacteriota; class Terriglobia; order Terriglobales; family Acidobacteriaceae; genus Angelobacter. The sequence goes on from DASSXL010000129.1 coordinate 35,694, forward strand.
ATAAAGCCGGGCAAACATGGCAAAGACAAACATCAACGCCAGAACACCGAGCCCAACAAAGATCCATATAGATGGGTCGATGGAGCCTAAGATTTTCACAGACTTTTCTCCTCTTCTTCCGGCAGCAAGCCGGCCTTTTCTGCAAGCTCATGCCAGCGGCGCACATAGGCGACGCCGTGCTCATAGCGCGTAACTATGACCTCTTCGTCGCGCTCAATATCTTCTTCTGACTCACTGCGGGCAGCACACGCCTTTCTTACGCCCACTTGCTCAAAAATGATTTCTCCTACTCCGCCATAGCGAATCGTGCCGCTTACCTTCCCCAGGACACCCACCATGTCAAAGTCGGCAGGATCGAGAGTGAAGTCGCGGGCCATGAGAAATTTGGCGACAAACAGAAACACGATTCCCGCACCTGCCAGCCCCGCCATCGAGGCCAGAGCGAGGCCGGCAAACGCCCAGATGTGGCGAAGATGGACCAGCAGGTATCCTGTCCCGCCAAACCATGCCAGGAACACGGCAATGCTCATTGGGTTGAAAAACGGGAAATGGCCGCCGCGCACCCCGTGGCCAGCTCTGGCGGCCCCGCCGCCATGATGCGCCGCACCGTGTCCGCCAGGCGCGCCTCCCACATGGAAATGGCCATGGGGCAGGTGAAAATGGAAATGCAGCGTGCCGCTCAAAAATGAGAGAGTGGTAAAAGCAAAGCCCACGACGAAACAGACCAGATAAAAAATTTCCCAGTTCATAGGTTTACCTCGCTCAACTTACTGCGCTTCCACCTGACTTCCATCAATCTAGGCCTCGCTCATTTCCGTCGCGCTCTTCTGCTGCTGCGGACGCAGCACGTGCAACAGCTTTTCCGCCAGCTCGGGCGTTTCCAAAATCGCTTCCATCAGCACCAGGCAGCTCCGCGAGTCCTTGTGCTTGGCCAAGTTCAGTAGCGCGCGGCTCACCGGTGGGTCGCGCCGGAAGCGCTCCGCGCCCTGGATCAGCCACAAGTCCAGCGTATCTTCCGCAGATCCCACGTCCGACATGAGTTCGTTGTGGAAGCCTTCAGGATCGTCCACCAGATATCCGGGATGGACATTGAAGAATTTCGCCAGCAGCAGGCGCGTCTTGTTGGTGAGGTGCGGACGCGCGCCGTTTTCGATCTGCGAGAGATAGCTCTGGCTGATCTTCAGCTTCAGCTCGCGCGTAACAGCCCTTACAACTTCCTGCTGCGTCATCTCGCGGCCAAAGCCGCGAAGATTGCCTTCCATCAAGCGGAGGTAGCGTAATTTTTCGCCAAGTTTCATATCGCTAATCGCAATAACAATATTTCAATCTGTGATATGTGTCAAGAGGAATTTTGACCCTTAGGCGGCGATGGGAGCTAGAGTGATTTAACTGGTTTAAAATCTTTTACTTATGCCGATCAGCCAGAAAATTGAGTGACAAACGCTTCCGTCACGGAGCATCATTTCTCGCATGCAAAACGTTATGAAATGCTCTTTTTGCCAAAAGCCGCATGGCATGGTCCGCGACGAGGCCGCCATCCCGCGAACCCTGACCGTCTCGATTTGCCATGATTGTTTGAACGTTTGCCGCGACATCCTGAAGAAAGAAATCAAGTCTGGCGCGAAATCCAGAAGCTACAAGCAGTCATCTTCGCGCCAGGACTTGGTCGAGCCGTTGTACTGCTCCTTTTGCGACACGCCACAGGAGATCGTCGACAAGTTGATCGGTTCACGTCCCGGTTACACACCAACATACATTTGTGACAAGTGCGTAGTTGCCAGCATCCGAACGATCGAAGAAGGGTCCTCGAAGACTCTCTGGCGCCGGCTCGCGCGCAAGGTTGGCATTCATAATTCTCTGCTTCGCCACGCACATTAAACTAAATAGGATCCATGATGTTCCATGGCAAACCGGGGGCGACATCTTCAGATGATTTTCGTTGGTCTCGTGGCAGAAGTGAAGCAACACACCGGATTATTGGGTAGTGGCTAGTTTGATCTCAACAGCTCAGGAAGTCATTTTCTTCAAAAAACATTTCAAACTTGTCATGTTGAGCGCCGTGCGAGCTGAGCCGCGCGATGCGAGCACAAGCCGAAACATCCCGAGAATGTATTCCTGCCCATGCTGCGGCAAGGAGTTTTCTTAAAAACATTTTTCTCCGCAACTTATTGTCTTGCAGTGGACATACTGGGAAAAAGCCTCGGGAGAATTCCCTGATGCGGCATTAGCGATGGATGCATTCTCGGGATGGTTCGACTTGCCCTCGCATCTCCCGCTATGCGGGATCGTTCGGGCTTCGCTCACCATGACAGGAGGATGCTGTAAAATTTTCAAACTGACCCACTGCTAGATTATTGAGACGTTGTAGCCCACTCCGGCAAGCCTATTTTATCGTCCCGGCACAGCGTCAAGCTCCCGTTGCGCAAGTACCCATGAATACAGTAGCGGATCTGCCGCGCGGACCCTCCTTGCGTAAGCAACGTTCGCACCAGCGTTTCCCGGCCCAGCGGTTTGCCGGCTTTTTCCAGGACGGCCACAATCACGTCCAACATTTGCGGGCGCGCCAGGAACCGCATCCCCGGATCAACATCCTGGACAAGCTCCAGCCATTCTTTTCGGGAAATGCCCACGGCATGCAGGGTTTGCCGGCACTGCTGGGCGCTGCGGATCGCATCGTGCAAATCCAGCAGCACGGTGCCAATTTTTGCTCCCGGACAAGGGCTGTGCCGCGGAGCAGGTTCCGGTTCTTTGCGTCTACCTCTTACCATTTTTGCCTCACAACGCCACCCGCAGCACGTTGAACGCCGCCGCGGGCGCAGCCACCCGGTACAGATGCCCGGCCTCATTTCGGAACTGCTCATACATTTCCATGATGGACTTCATCCTGTGCCGCCAATCCTCTGGGCCGTGAAGCGCCTCCGGCAGCTCGCGGCACAGTTCCAGCAAGCGCAACGCGCTCAGCTTCACTTGATCGGCGGCGCGGCGGATGTGTATGTCAGAAAGCTCCAGCCCGGCCACCGCCGCCAGCGTCAGCTCAAGGTTATGCGTCATGCGCCGGACGCCCTCCCTGAATTCTGCGTAGTGTTCGCATGCTGACAGCTCTACATGCCATACCTCCAACACCAGCGCATCCAGGGGATCTCTGTGCGCAGATCTTCTGCTTACCATGTCTTACTTGTCGCCTCCTGTCATGAATTTGGCGTTGCGTACGGCGGCGATGAAGTCCGCCTCCATGTGGTCTACAAGCTGCCCCAGCTTCAGCAGCTCTCCTTCTGTCATCTCGCGTACGCCCCAAGGCGAGAGGATCACGATGATCCAGGCCGCGACGGCCAGGACACCTGCGATTTCACTGACCAGACGCACCCGTACGGCGACCGCCATCGGGTAATGATCTATAAACGCTTTGGCCACGCCATCCACGAGATACAGAAGACCCAAAGTGAAAGAAAGCCCACGCACAACGCGGGCCCAATGCAGTCCCAGATAACGCGAGTACACGGCTATGAAGATGAATGAAGCAGCAACTACCAGGTAGGCGGCAACGTCAATTCTCTTTTCCACGTACCTCAGTGGCCACTGAATGGTGAAGATGGCAATGCCGGCCAACGCAGTTAGAAACCAGGCAAAAGCCTTCTTGTTGTGCGGCAGATTGAGACCCGGCAAAACCCATCGGCCAAATTCAACAAGAGTCAAGAAGGCTAACGCCGATACGACGTGGGTAGATACATGAAAGGCATTGTAGTAGACCGTATAGCTGGCTAAGAAAGCTAGTGCAAACAACAAGACGTTCTTTATAGTGAAGGCAAACACATAGGCCGAAAACCAGGGCAGCTTGCGAACGGCATCTTTCTTGAAGATGCAAAGACAAAGAACCACCTGCCCAGCGATGAGGGCCAACCATATCGCCAAGTCGGTCGTGTCGATGAAGTTCTTCATAGGGCCTCAGTGCAATCTTTCGTCTCTGGGACCCTCAGCTCAACGCCCTCTGATGGTACTAGCAGCGCTCGCCTGGCTGGCAGATGGAGATCTTTTGCGGGCCAGAAGCCGGGCAAACTTGATTGGGTCTGCAGATAGGCTCTGGTGCATCTGCTACGGCCGCCATCTGGAACACAACTCCCAGCACCAACATCAAGGCTCCTACCAACAATGTCTTCGCTTTCACGCGCTTTCTCCGCGCCGCAAGTAGCGGCTTGCAGAACGGATTTTAAGCGAAGTCGGCTACGTACCCGACTAACCAGTACGTTTTTCTCGAAGATGCAAAGACAAAGAATCACCTGCCCAGCAATCAACATCATCCAGATCGCCAGATCAGCACTGCTAAGGAAGTTTTTCATTGGGCCACGGGCTGCTTTTCCTTTCCGCGGCCCCAAAGCCATCAGGCCGCTACGTTTACTCTTTTACCGGACAAGGCTGACCAGGCACGCAAAGAGGAACTCTTTGCGGACTGGTCGGACAAACTTGATTAGGCCTGCACTCAGGCGCCGGGTTGTCATGCAGTGGAGCCGTTGCAAAAGCTGCTCCCAGCACCGCGATAAAAAACCCAGCCAAAATAGTCTTCGCTTTCACGTGCATTCTCCGCGCCGCAAGTAGCGGCTTGCACGGATTCTAAGCGAAGCTTATCCCGGCCCTGCATCTCCCCGATTGTTACAGCGTGTTTTCAAAAACCGCTCGCCGCCTCCGCCACTGTGCCTCACGGGCGGAAGTTTGAAGCAGAGTCATTTGTGCCACAACCTGCAGCCTTTTCCCAAAATGGCATGGAAAATTCACGCAAACCGAAAGTTCGCTACATGGGCCTGTCGGCGGGCAGGGCTCAGCCCTCGGGATGGTGCGTTCAGAGAGGGGAGCGGTATTGCATGTGTTCCGCTCCCTTCACGGTTGAAGCAGCAGCCTTTCTCCGTGTCTCCGTGCCTCTGTGGTGGGTGTTGCTTTTTCCTTTAGAACTTGAAGCGCAGCGCCAGTTCCACGTTGCGCGAGCCGCCTCCGCCCAGGAATGGATTGCCCGTACCAACATCCGGCGTGGCCGTTACCGGAAGAAATCCGATGCCGTGGCCGGTGGCATCGAGCCCGTTCTGCGCGAAATCAACGCCAAAATTTGGCCACAGCGGGTTGGCAAAGTTGGGATGATTGAAGAGGTTGTAAATATTGAGACGCAACTGCATGGCAATGCGCTCAGTGAGCTTGGAGTCCTTGGCCACGCTGAAATCAAAGTTCTTGAAATCCGGTCCGACGAAAGCGTTGCGGCCAAGATTGCCGAAGTGCACATTGCCGTTGCAGCCATCGAGCGTTGCATTGATGTTGCAGGGAACCTGAAACGCGGCCAGATTCAGAATTTGATTGGGCAATTTGGTGCCGGTGAAGGGATTTCCGACAATGTCTGGCCGGCCGAAGAACTCGCCGCTGCCGTTGAAGTCGCCTTCAAACAGATAGTTCACGTTGAACGGCTGGCCCGCGGCAAGACTGAGAACACCATCAAGCGCCCATCCTTTGGTGAGCCAGCTCTCCGATGAAGGCAATTGGTACGTGAAGGTCCAGCTCAGGTGGTGGCGCATATCAAAATTGGAGCTGGCGCGTTCACGGTTGGGAGCAAAGCTGTTGTCCGGCTGGGTGGCATTGGGAACGTAATCCTGGCCGTCGCTGGCATTGTCAATGGAATGCGACCAGGTGTAATTCACGCTGGAAGACAAACGATGCCAGTCGCGAAAGCGCAACGACATTTGCAGCGAGTTATAACTGCTGCTGGCCGAGGACTGGAACTGGTTGACGTAGATCAGCGAAGGAAATAAAGAAGTGCCGGTGGCCGGATTGATCTGGTTGATATCGACATAGCGGAAGAGCTTGCGCCCCTGCGAGCCGACATAGCCCACTTGCAACGCAACTTTCGGAGTCAGTTCCTGCTGCAGATTCAGATTCATCACGTGAATGTACGGCGTTCGCAACTTTTGATCGACGGTGAAAACATCGGTGGCGGCAAAACTAGTGGGATCGAACACGGGCACGCCGGACTGGATGGTGCCGACAGGAGAGAAGCTGAACGTGATGGGATCAGGTCCGACTCCGTTGTAGGCCGGGCCGGAATTGAAGGTGTTGAAAGGCAGCTGGCCGACAAAGAAGTCCTGCGAGAAAGCGTCATAATACATGCCCCATCCGGCGCGGACGACGGTCTTGCCGTTGCCATGAGCGTCCCAGGCAATGCTGGCGCGCGGCGCGAAGTTGTTCAGGTCGCGGGGATACAGTTGCTTGACGGTATTCACGTTTCCGGCAGAGTCAATCAGGCTGAAACGATTCTTCTCTTCCCCGATCACCCCAAAATATTCCCAGCGCAGGCCATAACTCAAAGTTATGCGCTGGGAGAAGCGGAACGTATCCTGAAGGTAGAACGAGTGATTATTTTCAAACGTCTGGCGGGAAGAGTTGCCCTTGGCCTGCCTGCCGCTGGAAGGCGTGCCTGCGATGAAGGCATTGAGGTCATCGAAGCTAATCTTTCCGCGATAGCCACTGTCAAAGAAGCCATCCACGAAGGTGCGCCGGAATTCATAACCGAATTTCCAGTTGTGCTTGCCCGCGGCCCAGGTGAAATTGTCATTGAACTGAGTATTGGAGTCGGTGCGTCCGCGCGGGACTGAAGTGTTTGCGCCGAGCGGAGCAAAGCCGGAAACGTTGATGGACGGGAGACCAAAGTCCTGCTTGGTAGTACCCATGTTGAGGCCGATGCTCGACGGATCAAACGTGCTGTCTTCCGGGCCGAAAGTCTCATGAAAGCGGTTATAGCCAAAGCGGATTTCCGTGAGCAAATGCGGATTGAAAATATGCGTGTGCGAGAGTGAAACAATGTTTACGCGAGTGGGAGTCACCGTGTTGAAGCCGGGCAGGATGCCTCCGCCAACCAGCGCCAGCGGAAAACTCTGATCGCTATCGCCAAAATAGTAGCGGCCCGTCAGCAGATCATTCTCACTGAAGCGATGATCAATCTTGGCAATCATGCTGTCCACGCGATTGTTGGCTTTATCCGAGGTGACCAGGCTTCCATCAGGACTGGTGGCGGTTGGCCACGGATTCCGCGCCAGCAGGTTGGCGATCACCGGATTCACGACTCCACCGTTGGCGGCGATTGCGGCGTTCAAATCCGCCTGAGTGGGCACGGTGGCAACCGTGGGAATGCCTACGCCTTCGCGCTGACCTTCATACGACACAAACCAGAATGTCTTGTCCTGCTTGAAAGGTCCGCCCAGCGAAAAGCCGAACTGGTTATTGTGGAAGACATTCTGGGGGGCCGGCTTGGTGTTGAAGAAATTGCGCGCGTCGAGCCCGTTGTTGCGGAAATATTCATACGCGGTGCCGTGCAGCGAATTGGTCCCGGACTTGGTGACAATATTCACCGTGGCGCCGGAGCTGCGGCCAAACTCAGCCTCAGTGGAGTTAATGACGGAAACTTCCTGCAGCGCATCCATGGGCAGGATGGTGGCCGGCGTGCCAAAGACGCCGCCCTGGTTGATCGCCGGCAGGTTGCGATAACCGTCATTCATGTCAGTGCCATCAAGCAGGTAATTGTTGGAGCGTCCGCGGTTGCCGTTGATGCTGAATAGCCCGAAAGATCCGGGAGAATCGGCCACGCCCGAAGGATCGCCGCCCGAGCCGGGCACCATGACCAGCAATTTCGTGAAGTCGCGACCGCTGACCGGCAGTTCGTTAAACTGTTCCGCGTCAAGCGTGGCGCCCAGCGTGTCCTGGACCGTATTCACCAGCGGCGCTTCCTGGGTAACGACCACGGTTTCTCCAACGCCGCCAAGCGAAAGCTGCACGTTCACTTCCTGGTTGGACGATACAGCCACTCGCACGCCTTTGGTGGTGGCGGGACGAAACCCCTTGCCCTTCACCGTGACGTCATAGTTTCCAATCGGCAATTCAGAAACAAAATAATTGCCGGTAGCGTCGGTCTGGGTGGCGCGTGAAAAGCCGGTTTCAGGGTTGGCGACCGTAACGTCCGCTCCGGCCACAACCGCGCCTGTTGAATCGGTGACCGTTCCCTGGATGCCACCGCGGAAAGTCTGGGCCCACAAAGCGGAAGAAAGGCAGAGCAAAAGGACTAAAGAGAAAAAGCCGGAAGAGAGAGTTCTCATCGCGTCAGACCTCGGAAATTGAGATTGGCTGGCGGGAGAATTATACCGCTTGCTTGAGGAAGCAGAACCTTTGAAACGCTGAGGAATTGAGGAAGAGGAGGAGATCGGGTGATCGCCGTGATCGCGCCTCATCGCCGCGATCGAAAAACAATTTTCACCACGGAGGCACGGAAACGCGGAGAACAGCCCAAGATCGGGAGAAGGGCAAAACCTTTAATTGCAAAGGACACGAAGGAAACTGCTCAACTCTAGCCCGATTG
>DASSXL010000183.1:0-5936 GCA_035703825.1 Candidatus Angelobacter sp.
TTTCAACAGGCGTTTCTCGCGTCAAAACGGGAAGCCAAGACCCAGTTTGCCAATTGGCTGAAGGCGACTTCGGGGCAGCAGGTAGACCCGAACACTATCTTCGATTGCCACATAAAACGGATTCATGAATACAAGCGCCAACTGCTGAATGCGTTGAGGATTGTAACCGTCTATAACCGTCTTCGGGAAAACCCCGGGCTGGAAATTGCGCCACGCACGTTCTTCTTTGCCGGCAAGGCTGCGCCTGCCTATCGCTTGGCCAAGCTGATCATCAAGTTCATCAATAATCTCGCGGATAAGATCGATGGCGACCCCGCTGTCCGCGGCAGGATCAAAATAGTTTTTCTACCCGACTACAACGTCTCGCTCGCAGAGCGCCTGATTCCCGCCAGTGACGTTTCGAACCAGATATCCACCGCGGGCTATGAAGCCAGCGGAACCAGCAACATGAAATTCATGATGAATGGAGCTCTGACCGTCGGCACGCGCGACGGTGCAACCATTGAGATGGCGGAGGAAGCCGGTGAAGAGAACTTGTTTCTATTCGGCTTGACAGCAGAACAGGTTGAGAGCAGTCGCGCATGGTATAGCCCGCAGTGGCACTATGATCACGAGCCGGAAACGCAAGCGGCGCTGGACCTGATCTTCTCCGATCATTTCAGCTGGAACGAGCCCGGAGTTTTTTCTCCCTTGCGCGATGTGCTTCTTAACACCGATTACTACATGCATCTTGCCGACCTCACGTCCTATTGCGAAGCCCAGGAGGCGGTTGGCGCGTTGTATTCCCAACCCAACGAATGGGCACGTAAGGCAATTTTGAACATCGCCAGTTCCGGGAAGTTTTCGAGTGATCGCACCATTGCCGAATACGCGCGGGACATCTGGAACGTGGAACCATGTCCAATACCGTAAGGACGGCTCGCACACCATCGGTGTGCGAGGAGAGTTCGCTTTCGCCACTGGCCGGCGAATCAGATCCGCAACAGCCGCTGGCCGAGCGCCCGCCAGAGCCGGAAGGGTCCGAAGAACTTGTGAGTTGCAGCAGCATCGAGAAGAGACGCGAAACGGATGAGGTAGGCCAGAGGTGGGCACGCGCACATATTGAGTTTCACTTTCCGCACGTTTCCCGCGGGCCCGTGGAAGGATATGGAATTGTAACGAATCAAGGATGTGTGCCCAGACCGCATAAGTGCGGAGTACCGCTATCTCCCGGTGGGCTCGGCGGGCCGCAAACCGCATCCAGCGAGCATCAAGCCTCGCCCGCAAGTCTCACATGCGGGGAGGTTTCAGCTTCCAAACGTCCCACATGGGCGCAAGCAGAAGGAACTCCGCTACCTTTGGGCGCCACATGGATAGAAGAGGAGGAGTCATTCAATTTCGCTGTCCATGCGGAGCATGCGGACGGCGTAGCTCTGTTGCTCTATTCAGCCAATGACTTCGTCAACCCGGTCCTGACGTTCCAATTCGATTTTCTCCGTAACAAGTCTGGGCGGGTGTGGCATTGCAGGATCCCGCTCAATACAATGCGCGGTGCTCGTTACTACGCCTACTCCGTTTCAGGACAGTCCGTTTCTGCTCTTCAGAGCTTTCATCCCGAAAAGATTCTGCTCGATCCCTACGCCCAATGCGTCTTCTTCCCGGACGAGTTTGACCGCAAGCTGGCAATGACGCCTGGCCCGAACGCAGGAAAAGCGCTGCTGGGAGTGCTGACCGGCCATCATGTAGCATTCGACTGGTCAGGAGATGTTTCGCCTCGTCCTGAATCGGATGCAATCATCTATGAGCTTCATGTAAAGGGATTCACGAAAAACCCTAATTCCGGTGTGCATCCCTTGCGAGCCGGCACCTTCGCCGGGATGATGGAAAAGATCCCTTATTTGCAGGAACTCGGCATAACCGTCGTGGAACTTATGCCTGTATTTCAACGTGACCCCCAGGACGACGACTACTGGGGCTACATGCCTTTGAATTTCTTCGCGCCGCATGCGCAGTATGCCTCAACTCGGGGGCACGATGAACAGCATCTTGAGTTCCGAAGCATGGTCAAGGCTTTCCACCGCGCCGGAATAGCTGTGGTTCTCGACGTGGTCTACAACCATACCTGCGAGACCGACCATGACGGCCCTGTCTATAGCTTCAAAGGGTTCGGCGCTTCGGGTTATTACATGGCGTCCTCTGAGCCCGGTAAGCCTTACGCAGACTATTCGGGCACAGGGAATACATTGAACTTCAGCCAGGCGCACGTTCGCAAACTCGTACTCGATAGCCTGCGGTACTGGAAAAATGAAATGCACATCGACGGCTTCAGGTTCGATCTGGCCTCGGTGTTCAGCCGCAATGCTGATGGGTCAATCAATTGGGGAGACGCTCCGATTTTCAGCGAAATTGCCGCTGATCCGGAGTTAGGCCGCATGGCATTGATCGCAGAGCCCTGGGACGTCGGTGCCTATCAACTCGGACCCGGATTTCCCGGGGTGACATGGCTGCAATGGAACGCGCGGTTTCGCGATGATCTCCGCCGCTTTATCAAGGGCGACCCGGGCATGGTGCCCGACCTGATGCGGCGTATTTATGGCAGCGACGATTTATTTCCAGACAGCCGGGCTGACGCGTACCACGCCTATCAGACTGTAAACTACATTGCTTCTCACGACGGTTTTACGCTTAACGATCTGGTTTCCTACAACCAGAAAGACAATTGGAAAAACGGCTGGGACAATCAGGATGGCATGGACCAGAATTTCAGTTGGAACTGCGGCCATGAGGGAAATGATGGTGCGCCGGCAGACGTTTTGGCGCTTCGCCGTAAACAGGCTAAGAACTTGTGCTGTCTACTCTTCTTGTCGAACGGAATCCCCATGTTCCGGGCCGGCGACGAGTTTCTGAACACCCAATTTGGCAATAACAATCCCTATAACCAGGACAACGAGATCAGTTGGCTCGATTGGAACCAACTAGAAGCCAACCAGGACATCTTTTGTTTTTTTAAGAAGATGATTGCATTCAGGAAGGCGCATCCGTCCTTGTGTCGCAGCAGATTCTGGCGTGACGATATTTCCTGGTATGGCAGCGGGCCTGCGGTTGATTTGTCTCACGACTCGCACAGCGTGGCCTTCTGCTTACTCGGTGGCTCTCACGATGATGACCTTTACGTGATGATCAATGCTTACTGGCAAGAGCTGCAGTTTCAGATCCAGGACGGCGCGCCGAAAGACTGGGTGCGAATCGTGGATACGGCTTTGCCAAGCGGCGACGACTTCTCGGAATCCGGCGTGGCCTTACAACGAAACGAATATCAAGTGGCTTCTCGATCGGTTGTCGTCATGATTAGACGAAAACGGTCAGGGTGACCGCCAGCGGGCAGGGCGATCAGCGACGCGAATTGCTCATCGACGAATAACCCTTTCAATGCAACCAGATGGAAAGCAGATTATGTGGCGAGAAATTGGCACGGTGATTGCTCTGTTTCATCCTGGAGGAAAGAATGATGAATAGGCAATTCGATTTACGCGCAGACGCTACGCTGTTCAGGTTTGGACTGGCCGTCCTGGTTCTGTTGGGATGGCTCGTCATCGCGGCCAATGGTCAGGAGAAACTCCAACCCGAGGCTTCAAATGGGAACTCATCTATAAGGGCCACGCATGTACTCGGGTTGGAAGGTGTGCATCGCAATACGCGTGGAGAACTCTCGATACAAGGAGACAGGCTGCAATTTCAGGCTGGCGGAAATCCGGTCGTACAAGTGAACATAGCTTCCATTCAGAACATCTCTCTTGGCGATGATGACAAGCAGGTGGGTGGCGTGCCGATGATGCTAGGCAAAGCCGCAGTCCCGTTTGGCGGAGGCCGCGTTGTAAGTCTCTTCTCGCACAAAAAGTACGACAGCCTCACTATTGGATATCTCGACAGCAATGGCGGGTTTCGCGGCGTCGTATTCCGCATGAAAAAAGGGCAAGCCCAGTTACTTAAAGACGACCTGATCGCGCGCGGCGCACACATCTCCGAGTTACAAGAGCCAATTCTTACGGCCGGCATCGCGAACGAGCGGCCAGAGGACGCGCAGCAATGGAGTGTGCTGGTCCGCTTGGTCGATCCAGGTGGCACATCGCTGGACCCGAGTTTCTCTGATGCAATTTACGAAAACCTTCTTAAGGAGCTGCCTAGGTCAAAGCACTTCAAAAATGTATTCCGTAGCGGCGACCGGAATGCCAATGACGCTGCTGGATTGCTCGTTTTGAAAACACTCGTTACAAAGTACAGTCCCGGCAGCGAAACGCGCCGCGCAGTGACTACCGTAACCGGAGCGACGAAAGTGAACGTTCAAATCCAGTTGCTCACGCTGGATGGCCGCGTTGTGCTGGAGCGCTCCATCCAGGGCAATGTTCGGTTTTTTGGAGAAAATTTGCGGGCGGCCAGCAAAGTAGCCCACAACGCCGCACAAATCCTGGCGCGATCAACCTTGCCGGAACCATCAACTCCGTCGGTTGTTCAAAGAGCATCTGGAACAAACGGCAACGATTCCTCCAAAAGCTCTCTGGTACTTGCGCACTAAGAAAAATAAGAAAGAAACGATGGGACATGCTCTCAGATTGGTTTGAATATGCTGCGATGGGCAAGGAAAGTGCGATCGGCGGGTAGCGGCAGAAATGACTATGCAACGCATTCAGATTTCTGCGCTGTTTTCCTTCAGCAACTGGACCGTTTGTACTCGTTGGCGCTGATCTTGACCAGCGATGAACTCAGGGCGGAGGAGTGCCTCCTCGCAGCGTTCGACTCATGTGAACAACGGAACCTAGTTTTCAAGGACTCAGCAGTATCCTGGAGCCGCCGAACTGTAATCAAAATCGCAATCAGATCCATGTCGCCAGCGCCGTTCGGCACATCTCGGCACTCTCTGTTGAGCAATCGCAGTAATCTAAATGTTGACCCGGATGTTTCGATCGAATGTCTGCTGGAACTGCCAGCTTTCGACCGCTTTGTATATGTAATGTCCGTGCTGGAAGGCTATGCTGATCGCGATTGTGCTCTTCTTCTGGGTTGCCCATGTGCCGATGTCGTGGCCGCACGGATTCGAGCATTTCAGCAGATATCAAGAAGGCTTACAGACATGTATCCTGGCTATGGCAGCGGCGCTGAGCCATACGTAGTTGATGCCGACGGGCTTGAATGCGGATGACTTTATCTGAACCCGTGAAAAGTCGTAAATTGTCCATGCGTCCGCTCACACGATTCGCATGGCTCACGCTCGCTTATAACATTGCTGTGATCCTGTGGGGTGCCTATGCGCGGGCCACCGGATCGGGTGAACTTGTTGTGAAATGGTAGTTGCTTTGACTGAGAATCGCCGAATTGAAGATAAAAAGCGGGTCGCGTGAACTCCGCACCATCTCAGCGGAGGAAGCCAGATCAAAATAAGAATTTTAAGATGTGAACGGAGTCCTGACTGACTCTTGGGCTTTTGATTCATCAGGTCTGATTAAGGTAGGTCCCCAAAAATCTCGAATTCTGTACCGTACAATAAACGTACAATAGAATCGGCTTTTTGGCCGTTTTGTCGTTTTTGTCCGTTTTTAGAATCAACAACTTACGTATTATCAACAGCCCGTCCCCGACCGATTCCGTCCCTGGCCACCATTTTAACGGCTCTGAAATCAATAAGTTAGCGACAGGCTCTCAACTGTACCGCCGACCCGTTTTTTCTGCACCGAAAATCGCCCTTCCGCGAGCCGATTTGCGCGAATTTTGCTTCGCCTCCACGCTCGCGCTAATTCAGAAGTTCTGAAGGAAGCGGCAAAATGCTCCACATTTACACTCGCCACCTGGTCTAATGAGCACATTCCCGTGATGCTCACTGGCGGCGCTGCCACTGTCCCAAATGGATTCGCGGAGTTCTCAACGGTACAAAGATCCGCCGTTAGTGAGCTTTCTGGCGCAAT
>DASSXL010000020.1:0-153525 GCA_035703825.1 Candidatus Angelobacter sp.
TTCAGGAAAGTCGTGGTGTGTCCAGTCACGGCCTGATGGCGGGCTTTTTGGGCGGCAGCAGTGGCATAATCGCGCCGAAATAATGTGCAGGTGAGGCCGGTTTGCTGGGGTACACGGCTAACTGGCTTCAATGACTCTGCATCTGAGCAGTAAAGTGCCATTTTTTGAAGCAGCTTGCCTAAATGTAGGGTGCGTCTTTTATAATCCGTGACTCTAAGGTTTTAGCGGGAAAGACGGGTCCGAACGGGATACAGGTGTGTGAGCATCGGGCCACAAAAATCTGGCAGAGAAGGACTGAAGGAGCAAAACGCAATGAAAAGAGTGCTTGTCACGTTTGTGCTTGCGCTAACCACGGCAGCCTGGGGTCAGGGAAGTACGCCTTCGCAGCAGCCACCAGCACAGCCCCCCGCCGGACAACCGTCAGCCGGCCAACAGCCGGCAGCAGGTGGAGATCAGGCCAATGTCCCCACCAGCCAAAAAGTGATTAAAGATCCGGCTGAGTACAACGCTTACATTACCGCATTGAATACCACGGATCCCGCCGCCAAAGGGCAGGCCATGGAAGCGTTTGTCGCCCAGTACCCCAACAGCATCGTCAAGATTGAAGCGCTTGAGCAGGCGATGGGGGCGTACCAGCAGGCCAGCAATCAGCAAAAAGTGGAGCAAATTGCCAGACAGATCCTTGCCGTGGAGCCGAATAACGTGCGAGCTCTGGCGATTGTGGTTTACCTTGAGCGCGGACAGATCAAGGACCCGGCCAGCGGAGCCAAAGCCCGGGCCGACGCCGAGCGCGGTCTGCAGGAGCTGCAGAACTGGAAGCCCGCCGATGTTTCCGCTGCGGACCAGGAAAAGCTTCGCAACCAGATGATGAGCATCTTTGCCGGCACTGCCGCTTTCGGCGCCTTGCAGCAGAAGGATTTTGCTGCGGCGCAGAAGTTTTATGAGCAGGCCCTGAAAGTTGATCCCAACGATCTGGGCAACAACTACCAGATGGCCATTGCTATGCTGGAATCGAATCCCATGAACCCGCTCGGTTTCTGGTATGGCGCCAAGGCGCTCAGTATCGCCCAGGCGCAGAACCCGCAGGCTTTCCAGGCGTGGTCGCCCTATTTCCTTTCAAGATATAAGAAGTATCATGGCAGCACGGACGACTGGAACCAGCGCATGGCCGCCGCCCAGCAGACGGCTCCTCCCCCCGACTTCGTCGCCAGCATTCCTCTGGCTCCGACGCCATGCGATCTGGCGGCCCAAGCCGTGCAGCAGAACGATCCCGGCACGCTCTCTTTCAGTGATTGGGAGCTGGTTCTCTCTTGCCGCGACAAGAAACCCGCCAACAAGGACGCGGCCGAGAAAGTGTGGTCGGCTATCCAGGCGAAAGAGAAAAACGGCGAAGCCAGACTAAAGATCCCAGTGAAGGTTATCGCCGCTCCCGACACCAGCACGCTCGAAGTGGCCGTGAGTGAAGATAACCAGGCGGCCAATAAAACCGACATGAAGGTCACCATGGAAAAACCGATGACCAAGCCGCCGGCCGTGGGCTCTACCGTCGATATCATCGGAGTGATTTCTGAATACACTCCTGACCCGTTCATGTTCACCATGACAAAAGGCGAACTGCCGGCAGCCAAGGCTCCAGCAAAAGCTCCGGCAAAAAAGAAAGGCGTTGCAACCAAGAAAGGCGCAAAAAAGAAATAAGCCAGCAAAAGGTATGATCAAGGCAGCCCTGCTGAGGGGCTGCCTTTTTATGGCCCTTTACTCCCCCAGCATCAGCCTCTGGGCTGAGTGCGCGCGTCCGGTCTCGCTGTCGCAGCCAATCAGGACCGCGCAAAAACGCGGATCGCCTTTGGCGGCCTCAAATCGTCCCGGCAATCCGGTAAGAAAGCGTTGCAGGACCTGTTCTTTCTGCACGCCGATCACGCTGTCATAGGGGCCGCTCATGCCTACGTCCGTCTGATACGCCGTTCCATTGGGCAGGACTCTCGTGTCGGCGGTGGGCACATGCGTATGCGTTCCCAGGACAGCCGTTACGCGGCCGTCAAGATACCAGCCCATGGCAATTTTTTCCGAGGTGGCCTCCGCGTGGAAATCCACAATTACCACTTTGCTGGTTATCTTCTCCAGCAGGGCGTCGGCTTTGCGGAAAGGATCGTCAGTATCATGCATGAAGACGCGGCCCTGCAGGTTGATGACGGCAAATTTCTGTCCCTGGGCGGTGCAGCCTTCGTACACGCCCACGCCGGGCACGCCTTCCGCGTAATTCGCTGGACGCAGCACCTTCCTGGCTCGCCCGCTCGCGTCGCCGTTCGCCGAATTGAAATAGTCCACGATCTCGCGCTTGTCCCAGATATGGTTGCCGGTGGTCAGAACGTGGCAGCCCAGGTCAAAAAGCTCATCCGCGATGGCCGGTGTGAGCCCGAAACCGCCCGCCGAGTTTTCTGCATTGGCAATCACCAGATCGACCTTGTTCGTTTCCACCACGTGGCCCAGATGGTCGCGCACGATCTTGCGCCCCGCGCTGCCGAAAATGTCACCTATGAAGAGAATCTGCATGAATATTCGATACTAAACCATTTCTTTAATAACCGTGCCCGCGACGAAAAAAGGATGGTTCTCCGAAATCGAGCACTCTCAGGCTCGAAGCACTGGTTATACACAGCCTGAGGCTATGGATTGCGAAGCCAAGGCGATGGGAAACGAAGAAGACAAGCAGCCCTTGGAGGGCGACGCCTTTTTACTGCGCCAGTTCCACGCTGGCCAGAAAGTCATAGTTGCCCGGAGGATTGAGCCGCAGGTTCTTCACACGCCGGGAATGGACCACCACATTATCGAAATACCATAAATCGATGTATGGCAGATCGCGGGCCAGTATCTGCTGTACCTGCGCGTAAATCTGTTTGCGTTTTTGCTGGTTGACCGTGCTGCGCCCTTCGTCAATCAGGCGGTCGACCTCCGGGTTCACGTAGTATCCGCGATTGGCATGCTTGGGCGGGAAGCTGGAAGAGTGAAATGCGTAATAAAAGATATCGGGATCTTCATTGCCGCCAATCCAGCGCAGCGAGTAAAGCTGGAATGCGCCTTTCAGCACGTCAGAGTAAAACGTCGCAAACTCAAAGCTGCGTATGTCCAGCGCAATACCCACCTGCCTTAGTTGTTGTTGCAGCACAGCCGCCAGCAGCCGCGTGGTTTCCTCCGTGGAGGTCTTCATCAGCAGGTGAAACCGCACACCGTCTTTCCCTCGCTCATATCCCGCGGCGTCCAGCAGGGAATTGGCCTGCGCAGGATCGTAAGCGTAATGCTCCACGTTGCCGTTGTAAGCCCAGTGCTGCGGCGGGAGCACGCTGTCCGCCAGCCGTCCCTGGTCGCCAAACAAGTAGTGCAGCATGGGGGCGCGATCAATGGCGTGCGCCAGCGCCTGGCGTACGCGGACGTCCTTCAATATCGGATCGCGCAAGTTGAAGGTCATATACGCCAGCACCGTCCCCGGTTGTTGTTCGATGACCAGCCTGGGATCGCGGCGAAGAGTGCCCACCATGTCCGCGCTCAGCGAGCCGCTGGGAGAAATATCGGCGCTGCCTTTGCGCAACTCCAATGCGCGAGTCGTGGCATCAGGCACAATAGTCAATCGTACTCGCTCAATCCGCGCATGCTCGCCCCAGTAGCTATCGTTACGCTCAAGTACCACATGGCTATCTGGTTCTTGCGAAACAAACCGGAACGGCCCCGAACCCACCGGAAAACGGTTGAACTGCTTGGCGCTGCCGTAAGGGACAATGCCAAATGCCCCCTCGGAGAGGTTATATAGCAGCGTCGCATCGGGTTCGGAAAGATGGAGGATCACAGTTGCGTCATCCGGCGCATCCACCTGCGAGATCAGCCGATACGTCGTGGCCTTAAGCGTGATCAGTGATCCATCGCGCAAGGTATCCAGTGTCCATTTGACGTCGCGTGAGGTCAGGGGCTTTCCGTCGTGAAAGTGAACGTCCCTGCGCAGGTGGAATACGTAAGTCTTTGGATCAGGAATTTCCCATCGTTCGGCCACCCAGGGAACGAGGTTGAAATGATCGTCGCGATGCACCAGGGGATCGAAGATCAGTTCGTCAATCCGCTCGGATTGCGCGTCAGTTCCCACCCGAGGATCGAGATTCGTCGGGCTGCTTTCAATGATCATGACCAGCGTATGCGGATCAGGCCGCTTCGAGCAGGAAACCAGGCTCGCGCAAAACAGCAACAAGCAAAACTTTAACCACAGAGGACACAAAGGGACATGAAAGAGTTCACTCTTGCCGTTGACACACCTTGGTGTTCTTCTCTGTCCTCTGTAGTTAGACATAAGATATTTTCCCCAGCACCGCAGGGCGCTTTGCGCCAGTCGCTGACGGCACGTTGCCCGGCAACTGGTTCCAGGTGTGATAGGCCAGCAGCGCAAAGGCCACTGCCTCCTTGGCGGAGCTCGGTATGCCGAAATCATCTGAATGCCTCAGCCAGAGCCCAAGTTCAGCGGCTTCCTTTTCCAGCATCGCCATCAGCGTGGCATTTTTTGTTCCACCGCCTGAGAGCACCCAGTCGTGATACCGGATTCCTTTGATAACAAAACGCTGAAGCGCTTCCACCATTGACCGCGCGGTCAGCGCGGTGGCCGTGGCAATCACGTCAGCTTTGGCGGCCTTGCCGCATCTGCGCAGGAAAGCCTTGGCGTATTCGGCGCCAAATTCTTCCCGGCCCGCGGTCTTGGGCGGCTTAAGCTTGAAATAAGTCGCGTGCAGCAATTCTTCAAGTATTGGTTGAAGTATGGTTCCTTTGCGTGCAGTGTCGCCGTCGCGGTCATAAGGCTTGTCGAACAGCTCCTGCATCAGCCAGTCGATCACCATGTTTCCCGGGCCGGTATCAAATGCGAACATCTGGCCGGGATCTGCATTGGCGGGGATAGCCGTAAGATTGGCGATGCCGCCAATGTTCTGCACGATTCTCCCTCTCAACTGGGAGCGGAAGATTGCATAGTCGAGCAGAGGGACCAGCGGCGCGCCTTTGCCTCCGGCGGCCATGTCCGCGGGACGAAAATCCGAGACGACCGGAACTCCCAGTCGGGCAGCCACAACCGCACCTTCGCCGGTCTGCCATGTGCATGCGATCTCTTTGCCCAGGTAAGCTGCCGCGCCGCCCTGATGGTAGATGGTCTGGCCATGGCAGCCCACAAGATCCAGCTTCTTGCCGGATTTCTTCTGGGTCTTGGTCACCGCTTCCGCGTAGAATTCGCCCAGTCGAAAATTCAGCCGTGAAAGCTCGGCCACGCTGATTTTGTCCGCGTTCATGGCCGCCAGTATGGCCTGGCGCAATGGCTTCGGATATTCAGAATAGTCATGTTTGAGCAGCTCAAAGCTCAGGTATGAGCCGCGTCCCTGGATACTTACAACAGCCACGTCCACGCCGTCGGCCGAAGTTCCGCTCATCACCCCGGCCACAATCAAGCGTTGATCTCCTTGGCCAGGTGGAGCCGATCGTCAATTACACCGCCGCCTACAATGCGTGAAAAATCCCCCACGATTGTCTTGAGTTTCTCCACGACTTTGGCCGTTGGTTCTGCGGCAAACCCGCGCAGCTCACGGGAGCGCTTCTTGAACGCCAGCACCCGCTGCGCAGCCTTGGCAACATGCGCCGCGAATTTGCGGTCGCGTTCCGCCGTCCTCAGCACTGCTTCAAAGCCGCGCCAGACCAGCTCCTGGTTGTGGCACACCAGGAACATGTCCGCGCCCGCGCGCAAGGTTTCCACCGCCACATCTTCAATTTCGCCGGTGGAAAGTACCCCGCCCATCTCCAGATCGTCAGAGATGATCAGGCCTTTGTAGCCGATCTTCTTGCGCAGAATGTCCTGCATCCATTTGCTGGAAAGTGAGGCCGGCAGCTTGTTGTTGGTGACCTCCGGGTACGAAGCGTGCGCCACCATGACAAAAGGAATCTGGTTGCGCAATTCGCGATACGGAGCCAGGTCTTCAGCCCACATTTTTTTCCAGCCCTTTTGCACCACCGGCATGTCGTGATGGCTGTCTAGATTGGCTTCGCCCAGGCCCGGAAAATGCTTGCCACAGCCCAGGACGCTCGCGTCCTTCAGCCCGCGGAGAAAGGCGCGTGCGTAGGCGATGGTTCCGTCCGGATCAGCGGACGCCGTCCGGCTGGTCAGAACCGAACGCGAGACCTCAAAGCCAAGGTCGAAGACCGGGGCAAAATCGGTATTGAATCCCAGCGCGCGCGCTTCCAGTCCCAGGATTTTGCCGTGCATACGGAACAGCTTGCGATTGCCGGTGGCAAATACGTCTTGAACCGAAGGGGCCGGCGCAATCGCCTTTTTCAAGCGGTCGACCGTGCCGCCTTCCAGGTCAACGCACAAGAACATCGGGACGGTGGTTGTCTTCTGCGAGTCGCGCAGCAGCCGCCAGGTTTGCCGGGGCTCCTCAATGTTGCGCGCAAATAAAATAACGCCGCTGGGTTGCAGCGTGGACAACGTCGTGCGGAGTTTGCTGTCGATGGCGAGTCCGTCATAGCCAAGGATAAGCAACTGGCCCACCTGCCGGCGAAGTGTGTCGTTGTTTGGCATGCTTCAACGATTATACGAACTTCGCCGCCCATGCACGCGGATCTCAGGTCGTCATGCTTTTCACGGTCGCCGAAAAGAGATGGCCTTCAGCGGCAAGCAGAGGAGCTGTTATCCGGAAAATCCTGCCGTTCATTGCCTTGCAGGTCTCGGTTCTTGTGGCGGCAGTTGGTATTGAAGTTCGGGTCCCGGGAGAAATCGACGGCCAGGGACTTGTCAATGTGGTTGTCCTGAAAGACGTTGTTAAAGTTGGCCGCGTTAGGGTTCGTGGGGATGCTCCATAGGCCGGTTATGTTGCGGGCCGATCCGGAATCAGACTGAATCGTATTGCCGGAAAAAATTGAGTTCTGCACCTCTCCCTGTATTCCGATTCCAGTTGAGTTTGTGGCATTGAGCGTGATGGTGTTGCCCGCCACGCTCCAGTTCGCAAAGGTGGCGCCGGGAAAGCCCCCGCCCATGATGATTCCGTATTGCCGGGGATGAATGATCTGGTTGGACTGCAACGTAATGTTGTTGTTGCTGAAAGAGTCGGCATTGAACCCATAGTGAGTGTCTCGAATGATGTTGTCGTGAATCGAGACATGGTCGATGTTCCATCCGCCAAAGGCGATAAAATATCCCTCTACAACACTGTTGCGGACCTCTCCCATAGCGTCATTGAAGACAATGCCGTCCATTTCTCCTCCGGGCGGCGAATCGGCAAACACGGGGCGGCCCGGCTGAGTTACCGTGGTGTTTTCGATCAGATTTCCCGAACTCACGTGCGGGTCAAGCGTGTTTCCCCATATCTGTACGGCGAATGTCTCATAGTTGAGACTTCGGAACCCGGCGTCTCCGGATGCGCCAATCACCTTCACATCGTGAATCCAATGCCCTCCTTCTTTCGACCGGAGCACAATTCCGCCCAGGTCCAAAGGCAGGCCTGCCGCGCCGGATAGCTTGTCATGGTTGGCGTCGATTGTCAGGTCAGACAGTTCAATGCCCGACGCGCTTTCTGCCCTCGTCTCAAGCACCACGTTGCGGCCGCCGACGAAAGGCATTCCATTGCTGTCCACAAAATTGTCCGGCACAAAGCTGGCCAGTTGCAGCGTGGTGCGGTTCACACCGCTGCCATGGATCTTCCAGTTTTTCTCCACCGTAAATCCACGGCGCATCGCCGTCGGATACCCGAATTGAAACACCCTGTCATACTGGCCTTCAGTCTGGAAAGTCCCGCTGGCGATGCAGACGATCAGGTTTTGCGGGCCGATGTTCTGCTGCGTCCCCAATGTCGGATGTTCGCTCTCCGCGATGCTTCGCAGGATGGTGTCAAACTTCTGCGCCGTTGTGCCGTCCAGGGGATCTTTCGCGCTGGTGCCGGATTGCGATCCTCCCGGCGCTGGCTTGCCGATGAAAATGCGGGTGAAGTTTGCCGGGGCCGCATCCACGGCGCAGTCTTGTGAGATCACGTCGTGCGACAAAGGTTTACATGACGCCAGTGCCAATGCCAGAACCGAGGCGGGCGCCAGAAAGAAGGGGGAAAACTTCATGCGAGCTTCCTTGCCTGTTTGCGTGCACGGACCTGGTTTTCATAGGCCGCGCCGAACACGCCTTTCGGCGGCACAAGAAGCGACCATTGTTGCAATGGCTCTCCCGCCGGGATTTGATTTCCTGGCCGGTAGCGAGGGTCTACTTTGCTAATGCCTGAAAGACGATTGCCAAGAGTATAGCAGCGCTGGGAATACCTTTCTGGTAAACACAAATACAAAACGAACAGGATGAAAAGCTGACGAATGACGCCGGAAATTACATCTGCTTCTTCAGCTCCCACAGCAGGTTCATCGCTTCCATCGGGGTGAGATTGTTCAGGTCCGCTTCCTTCAGCCGGTCCACAATCTTCTGAGAGAGCGGCGTGAACATCGTAAGCTGCATCTGCGGCCCGGGCTCGCTTGCGCCCGGAGAAAGATGTGCCGTGGTCTGCTGCTCCGCGCTTTCATGCTCATGCAGCACCTCGCGCGCGCGCACCACCACTTCAGGCGGCAGCCCCGCCAGCTTGCCGACTTCGATTCCATAGCTGCGGTCGGCCGCGCCGGGTTCCACTTTGCGCAGAAAGACGATTCCCCCGGCGTTTTCCTTTACCGATACATGAAAGTTCTTTACCCCCGGCAGGCGGTCAAGCTCGGTGAGCTCGTGATAGTGAGTGGCAAAGAGCGTTTTGGCCCGGCTGGTGGCGTGGATGTATTCGATCACAGCCCACGCAATGGCCAGCCCATCGTAAGTTGCGGTGCCGCGCCCAATTTCGTCCAGCAGGATCAGAGAGCGCGGCGTGGCCGTATTCAGGATTGCCGCCGTCTCCGTCATCTCAACCATAAAAGTCGAGCGGCCGCGGGCCAGATTGTCACTGGCGCCGATTCGGGTGAAAATCCTGTCCACCACAGGGAGCCGCGCCGAACGCGCGGGCACAAAGCCGCCCATCTGCGCCATCAGCACCATGAGCGCCGCCTGCCGCAGGTAGGTCGATTTACCGCCCATGTTCGGCCCGGTGATGAGCAGAATACTGTGGCTGCTGGAATTCAGGTAGAGATCGTTGGGAACGAACCGGTCATTGCTTCCGGTGAGTTCCAGTTGCTCCAGCACCGGATGACGGCCTTCAATGATTTCCAGCTCCTCGTATTCAGCCGCGGGCTTGTCTGTGGTCGTCTCTGTGAATTGGGGCCGACAATAGCCACGGTTCTGCGCGATGAACGCCATTGATCCCAGCACGTCCACCTCGGCCAGAGCCAATGACGTTTGCCGGATGCGCCGTGCCTCGGCGGCAATGGCCGTGCGCAGCTCAGTAAAGAGCCGCCGCTCAATCTCGACAATCTTTTCCTGCGCGTCCAGGACTTTGGCTTCGTACTCCTTCAGCTCCGGCGTGGTGAAGCGTTCCGCGTTGACCAGCGTCTGCTTGCGTTCGTAATCCTGCGGCGTGTGATGCAGGTTGGCCTTGCTGATCTCAATGTAATAGCCAAAGACAGAATTAAATTTGACCTTCAGCGAGTTGATGCCGGTGCGTTTCCGCTCGCGCTCCTCAATCTGGGCGATGTATTGCTTGCTGTTGCGGCTGAGGTTGCGCAGGTCGTCCAATTCTTTGTCAACCTCAGGCTGGATCACGCCGCCATCGGCCAGCGTGAGAGGCGGTTCGGCGACCACGGTCTTCTCGATCCGATCGCGCAGGTCGGTCAGTTCATCGAGCAGCCCATTGAGTTCGGCAAGCCTTTCCGCGGCAAGCCGGGCGAGCGCGACTTTGATGCGCGGAATGCGATTGAGGCTGGCGCAGAGCGCCAGCACGTCGCGCGGGTTTGCCGTCTCCAGCGTCACGCGGCTTAGCAGGCGTTCGATATCGAGCACGCCTTCCAGGGCATGCCGCAACTCTTCGCGCGCGACAAACTCTTTTACGGCGGCTTCGACGGCGTCCAGCCGCCGGTTGATTTCCTCCATCTGAATCGACGGCCGCAGCATCCATGAGCGCAACAGGCGCTTGCCCATGGGCGTGAGCGTGGCGTCGAGCGCGCGAAAGAGCGTGACTTCGCCGCCGGTATTGGCAAAGAGCGGCTCCACCAGTTCAAGATTGCGGACAGTGACGGCATCGAGCACCAAATATTCTTGGCGATCGTAAAAGCCGATGCGGTCCACGTGCTCCAGCGTCCCGCGCTGGGTGGAGCGGACGTAGTGCAGGATCGCGCCGGCCGCGGTCGCTGCCGCGGGTCGCCCCTGCAATCCGAATCCTTCAAGCGAGAGCACGCCCAGCTTGTTTTCCAGCAGCGGTACCGCGTAGTCCGGACTGAAGACCCAGTCTTCGAGTGGCGTCTCGGTAAAGCGCATCGCGCCGCCCGTCTGTTGCAATGCCGCGCCTGTGCCGGGCGGATTTGTCTGCGAGCGGGTAGCTTGATCTTTACGCTCCGCTTGCGTCTCCGCGCTATTCAGTGGCGGCTGATCGAACAGCGGTAGACCAGATGGATAGAGGACCTCGCGCGGGCGCAACTGCTGCAGTTCCTCGACGATGCGGCGTTCGGCGTCAGGGCCGCGAAATTCGGTGGCGCGAAATTCACCGGTGGAAAGATCCAGCGCGGCCAGCCCCACCGCGCCAGACGCCCGCGCCAGCGCGGCCAGAAAATTGTTTTCCTCCGAGCCCACGCTGGAATCGATGGCGGTTCCCGGAGTGAGCACGCGAGTGACTTCCCGTCGGACAAGCTTCGTAGTGGCGCTGGGTGTTTCCATCTGCTCGCAGATCGCAACTTTAAAGCCCTTGCGCAGCAGTTTCGACAAATAGTTTTCCGCCGCGTGATACGGCACGCCGCACATGGGGATGGCCTGGCCTTTTTCCTTGTTGCGCGAAGTCAGCGTGATCTGGAGTTCGCGCGCCGCTACCACGGCGTCTTCAAAGAAAAGCTCATAGAAATCTCCCAGGCGGAAGAAGAGTAGTGCGGTAGGATGCTGCTTTTTGATGGCGGCATATTGCCGCATCAGCGGAGTGGAGGGCTCGGTCATCTAGTGTCACCTAATTCTAAGTCAGAAATCATGCTTGGCCGATGGAACCCTTCAGTCCCATTGAACGCTTCGGTTAGACCCATCGAACAAAAGCTGATATAAACGACTCCGTCGGCCAGGTACGCAGCCATTTTGAATCTCATCTTGGTTTTGCTTTTGCCTGCCGATACTTGGTTCGACTCCAAGATTGAGATGGTCACTCTCACCATTCGTCCTGCCCTTGCGGGGCCGGCCTTTGGGCAAATCAGGTTGCGGCCCTGCGGGTTAAGACCCCCGCTGCAATGTGATGGTTCCGCCGGGTAGGATTTTTCGGGGGCTTCGAGTTAGATGTTGGAAATTCTGTGGATTCTCGTACTGGTTGCCGTAATTTTGGTGATCCTATGGAAGGTTCTCCCTATCAAGCATGTAATTGTCTATGAGTATCAGAGAGGCCTCCTCTACAAAAAAGGGCGGTACGTTGCCACGCTCGATCCGGGTTCATATTGGATTTCCTCGACCTTCTCGATGGTGTTTGCCGTAGATATTCGTCCCGAATTCATCACCATCCAGGGCCAGGATATGATCTGCGCCGACGGCGTCACGGTGAAAATGAGTCTGGCGGCTGCGTTCCAGGTTGTCGACCCGAACCTGGCCGTCAACAAGACGGCCAACTTTCGCGGCAACCTCTATCTGGTTCTACAAATGGCCCTGCGCGAAATTGTGGGCAAAGAGAAAACCGATGCGATCCTTGAAGGCCGGGCCGGCATCAGTGCTAAGCTCATGGAACTTGCCTTGGGCAAGGCAGAAGAGATGGGTCTGAAGCTCATCTCTGCCGACGTCAAAGACATGATGTTCCCGGGTGACATGAAAAGAGCATTTGCCCAGGTAGTCAAGGCCCAGAAAGAAGGACAAGCCGCGCTGGAGCGTGCTCGCGGAGAGACCGCCGCCTTACGTAGCTTGGCCAATGCCGCGCGAACCATGGACGACAACCCCAACCTGCTGCAGCTCCGCGCCTTGCAGGCGCTGGCGGATTCCTCTGGCAATACGCTTGTACTGGGCTTGCCCAACAGCACAGTGCCATTGACAAAACAACAGGTGGACAAGCCTCGCACTCCCTCTGCCAAAACTGAGGAGTGATAGTTGCTTTAGGCTTGCAACTCCAGCTTCTATTAGCTAATATATGTTAGCTAATCAATATGAAGACCTTTACCATCCATGAAGCTAAGACGAACCTCTCGAAACTGATTGAGCAGGCCTGCCAGGGCGAAGAGGTTGTGATCGCGCGCGGCCCGGAGCCTGTAGTGCGTCTGGTCCCCATTGCCGATAGCAAAGGCCGTCGACAGCCGGGCGCGCTGCGCGGCAAATTACGCGTTGGCCCGGAGTTCTTTGAGCCTCTGGCGGATGAAGAACTGGCGCGCTGGGAATAAAAGCAAATGCGTCTGCTGATTGATACGCACGCGCTTCTCTGGTGGTTGACGGACGATCCGGCGTTGCCCGCGTCGGCCAGGAAGCATCTTGCGCGCTCGGGCAATACCATTTTTCTAAGCTCGGCTTCGGCCTGGGAAATCGCCACGAAGTTCCGGATTGGAAAGCTGCCCGATGCGGGCGATCTGCTGGCGGACTTCGCGGGCTATCTGGCCCGTGAGCGTTTTGAAAGCCTGCCTATTTCAACCGACCACGCGGTGCGCGCTGGCCTGTTGCCGGGGCCGCACAAAGATCCTTTCGACCGGATGCTGATCGCGCAAGCACAGGCGGAGGGACTGCCAATCCTGAGCAATGACGCCGCGTTTGATGCTTATAGTGTTCGTCGGCTTTGGTAAAGCGGCGACCACAGCTATTTTTCTGCAGGCAGCTTTCCCCTCCGCATCATCGTCGCGGCAATTTCTTTCAGCACCTTAGCGCAGACCATCGCGGTCTGATTGTGGAGGTCGCGCGTGGGATTGTATTCCACAATGTCGGCGCCAACGAGTGGCCCAGGCAGAGACTGGATGCAGCTTAAGACCTCGCGCACGCTCATGCCGCCCGGTTCATAGTGCGAAACTCCGGGCGCGAAAGCGGGATCGAGCACGTCGACGTCAAACGATATATAAAGCGGGCCTTCCAACTTTAGATCGGCGAAGCGCTCAAGCTCGCGCATGGTGATCACCTCCACGCCAAACTTCTTTGCCTGCTCGGTCTGATGGCCATTCATGGTGCGAATGCCCACCTGCACAAGGCGTCGCGCCAGTTTTTCTTCCATGATCCGAGCGAAGGGGCACGCATGCGAATGCTTCTTGCCGCCGAGCTCGTCATAAAGATCGGGGTGCGCGTCGAAATGGAGAATGGTCAGCTCCGGCCAGCGCGGTCGAAAGCCCTTGATGATGGGATAGGTAATGGAGTGGTCGCCGCCAAGACTGATCAACGGATGCCCAAGGCCTAGCGTACGCCAGACCGCGGCCTCTATCGCGGCAAAGGCAGGGATAGAACTTTCCGGCAGCTCCAGGTCACCCACGTCATGGATTGCGCCGGTCCGGCCCAGGTCGATGCCGTCTTCCGTCCATAGATTGGATGAGTCGGAGTAGAGTGCTTCGCGAATCAGCCGCGGCGCCAGCGCCGGTCCGCGCAGAAAGCTGGAGTTGGCGTCAAATGGCACGCCGAGCAGCGAGATTGCGGCGTTGATCGGATCTGCTTTGATATTTGCTGCCATACTACGGACAACTTCTTTGCTTGTGCTTAGCCGTACTTCTTGATCAGCTCGTCCAGGCTGGGCTCTGACCAGGCCTTTACAAATGTTTGTTGCTGAGGCTGTGATCTGGTCTGAAGGTGGCGCACCAGGATATCAAGCGCCTTATCGAGCGTAACCGGAGTGACGATTGCGGCGGTCAGCGTGCCGGAGTCCACCAGTTGCTTGACCTGGCTGGGCACGGAGACGCCGCAATAGGGCAGTGCAAGCCATTTCTTGCTCTCGTCGCCTGAAGTGTTGTCTTCAAACGCCCGTCTGGCCGCTAGGATGAAATCAGTATTCTGCGCGGCAATCAGATAGGTATCATCGGCACGCACGGTGGACAATCGCAGCCATGAAGTCACCGAGTTGTAAGCGCTTTCCTCCGTCCACTGGATCTTCAGGCTCTTGAATTGAATGTTGGCGCCCAGTTCGCTTTCCAGCGCATCTGACCGCTGCGCCGCCAAAAAATTTGTGGCCGGGCCGCGCAGATAGAGAATTGCACCTCCGCGCGGAAGGATTGCCCTGATCTGGCGTCCCTGCATGCGGCCAATTTCGGGATGGTCCTGTGATACGCCGAAAACCGGCGCTTTCGCGTTCTTGCGCAGCGCCTCCAGGTAGTCCACCAGAGCATTGCTGATCACCCAGCCGATTCCAGCAGCCACGGCGGCTTCAGCTACGCGGGGTAGGCCCTGGTTATTCACAGGTTCCACCACAATGGCATCAGGCCGGGCGGAAGCTGTTTGCACGATCTCCAGCAACTGCTGGCTTTGCGTTACGGGGTCGCTTTTGGCATTGATTACCCGAATCTCAACGCCGAGCTTTTGCGCCGTGCTTTTGGCAGCGGCTTCCTGTTCGCGTAAGTAATTGTTCTCACCCGGTAGGGAGATCACAATGCTTAGCTTCTTCATGCATTCTCCTGCGATCCAGCGTCAATCGGACATTAACTGGCATTCACGCAAGCTGGGCAACTGATTTTCCTTACAGGGGCCGAAAAATATCTGCGTCTGAGCAAGGGATTTCTGCGTCACTGCGCCTGCCAATAGAAAGCCCAAAGCATTGTGTAGACAAATTCTAATGCGCTTTCATTGATTTTGAACTAATAAAGTCAGGCGGCCCGAAGAAAGCAAATTTATCGCGGCGATCGACTGGTGGGACCTGAACGCAAGACCTTTAGCGGTATTCGATTCTGCCCCTCTATTGACCGTAGTCCCTTGCCTCTGCTTTCCTAGAGACAGCATGGAATTGCGCAAAGACCCGATTACGCGCTCCTGGGTCATCGTTGGGGATGACGTGGAGCGCCAGGCTCAGCCCGGATATTGTCCCTTCTGTCCTGGTGCGCCCAGCGCGCCGCAAGTCATCGCCACCCTGAACTCGACCGACCACGGTGCAGGCCCGGTCACGGCCATGGTGCATCCCGCGCCGCTCTACCGCATTGAAGGCGAGCCGCATCGCCACGCCGAAGGCATTTACGATGCGATGAATACAGTGGGCGCGCATGAGGTTCTGGTGCAGAGTATCCGCCATGATATTGAGTTGTGGCAGTCCTCGGATGCCGAGATATCGCAGTTTCTGCAACTGACGGCGCAGCGCATCCAGGACCTGAAGGGCGATCTTCGCTTCAAGTACGTGACCATGTTCAAGAACCACGGGGTGCCGGCCGGGCAGGAGTTTGACCATCCGGTTTCTGAGCTGACCGCCACCACCTTCGTCCCGCGTCGTGTCCTCTATGAGCTGCGTGCCTCGCGCGATTATTATCTGGAAAAAGAGCGCTGCGTTTTTTGCGACACGCTGGGCCAGGAGCTGCGCAATCCGCTGCGCGTGGTTGAACTGCTTACTAATTACGTCGCGTTGTGCCCGTTTGCTTCGCGCGTGCCGTATGAGATATGGATCATGCCGCGCCGTCATGAATCATCGTTTGAGCGCTCGGTGACTTCCAAGGCTGGCCAGTTGAACGAACTCGCCGGGCTGATTCGCCGAACATTGCAGCGCGTGATGAGCGTTTCTGAGTCCTTCCACCTGGTGCTGCACACGGTCCCGAATACGTACCAGAAATCGAATATCCTGCAATATTGGAAGACCGTGGACGAAGACTACCACTGGCACATTGAAATCCTGCCTATCATGGGCACCAAGGCCAAGCCATACTTCCTGAAAGAGGTGTATTACACCCACATCTCGTCAGAGACGGCGGCGGAAAAATACCGAAAACTCGCTATCCGGTAAGCTCGCTGAAGCGCCGCGCCCCGCCGCTGCTAATATTTCTTTCCGCCGTGTCATATATCCGCGCCTCTCGCCGCACTCATACTGTGAAATTCGAGCAGGGCCTGGGTTGCAAAGCTTGCGGACCAATCAGCATGGACCAAACCGATTTCCGCGATGAACTCGAGCAACTGCATTCCGCCAGCTTCGGCTGGGCCCTTTGGTGTTGCGATCATCGCAGAGAGGACGCGGAAGAAGTGTTGCAGGCGGCATATTTGAAAGTCCTGGAAGGTGCGGCTCGGTTTGACGGGCGGTCGAGCCTGCGCACCTGGTTCTTTGCCGTGGTGCGCCGCACCGCCTGGGAGCAACGCCGCCGGCGTTGGGTCCGTGAGCTGTTGTTGGCACGATGGTCGAGTCAGCCCGCTTTGTTGGCCACCAGCGAGCCTGATGAAGCGCTGAGCAGCTCTGAAGAGGGCCATGCGTTGCGCAAGGCCCTTGCGGCGCTGCCAACGCGACAGCGCGAGGTCCTGCATTTGGTGTTTTATCAGGAATTGACGATTGAGGAAGCGGCAAAGGTCTTGAACATTTCCCTGGGAACGGCGCGAACGCACTTTGCACGTGGAAAAGCCAGGCTGCGCGCGCTTCTGGAAGAGGAAGCAAGACGATGACAGATAAGCGCCGGCATTCTGATCCTGAGTTTGGTGGGAGCGATCCTGACGATATGCTGCGTCACCGTTTCGCTGTCCTTCGCCGGGAAGAGGAGCAGCATGCGCCGGAGTTTGCCACTCTCTGGAAGCCCCGCGCCGGGGCGCCGCGGCGCAAGTTTCGCTGGTTTGCGGCAACGGTGTGCGCATTGATCGCGTTGCTGGCTTTTCTCTGGATACGTTCAGCCCAACGCCGCCCGGAGGAGATAGCAGTTGCTTCCATCACCGATTGGAAGGCCCCAACAGATTTTCTGCTGGAGACGCCGGGGCGCGAGTTGTTGCGCGCGGTGCCGGAGATCGGCCAGTGGCGCGTCTACGCGACAACGCCCGGAGCCTCGCCTTCGCCCGCCGGGAAAAAAGTTTTGCAGTAAAGGAGGACTCACTTGAAATTCTACAAAGTCTGTTTCATCTTGCTCATCTTCGCCGCTGGATCCTGGGCGCAGAAGCCTGCCGACGATCCTATCGCGCAGGTCCTTTTTCCCCCCGAACTGGTCATGAAGTACCGCCAGGAGATCAATCTGGATGAAGGCCAGTCCAAGGCAATCAAAGAGACCATCCAGAAGGCGCAAACCAGGTTTTTGGACATGCAATGGGACATGCAGGCGGAAGCTGAAAAACTGGTGAAGCTGCTGAAAGCGCGCCCCGTGGATGAGTCGGCGGTCCTGGCCCAGGTGGATCAGGTGCTGAACCGCGAACGGGAAATCAAAAAGGCCCAAATCTCGCTGCTGATCCATATCAAGAATCTGCTCTCAGAGTCACAGCAGAACAAACTGACGGAATTGCGGCAAAAACCCTCCTGAGCCATTGCAACCGGCAAGCGCCCGAGAGCTTGACTCTCGGGTGCGGCTGCCTTGGCTCGCTTCGCGGGATGAGGTGCGCGAAACGCATTCAGGCCCTAAATAGCAATGGGCCGGCGAACATTTGGATACTGCCGCAACAAACTCCCGGCAACCAGGTCAAGATCAGCCCGTAACCCCTTCCATACGCTAGAGTTCTTCTCGGAACTTGAGAACAGAAACCTATCTTCGCCGTATCTGGCGGTTTTTGCCCAAAGGCTGACTTTTGTGCGCTAAATCACACTGGCCATGCCCACTCGCGGCTATAATTTGCAATAACTTATGCTTCCGTTGTTCTGGTTACGCGTGGCCCTGAGCCTTTACGGGGTGGGCCTGCTTTACGCCCTGGCTTCATTCTGGGGCGGCAGAAAAGTCCTGACCCGAATCACCCTGCCGGCGGTCGGGCTGGGAATGGTGTTTCATTTTGTTTCCATCATAGAAAACGCCATGTTCAGCGGCACCTGGACGCCTACCTCCATGCACGGTTTGGAGTCATTGCTGGCGTTCGTTTTGATGGTATTTTTCTTCATCATTTATGCCCGATACCGCGCAACTTCGCCGGGTTTGGCTGTGTTTCCGCTGGTTTTCTGGCTTACATTTTCCGCCTCGTCCTATGCCGAGCCGACGCAGCCTTCCGCGCCGCTCTTCGTGAGCACGCAGTGGATCTATTTTCACGTGGCGCTGATCCTGATCGGATACTCCGCGCTGTTCTTCAGCTTTATCGCCAGCATTCTGTACCTGATCCAGGAGCGCAATCTGAAGACGAAGGCAGGAATGCAT
Organism: Candidatus Angelobacter sp.; assembly: GCA_035703825.1. Classification (GTDB taxonomy): domain Bacteria; phylum Acidobacteriota; class Terriglobia; order Terriglobales; family Acidobacteriaceae; genus Angelobacter. The sequence continues at coordinate 18,298 of DASSXL010000020.1, forward strand.
GGGTTCTGGTCGCGTCTGCCGGCGCTGGCCACTATCGACGAAATCGGCTTCAAGTGCCTGATCTGGGGCTTCCCGTTCATGACGCTGGGGCTGATCGCGGGCTCGATCCTGGCGGAGGCGCGCTACGGAACAAGATATTTTGCCGATCCCAAGATCCTGCTTTCGGGTCTTATGTGGATCGTGTATATGGTTCTGCTGTATACGCGCTGGAATGCAGGATGGCGAGGCAAGCGAGCGGCATATTTGGCGACATTTGCTTTTGGCGCGGCCGTGCTGGCCTGGGCGGCCAATAATTTCAGCCAGACGCACAGGTTTATTGCTCCATGAACTTCCACGTCATCGGCGTGAACCACAACAGCGCACCCCTGGAGGTGCGGGAGCGGCTTGCTGTCCCTGAGGCGCAACTGCCAGACGCGATCCGCAGTCTGGTGCAGCAGCCCGGCGTGGATGAAGGCATGGTCCTTTCCACTTGCAACCGCGTGGAAGTGCTTACCAGCACCAAACAGGCCGCCGACCTGCGGGGATTTCTGGGTAGCTATTTCGGCCTGGACACCGCCGCCCTGAATGGCCATATCTATGAATTTCAGCAGCGCGAAGCCGTGCGCCATGTGTTCCGTGTGGCTGCCAGCCTGGATTCGATGGTGGTGGGAGAACCGCAAATCCTGGGCCAGGTAAAGGAAGCTTACGCCGTGGCCCGTGGCCTCGGCGCGGTGCATTCGTCCTTGGAGGCGCTACTCTCACGTGCCTTTGCTGTGGCCAAACGCGTCCGCTCAGAGACGGCGATTGGCAGCTCCAGCGTCTCTGTTGCGTCAGTGGCTGTGCAGTTGGCGGAAAGGATTTTTGGTTCGCTGGAAGGTAAGACGGTCTATCTGGTTGGCGCGGGCAAAATGGCCGAGCTGGCAGCCCGCCACCTGATCGCCCACGGCGCAGGAAACATCATCATCAGCAATCGCACCCATGGGCGCGCGGTGGACCTGGCAGAAAGCTTCGGCGGCCGCGCTGTTCCGTTTGAGCAGCTCCATGAAGCTGCCGACCATGCCGATATTATCCTGACCTCCACCGGCGCTAGCGAGCCGCTCTTCCGCCGGGAACACGGTGAACGCTTGCTGAAAGGCCGGCGCAACCGTCCTATGTTTTTCATCGACATTGCCGTGCCCCGCAACGTTCACCCGGACATGAACAAGCTGGATGGCATGTTCGTCTATGACGTGGACGATCTGCAGTCAGTGGCGGCCGACAATGCGGGCGAACGCAAGAAAGAAGCCGAGCGCGCGGAGAAGATCATTGAGCTTGAGGTTGACCGCTTCGCTTCGCGCATGAAGTCGCTGGCCGTGGTGCCGACGATCCTTTCCCTGCAAGAGTATTGCGAAACCATCCGCCAGGCGGAGATTGACCGCATCCGGGGTAAGCTGGGATCGATAACGCCCGAGCAGGAAGCGGCCATCGACGCGATGACACGCGGCATCATCAACAAGCTTTTACACACACCGATCACCACGCTCAAATCCTCCACCGATCATCCCGAGGCAGCTACGATCCATGAGATGATTCGACGGCTGTTCAATCTGAATACGGGAAAGCCAAAAGAATAATGGCCACTTTACGCATCGGCTCGCGCGGCTCGCAATTAGCGTTGTGGCAGGCCAATCATGTGGCCGCACTACTGCGCGAACAGGGCCATACGGTTGAAATCGAGGTCATCAAGACCACCGGCGACAAGATTACCAGCGTGGCGTTGGCCAAGGTCGGCACCAAGGGAATGTTCACCAAGGAGATTGAAGAAGCGCTGCATGACAAGCGCGTTGACCTGGCCGTGCACAGCCTGAAGGACGTGCCGACCGAAGTGGAGCATGAGTTTGAGCTGGCGGCGATCATGAAGCGTGAAGACCCGCGCGACGCATTCATTTCAGTGAAATTTTCTAGCCTGGACGAACTGCCGCACGGCGCAAAGGTAGGCACCAGCAGTCTGCGCCGGCAATGCCAGTTGAAATCCGTGCGGCCCGACCTGGAAATTTTTCCTCTCCGCGGCAACGTGGATACCAGGATCAGGAAGCTTGAATCGGGCGAATATGACGCCATCATTCTCGCCGCCGCCGGCGTTCGTCGCCTGGGGCTGGAAACCCATGTGCGCTCGCGCATTTCGGCAGACATTATGTGTCCGGCTGTCGGCCAGGGCGCGCTGGCAATAGAAATCCGTCGCGGCGATCAGCAAACCAAAACGCTGCTAACTTTTCTGAATGATGCAGACACCCACGCTGCCGTTGATTGCGAGCGGGCGTTGCTCGGATCGCTGGGCGGTGGTTGCCAGGTGCCTATAGGAGCGTATGCTGAGAAGAGGGGTGGCCGTCTATTCCTGCGTGCCATGGTAGGCCGGCCTGACGGAAGCCAGATCCTGCGTGAGCAGGCAGAAGGAACGGACGGCGTGAAGCTGGGCCGCGAAACGGCGCAAACGCTCTTGTGGCGCGGCGGTGACAAGATTCTTACGGATGTCTACGCGCAGGAAGTTGCGGTACCGAAACAGCCATGAGCACGAACAAAGCATCCACGGGCGCGGGGAAAGAAGAACCTCTGTGTGGCTGGCGCATTTTGACCACGCGCGCCAGCAAACAGTCGGGTGGCCTGGCGCAGCCGTTGCGCGAAATGGGCGCGGAAGTCGTGGAAATTCCCACCATTGAAATCAAGCCTCCGCGCAGCTATAAAGCGCTGGATTCGGCGTTGCGCAAGATCGTCGAGTACCACTGGCTGATTCTGACCAGCGTGAACGGCGTTGAAGCTTTATTTTCGCGGCTCAAGAAGCTGCGTATTGCACCGGCGAAGCTGGCGCATCTTCAGGTAGCCGCCATTGGGCCCGCCACGCAGCGGGAAATCGAAAAGCAAGGCATGAAAGTAACGGTGAGGCCGGAGAAGTATGTTGCCGAATCGGTGGTGGAAGCGTTAAGAGACAGGACGCAGGGGAAGCGAGTGCTGCTGGTCCGTGCCAAGGTTGCCCGTGACGTACTGCCCAATGAACTTAAGAAAGCTGGCGCTAAAGTGGATGTGGCTGAGGCTTATGAGACGCATGTTCCCAAAGATGCAAAGGCCAGGCTCAATCGCCTGTTTTCCAACGATTCGTCACGGCCGGACATTGTAACCTTTACCAGTTCTTCCACGGCGACGAACTTTCTGGCCCTGCTGGAAAAAGACCATTATCACACTCTGCGAGAAATATGGCTGGCCTCAATTGGGCCTGTCACCAGCGAAACGCTGCGGCAGGCCGGATTCAAAACCAATATTGAAGCCCTTGAATACACTATGGAAGGCCTGGCCCTGGCTATTGCCAAGCACGTGCTGACCACGCACAGAGACGATGCATAGCGCTCCTGAAAATGATCAGGAAATGCTGCGGGCATCTTTTTAATAGCTTTGTGTCACCTTTGAAAAGACCGTGCGGTCTTCGTGTACTTCCGGCTTGTTGCCGATGTAACTGATCAATCGACCTTGATTTTGATAGGGGAGTTGCCTTCGCTTCTGCTGAGTTGTTTGCTTTCTATCATATGTCTTGTTCATTGCTGTTGAAGGTGCCTTGTTCCTTTACACGCTGAATGGAACGGGGGGACAAGTCATCGGAAACGAAAGGACAAAAGCGGGGCTTTCCTGGGGATACGAACGGTGCAATGAAGACCAATCGAACATGACAAGCGCACTTTCCCGGCGTGGCCGTAGCGAATGACATCAAGGCGCGGCCGTATGCTGCGCTGTCGTTGGAGAGCAGAAGCAAAGCGGGCATCAGTCTAAAAGCGAATCCCAGAAGCGGAACGCTGCGACCGAATTATATGCCACTAAATAAATAGTTTTTCATAATGGGAATACTTTTCCATTGTTGAATATTGCAGTATCTGCCGGTTAGAACATAAAAAGACACACTATCATAATTATAGTTTTAGACTTACTCCTTGCTAGTCTTCAGATTTGGGAAACCGCAGTAGTATATCTACCGGTTCATTGAGAGTGCCTTTATGGAAGTCGTTATTGGTCTGGTGATAGGGTTTGCCATTGGAGCCAGCGGTGTCGGAGGAGGCACGCTAATGGTGCCGGCTCTTGTTTTCCTGCTCGGGTTCCAGGGGCGGACCGCTGTCGCAACCGCTCTTCTTTTTTCAACCTGTGTGAAGATACTCGCGTCGGGCGTATATTACTGGCACAAAAAAATTGATATCCGCACGCTGGTGTATCTGCTCTATGGCGGACTGCCCGGCACGATCATCGGGGCTCTCCTGCTGAAGAGGGCGCACACTCGGGGATCGGAAGCCTGGATTCTCTTTACGGTGGGACTGATTGTGATTGTCTCCGCCGGTTTGAGCCTGCTTTATGGTGTGACTGCAAATTCGCGGTGGAGATCGCGCGCATATCTACTTCCACCTTTAAGCTTTATCCTCGGCATTGAAACCGGCTTTTCCTCGGCCGGAGCGGGGGCGCTTGGAACAGTCATGCTATTCAATCTCACTGAGCTATCACCTGCTTTGGTCGTGGGAACGAATCTGCTGTTCGGATTGATCATTTCGGCCACGGCAGGAGGGATCCACGCCGGAAGCTGCGATTTTAACGCCCTTGCGTGGCTTGTTCCGGGCGGACTGGTCGGAGTATACATAGGGTCCCGTGTTTCCCTTGGCTTATCTGTGAACGTGCTTCGCAAAGCGGTGCTTTACTGCACCATATTATTGGGCGCTCTTTTGCTTGGGAAAGGGATTGCAGCAATTTGATTCAGGTTTGCTGCTATGCGTGACTTCATTTATTTCAATGGAACAATAGGATTGCATTTACGCACCCGCAACGTTATTCGTAAACCGGCACTTGCCGCGTTCCGCGATGACAAGAGTAGCAGGTGACGCGCTCTTGTCCGCTGAAGTGCTCCCTGTTGATCGCCATTTGCAACAAGATCATCCGCCGGGCCTCCTGTTTTGTCTTTTTCGTGTCCTTGTCATAAATGGGAGCAACGTGGCAATATTCGCAGGTTACACCGAGCGCTGTATTGAAAGACACCATGATCGTATACAGGTCCGGGGCAGGAATGCCCTTGAGCACCTGGATATTCCTGTAAACCTGCTCTGAGGTCTTGACCTTAGGCGATCCGGCATAGAGTTTTTGCAGTTGAACAGCCATAGCGATCAGGCCGGAGAAAAAAATCAGGGCCACAAAAAGCGCTCTCGTGGAAAAAACTTTTGCCGAAAAACTTCTCATAAAAAACTGGGGGCTTGAATAACTAGTATAGGGTCGCCGCTGTATAGGCGGGCAAAGACTGGCGCCTGCCAGCAAACAGAGTCCGTGCGAGCCACAGGCCGACGAAGAAGACAGCGGTAGAGCAATACTGGGCCGGCGTCAAGCCAAAGTATCGTGAGTCGGGAGCCGGAATGTCTTCCGCCCGGAAAAAATCAAGAAAGAACCGGACCGGTCCATAAGTCAACGATACCAATACCAGGTACGTGCCGGCTGGCCTCTTTTTTCTCATGAGTATGAAGAACCACGTGGCCAGGAGAAAGCAGAGGATGAATTCATCCAATCCCAGGTCGTGCCGCCGTCCGCCAGGAAAGGACACGGAGAGAAAGAAATCCGTGTGGCGTCCGATATGATCATGCACGAAGAAACAGCCCAGCCGTCCTAACATGAAGCCAACGGTAATCCCGACCGCAAGGGAGTCGAGGTAGGGAAGCAGCGGCAGGTCGTGATATTTGGTCCATAAAACCACAGCCGCCAGCGCTCCGATAAATCCTCCATAGGAAGAGATCGACCACTCTCCCCGTAAATTGAACATCATCGTAGGATCCGCCATGAACGCGGAGGTATGGTAGGTGAGCACGTCAAAGACATGGGAAAACGGCAGGCCGATACCTACGGCCCATAGCATGGCAGGAGTGATAGAGTCTCCAAGGCCCAGTTGCCGAGCGCGTTTGCGAGTGGCCCACATACCCGTAAGGATGCCCAGGGCCACGAGAGTGCGAAAGATTGGAATCGTGAAATAGGGAATCATCGGCCTCCTTGGAGTGCATTGGTGTTCGTTGCGTGAGGAGCGTTCGTTGGCGTATGCCTTTGTTCCGGCTCAAATCCGTTTGGGACGTCATGAGGCAGAGAGCGCAGTTTGAAGTGGAGGATATCGCGTGAAGATTTCTGCAGATAATGAATGATGGTCTCGACCCGGATGCGTATGCTGCCTGCGGGCTTGTTGGCGTCTAGGTCACCGAACTTGAAGAACAGCGTCCGTGAGGCCTCGATGATCTTTTGCACCGGCGTGTACGTAGGCTGGTCCATGCCGCATTCATAGCTGGAGAGATGAATGACGCAGCTGATCCAAGGACACCGAGTGGCGAACTTGGCCGCCCACAAAATCTCGTTTGTATTGCTGCTGTATGAAGATGGCCACACGTCAGAAATGTCAAACGGGTGGCGGATTTTGCCGGCGCGCACCTCTTCACCAAACAGCCAGTCCAGTATGTCTCTATCAAGCGGCAGGTGCTGCCAGTTCAGGATGGGATAGCCGTAGACTTGCAGGTCGGCTTCAATTTCGTGGCCGATTCCCGGATCGATGTGATAGGGGCGGGCCAGCAGCAATACGCATCCGCGCCCTTCGCGGGCACAATCCTCTAAAATGCTTCTGGTTTTTTGCCGCATTTTTCTGTCGAAGGCACGGAGTGCGGCAAAACCAGCGCGAACCGCGTGCCGCGTCTCCCGCAAATCCAGGCCGAACACATTCTTCAGGTCGGAGAACAACTGCCCGGCCACCGTCTCTTCTGCGTCGCCGAGCGAAACGAAAGGAGAGGTGTAGACGACATTGTTTTCCTGGAACAGATCTTTCTCCTTCAAAAATCCTGCCTTGATGTTTTCCGGACTGGCCATCACGCGCGTACAACTCAGCGTGTCCACCACATGGCCCTTAAGAAACGAGGGCAGCGAGTAAATCATCGGGCTCAGCAGCACGTGGATCTTCTTCTTCAAGCCGAACAGAAGCTCCCCGTAGTGCCCGCTCATGCACTTCACGGGATAACAACAGTCAACGCTGCCGCGGCCTTTGCCATATTCCCGGAACTGCTCTTCGGAAGTGGGAGAGCTGAAAACCAAGTTCTCCTCGGCGATGCCCAGGGCCAGCAGAAAGCCGATCCAGAACTGGTGTGTCGACCACACGTTCAGCACGCGTGGGATGCCGACACGCAACGTCGAGCGGTCCTTAGCCGGCGACGCGGCGGAACGCTTCTTCGCGAACCACTTGTGCAGTGTTAGGGAATGCACTTCTTATTTTCTCCATGCGTTCTTTAACGATCCTGAGTTCCTGAACATCCTCCACTAGGCCCTTAGGACAGGAATTGTTGACAATAACTCTTTCCCAGCCGCGCCCCAGAGGCACCTTGCTCCAGGGCCGGCCCTGTCCCTCTGGCAGTTCGACGTCGATAAACGTGCGGCGGCAATTGATGGGGCACCAGTGGCACACCGTATCGCGTGAGGTGACATTCCTGTAAGTAAGGTTTTCGATGGCATCAAAGCCGCGAAACCGGCTTCCTCCTTCGGAGTGTGCCAGATCCAGTGCGACAATCGCGGCGCCGATGGCTCCAGCTTCGCCCGAATACGGGTGCACCACCACTTCCGCTTCGGGAATTTTGCCGCGGATGAAATCCACCTGGGCCTTAATGACGGCCAGGTTCTTGTGCGTGCCGCCCTGCAAGATGTATTTTCGTCCTACTTGCTGCAGGTTGTTCAGGCCGCCGGCATAAATCCACACGTTCAACGGCAGGATGGCGCACAACGCGGCCAGGATCTCGTCGGCACCCCAGCCTTTTCGCTGCTGATTGACAATGTCACTCTGGAGAAAAACGCCACATCCCATTGAGAGCTGAGGCACCGCCTCGGCCTGAAAAGCGCGCTCTGCCACCTCGTCCAGCCCAATGCCGAAGCGCTCCGAGATGCCTTGCAAAAAAGCGCCATTGCCGGAGGAACACTGCGAATTCAGGCGGAAGTCGATTACCGTGCCCTGGCGCAGGATCATGATCTTCACATCGACACCGCCGACGTCACAGATGCAGTCTGCGTCGGGAAAGAAGTGAAGGCCTGCTGCGGCATGAGCCACGGTTTCCACCACTGCACCGTCAGCTCCCAGAATGTCCTTGAGCAGGTCTTTTCCATAACCAGTGATTCCGAGCGCGCCGATGGAGTGGTCCGCGATGGCGCCTCGCAGTTCCCGGAAAAGTATTTTCGCGTCTTCAATCGGATTTCCGCGACTGAGCGCATAGGTGGAAAAAACAACTTCCTTCTCAGCGGACAGGCAAACAGCCTTGGCAGTGGTGGAGCCAAAATCGCACCCAATCATCAACGCGTCCTGACGAAAGCTGCCGGCCCGCGGCGCTGCGGAAGTGGCTTTATCGTCTCTCCGGACCGGCGGCGCTGCAGGCTTGCCATTTTCGCCGCCGGCGTAGCGCGTTTTGAAGCCGCGCAGCTCTTCGGCGGTCTTCCATAATCCGCCGCGGCCGAGCCGCTTCTTCTCCGCGAGCTGGCCTTCTTCTATCCACCAGCGCAGCTTTTCCGGTCCTGCGTAGATGCCGCTGGACACATTTTCTTTTCCCGCCACCACCAGACAGCCTATCGCTCCGAAATAAAGCGCTTCCGAGGGCACCTGAATCAAGGACGAGTCGTCCACCCCCGAAGGCAGGGCAACTTTGCGTTGCTGCCAGAGGCGCTGTAAATGAAATTGCCATGCCTGCTGCAACCCGGTAAAGAAAAGGTTGGGACCACCGAGCAACAGGATCTGGGGCATGGGCGTATTCCCGCGTGTGAGCGTCGCCAGGTTCTGATAGACCACAGCTTCGAACAACGACGCGATGATCTCCTCCACGGTGGCGCCGGATTTCAAAAGAGTGTTAGCATCCGCCTCGGCAAAGATGCCGCACTTGCTGCTGATCTTATGAAGGGTGACGCCGGAGTACGGCATGGAAGCCAGCTTTTCCGGTGTGATTTCAAGTTTGCGAGCGGTCTTTTCGATGAAGGTCCCCGTCCCGCCCGAGCAGGCGCTCTGCATAAAAACCTGTTTCGATCCAGAGGTGGCTTCGCCGGAGAAAAAAATGGTTTTCATGTCCTCGCCGCCGATTTCGCTGACGAAACGCACCTGCGGATAAAGCTTCTCCACGGCCGCGGCCACGGCAACTACTTCTTGTACGACCCTTGCTCCCAGCAGAGGAGCAATCAGGCCGCAGCCGGAGCCGGTTAAAAACGCGCGATCGTGGAACGGCTGCAGGCCGTATTGGGCCTCCAACATGTCCAGAAATTCCAGCACCTTTTCGGCCTGGCGGGTATGATGGCGCTCATAGCCCTTAGCCAGGACAGCCCCTTGGGCCGATTGCAGCACGTACTTGCACGTGGTGCTGCCCACGTCGATGGCGCAAGTCATACGTTCCCGGCCTTCGGAGTTCGCGGACGCCACCACAGCCACGGGTACTGGGTCCGGAGGAGCCAATTCGATTTGGTAAAGCCTTGCGCCCATATAAACAAGAATCCTGTGTACGGTTGATCTAGGCTCTCTTCTTCGCGAGCGTGAAAATGTAATTTGCAGCGGTTCCGGCATACCCTTTCTGCGTCATGCGGGAAGTCGCCTGGCGCAGACCGGGATGACGGCCCTCACGCTCCCTGATCTCGGTCAGGCTGAGCCCAGTGGAAGCCAGGGCACTGTCAAACTCTTGCCGCGCTCTCTCCTTCGCTTCGGTCAGGATCATCTGGCAGCGGCTGAGCGCATGAATTTCCGCTTCGCCCTTGACCTCAATAGGCGCGTAGAGCAGATCGGGATAACGGCCCAGAACGTTGGACATGGCGCCCACAGACATGGTGTTCGGCATACAACTGTAGGGCGACAGCTCGCAAATCATGTGGGCTGTCCGATGATGGTAGGCATGCAGCGCCTTGCCCACCAACATGTGCCCTTCGCCGCCGCGCAGCTCAAAATGAAAGAACGGCTCTGCCAGACGCTTCAGCTCCACCTGGTCCGGCAACTCGCGCGGCAACTCGCCCGCGGCCTTGCGAAAGCGGCGGTAGTTAAAGCGATAGAGACGTTCTAACGCGGTAAACAGTGCTCTTTTCAGAAGCGCGCTCCGACCGCGATCGTTCCTGTGCTCCAGTTCCCGGATCATCGGGTGAAAGAGATAGTCCAGCCAGACGGCGATAGGCGGAGGCACTACTTCAGCGCCTTCCTGCTCCAGCCAGCGCTTTACGTTATAGTTGCCTTCGCCTTCATGCGTCTGCAGCCAGAACTCGCCCGTGATCTTCACCTTGGGCTTCACCTGCAGGCGATCCACTTCAATGACTTGCCAGCGACGACGTACTTCCCGCAGGGCCCGGACGAAATATCGCGTGCGCAAATGCCAGAACAGGCAATTCCAACGGCCCTTCCTCATCGGCCGGTCACGGAGCACGGTGTAAAGATATTCGACGCAGTCTTTGAGCACGCGGTCAGTCTCTCCGGAGACCACCTCGTATGGCCGCGTCATATATTCCAGGTCGGTCAACACGTCCGCCATGAGGAGCGCCCATATCAGGCCGAGGCTAAGCGGCAAATTGATTTCCAATCCACCGCCACCCACCGCTCCCTGATCCAATTGGTCCTGGGCGAGCAACAACAACCGCAAATCGCGCAGGCCAAGACCGTCGAGCGCCATTGTGTAGGACTGGTGATACTGGCCAAAACGGCACGGGCCGCATGCTCCCGCGGTGAGAAAAATGTATTTATTTGCGACCTCCTGCTTTCCCGCGGCTGCGACTTTGGCCTTCAGGTAATTCGCCAGGTTCCCGGTCGTGAAAATGGTGGGGCAGCAGGCGCCGACATCGATCAGCTCCTTGCCCGTATCCAGGTCCGCGCGGGAAACATTGTGCAAAGGCTCGGCCTTGTAGCCGAGGTTGTGAAAGATTCCCTGGATGAGCCGCTCATGCTTCCATGTAAGGCCGCCATAAAGCAGTGTGACGTCCCTACGTTCCTCCGCGCGGAACGGCCTTGCCTTGTACCCGGTATAGTGGTCGATGGTGGTCTGCGTAGCCATAGCTCAGCTCCCGAGCTTGAACCGATATGCAGCGGCCACACGAGTTTTGGCCAGCGCTTTCACTGCCGGCCACTCCAGGTGCGGAAGCTGCGGATGTGTTGGAGATCATCGAAAGCATTGCCCGTGTAGCGAAGCGCGCGGTCGTCCCAGTAGACAGTGGCCACTGGCTTGCTCCCGCTGTTCCGATACGCGGTGTTCTTGTTGATCTCGTCGTAAGGAATTTGGTGCTGGTGAAGATAATCTCTGATGTGCTCCTCGGCCCTGGTGGTATGGATCACGATTTTCCAGCCTTCCTCCCGGAGAATACGAAGCACCTGCACTACATCGCCACGCGGAGCGCCCAGCACAACCGCACCTTTCCAGCCGTTGTAGTCGGCCAGGACGCCGTCAAAGTCGACCGCAATGGTTGGCTGCCGCCGTGTGCTCTCCGCAGAATCGGCAATGTGGGAAATTGTTTCACTGGCCATGTCGTCATCTCCTGGAGAACCTCAATCCATCGCGCGGCGTTGGTGTAAAGCATTACGTGGCGCCGTTGCAGCAAAGAAGGCGAGAACCGCAGCCATGATCTTGCCGGTACACCCCCGCAGGCTTTCTCGGTCCGTGTGGCACTCAACGTCCGGCGCCAGGGGCGCCTCGTAGGGATCATCGATGCCCGTGAACCCGGCGATCTCGCCCCGCCGCGCCTTGCGATAAAGCCCTTTGGGATCGCGCTGCTCGCAAATTTCCAGCGGGGTGTTGACGTAAACCTCGATGAAGTCGCCGATCCGGGAGCGCACCTCCTCCCGCGCGGCGCGGTAGGGAGAAATCGCGGAAACTAACACGACGGCGCCATTCCGAGTCAGCAGCTCCGCCACCAGCCCGATCCTGCGTATGTTTTCGTCACGGTCCAGTTTGCTGAATCCCAGGTCGCTGCAAAACAGCTTGCGAATCACGTCGCCATCGAGCACCTCGACGCGAAATCCGCGGGCCAGCAATTCTGTATAGAGAGCGTTGCAAATCGTGGTCTTTCCCGCGCCGCTTAGCCCCGTGAGCCACACCGTAAGCCCGCGCTGGTTTTGCCGAAGCAGGTTTGGCGGCAGAGCCGCGCCGGTGTTCGCATGAAGCTCCAGCTGCGGGAGTGAAGACGGGGCCGAGATCATTCCCGCGCCGACCGTCTCGTTGTTTTCGGGATCAATAAGGATAAACCTACCCGTCGCGCGATTGGCGGCGTATGAATCGACGAACAACTGTTTGTGGGTTTGGATTTCGACCAACCCAATTTCGTTCAGGCACAGCTTGTCACACCCGGTTTTTTCGAGCGTGCCCACTTCTGTCCGGTGGAGAATGCTCAGAACGCTACAACAAAGCGTCTGCGTGCCGTGCTTAATCAGATATGGCACATTGACGCGCAGGCTGGCGTGGGACATCCAAACCACCTCCGCGAGCAAGCGGCTGGTGACTGCGGGAGGCTGCTCCGGCGCTACCAGCATATCTCCGCGAGCCAGGTCAATCTCGTCCGTCAAGGTGAGCACCACTGACTGTGGCGGGAACGCCTGGTCGAGACTGCGGGTATGGAGCAGGATTTCTTGAATGCGCGTGGTATTGCCTGAAGGCAGGGCGACGACCGGGTCGCCGGGACGGATGATCCCCGACGCAACCTGGCCTGCGTAGCCGCGAAAATCCTGGTTTGGACGCACAACGTACTGCACGGCAAACCGGAAATCATGCAGATTGCGATCTTCTTCCAGAGGAAGTGTTTCCAGCAGCTCGAGCAGGGACGGGCCCGCATACCAGCTCATCTTGTCGCTGTGCTGCGCTACGTTGTCGCCGGTGAGCGCACTTACCGGAAGGAAATATGTAACAACGTTATGCATGAAGCGGCTGGCTGCCCGGAACTGTTCCGTGAGTTCACGGAAAACAGCCTCGTTAAAGCCGACAAGGTCCATCTTGTTTATGGCAATGACCATCCGCCGGATGCCCAAAAGCCAGGCGATGTATGCGTGCCTGCGCGTCTGTTCGAGGATCCCTTTGCGAGCCTCCACCAGCAACACGACGGCATCCGCTGTGGAAGCGCCGGTGACCATGTTGCGTGTGTATTGTTCGTGTCCGGGGACATCCGCAATAATGAACTTCCGCTTTTTGGTGGAGAAATAACGGTACGCCACGTCGATGGTAATGGCCTGCTCGCGTTCGGCCTTCAATCCGTCGGTGACCAAGGAAAGATCCATCGTGCTGCCTGTTCGCGCAGAGGCTTTGCGAATAGAGTCGAGCTGGTCCTGATGGACGCCGCCCGATTCGTAGAGCAGGCGGCCGATCAGCGTGGACTTGCCGTCATCCACGCTACCTGCGGTAAGAAACCGCAGCATGTCCCGCGACTGTGGCAAAGAGCTCAGAAGTATCCTTCCCTTTTCTTCAGTTCCATGGAGGCTTCCTGGTCATGGTCGATCATCCGGTTTTCGCGCTCTGAGCGCGTGAGCGTCCGCAGCTCTTTCACGATTTTGGGGACCGTATCCGCCGTCGAGAGGATGGCCCCGGTGCAATAGGTGCAGCCCAGCGAGCGCATGCGGCACGAAACGGTTTGTGTCACCTCTCCCGGAATTAATTTTCCAGCGTGCTCCTGCAGAACAATCATGTTTCCGCGAATGACCACTTCGCGGAGCTTCGCAAAATAGAGCGGCACCACGGGGATATTTTCCCGATCGATATACCTCCATACGTCCAGCTCGGTCCAGTTGGAGAGGGGAAACACACGGATGCTTTCGTCCCTGCTGATGCGCGTGTTGTAGAGGTCCCACAACTCCGGGCGCTGGTTCTTGGGGTCCCATTGGCCGAAGGAGTCGCGGAAGGAAAATACCCTTTCCTTGGCCCGCGATTTTTCTTCGTCGCGGCGCGCGCCCCCGATCGCTGCATCGACCTGATGGGTGCGCAGCGCATCGAGCAGCGCCTGGGTTTTCAGCAACGCGCAGCAGCGGGTGGTGCCGAGCCGGAACGGATTGGTGCCCTCCTGAATGGCCTGGCGATTAGAATGCACGATCAGTCTCACGCCAATTTGGCGGCAATACTGGTCGCGGAATTCGATCATCTCCGGAAATTTGAAGCCGGTATCAACGTGCAGCATGGGGAAAGGCACCTTGCCGGGATAGAAGGCCTTCTGGGACAGGCGCAGCATGACGGAGGAGTCTTTTCCGATTGAATAAAGCATCACAGGGTTCGCGAACTCGGCCGCCACCTCGCGAAGGATGTAGATGCTTTCCGCTTCCAGCAAATCCAGGTCCGCAAGTTGGGGAACGGACAGGTTCGCTGTACGTGTCTTGTCGAGAAGTCCCTGCTCAGGTTTGGCGAAGGCAGACATAATCGGTTACCCCACGATGGCATCGGCAAGCGGTTGTGATAGCCTGCTTTCCGCCAGCGTCGTTGCAAACACATCAAGCCCCGGCCAAGCGTGCCGCGCAGCCCATTCGATCCCAGTATCCGCTTCAGCACTCCAGCATCTCTCTAGTTCTAGAATCTCGGTCGAGCGCGTACTCGCGTCGTAGGGCCGGGAGAGGTCCTTGGAATATCGGGCAACAGAAGGATGTGATACCAGCTGATCGAGCGTGTCATTGTCGGCAGGGAGCAGGCACATCTCCAGGATTGCTGCCAGCGTCTGCCGGGGCGACTCCGCCAGATCGTCGCCATTGACCAGCAGGACGCGCGAATGATGCGGGCCGTGCAGCAGTTCTCCGGCAAGATAACGGTGCACAAGCCAGAGGCAGGCGGCCGATTCCGCGACGTTCAAGCGTTCGAGATCTCTGTTGGCGATCTCGGGCCACACTGCGGCCCGCTTGAAGACCTGCCGGATGCGCATACGCGCCCAGTCCCGCCGTTCCCCGGATTTCAAAATCGACAAGATAAAGCTCCGCAAGGGAATCATCAGGAAAGTGATGCTGGCCTGGCTGTTGTGCTGCAGCAGCCGACTGCCGATCATGCTGCAGCAATCCACGGGCTTCATGACGACCATCTCATTCGGAGCATAGGTGCGGGAAAGCAGCCGCAGGCACAAATCAAACGCGGCCTTCCACTCTGGCCCGGAATGGTCTTCCAGCAGTGCTAGTTGGGCAAGCAAACGCGGCTCCTTGAGCACAAAACAGGAGGGCAGCAGCTCGAAATACCGGGCCATCAGGGTGGAGCAGCAATACGCCGAGTTCAGGATGTAGTGGATGCGCCGGAGCGGCGGTGCGTACCGTGTGGCTGCCAAAAGGAGATCATCGAGCGGAAGCTCATAGGTCCCCTCCCCCGTAGGGCGGGTGCGGAGATCGAGGAAAACCGAGTTGCGATAGCTTTCGCGGGACATGCGCACAAACGTGAGGACGTTCCGCTCCATGTCCAGCAGTAGTGGATAGAGATCAGGGGAGATGAATAAATCTCGCATTGGGTTCATGCGCTCTCCATGCTTTTGGCTCTCCGTCCGGGTGATTCCTTTCACGAACGGTCCTTAACTTTCTTCTTCTCACCACATGTAGCCGTCGAGAAATACCGAGCCCTCTGACGGGTCTCTCCCGGTGCGCGGGGAAGTAATCTGATAGGCGCGTTGAGTATCATGAACCAGAAGCTGGTTGAAGCGAAGCTGCAGGTTCATAAGGCTGGCCAAGCCGGCAGTGCCATTCCGCGGGCTGGCGACGCTTTCTGAAACAAGCTTGACCCCGCCGGCATCGCGGACTTCGTTACGCGTCAGGGACAGCATGTAATGCCAGCGGGCTTCTGTGCTGTCGCACAGCAGTTCGCGCCGACAACCTTCAATGTAGACCCGCACCTGCGGCATGGTGACATGGGGGCTGCCGATCGTTTCTTTGCCCCAGGCGCGCAAAGCATCAGTAAATTCATTCAGGGCTTCCTGGGAGAAAATGCGCTCCGCAGCCGCAGTGAGGAACTGGTATGCGTCCCGGCGGTACGCGAAGAGCAGCGCGGTCAAGCCATCATTGAGTTCCACGGCATTGGCCATGTTTTGCGCAAATTGGGACCACAAAGTATCAGCATTGGCCAAAAAATTTTCTTGCAGATAAAAAGGAGGCCTCACGACCGGGGAAGGTTCCAACTTCCAAGGATGCAGGCTGGCCTTCATCTCTTCAAATTTTCGAGTTAGAGCACTTTTCATAAATAACCTGCACGTATCCTTCAAATTTCGGCGCCCAATGCATCAACTCACGTTGTTACTTGGCGCTCTGCGCGCCATAACCCACAGCAAATGCAAGCAGGCTGGTCTGCCTGTAGCCATCAACCCCAAACTGCCGCCGCGCTGCGCCGGGAACCACGCCGGCAACCAGGCAACCGGCAAGTCCCATGCCCAGCCCCGCCATCCACAGCCGATGGCAGGCAGCTCCGGCGCGCAGGAGCAGTAGCCGGTGCCCGAATGCCCCATGGCGAGCGCAGGAAGCAGCCAGGTTTGCAAAACTCCAGATCACCGCGGGAGCGGCGGCGAATTCAGGCTGCAGGAATAGCTCCTGCGCATTCTGTTTTGAAGGAGCGGGAGCCAGCCAAGCCAATGCGCGCATCTCCGGGCGGTAGCGATACACTCCTGGCTCGCAGCCTTCCACATTCCAGGCCAACACGACGAAATCAAGAGGGAGACCGGCAGCGTGTTCTTCATACCACGCGTGGCTATCTTCCGCATGCGCGCAATGCAGCATGGTGCTGATCTGGCTCAAAGACACAGGCTCATATCCGTAAGAACGAGTGGAGTAGCGTCGGCCGAAACTGTCGGCGATCAGCCTTCCGCCCCGCGCCGACTCCGGCAGGGGAACAACATCGCCTTCCTGCCACTGGGCAACCAGCAGCTCCGGAACAGGCCGAACGTCAAAGCTCTGCCGTCGGCTTTCGGCATAGAGCGTTTGCACAATCTCATGCACTGTCTGATTCCGAAACTTCTCCGGGGCATGTCCACCCCCGGGAGTGCTTGCCAGCAATGAATTTGCTGGGGCCAGGGTTCCAGCTGCCGTGCCATACAGCTCAGCGACGGCGGTAGACTGCTCCTGCCCGGGGTCAAGGTTCAGCTGGTCTTCCAGCAAAGCGTCTACCCAAAGCTTTGCGGTCTGGGAGTACACGCCCAGTGCGGACGCCGCCAGATGCATCTGGCTCAGCGCGACGCCGGCGTCAAGGTTCACCAGCTTGTAGCCGAATGCTCCATATTTGCGGCCAATCCTGTGATAGGCGCCGGTGAAGAGCACCAGAGCATCGGGCAGCTCGTCATCGGTTTTGCCGGACAGGCGCTGCATGAACTCCGTGGGCTTCAGCGCGCCTCCGCGCCGGCGAAATGCCGCCAGTGCGTGTTCGCGCGGCTGGTAGAAATAGAGGCCTGGAGGCAGGCCATCGACGTTGCGGGCCAGCACGTACAACTCGACCGAACCCAGATTTCCCGCGGTGGCCGACCAGCGCTTGATCTGGTCCTCTCCGCGAGCCGACTCGCGGAGTCCGCCGGTCAGCATGAGAATGGCGGAGAGTTCACGCAGCGTGAATGGCTGATTGGCGCGGACCGATTGTTCATGCAGAACGTCAAGGCTGCCGCGATCGAGCTTGGGCATTTCGCGCACCAACGGGAAGAGCTGGCAGTTGGGCAGACGCTTGGTCTCAAACGTCGACGCGGCGGGTTTCTGCGCTCCGTTTTTCGGTCCGGCAAAGGTCAGCGATTGTACGCTGATGCAATCTTCGAAGACGCAAGCGATGTGCATAGGACTGTCGCCCGCAGGCAGCGGACGGCACTTTTCGCAACCGGGCACGCGCGGCAAGGGGAGACGGCTTGCCTGCAACTCCTTCATTCGGTATCGTTGGAAATCCGGGCCCGTAATGGGAGGAGCGATCTTGCTCAAAAGATAGACGACTTCAGCCGCCACCATGCTTACCCAGAATTGAATTTCAGCGCGCGGCAGCGAGAAGTCTCCGGCATTTGTCGCCGGACGGCCGTGAACAGCCTGGAAACAGCGGTAGCACGGGCTGAAGGCGACGCTGAACAATGGGCCGATATCCGCGATATCCTCGGCCGAATCCAGGGATACGCGCAGCCAGGCGAGACCTCTTTCGCGGCACCAGTCGTCAAGTGAGGCATGCCTCTGTACATCCTCCTGTCTCAATGAAAAAGAAATAAGGAGAGATTGCGTGAAGCCCGATGCCGGAGACCAGGCTCGTAAGGAATCAGGGTCTATCTGGACCACGCGTCCTACGCCTGTGGTTTCAAGCACCGACTGAAGTGTCCGCTCATGGTTTTCTCCGCTGCTCAGGATGAGCACTTCAGCGATTTGCAGCCTTTCATAGGCCTGTTTGCCTGTGCGGTTTGCTCCCGTGACGCCGAGATGCCGGCGGAAAAAATCCAGCGTTTGCCGGTTGGCCGAGGGATCGCTATCAGCGACGCCGTTTTCCACCATGCCGCAATTGAAGAGCAGGCTCACGGTTGCGCGCACTTGCTCCGCGGGAACTCCGGGCACGGCGGCCTCAAGCTCAGGCATAGTGCGCGTGCCGTCCATCAGGGCCATCACGCTGGGCAGCACGTCCCGCGCGGATTTGCCGCGAATCACCTGCAGATAGCTGGTGCCGTCCACGACCAGTTCTTCACGGGTGGAGAGCAGCGCAAGTTCGCGGACCAGGCGGGGGCGCATCTTCGCCACCTGTGGCGCAATGGGCATTTTGCTGAACTGCTGGCGCAAGGTGGCCGCCGATGGTCTCATGATCGCCATGTTTAACCCTTTCCTCCGGCTGTTGCCCAGAGATACGCCAACTCCTCCCGCATGGGATCAAAGCTCCGCGCCGATTCGGCGCGATGCAGCCCGCAGCGCGCGCATCCGTGGATCCCGATCGCCTGGCTGCGGGTGATCTCGCGCGTCAGCATGTGAATCTGCCAGACTTGCCCGGCGATGGCCGGCGTGGAAAGCTGCTGAATGGTCTGCGACAACCGGGCCGCGGCCATCAGGGCAAATGGCTCCAGGAATCCGCGGGGGCCAGCGTCGGCGTGCCGTGCGTAATGCTCCAGCAGCGCCGCTTCCGCATCCGGCCATTCGGCGTGCTGCTTGAGCCGCTGCGTCCAACAGGTCCAACAGGGGCCTTTGCCTGGAACCACGACCGGCCCGAGACGAAGCAGTCCGGCAACCTGGAAAACGGGCACAAAAGGCCGTTGCCGGGCATAGCTGAGTTCTTCCACCAGCTCACAGAGGTTCGGGCTGGGGCGCCACCCGGCCAGGACAATGACGTCGGAGAGCGGCCACAGGCGGGGCAAGGGAACCGTGTGGTCATTTACGACGGTTTCGAGCACGCGAGGTTCAAGCGCCTTCAGATGTGCGGCCACGGCCCGGCCGAAATCGCCTATGGAAAGTACGTGAATCGTGATGGATGACGTGTCTCGTTGATTCATCTTCAACCCGACTGTCCGGTCCAATCCGGGCCGGCTTCATGCAAATGGTTGTGGCCAGCGGTTTAACTGCTCTTCCGGATAAACCGGATATCCCATCAACTTTGGCGCTTCGTAAAGACGCGGATGCGCGAGATAGCGCGCGCGATATTGAAACGCCAGCGGCTGTAGGCGGGGTATCAGGACCCGGACCACGCGCATGCCGGCGCGCAAAGCTTCGTCGGTGCTCAGATCGACGGTGAAGGCTTCGAGTTGCTTTTCCTGCAGCCTATCCAGCACCTTGCGCAGCGCCGCCTTGTGATCGGGAGCGGTGAGAGACGGCATTTCACTCAGGAGCCGCCTGCGGCTGGAGTACACCAGGAAATCGAAAGCGCCTGCCTGCTCCGCGCGGGCCATGTAGCTGGCGCCGTGAAAGATCTCCGTGAACTCTTCCAGATTCTCCGGGGCGGTGCGGGGCTGCCGGAAGGCGATCCTGCCCGCGGCCATTTCGCGGACCGCGCCCATCACGGCCTTCGCCGGATCGAGCGCTGTGCTGCAGGAGACCAGCGTGGTCACCCGCCGGTTGGCTGGCGACAACTGCAAACCGTAGACAGTGGGGATCCCGATGTCCGTAGTGGCGTCGAAGAACATGTATTCCAGTTTGCTGCAGCCGCGCTGGTAGCGCTCCCAAAAGGACGCCAGTTCTCCCGAGAAGTTATCGAGCTCAAGGCGGGGCAGGGAAAATTGCTGCAGCCAAGTAAGGCTGATCGCATCGCGCTCCACCACCTCAAGAATGCCCGCCAGCAGCGCCGCCTCCAGCGTGGTTTGCGCGGCGCAGCCGGTGGAGATGGGAAACCATATGCGTTCGCCTGGCCCTTCCATGCCTGCGTAGAGATAAACCATTACCACGGGCAGATAAACCTGGCGGCCGTCAAAAAGCGAGATGCCTTTCACCCAGCGGATGGGAGCGGACTTGTCCGGCGCCAGCAACGGACAGCGCAGATTGGATAGCTCTGTGGCGCTACAGCGTGGAACCAGGGAGAGATCCAGGGCAGCGCTCCCCAACTCATTGGCGCTAGCGCGGACAAACTGCTCCGGGCGAAAGACGCAGGCGCAATATCTCTCCAGGGCTTCCGCCCTGGCGCGCACAGCGGCGTCCGCATCGCTGAGCCCGACTCCGGCGCCTTCCACGGATTCGCGCACGTGCGGGCCGCGCTTCTTTCTGCCGACGTTCGTCCAGACTTGTCCCACATCGCCGAGCCGTTCGATTCGGGTAAAAAGAGGCGGCTCATCGGATGCAGCCCGGAAACGCGTGAATCCACCCAGCAACCCTGCAAGCGGCTGGGACAAAGTATTCAGGGTAACGGGTTGGGGGAAGGGATCCATAGACCAGCCTTGTTCGGCCTCACAACAGCAGCGGAGATTCTAACGTCCAACCTTGAAGTTGATTGCACGCAAACTAGACAGTTTGGACATTGATTGGACAGAAGTGGAAGGAGTGCTGCGGGCCCTTAAGTATTTGTTTTCTCGAATTGCGCAAGAGCCGCGTACCGTGGACGGCCTGGCATGCTGCCAGGCCGTCGCTGAATTACTACGGTATGGCAACTACCATGGTAGGACTTTGTCCGACCGGGAGCTGCCGGACAACCTTGCCTGCTGCCATATCAATGACTGTCAAGGCGGACAAGTCAGGACTGACCGTAAACATGGTTTTCCCATCCCCGCTCATAGCAAGGTTGAAGAAACGGGCAGTCGTGGGAATGGTCATTTTGGTGGAGAAGGTGACGGGGTCCGCCGCCACCACTTCATCGAAACGACTTGAGTAGGATTGATTGACCGTTGCCTGGTCGCCAAAAAATACGGCTGACTGGTCCTTGGCCAGCAGGCCGCGCTGTGTACCCACATCCGCTTTCGTCAATCCTGCGGGTACGATCATATCCGCTTTTCCCAAGCCACGGTCGACGATCATTTTTGAACCATCGGCTGAGATCAAGCCCACTTTTTGCGCGCCGGGATGAAGGAATGCAACTGTCCATTGCGTGGATCGCGTCTGTCTGGAGTCGGCGACTCGAATGCCGCGGCTCTTGCTGGCCGGCGTGGTGTCGGCGAAAGTAATGTCCCTTACCACGCCGCTGCGGTGGCAGATCGCAGACAGCTTCAAATCATCCGGTGTGGGGAGCAATACGGGGATTTTACAGCCCGGCATCGACACCTTGGAAGGCAGGAATTGCCGTGTCGCCGTATTAAAGGCGGAGAGATAGAGCTCAGTGAAACCTTCCGCATGCGCCTTGGTGATGTAGAGCCAATTACCGGTAGGCGACATTGCCATTCTTGTCGGATATACAGGGCTGGTCGAACCTATTCCGTCAGGATTAGGTATGGATGCCACACGATTTCCAGAAGCATCGAAAATTTCCAGGCGGGGATCCGGCTTGACGGCGGCGTCGTCCCAGTATTCTGAAGCGACATACAGAAGACTTCCATCTGGGGCCAATGCCATATCCGCCGCTCTGCCGACAGACAGGCTCCTGATGACCGTGCCCTGTGAGGGGTCAACCAGCAGGATTCTGGATGTGTCTCCCAGGTTCTGGCTGTCCAGAACATAAACCCATCCTGATTGTGCAGCTCCAACCTGGGACCAGCCGTTGTAAGTTCCAAAGACCAACGCTGCAAGTAATAAGAACACCTTGCCCGCACTTAGTAGTAATTCGCGTTTTGTTATACCAACGTTCATGGCCACAAGCTCCTTTTCTCGCTGGTTTACAGTTTACCCGTTTCAGGTTTCCTTTTAGAGAAAACCATGCATGTCTAGAACCATCTCAGAGTCCCTTCACCGCAGAGACGAAATCACCAGGAAGCTGCCGGTAGCCGTAAGAGCAAGAGCGCTAACCAGAGAAGCCGCCGTCCCCCAGCGTTCAGCTGTCAACGCATACCTGTATCGCTTCTCTCCATCACTTTTGCTCATGAAGTAAAGTACCCACAGCGGAATTGTACGGCAGAGCGCGTACACCGCCATCGCAACCGCGCCCGATTGAGCGCTGCCTGAAACCAGAGCCCAGACCAGCACTACGTAAAGAGTGACTGTTATCCGCGTCATCACTCCTGCTCCCAGACAGATGCCGAACAAGCCGGCGCCCACGACTTGCGGCAAATTTGACAGCCACTTCCGCGGCACTTGCCATCGCGATTCTGGAACCGGTACTCGAATCAATCCCGCGGCGTTGCCCGACAGAATTAATGCCGCCACACCTAGAAACAGGACGATCCTGGGCAGTCGTCCAGGCAAGGAAAATTGCGCCAGGCCTCCGCCCCAACCGAGAACGCCTCCACAGATCATGCCGCCCATCAAACTCGCCAGCGTGTGGGCAATTAACAGAACTGGCGCGTTTTTTCCTTGTGCTCCTTCCCCGTAGACCAAGGGGATCATGGTTCCAGCCATGGACAACCCTCAAGGTGACCACAGCGATGCGATTCCGGCCCAACACGCCAATCCCAGGACTGCCGCGCCGGCATGTGACACGCCAGGAAACCAGTACCCGACACACGCAGCCGCCACGGCTGTAATGCCCAGCATTCTAAGACGGTGTTGCGGGCTAGGCATTGCGACCCGGTACGTGGTGACTTCGCAGGACTCCATGATAGGCATCTCCTACTAACTTTGCGGTGACTACTCTATTGAATGCCATTCCCGCAGGCGGAGCATGGCCCTCCGGCTGCTACGGTTGTGCAGGAATAATTGTTCCCATAAGGGAACCCTCCCTGCCCGACACAGTCACCGGTCGGATGGTCCCTGCAAAACTCTCCGGTCCTGCAGGCACTAATATTTGCCTGTCCTGTGCTCGACAATCCCAGACAATCCGCATAGGAGAACATGGTGCCCTTATTGCAATTACAAGTGGAGGGATCGTAGCAGCACATGGTCCAAGCGCCCCCGGTGGCCATACAAGAAGGACATTTGGAGAATCCGCCGCCGCCACAGCATCCGCTGCTACAGATGTAGCCGCACATGCCGCAGGTCTCCCATCCGCAATGGCCACCGCTTTCAGAGCAGCCGGCAGACGGCAGCAAAGGAATCACGGCCAGGCCGGACAATTGGAGCAGTGTTTTGCCGAAGGTGACTAATGCGCCACGCCGCGAATAGGTCTGTGTTCGCTTCGCCAGAAACTGCGCAATTTTTTCGTCGATTGTCTTGGATCCAACATCCTCACGTTCAGTCATTTTTCCTACCCTCCGGTCTGGTTCCATTTACCGCTTTGGCCTCGAGGAGTTCCCCGCTTTCTAATGGCGGCCTGTAACTGCGCCGGAAAAATTCTTCCCTGTTTGCGACCCCGAGATCAAGAACGTTGAGCAGGCTGTCCAGGTGCTCTCTGTTATTGACCACGCCCTTGCTGCGCAAAGTTCCTTCACGATCGATCATCAGCGCGTAGGGAGCCGTAAAGACTGCGTTGTTGTAAGCGAAGTCCCTGGAGACGAAGAAGGGGAAGTGAGCAACGCCGATTTTCTGGGCATAGGCGCGGTTGCTCGGCGCATCGCCATTGAAGCTGGCAAGCACCACTTCCACCACGTCCTTTTCCTGACGGGCTAGGGCATTGAGGGCCGGCGCTATCTGCTCGCATACCGAGCATCCGTCGGAAATGAACAGCAGGAGCGTTGCCTTTTGATGGGAAGCGGGCACGCTCACGTTGTTGCTGTAAATGTCCTCGCCCTGAAATGGCTCGATCTTCTCGCCGACTTTCGGCCCGGCTTTTCCTGCTTTCGCTCCGGCTGGCAAAATACGGCTGTGCAAAAGAGCAATCTGCCGGGTCATAACCAGAATAGCCAGGCTCAACAGCAGCACCACCACCCAGATCGCAAAGTAAGAACCCACAAATAAGCTCGACGCCATTCAGATCCTCCCATCCAGTTCGGCAAAGACTACGTTATAGATCCTGAGCTTGCGGATGTTACTTACGAGCTGCCACGAAAGCAGGATGGCCATACCAAGAAGGGCCGCATCCAGCCGTCTTAACCTGGAGAGATATGGGACCAGGCTGCCACCTCCGAACCAGCCTGCCGCCAACATCGCCACGATTACCAATAGGATGTTGCGTCCTACCAGCCACCAGCTGATCTCGCTCTGCTCATCACTGGCGAAACAACCACAGGAAATCTTCTTACGCCCGCGAAGAAGATTGATAGCCACAGCCAGACCGAATAAGGTGAAAAGGACCATTGCCGGCACGGCCGCCAAATTCAGCAAAAATTGCCGCGAAATGGCCGCCAGCAGCAATGCTGTCCCTAGCAGGCATTCACTCGCGGGAATGCCCCAGGCAACCACAGGCACCATGGAGACAGGAACCAGATGGAATCCGTGGACCGCTTCTGCAAACTTCCCGGGGGCGGCCAGCTTGGCCACCGCCGATGCCAGCAGCAGCATTCCCGTGAATGTCTGGCAACCTGTCATTAAATAGCCATTGCTGAACATGCGATTCCGCCTAACTCCTGTTACTACTGGATACCTTGACTTCACTCTGCAAGTTGTTCCTATGTTCCGGACGGACGCACTATTCTCCGTCTGCGCTCAGGCGCCGGATTCTCTAGTGCAGGGTTATTGCCCCGCGTCGGCGTAAATCCTTACGTTCTGCCGGCTCAATGTATGCTGCGCCTTTTCCAGATCCGCCGGAGTCATCGTGCCGGTCAATAGGGCCAATCGCTCTCCGGCGACCTTATCGCCCTGCTGTGAGGCTAGGTTGTACCAGATAAATGCATAGACCTGATTCACCGGAACGCCGATGCCGAGCTCAAAAGTATGACCGAGCGCACGCTCTCCTGGAGCATAGCCGGAACCCGCGGATTGCCGCAGGTATCGGGCTGCGGCAGCAAGATCCTGCGGCACGTCTTTGCCGGATTGCAGCATCAGCCCCAGCCGCAACGCCGCGATGGCATTACCCTGGGCCGCGGAATCGGTGAACAATTGGATGGCGCGGTTTGGATTTTTCTGGTCTTTCTGCAGGAAGATGCGCCCCAACGCCAGCTCCGCCCATTGATCCCCCTTGGCTGCTCCCTGATTGAACAGGCTGATGGCTTTGCTCCGGTCTTGAGGAACTCCCCGGCCCATCAGGTACATTCTCCCCAGCCATGCCATGGCGTTCGCATCACCCAGATCGGCCGCCTGCTGGAACAAAGACGCTGCCTGCACGTCATCACGCGCCACTCTCTGGGCCAATTCGCCTGCGAATCTCAGGCCGACCGGATCGTGGGCATTGGCCGCCTGCGTGATAAGCGCGATTCCCCGGTCATAGTCCTTGGGCACTCCGTGACCATACATCAGCATACTGCCCAGCCACGCGCTGCCCTCCTGTGAGCCCTGTTGCGAGGCTGCCTTGAACCACCGGGCTGCCTCGCCGTAATTCCGGGCGCGATTGGGGCCGTGATAGTAAAACTTGGCCACCCGCATCTGCGCCTTTACGTCGCCGGCATTGGCGGCTGCGAGATCTTTCTGGAACGCAGGATTCTGAGTGGGATTATTGGCTTTTCCCTGCGTCCAACCCGACGATATACCGAGCGCGAGGAATGCGCAGGCGACAAGGACCGGATGAAGCAGTCCGCTGTTTCCTCGCCGCGTCTCGCTCAAGCTTCCATTTCTGCTGATTCGCAACATTGTCTTGTTCCTCTTATCGTCTGTTCCCGGCGGCTCCGGGATGTATAGGTCATTGCCGGACATGCCGTGAATCGCCGCCTTCACGGCCCTGGTGCAGCACCAGCAGACCACTCTAGTAGAAACAGCTGAAACAGCTGCCGCAGCTACTGCAGCCGAAGCAGGAGAAGCAGCTGCTACAACTGGAGCAGCCGCCGCAGCCAGTGCAGCCGCAACTGCAGCCGGTGCAGCCTGAACACCCGGAGCAGCCGGAGCAACCGGAGCAGCTTTCAATTAGCATGGCTTGATCGGGGGACGCGGTCTGCTGCGCGTTCATAAGACCGGTCGCAGAATACAGGTCGAAAGCATCCGTGGCCATCGGCGACAAGGCGGCGGTCTCAATAGGAGCGGCGAGCGCTCTGTTCATGACCGAGACGACTCGCACGAAGGGGAAAATGCCTGTGATCTCCAATGCATAATGCCGTTGGTCGGCCCGTGCTCCGCCCAGCTTCAGTAGAAGGCTGCGCTGCACATTTTCCGGCACTGCCTGTTTGGACAGCCGTCGAGCGGAGTTGTGAAGAGGCCAGATTTGCGCAAAAGCCATCCGCACGCAAACTCCGAGGAAGATGATGGAAATCAGTATGCGAGTGTGGAATTTCTTGATTGTGATCATGGCCACCCCCGAATAATCTTTTGAACCTGGCAAACGTTGCGGTGCGTTTTTTCCAACAATCGGAACCGGATGCAAGATGATCACAGCCGAACTGTGATCTGACACGTGAATACTAGCCGCAGTTGCTGGCTACGCAACCTAATTCACGAGACATTTTGGATGTTGATTAGACAGAACTGGAACCTGCAGACTTGCCGCGCACGGGCGCGCCCACCGGGGAGGGTCTGAAATGCAGGTCCGCGCGAAGTTCCTTGGGCGAACAGCCCAGACTGCTCTTGATGAACCGGGAAAAAGATCGCTGCGAGCGATAGCCCAGCTTGAAAGCAACTTCCTTGATGCTCTGGTTGGGATTGCTGTCCAGCAGGCTTCTGGCATGCTTCAGCAGCACATCATTGCGCATTTCACGGAAGGTCTTGCTGGTGGCCTGCTTGACAGCTTTTTCAATGGTATGGCGCTCCACGCCAAGCCGGGCTGACAGCGCGTGAAGAGACATGTAAGGAGTGGAGCTGAGGCTGCGTTGTATGCGCGTGTACAGCCCGTTCAAATCGTATGCCATCGATTCTCCTCTCATACGATGGGCTCGAGTATTTCTGCTTTCGGTTCTTGAGCTTGCCGTGAAGACTAATTTGCTACCTTGATTCGAGCGGCTTTCTACGACCAACAAATAAGACGAGGGTAGACGGACCCTAATACTTACAGGATGTTGTTGTCAACAAGGCGCAAGTTAACTTTTGTAAACTTTGCATAACTAGACCCATTTCGGAACAGATATAGTTTGAGGGCTATAAAACGTATTCTCTTTGTACAGTAGGTCAATAGGTAGAGTTTTTCCCTGCCATGCTGGACTGTTCTATCTCTTTTTGGACACCTGTACTTGTGACGGATACTTGGCGGGAAGTTTCTTGCATTCAGGACAAGCGAAAAGCTTTCATAAGTATGGGAAGATTACTTTAGGTGTCACCAAGTTATTTCAGCGGTGACGCGTCGACCATGTCCAGCAGGTTGTGCAAAGCCGCTATTCGTTCCAAATCGGAACTGGCGGTGATGTAAGCGCGGGCGCGCAGGTAAAGCTCAGGACAGTTGGCCTCAATCCATCGGATCACGGAGGGAAGAGAAGAAGTCCAGCGGCGGCGCTCCACCTGATAGGTATAGATTGCCTTGGAGAAAATTTCCGCCAACCGCACCTGGGCAAGGCCGCGGCACTCCGCCGTCTCCTGCCCTCTGCGCAACATCCTCTCCGCGGACGCCAGCGCCGCCCGTATCTGCCTTTTCGTGATAGCCACTTCAGATTCAGGCAAAGCCGGTGGCCCATCGGCCCGTTTTTCCTGTGCGCTTGCCATAAGCCGCTGCAACTCGCCGTTGGAATCAAACAGAATGCGTCCGCCGGTCAGCGCGTTCAACAGAAAGTTATTGTTGTTGGGAAACGACGTATGCAGACGGCGAAACAGCGGCGCGATCGGCGCATAGTAGGCATCGATATAGGTCTTGTCGAAAGGAATAAACTCGCGGCGAAACCCACGATAGCTTGCACCCAGAACGCATACCACGTCGAAATCGCTTAGTTCATCGGCAGTACCTGAGGCGCGGGAGCCATGAAGCAAAACGCCGGTTATGGAGGGTTCATAGACTGCCTGCAGTACACTGTTATCCAACGGGTCATCCGTGAGTGCCTTCACTGGTTGGCGTTCTGCAGCCTGCATCACGCGTATTATAGCCAAGTCACTAACAATCGATGCAGAATTGTGATGAGAATCAAAAAATAATCCTATTTTGTTGTTTGGGAACAAGTAGTTATTGGTCGCACCTCCTTGTCACTCCTGGCAAACCATATCGGTTAGTGACTATTGCCGTTTCCCCGGGTTCGTAGCCAGATCACCTTTTGTAAAGATTTGCAAGCCATCGTCGTTTTGGCTGAAGATGCGGTAATATTTCCCGGCCTTTTTGACGATGTCCTATCGGGGGTACAAAAAGCCGGCATTGGGAGGGTTTGTGAGAATTTGTCAGCCCGGAAAAATGATAGCTGCGACGCTCTTAATGGCGACCATCTGCGGCACGCTGAGCGCACAAATGATGGATCTTATCGGCAAGACAATTTCAGGCACTTTGCATGGCGCTTCCGGCTTGCCTCCCGGAAATGGCGATGGCCTGATCTTTTTTGCTGATCAGGATCGTGCCGGCGATCCGCAGGTTGAAGTGCCGGTTTTGCGTACACGCTCCAATCTGGTTTTGCTCGATGTCGTGGTCACGAACCATGGACGACCGGTTAAAAGCCTACCTCCACAATCATTCCGGGTGCTGGATAACGGACATGAACAGGTGATCAAGCATGTAGAAGAATACGACGCGGCAGACTCTTCCCAGCAGGCATTACAAATCAATTTACCTGCCCATACTTACAGCAATGTGTCGCGTTCAGCCGTGAACGGCACTCTGAACGTGCTGCTGCTGGATGCGCTCAATACGCCCGCCCAGGACCAGAGCTACGTTCGCAATGAGATGCTGAAGTACCTGGACAACTTGCCCTCTGGGACGCGAATCGCGGTTTTCACCCTGACTTCACGTTTGAGGCTGATCCAGGGATTCACAGACAACGTGGCACACCTGCGCGCGGCGCTCAACAGCGCGAAGGCGGGGCCCAACGAATCCGTGCTGCTCGCCGACCAGAATGAGCAGGAATTCGCGCAGGAATACGCTGAAGGTGGCGCCGACTCGGCAGAATCTCTGCGGCAATTTCTGGCCGATACCAGCGCAATGCAGGACGATATACGAATCGCGACAACGTTGGATGCGATGCAACAGCTCGCCCGATATCTTGGCGGAATCGAAGGGCGCAAAAACCTGATCTGGCTTTCTGGTTCGTTCCCGCTCAACCTTGATCCGGACCTCTCCCTACGGAACCCGTTTGGAGCGCAGAGAGACTACGCGGACCGTCTTAGGGAAACGAGCTATCTGTTGGCCGCCAACCGGATTGCCGTTTATCCGGTAGACGCGAGGGGCGTACTCCCCCCCAACATTTTCAATGCCTCAAGTTCCGGAGCCACCTTTACGCGCACAGGTGGAAGGAGCCGAGGGTCAAGCGCCGCGCGGCCACATCCACTTGCTGCCAGCGTGAGCGGGTCAAGCGCTGAGGCCACGGCTGAGCACGCCACTATGACCATGATTGCGGAACAGACTGGCGGCATGCCGTTTTATGGTACGAATGCACTGCAAGAGGCGGCAAGCAAAGCCATCGAGCATGGAGCCCATTACTACACTTTGTCCTATTCGCCCGTGCAACTCGACAACAAATTTCACCGCATCGAGGTGAAGTTGTCAGACAATGGTTACCATCTTGCTTATCGACATGTATACTTCGCCAGGAAAAACAGTCCGCGTAAAGTCACCGATCCCAACGCGCTGATCAGCCCGAACTCTGGCCCATTGCAGCGAGGAGCCCCGTCTTCGTCACAGATCATCTTCAGCGCTCGCATTCTTCCTGCGGGCGATCCGGAACTGAAGAATCGGGCCCCCTCTAGCGGACCGGCCGGACTGATGGCAGACCAGATGCATGGCCGCGCGACGCGCTATTTTATTGATTATGATTTAGATCTCAAAACTATAAGCGTCGACAAAGTGTCTGATGCGCGTCACATAGATCTTGAGCTAGTAGCTATAGCCTATGGCGCAGATGGTCGCGCACTCAATATATCTGACAACCCGATCAAATTGTCTTGGCTCGCCACAGATGACAAGGCCTTGCTGCAGCATGGCCTGCCGGCACGCCAGGAAATTGATATTCCCGCCGGAGAGGTTTACCTGCGCCTGTGCGTTTACGATCTTGCTAATCAGTATCTGGGGACGATGGAAGTTCCATTGAAAGTGGCGGCCGTTAAAGTTCAGTTGCCCAGCAAAACCGGGTAAGAGTGGAAGACAAGTACGGCACAGACGAACGAGGCTCAACGCTTGCGTGAACAGTCAGGCCCCAGTGGTGAGACTGCAATTTTCCACATGCTTCGGCTCCGGAAATCGCCTGCGTGCATTTCAAGTGGGCGGGCGTTGGGCTGCAGCGTCCGCATGAGTAGAACTGTGAAGCTTTTTTTACTTATGGTAGTCCTTCCAATGGCTGGCAATCGTACTGCTCTCGTTTCATCGTCTCTAGAGTGTTTATGAGCACCCTTCTTAACCTAAGTTTTAAAAGATAATTTTCCGTGAGCAAGCTATGACAGGAAAGGAAGCGGAGGAATTTGCTTCGCGCCTTTCAACTTGGCAAAACGAGTATCGCCGATGATCTTGTCTTCCCATCGGAAGCGGGAACTCCCATCTGCCCGGATAATATCGGTCCGCGCGATATGGAGCTGGATGCGCAGATCTCGAGCATGCGCTATTTATTAAAGACCGAGCGCATGAATGATGGGATCGCTCGGGCATTGCTGGTTATTTTCAAGGTGCTG
This sequence comes from Candidatus Angelobacter sp., assembly GCA_035703825.1. Classification (GTDB taxonomy): domain Bacteria; phylum Acidobacteriota; class Terriglobia; order Terriglobales; family Acidobacteriaceae; genus Angelobacter. Next base: position 49,382 of record DASSXL010000020.1, read on the forward strand.
GCGCAGACGGAGGATCCGCGTCTCATGCCGGGACTGGGCGGGTGGGCCGAGGAACTGATGGCATCCATCAATATCGGCAAGCTGAACAAAGGTGGACCTGTGGCCACAAACCTGCTGATTGCGCTGGAAAGAGCCAGCCCTGGATACCTGGCTGCCTTTGCCGGAAAATGCTGCAAGATGCAGCCTGGAAATATCTGCTCTATCGCGCGCGCCATCAAGAAAGCGGAAGGAAGCCAGTCACTCCTGCTGCAGCAAATGTTAAATGCAGAGTGGTGCCCGCCTGAAGCCAAAACCCTTATTCTGAGTTTCTTCAGGGTCTAAGTAGGCCGTCGCCCTGGAAATTCCCGGTTTATCCAAAGCTTTAGGGGTGTCAGAGGAATTTACAATGGAAATTATGTGTCACAAAGATTCCATTATCTGATTGATCCCTTCAGATATCCTCAGGGTCGGCAAGCTTTTAGATCGAACGGAAATTTGCCGCAGAGACAGTTCGCAGGAGACTGCGTCATCCGCCTGAGGCAACAGAATGCGATGGGTTGGTCGCCCGAAGCCAAAGGCGTCTGCATAGCCCCTCAAGCTGAATCCTCATTCTCATCACCTTGATAAGGGAGTTATATCAGCGGTCCCTATTTGAGAGGCGATGTATAAACCTGCCAGGGCTCATTCCCCGCACAGGCAGAGTAGGGAATTGGAAAGTGAGTTTTAAGACGTGATGCAACCTGAAGAAGCGGAAGAAGTTATTTGGCTGCCCCCCAGGGATTCGAACCCCGATATGCTGATCCAGAGTCAGGCCAGCATCGATTTTCCGTTGTTCCTCGATGTTCCTGGAAGTCTACGGAACGTTACGCAATCTCCTTTCAAGTTAGTCTGTTAGCCGAGTTCTGCGTTTCTTTTATAGCATAGGGGGAACGCGCAGGAACATAGCGAAATCTGGGTGACAAGCATCTCAATTGGTACGACTCAATGGTACGACTTTTTCGGGTTACTCAGCAGTCAGACGTCACAAGCTTATCCCCATCAGAACCCCCTTATTGTGAAATGACGTCGATGGGCGCTGTACAGCTGTGAGATCTGGTGTGGAAATTCCCAAAATTCCCTGTAAATTTCCCTGTTAACGGGAATTTTGTCTGAGACGGGTTAGCAGCTGACTGCATCCTCCACCAGGCAGTCTGCTGCCAGAGAACGGTTCGCTGATTTCATGCAAAATGGCCCGATTCCGGGCGTATTCTCGAGCAATTTTTTTAAATTGACTTTCGAACGGGCTGCCTTCTTAATGTGTAATTCGAGAGAGCGTTCTACTTAATTTATGCTCGTATTCAGCTATATTTGTGCTCTGGTATGCTTTGTCCAAAGTGGGAATATCGGAACGGAATTGCATCCTGGCCAAGAAATTCAAGGATTTTTAAGTCCGGGTGCAACGCAAACCTATCAGCTCACGCTTAGCGCCGGCAGCGTTGCCGAAATTATGCTGCAACAGGGAGGCGCTGACCTTACTGCCGTAATTGTCTCTCCCATTGGCCACCGCCTGACGGTGGATGAAAGGGAAAACGGGCCGGAGCCTATCCTGATTGATGCTCGCGCGCAAGGCCTTTACCGGATCGAAGTGCGAGCAACGCGAAACAGCCCGAACGGAATTCCCTATGGGTTGACCGTAGGAGAGTTTCGGCCGAAAACGAAAGACGACGATCTTCGACTGGAAGTGCAGCGTCTTTCTACTGAAGCCAAACAGCTTAGCTCCGGGAAAGCTTCCACGTTACATGAAGCAGTCGATCTCTGCTCCAAGGCCCTGGAACTGCAACGGCGTCTTGGCGATCGCAAAGCGGAAGCCGCTCTTCTACTGCAAAGCGGCGCTTATCTACTGCAGCTTAGCGAATTGGAAACAGCCAAGGCGCAGCTAACGCAGGCGTTGGCGCTGGCGCAGTCTGAATCGGAACACTGGAGCGAAGCCGCGGCGCTGAATAATCTGGGCGTTCTGCACTGGAGTCACGGGGAATTTTCAGAAGCCGTTCTTGATTTGCAGCGGGCAATGGAAATATGGAGAGATCTGAAATACGACTATGGCCAGGCAGTTGCGCTGAACAATCTGGGGCTGAAGTATCGGGCCATGGGGGCATACGAGCAGGCGGCAAAGAATTACCGGCAATCGCTCTCGATCATAATGGCGCTGGACGATAAGGAGCACGAAGCCTATGTCAGAAACAATCTTGGCGTGGTACAGCTAGCGCTTTCTGAAAATTCACAAGCTCTGGCTTCTTTCCAACAGGCGGCTGCTCTTTATCATGCTGTCGGGCATAGCCGCGGTGAAGCGCGAGCAAAGATCTATATGGCCCGGATTTACGCGGCAAAAGGCCGCACCCTGCAGGCCCGTCATTTCTTGGACAAGGCCTTGCCGCTTGCCGAAAGCTCAGCCGACTATCGCTCGGTGGGGGACGGATGGATCTTGCGGGGAGAACTGCTTGTGGCGGACGGTGAAAAGGCGTTGGCCCTGCAGGATTATGAGAAGGCCTTGTCCGTGTACGAGAAAATCGCCAACCCTGCCGGAAAGGCGTCCGCACTGCATCATCTGGGAGTGCTGCGCAAGCAAATGGGGGAAGTGGATGCTGCGCTCGATTATTTGAACCAGGCGCTAAGCATCCGTCAAACTCTGGGAGTTCGCGACGAAGAAGCAGAGACTTTATTTCAACTCGCCCAAGCAGAGCGGGACCAGGGAGAACTCGGCAAAGCGCAAGCTCGCATCGATACGGCTCTGGACCGAATTGAATCTGTCCGCGCTCTGGTGGCCGGCCCGCAGTTTCGAATGAAATATCTGGCATCCAAGAACCAGTACTATTCATTTGCCTGCGATCTTTACCGGCAGCTTGACCATGAAAATCCAAGAGCGGGATTCGCCCAGCGCGGGTTTGAAGTAATGGAGCGGGGACGCGCCCGCAGCTTGCTGGATCTGATCGGTGAAGCCCAGGCCGGCCTTGGCAATGGATTAGCTCCGGACCTTTTCGAGCGCGAGCAGCGTCTGCACCGCGAGCTCAATGTCTTATCCGGAGATGTTGCCGACTTGGCCGGCAAAAATGAGGTTCAGAAGCTCAATGCGGCAAAACAAAAATTGGATGCGGCCCTGACCAGGTACTATGAGCTGGAATCCGAGATTCGCGATTCGGACCCACGATATGGGCAGTTAGCCCCTCAGCCAGTTGGAGTCGCGGAAGTTCAGAAGGCGCTCTTGGATCCCGGGACTGTGCTGTTGGAATATCAACTCAGCGAGCATCGCAGCAGTTTGTGGGTGCTGACTCATGTTTCGGCCAGGACATTTGTTCTTCCGGGCCGCAAGGCAATCGAAAACGCCGCCGGCTTATTCTTTCAAGCGTTAAAAGGGGCAAATCAATTCAGTCATGCTGGCGCCGGAGAAGCGCCGGATGCCGCCGCGCTTGCTCTGAGCCGGATGCTCTTGCCGTCGGATTCCTTCGATTTGCAGAGGAACCGTATTCTGATCGTGGGTGACGGCGTGCTTCAACGGGTGCCTTTCGGGGCGTTGCCGGATCGGTCCAACGGACGGTTAATCGAAAATCATGAGATCGTTTTCTTGCCTTCTGCTTCAGTGCTTGTGGCAAAACGAAGCCAAGCGGCGCAGGGACTTTTGGGAAAAACGATTGCCGTGATTGCTGATCCGGTATTTGATGCCGGCGATGCGCGTGTGAGACGTCCCGCACCTGAGGTCAGGCCTGCTTTTGCCCGCCTGCCTTATTCCCGCCGCGAGGCGGAGACGATCCTGAGCCTGGTTCCCGCAGAAAATGCGCTGCGCGCCCTGGATTTTTCGGCTGCGCGCTCTCTTTTCATTTCCGGCCAATTGGCAAAGTACCGGATGATCCATATTGCTACCCACGCGGTCATTGATCCGGTGCGCCCTGAGCTTTCCCAGTTGGTCTTTTCTTTAGTGGACCGGAATGGCGGCAGCCTGGATGGGCGACTGCGGCTGCATGAGATCGCTTCATTGCGCTTGTCCGCGCGGCTGGTTACACTTTCCGCGTGCGGAACCGCTTTAGGAAAAGAAGTGCGCGGCGAGGGCACTGTAGGGATCGCCAGGGGATTTATCGTGAGCGGCGCACAAACGGTGATCGTCAGCCTTTGGGATGTGGAAGACGACTCTACCGCTGAATTAATGAAGAATTTTTATCAAGCCATGCTGGGGCCACGGCGACTGCGCCCAGCGGCTGCCTTGCGGGAGGCGCAGAAAGCCATGCTGAACAGCAAACGATGGTCGCCTTATCAGTGGAGCGGCTGGGTGGTAATAGGAGACTGGCGCTGATGGAACCGCCCGGTCCCAAAGCGACTCCTTTGTCGCAACGTGAACTGCTGGCGATCTTTGATGCCGATGCAGCGCGGGCAGAGGCCAGATATCTCGATCTCTGGCAGAAATTGCAGCGATTTTTCGAATGGAACCGCGTATCGAACTCCTCGGACATGGTTCAGGAAACCCTCGCGCGCGGCCTCAGCAATCTGCAAGCGGGCAAGAAGATTACCGCTGCCGATCCAGCCAGCTATTTCTTCGGCATTGCAAAAAACCTGGTAAAAGAAGGGTGGAAGCCCCGCCGCCAGGACCAGCTTGAGAACCAGGAACCATCCGTTGAGGCAGCAGCGTTTCTTGGACTGGACCGGGCAGAGCAGAGAATTTACCTGAAGGAGTGTCTGCGGGAATTGTCACAGGAAGATTTTGATCTGTTGCAGGCCTATACCGAGGGCGACGCCAGGGAGTGGGGATTGGCCCGAGGTTTGCGGCCGGGAGCCGTGAGGCTTCGCGTGCACCGCCTGCGCAAGCGCATTGAAGAACAGGTAAGGGCCAATATCGGAAATGCAAAAAAAATGTGAAACAAACGGCAACCTTATTCCATATGTATTCAGGAGAAAAAATGGCGCTTCCTGAGAGCGATGAGCAAATCATTCGCTATCTCCTCCATGAAATGAACGAGGAAGAGCTCTCCATGATGGAACAGCGGATAGAAAACGAAACGGACTTTTTTGATCTGATTGCGGCCATTGAAGACGAGTTGATAATGCAGTACGTGCGTGGCGAGATGAAGGGAGGCTTGCGTCCACGCTTCGAAAAAGTGTATCTGGCCACGCCGGACCGCCGGGCCCGCATTGAATCGGCGCGCGAATTGCGGAGCGCGGTTTCCGAGGTGGCGGCCTCCCGTCGTTTGCACGATCAACTGCATGGGCCTCGTTTATCTTTTCTGGCCGCCAGAATGCAGATTATTTTCGTGGTTCTGATTGCGAGTATAGGGATTGCGTCATGGTTATGGTGGAAAGGGGAATCCTCCGGAAACAAACCCGCGCCGGGGCAGGCGTCCCTTTCTTTTGTGCTGGAGCCCGGACGGGAACGCACCGGCGCTCCCGGACAACCGGCGGGCGCACAATTTATCGTGCCGGCTGGAATTCAAGAGGTGCATCTTGACCTCAGGCTGCACGAAGCCAGGGTCTATGACAGTTATCAGGTTGTTATCGGCACTCCTGAGCGGCCTGGCGTTTTTCGCGGACCAGTGCAGATGAAGAACGGTAAGATCAGCGTGATTGTGCCGGCCAAGATTCTTACCGCCGGAGACTATACCCTGGAGCTTCAGGGGATAGCCTCCGGTAGTAATCCGCAACCGGTTGCGACTTACTACTTCAGGTCAGCACAGTGATCAATCCTGGCCCCAAACGATGATGTCCCAACGCTTGGAGTGGACGATCACGATATGAATTACAACAACAGTCGTCATGCAAGCCTCTCCTTTCTCTTGTAAGTTCCCGGCGCAGTTGCTGAGGCGATCCCGCCTCAAGAACGTGCCGGTCACCCTAGGGCCATCTCTCCCGCGGGAAAGGCTTGGCACGGTTGATGTTGCGGAAAAATGCGGCTGTGCTTCCGGCGAGAAAGCGCCGCGCTGCCCGTAATTTCGAAGCCGGGAAGGAGAAATGGCGTCCCATGATTGGCCGCGCGGAATGCGAGCTTTACGGTGGAGGCAGGAATGGCGCTCAACAGCTTCTTTGATTTACCCAAGTGGCAAAGGCCCGGCTACGACACTGACGCCGCTGGTCCGGTTGCAAAAGAAGTTCTGCCGACACGGCGGAAGGCGACGCGGATAGGGATCGCCCCCGATGGCGAAGTGGAATACAAAGAGGAGGTGTGGCTCAAGATTATTCGCAATAGAAACCTGGATCTGAGCATCGCGCCTGGCGCCGGGAGCCGGCCTCCTCAACTCTCCAATACGATCGAGGTCAGATGCAGCAAAGAAAAATGCAACATGGACCAGACGGTGGTAGTGGCCTCCCATCCTTACGGCGTCGATTGGTTCTCCGCCTCGCGATTCAAGCCCGGCATCTATCAGGGGCGCCGCAGAGACACCGGGGCGATTCGGAGTGCCAATGAACTTAAGCTTCAATTGCGGCTTGCTGAAGATCCGCAAGCGGTGCTGGAAAAATCCTCATTTGATCCCTTTGAAACCGACAAAAAGGAGCTTGTGGCCCGCTTCCTGAACTCCTTCGAACGCACTCCGGGCGGCAACATCACATGGAGAAACCACAAGCCGGAGGGCATGAATGGAGATGGCGCAGGGAAAGTCTCGGCGGCCAACAAGCTTTCCTGGTCCAAAGCGTCATTGCAGGAGCTATTGGAATCACTGCTCTCACCTTATATGGCGATTCCCCGGCACGGACTTCTTCCCAGGGAGGTTTTCTCATATCTTGGCTTCAGCCCCGAGGATGCCGAGCCCTATGACAAGATTCCGCCTTCCTTGCTTTGGGGATTGTGTGAAAATTTTGGCCAATGCCGGAACAAGTTGTGCAACGGCAAACAGGCGAAGGAGTGGGTGGGAAATCCTGAACGAACGCTCTCGAATGCCGAAGGCAAGGTGAAGCGGCCGGTTTACGCGCTAAAAGAAGAGGCTGTGAACTTCTTTCACGCCATCGCCCCACATGCCTGGGAAGCCTCCGTTATGAAAGCTTTGGCCGGCGTTCCCGAAATCAATCCAAATCCCGTTCCGGAGATGCGGCGGCTGGTGATCGATGCAGTGATCGATATTTATCGAAGTACGATGTTGAATTTGGCAAAACGCCTGCGAAGCGGGACCCGGCCCGTATTGCCCCCGGCGGACTATGAAATTGCCGGACCGCAGGACCCTCTCGACAACTTCGACCGGTTCATTACAGCCGGAGATGAGGAAAAGAAATGGGAGAGAACTTTTCGCCTCCGCTCTCCCAATGAAGTGGAACAGCGGCGTATGTTTCAGGCCGCCCTATTGAGGTTGGAAAATGGCAACGCCAGGGAAATCGTAGAAACTTGCGGTATGCTGGCGGCCGCGGCAGCCGCCATTGTTGTGCCTGTAGAGCTTGTCACGAAACTCAAGCACATTGCCAGGGACAGATCCAACGAGCGCACAGCCAGGGATGCTACCTACACCTTGCGCCGGATCCGGGACCTCGGCTCACGGAAATAAATAAAAGAAGATATTGCCACTGTATGAAGCTTGTAGGAGATACTCAAAAATATCCGTATCTTGTTGGCGTGAGCGTCGGCGCAGGTGTGTTCGGTTCGGGCATCCTGCTGCACTCCAGGTTCGTTTTGACCTGCAATCACATTGGCAACCTGGAGGCCATGAAGGAGTTGGATGATGAGGCGTCGCTGGACGTGGTTACCTCCAGCGGGCCTGTGCCGGCGGGCATCCGGGCTGTTGACCGCGAGATTGATCTCGCGCTGCTGGAACTCGACCAGTCTGTCGCAGGCAGCGAGCCTCGCTTTACGGACCTTTCCCCCAATTGCCTCGGGGCGCTGAAAGCTGTAGGCGTCCAGGAAACTCCGGGACACGCGGACCGGCTCACCGTGGCGGAAATCATCGACCTGAAATATGCAAACACGAACAAGGCGGGCGGCCAGGTTCTCGATATCCAGTTCCTGGGCGGCGCGCGCCCTGGATACAGCGGCGGAGCAGTGGTTGAGAGCATGGGAGGTGTGGTTGGAATCATACGATTTGGCGGAACCGGAGCGCTGTCGTCGAATGCGGTAGGATTAGCGCGCATTCGGGCATTCCTGCGGCAATCCATGGCGGACGATGCGGTCCGGAGAACTGAGCCTTTTTCCGCGGCTGACATGAAGGACTCGGAGGTCCTCCAATTGGAAGCGGCGGCAATGCGAGGGGATCAGCACGCGCAGTACCGGCTTGCCCTGGTGTATGCGGAGCCCAGCCATCCGCGCTATAAGCCTGAAGCGGCTGTGCGCTGGTTTCGCTCCGCCGCCGACAAGGGACATGCCGAGAGTGCTTTTCTCCTGGCCATTGCATGCCGAAATGGAAGAGGTGTCCTGCGCAGCGAGCCTGAAGCCCTGCGTTGGTTTCATAAAGCGGCCATGCTGGGCCATGCCAGCGCCCAAACACTCTGGGGGTTGATGTTGCTCGATGGCCGCGCCGGTGAGAAGGACCCGATGAAAGCCATCAAAATGTTTGAACTGGCCGCGCAACAGGGAGATATGGAAGCTCTCTATCAGTTGGCGTTATTGCACGTGGAAGGATGCGCCGGCATGCCGCGCAACGAATTTATAGCTTTGGAAGAGTTTCGTCGCGTGGCGGAGTCCGGGCGCGCTGAGGCCCAGTTTCAACTTGCCTGGATGCTGGCTGCCGGCCGCGGCCTTCCGGCTGATCCCGTGGAAGCGCTGCGTTGGGCGGAAGCCGCCGCGCTCCAACATCATCAGGCTGCCGAGGAACTGGCGCGGAAACTCAAATCGACAAGACTTCCGGAATCCTAGGCCGGCCAGCCTGCTTCAGAGCTCATACGCCCTGCGAATCGACTGCTGGGCGGCCGTAACCGAGCTTCGTTTGACCACCATGGTTCCCGCCATCTTATCTCCTATCCGTTCGCCCGTTGCCAGCACGGCAATCATTTCGGCAATTGTCATCAGAAGATCCAGAGTGCCGGCTACCGGCATCCCAATCAGGGGAAAAAACAGCGGCAGCAGCGCGAGCCCAAAGGGAAGATTGCGGATTACCCGCTGCATAGGTTTGGCAGGTCCACCATGACGCGAGATGATCGTGGTGCCGACAATGACTTTTCCCGGGCTTCTCCCGTTGATGTCGCGAAACAGCCACAAGAGAATAACAACCGTCGGTCCTATGATTGGGATTACTCCCAAGAGAAAAGCAAAGGGCAAAAATATGATCCAGTCCACCAGGATTCCGCCAAATCGCGCCATGCGGCTTGTGGGCTGCCGCGGCGCCGGATCAGCGACGCTTACCAGTTCATGTCCGCACTCACAATATCTCTGGGAAGAATTGATCAGTGGGCCGTGAACGCGTGTAAAGGAACAGTTGTGGTTGGTGCACACCAGTGCCATTGGGATACTCCTGAGATTTTTTTCAACACCAATATTCGATTCCGTTCAGGCCGGAGCGCTATTGCCCAGGATTGAAAGGCTGCGCCCGCAACTTTCGCAAAAATTGCCGCATGGTTCAGGAATTCGGGCGCCGCAATGCGCACATGACGCTCGGGCATTCGTACCCATGGCGCGTTGTCCGCAGTTGCTGCAGTTCTTGGCCGCCCGTCCCAGCAATTCGCCGCAACGCTCGCATCTTTCCGGCGGCAAGGGCTGGTCCAGGCGGGAATAATCGCCCAGCAAGATGTGTCGATACTGATCTCCTTCGCTCCACTGCAGGATTCTCTGCACCCGATTAATAGGCAGCGGGTGAGACATGTAAATCCCGCTTTCCAGCATGTCGACGATTTTCAGCACCGCTGCCATGGCATCTTCATCCATGCGGTCATAATCCTCGGTCTGATCGCGCAGGCTTTGAAAATCGACCTCCCCGAAATTTTCCGGCCATCCTCCAAGCCGGGCCAGCATGCTGGCGACGATTTTCGGATCTTGCACAGTGAGCAAGGCCGCGCGGTCGCAACTCAACTCGGCCATGCGGCTCCAGCGGCGCAAGGGAGCAAGGATGGCCATGACCGCCGCTTGTCCGAACAGAGGAAAGATTTGGGAGATGCCCATCACCCCGAATACGCTGATCCACGATGCGATGGTCTCGTTTTCCATGTGCCGGCATTTGACGTGGCCCAATTCATGCGCCAAAACCGCCATCACCTCGGGCATGGGCAGCGATGTCAGCAACCCGCGGGTAACTACAATCGCATGTCGCTTGACTCCTGTGGCATAAGCGTTGATCTGGTGGCTGGGGCTGATATACAACTCCGGCAACACTGGGATCGAAAGTATCTCCGCGGCCTTGATGTAGTGACGATACAGATGGACTGCCTGCCGCGGCCCTACACGTATGCAATGCCCCAGGTGATGGAGCCGCATCGCCTTTTCCTGGATCTTGCCGGACAAAAATCCGACAATCTGGGGAAAGACAGGAATCGATTTGAGCGCTTCGGTTGCCCTCTGGTCCTCAGGATGCTGAAAGGCTTCCGGGCTGAGCTGCGGCAGCGGGCGCAGGAGCGAGGCCCACGCCGGTTCCTTTGGTGTTTGCTCGATCATCGACAATGGCGCTTGGTTCATGGGGTCCTTTCCTGTCTTAGTCGGTCGCCGTGCCCAGAACAATGTTGATGTTCTTGCCTTCCGGAGACATCACCGGGTTCTGCTGCGCTTTCTTTTCCTGCATCACGGCTTTAGGCACAGATCGCTGCAATTCCGTGAACAACTGCGTGACGGTAAGTTTTCCACTGGATTTTTTCATTGCTTCAATCAGGTAATGGGTGAAGTAGCTGTTTTGGTAGCCCGCCGATTCCCAGGATTGTTCGGAACTGCGGCTGGAGGCGATCACGATGCGTCCTTTCCCTTGGGCGATGCGGGCGATCGAATCGGTGGAAACTCCCAACTCCAGGGCCTTGCCGCCGCCTGACCCGCGGAATCCGCCGCTGTAGCAGGTGTCCATAAAGGCTATGATCCTGGCTGCCTTGATGCGCGTATCCACCACGCGCTTCAATTCGTCCATGGGGAAGGCGGTAGCATAGAGGTTCTGGGGCTCCGTGTTGTAAGCCACAATGTATCCGGATTTGCCTTCGTCCGCGGCTATATCCGAGCCCGCCGAAGTTCCATGGGAGCTGAAGTACATGACCACGAGATCTTCTTTTCGAGAGTCCCTGGCAATTTCGTTGATGGCTGTGCGGATCCCTTCCACCGTCGCTTTTTCATCCGTGAGCAGCTTCACGTGTTGGGGATCGTTGCGGAACCTGCCGATACTGGGGTCGGTCAACATGGCAGCAAAATCCGTAGCGTCCTTGGCCGCGAAGCGAAGGTCCATCGCCGGGTTCTTGAAGTGTGTTATGCCTACCACGATCGCCCATTTTTCCCGCACGTAGGAGGTGTCCTCGAGCGCTCCGCCCGGCTCAGCCGGGGTAACCGGCCGCTGATCGAATTGCAAATCAGGCGATTCAATGCGCTTAGCCTGGTTTCGATACACTTGCGCCTGTCCGGTTTCTCCCAACGCATCGTAAACATCCGCGATCTTGCGCAGCACCACCGGACTCAGCTGGCATTCCTCGTAGGCTCGTTGCAGCAACAACCGGGCAGCTGTTTTGTTGCCCTGCGCGGTGGCGCGTTCAGCCTGTGCGGCCGTTCGGAGCCCCTGGCTCGTGCAGACTTGCGCGCGGACTCCTGCGGAGGCCATGAACAGCAAGGCAGCGAACAGATACCAGCGTCGTAGCATGGCTAGTTGCTCTGCGCCGGTTTGGGCGCGACATGGGGCCGTGATGGAGTTTTGGGCGTCGGCGTAGCGAATTTCGCCGGAGTATTGACGATTCCGGATTCCTGTTCCAGTTCGCCGGTTTCTGTCTGCGCCAGGCCGTATTCCTTGCTGATGTCGTTCAAAATGCCGCGTTCTTCGGGTTTGAGCCGTTTGTTTTTTGAGAACTGCGCCAGATTTTCGCGATACAGGCTGATTCCCTTGTCGTGCCTATGCTTTCTGCCGATTTCCTGGTAAATGATCTTCTTGCCCGGCTCGCTATCGATGCCGTAAAGATCTTTACCGGCGGCGAGCATCGCGCTGATCTGTTCCGCGGACGGATCGCCGGTTAAATTGTTCATATGTGTCCTGGCATACGTCCGGAACTTTTGCTCACCCGGCGAGTCGGTCTCCGGAAGGTCGCCTTTCTCTCCCGGTCTGTTCTCTCCCTGCTTGATCAGGGCGGCGACCTCATCTTCATCTTTCTGCCTGGCGGCAATTTCTTGCGCGATTTTTTCCGCCTCGAAGCTCTGGGCCTGGTATTGCTTCAACGCGGCTTCCATGTTGCTCTTGGCCCGCGTGATCCTGGCCTGGGCCTGCTGTATGTATTTTTCACTGGGATCGGCCTGGAGCGCTTGCGCATACATGTCCATCGCCTTGGTAAACAGGGGGAAGGAGGCCTGCATGTCCTGGGTACTGCGATATTTCGCATAGGCCAACATTTCATTGGCGACGGCCATGTTGAAAATGCGATCACTGGCGTTCTTTTTCATGGTCACGCCGGTCCACTGGTTCAGCGCGTCGTCCCATTTCCCGGCGCGGGCCATTTCATTCCCGGCTTTCAGCTCATCGTCAATGGCCAGCAACACGGTTTCAGGCCGCTCTGTAGTGGCGTAGCGCCTGCGCACCTGGGCGGCAAGCTGGTTGGCCAAGCTGTGTATCATTTCGCGCTGGTCCGGAACGTGCGCAGCCTCGGGCGTTGACTCGCTTCCCACGCTGAGCCGCAGCTTTTGATTAAACATGATGTGTGGAGTAAACGCGTCAAGCCGGGCTCCGCTCGAGGAAAGCACGTCCACGCTCATGGAGAGGCTTCCGTTGCCTTCCCAGTATTGCACCGGGACGAGCCGCTCTTCATAGACCGGTTCGGTCACAGGAGTGCCTAGAAATTTTTTTGGAGTGCCGTCCTTGTTGTAGACCGGTCGCTCGCCAACTTTCACCTGGATCCTTTCGGAAAGTGTGTATTGCTTGGCTGTGGGCTGCTCGAAGCTCACGATATGCACCTTGAACGAAGCTTCGGGATTGGGATCGGTGGCAACGATATCGGGCGCCAGCGCCTGCTCAATCAGGCTGCGCATTTGGTCAGGCGATATCTCCCCGATTGCATTGGTAACCTCAATTTTGGCCGTCTTCTTGCCAATGTAGGCCACCGGCGGCTCCGGAATCTGTACCGCCACCTTGAATGGCCCTTTCCAGCCGCTGAATTTGCCAGCAAAACCTGGTATTCCCAACAGCATCGTGAACACAACAAGCAAAAACAGGAACCTTGGCTTCATAGTTTCCCCCCACTTTGAGGACGCCGGGCCCGAGAAGTGAAACGTTTTGCAGACTGGTACGCAACTCTTGGGTGCAACTCGTGCACGGTTCAGCCATATATGGCGTTGCCGGGCCAAAGCGTTTCCAAAAAACCAGCCCGTACGCTAAAAAAAATCCATGCAAAGCCGGAAACGAAAGCGGAGTTCGCGACATTTCAAGACCGAACGGCCGCAGAGGAAGACCATAGCCGAAAAGCGGGGGAGAAATGCCATCAAGTGTTCATCACAATCATCTGGTGATTGGCCTGGGCGGTACCGGAGGAAACATCATCCGGTCATTGCGAAAACTGGTATTCCAGAACTTGAGGAAGGATGATCCTGATGGAGTCAACCTGCGTTACCTCTATGTGGATACCAGCGCGGAACTGATGGCTCCCGGAGATCCTTCCTGGAAGATCCTGGGACATAGCGTGCAGTTGCCGGAAAGAAATCAAATGCACATTGCAGGGCTGAACCTGCGCAAAGTGCTTGATGACTTGGGCAATTATCCTGGCATCAACTCCTGGCTGGGGAGCCGGGAAGACTTCGCAGCCATCCTCAACAATGCGGACGCGGCACACCAGGGGGCGGGACAGAAACGCCGATTGGGCCGCTTCCTTTTTGCCTGCGAGGCCGCGCAGTTTCGCGACCGTGTCAAGGACATGGTACGAGAGATGACGCGCGACAGCTCTGACGGGCAGCGCAGCAACCTAGTTACCTTCCATCTATGCTGCGGACTAGCGGGAGGGACCGGAAGCGGCAGCGTTATCGATGCCATTTGCCAGATACGCGCAAGCTTTCCCGACCCCAAAAACCGCATCATTTTGTATTTGCTTCTGCCGGAAAAGCTTCCTGCCGTCAACAAGGCGAAGAAGAACTATCACGCCAACGGATTTGCCGCGCTTCTGGAACTGAATGCACTCGCGGTCGGCGCTTGGAACCCGCATGACGTGACCGGAGTGCGGAAGGAGCGACTGGGCCTGCAGGACCCGTTTAACTGTTGTTATCTGTTCAGCGATGAAAACGAAGCCAATATCAACGTCGACGTGCAAAATGAACTCCCGCACATCGTTGCCTCATTCCTGTATCAGAAAATAGTGGAAATCCAGCACATCCAGTGGGGCGCCACGAACACTCTCCTGCGGCAAGAGATCTATGAGAACCAGGAGCCGTTTCCTGAATGTTCTTCCAAGGGGATACCGAAGCGTTCGCGGCAATTTTTTTCCTTCGGAATCAAGCAAATCGCTTACCCGGAAGCCGAGATCCTCGAGTTCATCACCTATTCATTTGCGCGCCAGGCCGTTCTGCAATTGCTCTACAACAAATGGGTGGACGGCCATGGCTATATGGAAGATGCCGCCGGCCAGCCTTTCGAGGAATACATCCGGGAGAAATCAACGCTGGAAAAATGGTGCCTCACCGATGAACGTCTGACCCTTTCAGAAGGCATCCTGAAGGGAGAAATCAGCAATAAGAAGTGGAGGACAATCTCCGACTTCTGGAAGACCATCATTCCCGGTTACTTGACCATGGTGCTGGAACAGAACAGCTCCGACCCCATCCGGATGCTCCCTGAACTTACCCGCATCTGCGACGAGGTGTACCGCGATCAATACCGCGGCGAAGGAGTGGCCAAATTCTACGAGACAAAACGCAGGGGAGACCTGCGGGAACAGGTCAAGGAAATCCGCGGGCGCATCGAAAAGGACCTGTTTGAGGATTGGAAGAATGGCGCCAAGTCCATGTATGACAGCTCCCGCCTGGTGGCCGCTCTACTGGACGCCATTGAAGACCGCATCAGCGGTATGGACGACAAAGTGGCAAAGTACGGCGAGGACTCCGACCGCTACAGGGAGAATGAAGCTGCCATCACTTTGAACCGCCAGGAGTGGGCAAGGATGGGAAAGCTCTCCATGGTTTTTCTGGGCAAACATAAAAAGCTGTTGAGCGCCCAGGCCGAGTGCTACACCACGCGCTATACGATGCGCACGCGAGTGGAAGGACTGCGCTACGCCAAAGACCTTCTAATCAATTTGCGGCAGGAATTGAACAGCCTGGCAGCCGAGGTTTCCCGGGCCGCCGCCCTGATCGACAAAACGGCCAAGCTCTTTCAGAGCGCGGTCAATTCCCGCTGCACGGATGACGCGCGGGGCAATGTGGCGCCGCCAATCATCCGGTTCTACGATCCCTCGCTGGTCCGGAGTTTTACCAAAGAGCTGGTTACCGACCCCACGGAACAGCGCCGTCAGACCGGCAAGATCCGGGCGCGGCTCGTGGAACAGCTTGGGGACAAGCAGACGTTCGCGGCTTTCAATACCCGCATCACGGAAGGCGCCTTTATAGACGCTCTAGAAAGCACCTGTGAAGAGAGCGCGCTAGAGTCACACCGGCAATTCATGGCGCGCTATCCCGACCGGGCGGGCGTCCTTGAAGTCAGTCTCTTGGACCTGCTGCGCAGGGAATACGAAGGGAATGACGAGCGGCTTGCCGCCTATATTCACTCGATAATGTCGATGTCCAAGAATTATTTGAAATGGGATTCTGAGCAAAAAATCCTCGGCGGCGGAAGCACCTCCGCTAATGACGCGGCCAACGGACTTTGCATCTCTAACCTGACCGTGATTGTCCCGGAACAGGCGGATTCGGCCAAGTTTCGCCACAAGCTGTGTTCCATCATCGAAAACGCGACAACCATTGAGACGCAGGCGGTCAGTAACGTCCGGCGTCCCCAGGAAATTAGCCTGATCAACATCACAAATCTCTTCCCCGCGCGTTTTGCCGAACCGGTCAAGTTTTTACGCACGGCCTATCTGCAGAGGATCGGCTCCAGCGATGGAAAACGCGCGTTGATAGAACTCCATTCGGAAGGATATGGCGGCAAGCTGCCGGCGGGACAGGAATTCCCCGACCTTTACCCGGAAAGCTATAAGCCCGCTGATCTGCGCCCCTGGGTGATGATCGCGGAAGCCATGGACATGATCCAAGTGGATACCGATCCTGTGACCGGCGTGAGCAAGGTGTATATGGTCAGCAAGGATGGCGATGGCCTGAGCACGATGGAAGAACTGGGAGCCAGCATTGAAAGTGTCATCGAGGCTTCCGATGTGACTGTTTTTGAAGCCTTGCGGGCGGCGGTTGAGCCGCGGCTGGAAACAGAATACCTGCACCTTTCCAAGCGGCAGGACCTGGTCAATGCCATGCGGACAAAGGTCGAAGAGATAGGCAAATTTCGCAAAGCCAATGACCCGATCTTTAAGGCTTCGCGGGAGGGATTCATCAAGGCCAAGGAAATTCTGAGCTTGGAGGAACACAGTGTCAGCGCATAAATATCGATGCACCAATCTGGCCAATGAATGCACCAAGGCATTGACGGGCGAAGTCATGGAAGTAACGGAAGGCGAGGAAGCTCTCTGTCCAGAGTGCACGCTCAAGCTCTCTTTGTTCAATCCCCCTGTGAATGGGCGTGGGCGCGTGATCATGGCCATCACGCTTGCCGCCCTGGCGTCTGCGGGTGTGGCGGTTTATTTCTTGTTTCCCCCGGTCCGATGGCAGCACCACCGGACTGCCGGACCATCCCCGACGCCGCAGGTTTCCACGGCAATGGCGGTTCCAGCCAAGACTGAGACTCCCTATGCTTGCGGCCTGCGTCCTGCAGCCGCCCCTGATGTAGTCCGGTTACTTCAGTTTCTGAAGCAGGGCATGAACTATGCATCCCAGAAGAGGCCGGAGCTCGCGATTCAGGAGTTCGAACAGGTACTCAAAATCGACCCCAATTTTCTCGGCGCGCAGATGAACATCGGCTCGGCCTGGCTGGCGATGAAGAAATATCCTGAAGCCGAGGATGCATTCAATCGGGAGCTGAAGCTAATCGATTGCCTGAAGCAAATGAAGGATGAACAACTGACGGGCTTCGCCTATATGGAAAACACGGGCCCCACGTCCGGACAAAAGGAAGCAGAGCAGGGCACACTGTTCCGCGGCCAGATCGCAAGGGACGAAGCCGATCTGCACTACAACTTGGCTTGCCTGAAGTCCCGCCAGAAGCAAAACCGGCCTGCAATCCTGGAACTGGAAAAAGCCCTGGCGTCCGGGCGCATCGATAAAAAATCCCTACAGACAGACCCGGACCTGCAGGGGATACGCAGCACCGCCGAGTTCAAGGCATTAGTGGCGCGATACAGCCCAGCGCAGGCGGACAGTCCGTAAAAGCAAACCAACTGCGCCACCGCGCCGAAACGCACTTCTAATTTCATGCAAAGGAAAATACAAATGAAATCCGCGATTTATTGGATGATAGCCATTTTGGGCGCCTTTTTGTTCATGCACCTGTGGGCCTCCGACCAGCACAAGGGAGCCAAAGCCCTCTATTACGATCAGACGAGCGGCGCAACCGTACAAAGCGGAAGCGGAGCTTCCGCTGGGAAAACGGCTGCCGCGCAGCCAGGCTATACCGGCCTGAAATATTGGGTGGAACTGGTGCAGCCCAACAGCTCACAGATACTCCGTGTAAGTTCCACGCGCGCTTTCCATAGCGGCGAACGCATTCGCCTGCACTTTGAATCGAACATGGATGGCCGGATCGTCCTGGTGCAGATAAATCCCAACGGGACCTCGCAAATGCTGTATCCCGATCAGCGGATCAATGGCGGCGACGACCACATCAAGGCCGGAGTCGATACGACCGTGCCGCCAGGGAACGCATGGTTCACTTTTGACAACAATCCCGGGACCGAGCGCCTTCTGGTGTTCCTGAACTCTGATTCCGGGCTCGTCCCCCGGTCTTCGCACGGCAACCGGGCGCGCGCCGAAAACGAAAACATGATCGCCAGCAATGGAAAGCTGGACGCAGCCGCCACCAGCGGCCTGGCTTCACAAGTGGAAAAGCAGCGCGGCGGCAAATCGCTTGTTCTGGAAGTGGATGACAAAAGCGATTCCCCCGCGGATTATGCGGTGAGGCCCGTCTCCTATAAACAAGGCGACGATGGCGCCGGGAAAGCTTTGGCGATCGAGATTCAACTGAAGCATCAATAAAAGATGCCTTCAACCGGCTTCTCCTCTTGCGCAATCAAGATTCCTGCAAGCTAAGAACAGCAGGAAGATCGCCCAGAGCTACGAGCACGTCACGTAGCCTCTGGGCGATGTTGTTGTTTTCGAGGATCCTCAGAGACCGGAGAATTCGCTTAATCCTGGCCCCAGACGATGATGTCGGTGAGATCGACGAGGAAAGTAATCAGTGTGGACATCACATTCTCCTTTCAGTTGGCTTTGCGGCGCCTCACGCTTCAGGCCTGGCCTTTCTGCCTGCCGTGCACGCCGTTCAACCAATTGCCGTTTCTCCCGCCGAAAAAATCAGGTTGTTGAGGACAAAGCAGTTCTCGTCGTGTGGACTTTCCGGATTTGTGGCAAAGGCTGTATTTGCGGGTATTTCAGCGGGAGAAATGGCAGGGTTTGCTTCCAGTGAGTCCGTTGTGCAGGCACGCGCCGCGCCTTCACGAAAAAAAGCTTCAGTTCACGGTGCTAAAATAAAAATCCTCAAGTCCTGAAAATCCTGGAGCGCGATGGAGCAGGAGTCACCACTCCGACACATCCGGCTGGTGGGCGAAACCGGGAAATATCCTTACGTGGTAGGTCTAGTTGCTTTCTCGCAACCCTCTCCCGGCCAAGACCCTACCGAGATGGAATTTCTGGGCAGCGGCATCCTGGTTGATTCCCTACACGTGCTGACGTGTCATCACGTGTGCGATTCGGAAGATCCGCTATACAAGGAATATCCGGTCTTCGTGATCACAGCCTCCGACGCCGTTGAAGCTGAAGTTGAAGCGGTGGATGAAGAGTGGGACTTGGCTTTGCTCCGGCTGGACCGCGAATGGCATACCCGATTTCCAGTCATGGCGGATGGGGTTCTCCTGGCGCAAGAACCGTTCGTTGCGGTCGGCGTGCAGCAGGCAGTTGGCTCCACGGATCTGACCTTGGCAGAGGTGCCTCTGCGTCACAAAAACAGCAACCGGGCAGGCGCGATCGTACTGGACCTGGAGCTGGAAGGCGCGCCCCGCCACGGATACAGCGGCGGCCCAATCATCAAAATCCAAGACGGAACTTTGGTTTGGACCGGCTTGACCCGCCGGGGTGGGAAGGGAGCGGGATTCGGAAGCGCTGTTGGGACGGGCAATCTGCGGGCCTTTCTGGGAAAACATTTACCCGGCCATAGCTTTACCAGTCGGGGAGAAGATGCCCATGCAGGCCTGGTGAGGAAGCTCCTGGCTTATTCCGGCAAAGCGCGCGAAGGATTAGAACCGCACATTCTGACGCGCATCCGGCGGGACGTTGCGCACGAGATATACCTGCCGGCCATCCGGCGCGGGTTTGAGAAGGGAAAGAAGAGGATTGTTCCTATCATTGCTCCGGCAGGCTATGGCAAGAGCACGCTGCTGGGCGAAATTTACGATGCGCTGGTCAAGAAACGCTGGGTGCTGTTGTTGCGGTGCAACGACCTCATCATTTCCTCCAGGCTTGCCGATGAGCTTTCTATCCGCATGGGCGAAGCCGTATCCCACAACGCCGAGCCTGTGGAGGAGATAATTGAAAAGCTGGCGGCGGTCCTGGGGCCCGGCGTGCTGCTGATCGATACGCTTGACCTGATTCTGAATGGCCAACTGGTGCCGGCATTCCGGCGGCTGCTGATGCGTCTGACGGATCTGGGCGCGGTTGTCGTCTTTACCTGCCGCGATTATGAATATGAGACCTTTTTGGAGCCTGCCAGCGAGAAGCCGCCAAGCTGCGGCTGCGCGGTTGTACATGGTGCGCTGCGCAATTGTGAGCCTATGGACGCATTCGCGGTATTCGACACACTTGCCGCTCTGGGGATCGGCGCCGAACGAAATGGACCCGCTCAGATAGATGCCGAGACTTTTCATGTCGCGGCTGACCATCTCCATTGCGCCTACGCCGCCGCTATCAATTTCGGCCAGAAATTGCTGGAACCCTTCGGGAAAGCTGGTTCCAGGTCCCCATAGGCCAAGCCGCGTCATATATGCCATGTTGCGGACATCTGTCGCGCCAGTTGCGGAAGAGTAGACGACGCGATACTCTGGGTTGTGCTCTACATCCTGTAGATCGATCACAGTCTGTCCGGTCTGGGTGGGTTCTCCTCTCCCGCTGGCCAGGGCATTCTTGGCTTTATGGGCTTCATCAAAGATCACGATAGGCTCGGGACCGAGCCAGCGCTGGATCTGGTCGAGCCGTCTTTCCCCGGTCTTGGCGGATGAGATCAGTGAAGAGTAAGAGCTGAAGATGACGCCTTCGGGAAGGAGAATGTTGCTGTTAGCTGGGTAGTCGTTGATCCTGGCCAGCGGAATGTTCAGGCCAAGGTCGTTGAGATCGCGTCTGGCCGATTCCAGAAGGTCGTTGTTGACCGACAACCAAAGAGCGCGGCGGCGGTTTTGTAGCCAGTTGTCCAGGATGATGCCGGCCAGCACTCGGCCTTTGCCAACGCCGGTGCCATCCCCAACGTAGAATCCGCTACGAGCTCCGGTCGAGAGGCGCTGTTCATGCCGTTGTCCGGCATAGATGACGCGCTCTAATTGGATTTCGGACAATTTTCCTTCGGTGACAACTTCCAAGGGCAAGTGGGGCCGATAAGTGATGTTAGGAGGCGTGACCGAGGCCATCGACGCCGATTCGACGATGACAGCGGGATGAGGCTTGCCGCCTTTGAGCTTGGCCGGCAGATAAGGCAAAAATAATGTTGCAGCATCAGTCTTGTCGCTTGCCTGTTCCTGCTCGGCTGTTAGCGACCCATGATCGTTCAGGACGCTCCGTAAAGGCAGCCTGCGCAGAGCTTCCCATGCCTCCTCAAGGGAATTGGCATGTCCCCAGACAATATGACTTAACTGGTCTTTCCAGCCCATTCCCGGGGTAGGTCCAACCTTGTCGATCACGACGAACTGAATGCCCCAGGTAGTCCCGTACTTCTTGTACTCGGCGCCGCTGAGACCGAAGTTGGCGCGAATGGCATACTTCATCGCAATCTGCTGCCACCAGCCGGTCACGCCTGGACGGGAAAAAGCTACGGCTTCGCTCGCTATGGCAACCAGCCTTCCACCATCGCGTAGTCGTCGGAGTGCTGAATCAATGTGTAGGAGGCCGTATTTGTTGCGATGCATCACGACGCGGCCACCCGTTCCGGTAAAGGGTGGGTTCATGAGAACTGCAGTCGGCATGATCTCAGCGGGCAGCACATCATCGATCATCTCCGCATCGAGATTTGTCGTCTCAAACCCGAGAACATCTTTCAGCAATGCCCGACGCCTCGGATTGATCTCGTTGCAGATGACCGTTGCACCCGCCAGCCGTGGCCAGATCGCCAGACTGCCTGTCCCAGCGGAAGGTTCGAGCACAGTATCGCCTGGCTGAAGATCAACCAATCTCGAAGCGATAAAGGCAATGGTGGGCGGGGTCGAGAACTGCTGGAATTCGATCTGCTCCGACGTACGGGAAGTCTGCCCCGGAAGACGGCTCAGCAGCGTTCGCAGTTCACTAAGTTTCTCCTGGATGGAACATGCGGGCTTTGAGGCCATCGTTTCTAGCAGAAATTTGTTAACCGCGGTCTCAAGCGCATCGTAGGAATCGCGTGACGTGTAGATTCCCCCGGCGGGGACGCCGCCAAAGAACTTATCAGCCAATCGCTTGAGCTTCATGTTGTCAAACGATTCTCCGGCCTGGAGCCGCCGGACCAGTTCATGGACTAGCTCCTGCATGCCGGGAATGAGTTGATTGCTCATCCAAAGCGCTCCTTTCGGTGAGTTTTTTGGGAAAAAGGCAAAGGGGTTGAAGAACTTGAGCGGTTTTTTCAGCTGGGGTAGTTCAGAGGGTAGGTATGAGTGCTCGTTTTATTTAAGCCAACGATGCAGCGACACAGCGCAGTCGGCCCTATTGTTCGGTCAAGGCAGCGGGCTGACCTGCGGTCTCAAGAACGTGGCGTAGAGTTTGGAGCGCGGCTTCAATGAGTGCAATGTGGCAGAGGCTTCGGATTTGTTGACCGTCCCAGACCCCAATGGTGTACTGGTCTGGGTTGCTTCCGGTGGCGGGTTTCTTCCAGACGTGTAGATCGAACTCTGAACGCGGGACGTAGAACATCGTAGTCACTTCCATGGGTGTTTCCCCTGATGCTGACCAAGGCTCGATGTGAAGCTCGGCGAAAACAAGCCGTTTCACACTTGTTGTCTTCCCCCGGCTTGAATCTGGCGGGCTGGTGCTTTCAGCACCGAGTCAAGCACCAGGTTCAGGACAAGGGGTTCTACGCAGCGCTGCTCCTAAGAAGTTCTTTAGATTCAGCATAAGAACCTCCAAGGGTGCTGAAACCTGTTGAAACCTGCGGCTTGGAGTGCCACGAGATCAACTCCAGACCCCGATTGCCGCCCATTCAGCCAAGTCCTAAGCTGTTCAATTTAAAGGAGTAGTTCACTGCGTCCATCGGGTACATCCTCTGGTTTTGGCCTAGATGGTTTGGCATGATCCCTGTTCGTAAACGATATACACAAGAAGCGGCAACCAGCTTAAATTTCTATTGGCAGTCGGTACGAAGTTCCCGAAACCGGTGGAACGTGCTAAGCAACGTTGGTTACCGGTGCGTCGGATACTTCGAAGAATTTTCCTGTATTTCGCTTGCACTGCGGTTAGAATCCGGGCATCACACGTCATGGATCCTATTTCAGGCGAAGTTACTCGGCTACTTGTTGATCTGCGGACGGGCAGCAAGGATGCTGAATCCAAGCTTCTGGTTCTTCTATATGACGAACTCCGCCGCCTTGCCGCCGGCTATCTACGTCGGGAACGTCCTGATCACACCCTCCAGCCGACAGCTCTAATCAACGAAGCTTATTTACGCATTGTCGATCAGCCCCAACAGAACTGGGAAAATCGAGCGCACTTTTTAGGTGTATGTGCACACATTATGAGGCAGATTCTTGTCGACCATGCCCGCAAGCGGGATGCAGGCAAACGCGGTGGACGGTTGAAGCCTTTGCCTTTGGATGAATCTGCTCTCTTCGCAGCGCATCGACGACCAGAATTAGTGGCGCTGGATGAAGCGCTCTCCCGGCTCGAAGCATTTGATTCGCGACAGGGCCGGGTGGTGGAGTTGCGTTTCTTTGGCGGAATGTCAGAGGAAGAAATAAGCCATGTTCTAGGAGTTTCAGTGCGGACCATTAAACGAGACTGGAACGTAGCCCGCGCTTGGCTTTATTCTGAGATGACAAAATGATCGCCGGAAGATGGGAGCAAATCAAAGACTTCTTTGAAAATGCCCTTGACCTCTCTCCGCAGGAACGGCAATCGTTTCTCGCGCGTTTGAGCCTGGAGAATCCCCCCGTAGCAAACGAAGTCGTCAGACTGCTGCGTTCTTACGAAGAAGCCGGAGATTTCTTGGTGCAGCCCTGTACCTTTGCTTCAGAATTTCTTGAAGACTTGGAAGTTGAGCAGTACCGATTCTCAGCTGGTGATGTTGTCTGTGGACGTTTTCGTATCGTCGACCTCATTGGCCAAGGTGGCATGGGGGAGGTGTACGAGGCATTGGACGAAGAGTTGGAAGATCATGTTGCTCTTAAGACTCTTCGTTCGGAGATTTTCACCCATGAGCTTTTTACCTCGCGTTTTCGTCGCGAGATCCAGTTAGCTCGCAAAGTCACTCATCCCAATGTCTGCCGCATTTTTGACAGTTTCAAACACGCGCTTAGCGAAGGCGTTTACCTGCCTGTTTTAAGCATGGAGTTGTTGTTGGGCCAGACCTTGGAAGGGTATTTGAAAGACCACGGACGGCTCAGTGTCTCTGAGGCGCTGCGTATCGTACGGCAGATCATCAGTGGCCTGAGCGCGATTCACGCCGCAGGGATCGTGCATCGCGACTTGAAACCCGCCAATCTGGTGATCGTGCCGCTCCCCGCGGCTGTCCCGTCCGCTCGCGCAGAAGCGATTGCAAAGGAACTCAACCAAAATGGGGACCAGAGTGGGGCCGATTTTCAGGTCAAAATCACGGATTTCGGCATTGCCGGCCAGATTCCCAATGGGCTTTCTGCAGTGGCCCAGAGTGAATCCAGCAAGCTGCTAGGCACGCCGGATTACATGGCCCCGGAACAGTTCGAACTCGGCCAGACCAGCATTCAGTCCGATATCTATGCGCTGGGACTTGTTCTTTACCAGATGGTCACAGGGACAAAACCGTTCGGCCATGTACCGGCATGGAAACGCCTGACAACCGATCCACTCCCGCCGCGCAAGGCGGCGCCCGAACTGCCGGAAAACTGGAACAAGACGATTCTCTGCTGCCTGGAGCGCAACCCCGAGTATCGCTTTCAAAGCGCCCAGGCAGTTCTTGACAGTCTGGAAAGAGTTGGTTCCACGGCTGTCATCCCGCACAAGCCGCTTCCTCTCCGGCTGAGGCGAGCATTGTTATCGAAGAGTGGCCTGGCATTCACATTTTTTTTCATGACCATGGCCCTTTCGATACTGTTTTATCGCCTATATGAATGGCAGCCAGTATTTTCAGAAGGAGCAAGAGTTTTGTTTCCGGAGATTCAGATCAACAAGGAACTGCTTGCATCCGACGAGACTCTTGGAGCTGTCACGGATCTGATGAGGAATCAACTGGAGGACTCACCAAGGCTCTTATTGCTCAATCGCAGGCAAATCGAGACTTTATCGTTGCAAATGGCCCAACAGGGCGAAAGCAGCAGCCAGGAGCGCCATGGTGGGGATCTGGCCCAGCGCGCCACTATGCGCGAGATGGCTTGGAGAGGAGGAGCAAATCTGTTCCTTCTCGGTACCTTGTCGCGGACAGGGAACAAATATGTGCTGAATCTCTGGGCTGAAGAAGTTGGGCAGCAGCCCAATGTGGAATTGCGCCACTGGGAGCGGAGCTTTACGGCGAAGAACAAAGACACAATTTTCGACGTGGTGCAGCAGGGCGGTTACTGGGTCAGAAACTTGCTCGAATATCTACCGGAAAGCAGGCTCAAAAAGGAACCTCTACCTCAATCGACCACAACATCATCATGGCACGCCTTGTTGCTTTTTTCGCAAGCGGAAAAGTTGCAGGCAGCCGGCCAAAAACGCCAGGCGATCGCCCTGCTTGAAGAGAGCACCCAGGTTGATCCTGATTTCTCTCTGGCATACATGCGGCTTGGAGACCTCTACAACTCCCTCCGGGACGAAAAGCACGGCTTCTTTTATTGGAACAAGGCAATGATGACGCTGCAGCGCAGGCAGGTCACTCAGAGAGAAAGCCTGAGGATCAATGCCTTATTCGCACAGGATTCCGGCAACTGGAAGGGGTCCGAGGAAGCCTTCAAAAGTTTTGAGACCCTTTACCCTTATGATTACCTGCCGTCATTCTATCTAGCGACGACACTGGCCAATCTGGATCGCCCGCAGGATGCACTCGCAAAAGATAAACAAGCCGAATCCAAGCAGCCGGACGCGTACTATCCCGTCGCGCAGGAAGCGCGACTTGAACTGGTGCTTGGGCAATTGAGCGACACCGAAAAAGCCATAAACCGTTTGCGGGAAATGCATCGCCAAGATGCCGCTGACGCCATTCAGGTCAGCCTTGACATGCTACAAGAGAACTTTTCCAGAGCATTCGAAGCACTCGGCAGGATGAACCAGTCTCACGATCCCCTTTACAAAAGCAGAGGGTATTCTCTCCACGCTGCTCTTCTGGCCGAAATGCGTCGATTTCCTGAGGCTATAAAGATTTTAAAAGAGGGAATCTCCTTTGATTCAGCCAATGGCCTCAACTTTAATGAAGCCGATAAGTGGCTCGCGGTAGCTTATCTTCGCTTGAGAGTCCACGCCCTCAGTTCCTGTCGTGGAGCGGCGATGCAAGCCATAAAAAAGGAAAGCGGACGGCTGCATCTTCTGAAAGCTGGTACCTTGCTTGCCCGCGCCGGCTTCACGGCAGAAGCCACGCAGGTACTCCATTCTCTGCCGACAATGAAAGGCATTCCTGTATTTGAGCAGGCCGTACATCGGCTCCAGGGAGAGATTTGGGAAGCGGAAGGCAAGCCGCAGCAGGCGCTTCAGGAAATGCAGATAGCCTCTGATCTTGACGCCCCCAGTAGTCCCCGGGAGTATCTGGCCCTGGCATGGGAGAAAGCAGGTAATGCTTCCCAGGCGCTTGCTCTCTACCGGAAGATCGTTGCATCCCCCGCGGCCGTTTGGCAATCGCCCGAAAATTACGATCCGGGTTTTTGGGCTGAAATGGAACAGAAATATATCGCACTTCATCCGCCTCTTGATGATGAGGTATTAAAGCACGCCAAGACGAGAATTGCGCGACTTCAGAAGTTTTCAACAGCAGTTCATTAAGCAATTCCCGGTAGCCCATCGGCTCCGATCCAAATTTGAATTGAGAGGATTCATTTCATGAAACGCAGAGAATTTATAAATCGAGCAGGAATGACAGCCATTGCGCTTGGACTCACCGGCTGCACATCCAATGACAAGCAAACTCAAAGTCAGACGCCCACGCCAACACCAACCTCGAACCGTGCTCTGAGCAAGAGCACGGTTCGAACGGATGCTCCTTGTTTGTCTACAGATGCTCCTCTCGACAAGGCTGAGCTACAAAGGCGCTGTAGAATCATGATGCTGTTTATGTTGGGATTCAGCCAAAGGAGTGACGGGCCAAAATGTGTTCAGATTATGGAGGATATCTTTCCTGATGACGGCAATCTGAAGGTGTCGGACAGCCGCATGCAGGCTTGGGGATTTGATCCTGCGGTCTTCAAAGCAGTAGTCCAGAACGTAAAGGACAATACAACTTTTGCTCCCAAAGAAATTCGGGAGCGTTTCGCCAACGTGCACGATATTTTTGATTCTGTTGTCTCCTATACCGGCTCCGAATGTCCTGGGCGAGGTTCCCTGAACAGCATCGTTACCCACGCGCTAAAACAGGACAAACAATAGGCGACGCATGAACAGACGCCAATTTGTCAAATCGGGCACGTTCTTCGGCGCGGCGCTGGCACTTCCGCGAGTACCTGCGGTTCCTGCGCAGCCTGGCACCCCAACCAGGAAAAGCATCATAAACATGGAACAGGATGCGCCGGACCTGATCAACTTTGAGCGAGCCGTGCGTATCATGAGGAACCTGCCCGAGGACAACCCACGAAGCTGGCCAGCCCAGGCGAGGATACATAAACTCTTCTGTCCTCATTCAAATTGGTGGTTTCTTCCGTGGCATCGGGCTTTCGTCCATTATTTTGAGCAAATATGCCGTGACGTACTGCGATCTCCCGATTTTGCCTTGCCCTACTGGGACTGGACTCGCTATCCCTATATTCCGAGTGTTTTCCTCAATCAGGATAGCGCTTTGTGGCAGCCCAACCGACACATTGACGGTAGTGTCGCAATCAGTTTCGGCGCTGTGGGCGCACCTGAGTTAGAGAAAATTCTGAAGCTGTCCGAGTGTGGCGATTTATTTGGGAGTCCTACAGCAGACGATGACCAGCGCCATACTCCCGGATCGGGGAACCTGGAAAGCACTCCCCATACTGCTGTCCATCAGACAGTCGGCGGGGATTTGTCGGGTAATGCATTTTCCGCGCGTGATCCGCTTTTTTGGGTCCACCACTGCAACGTTGACCGAATATGGGAGAGTTGGGCCGAACTACATGGCAGGGCAGTGCCCCTGGATAACCTTTGGGCCGGCCATCAATTACATGAATTCTATGATCCTATACAAGATAAACCCGTGACCGTCCACGCCTGGCAGACCAACAACTCAGCGCAGTTCGGGGCGCGATATGACTCTTTGGAAACTTTTTTTGGGCATGTTCCGGGAACCATCCTGCCGGCACTTCAGGTATTTTGGGGGCCAGGGGAGCAGAGGAAGATTCCTGAAGGAATCCAAGTCATAGATGAGCTCTCCCTTTTGAGCGAGCCTGTGAAGGTGGCCGGTAACAGGGCAGTTTTCTCTATAGCAGCTACAGACAAGGTAAAGAACCTGCTAGATACGCTCAACCCTTCGCGGGATGGAACGCACCGTCTTCCCTCGTTGCATCTGCTGCTGGACGGAGTGCCTGTTCCGAAATCCCCGACCACATCGATTCGAGTTTTCCTGAACGTGCCGGGCGCTAGTGTGAATACTCCATTTGATGATCCGGGATACATAACAACAGTTTCATTTTTTGGAATGAGAGATCCTTTGGGAGGAGATCACCGAGAGGGAAATCACACGGTGAATCTCTCTTTCAATATCATCGCGAACGTCGCCAGGCTGAAAGCAGCACGAAGAAAGATCACCAAAACGTTTATTGTCACTCTGCTCACCGTTGACCTGCTCTCACCTAAAGACACGAATGTGCCTGAGCCAGCACAGCCAGCGAAGCTTCGCGTGATTGCTTTAGGCTAACCAAGCGCATCCGCAGCTCTACGTTTTACCGGATTGCTTCCCGAGTCTTTGTCGAATGCCCTCTACGAATGGCCGCCAAACGCTTCAACTTTCAAATATCCCAAATTGAGTGTCCCCTTTTTCCTTTCTTTTTCGCATTTAGTAATGAAGCCGAGAAATCACGATATTTCGTGTGATTAGGCCAAGAGCCTGAGAATTGGCTTCAAAAAGGACCATTCTCATGGACCGTCTGTCTGCACATCTGCATTCCACATCCGGCTCGCGGTTGGGAATTAAGAAAGAAAGGGCCATCCATGATGAGTCGGAAACCGCGGAACCTACTCTCAGCGGGTTGCTCTCCCTTTGTCTCCGCGCCGGCGATGAACTTCTCTGGGCCGAGTTCATCCGACGGTCGCAGCCACTGATTGCTGGTACTGTCATCAAGGCGTTGAGAAGATTTGCCAGGCATACGCCTAACATCGTCGACGACCTCGTCCAAGAGACCTACCTAAAGCTGTTTGCTGCCAAAGCAAGCGCCCTGAGGCGTTTTGTCTGCCACCACGAGAATGCGCTCTATGGCTTCCTGAAAGTAGTAACCGCGAATACTGTCCAAGACCACGTGCGTCGCTTTAACAGCGTAAAGCGCGGCGGCGACTGGGAAGGCGATACGAGGAGTACGGTGCTGGAATGGACAAGGATTGTCGTCCAGCAGAACCGCCACATGGAGCACCACATCATCATCAGAGAAATCGATGCTCACCTGAAGCAGAGAGGAATAGCGCCCGGTTTAGTACGCGATTACACAATTTTTTGGCTTTACTACCGCGAAGGGCTGACTGCCCAATCCATTTCCTGCATACCGTCTATTGGGCTGACTGTCAAAGGCGTTGAAAGCTCCTTACTGCGAGTAACCCGATTCGTGCGCCTGAAGATGAGACAGGGACGGCACCAGACCGCATCGGCGCTTGCAGTAGCTGCTCCGAGACAATTTCTGAAGACCAGCTTGGAGGAATCACAATGAAAGGCAAAAATAAACCTGTTCCGAAATTAATTGTGTTCCTGCTGGGCGCATTTGTTTGCCTGGCGGTTCAGGGCTTTGCACAGACTTGTGCTGCGGCCCCCGGTGAGAAAGTTCTTAAGATCAATCTTCAGAACAGCCCGAACAGCATGGAACCGAGCGCCGAGCCTGCACGCATTCGCGTTGACGATCGAACGACCGTGCATCTGTGCCTGGCTAACATCAGCCCGGTTGATGTCTGTTCGCTCAGTGGGCGAACACCGGCCCCGACAGCCGAGACGAATCCTATCGAGTCTTTGGTCAGTACCATTAACACCTTGGGAGGCTTTGCCATTCCTTTCCGCAGCCTCTCCACCGAAGATACTCAACAGTTTAGTTCGATGTTGAGCGAAAAAGTCTCAGAACTCGAAGGAAGGACGGAAGGACAAAGACGAGCCGCTCCCCGCCCTGTGTTGGATGACCCGGAATATAAGAAATTCATCGATGCAGCGGCCTTGATCGAGCAGGCAAGAGCAAATCTTCTCGCTGAGCAGATGGAAACTCAAGGACGGTTTGACACGGATACGACCAGATTGCTGAATTATGTCTCAGCGGATTATCGAGGTCTGAGATGGACGTACTTTCACCCCGAAAACGACCCAATACTCCAAAGTGTTCGCGACGACACTAAAAACTCTTTTCGCTCGATCAGCGACGCTGCGCCGAGTCTGGTAGCCCTGGATCTGATGACGAATCTGGCATCTGGCCTTCACAAAAAATATGATGTAAACGACAGCGCTGAGATAAGCTTGCGTCTCCAGCAAGTCGACAAGATTCTCGCTCAAGCGAAGGCCATTGTCTCTGTCATATCCGATAACAATTCCGCGTTGAAGGCAGCTCAGACTAGCGTACGAACAGCTTATCTTGCGGTTGTGAAGGTGTATACCGACTTTCAGCGCAGGCGCAGCCAGGGCGTCGTGCAGGAAGTTGCTGGTGGTGCTTTCTTGATCCAAGACTTCCGTCTCGGCACAGACCGCAAGGCCACAATCACTGGCGTTCTTTCCTGTGTAAGTGATGCGGACGCGAAACCGACAACCGACCAGATCAACTTTTCTATCCTTTACCAGGATGTGCCGCGTCTAACAAGTTCTATTGGCTTTTTGGCCAGCTCCCTAGAGAAGAAGGTGATCGGCACAACCTCGGTTGCCGCAACTAATTCCGCCGGCTTTGACACCAAATTTGCCGTAACAGATCGCGCCCAGGCACAGGTTCTGCCCATGATCTATGCCAATTACAGAATTTTTGGATATAAGCCCAAGCATTGGCCTAAGCGAGAGGATGAACTCATTTTAACAACCAGCTTGAGCACTGGATTTGGACTCAATCCTAATTCGGGAACAACGCAGCCTGAGTTCTTCACTGGATTGGCATTTGGATTCAATCGACTTTTGATCCATCCTGGCGTCCACTTTGGAAGAACACAAAATCTGGCGGGCGGGTTTGCCCTGAACAGCTCCGTTCCTGCCGGATTCAGTGGGGATGCCCCGATATCATGGAGCTACCATCCAGCTTTTTCAATCGGGTTTAGTGTTCGGGTTGCTCCGTATTAGCCGTGACCGTACAGGTTTGTTTTGTGCTTCTATGTCGGAAAAAAATTCAACTTGATGATCCTATCAGTGCGGACTTGCGGCAGGAGAAATCGACCGCGAGAACACAACAGTGTGTATCAGGGTTTGACGAATCAGGTGGCGCATAGCTGACCGAGGTTCGGAGAAGGAGCCAAGCTTCAGCGAAGCGCTGACTTTAAACGCACCTCGTAACAGGAGAATGAATTTATGAACCAGTACTTTGTCTACTTAACGCGCTTGCTGCTTATCGCTTTGTTCACTTCGTTTCCAAGCCTGCTTGCGGGACAGCCGCCTGCGAAAGTGGCTGATTGGACGGTACTCGTGTTCATGAACGGCGACAACAACCTAGAGAAAGACGCCTTGATAAACTTCGAGCAGATGGCGCGCATTGGCAGTACCGAACGCGTACACATCATTGTCCAGTTTGATCGGATAGCAAAATACGCCCACACCTCTCCCGTGGACTGGTCCCAGACTCTCAGGTTCCGGGTTGCGAAAGACACTCAGCCGCAGCCAAATCAAGCCGTTGCGGATATGGGTGAGTTGAACATGGGCGACGAAAAGGTTCTTGCTGATTTCGTAAAATGGGGAATTGACAAATACCCGGCCCAAAAATATTTCCTAATCATTTGGGATCATGGCCAGGGGTATCGTTTGTTCCTGAACAGCTTGCTGGAGCGAGTAGGCCTGGCCCTTGCTGAAGTTGTAGATCGCTGCGGCGAAGAACAGTCCAGCAAGTGTTGGCATGATCACGTTGCCTGCCCAGCTGGTCAGGTTTAACAATGCGTTTTCAAACATAGTGGATCACCTCCTAACGCCGTTCACCTGACCAGGGACTGGGCAAGCTTCCACAACGCCGAGACGCTCAAGAAACTCAGGGCCGAAAACACGAGCGGCATGAACGGCCGCCTGCGGGCATAATTAATGACCGCTCCGACCACAGCCAGACCAGCCACGCCCGGCAAGATCGTGTTGGCAACGTAGTTCCACAGTGATGCCAGCATGTCGATCGTCGCAAACTCGCCACCGCTGTTGAATCCCTGGAGCAGCGCGACCGTGCCCGAGATCGCCAGCAGGAACAATGCCGCTACGATTGACCCCAGCGGGCTCGCTCCCTGCGCCGCATCAAGCGCCGCTTTAAGCACCAGAAAAGCGGCCAGGATCGGAACCAGCTTGGCGACGATGACATCCGAGACAAAGCCGGTGAAGCTCGTCTCCAGTCCCTTAAGCCATGCGCCGCTCACGCCTGCTCCCTGCGGTGGCATCGTGATGCCCTGTGCCGCAAACCAGGATAGAAACTGTGGCAGCGTCAGCAGGATCACCGACCACAGCATCCATCTCTGGAAACGCCCGCCGACCTCAAAGTTCACGCCGCTCTCCTGCCGCAAGGCCAGCCCGGCGAGCACCAGCGTGCAGATCGCCGAAGGCACGGCAAGATCGAACAAGAGCTGCAACAAATCGACCAGGAATTGCGGTATCGTCATCGCAAGCCTCCTCGCTCTTCGACGGGCCTTTACTGCACCCCAGCCTGGCCCTGCGTAATCCAGGATTCGATCAGGCGCGTGAGGCCCGAGATCATCAACAGCCCTACTGCGGCAATCGCCCATCGGGCGACGCCCCGGCCATGCGTGTAATTCACAACAGCCATCACGACGCACAACGCTGCGCCGACTGGGGCGATGACGTTGCCAATCCAGTTAACGAGGTTGAGGAACGCGCCTTCTGGCTGGGCCGCCGTTTGTCCCTGCACCGACTTGTCGAACGCCGGCTGGCCCCCGAGATTCTGCGCCGTCGCGATCAGGGCAACGGCCTGCGTGAGGACGATAAACAACAGCAAAAAATAAATCCGGTAATTTCCGCTTTGAGGCTTCGAGAACATCATGCCGTCTTCTCCCAAAAACATTGCCCATCGAGAGGCAATGTCGTGAGCCTCAAGATAGGATCGCTTCTGAACTCGGGCAAATTTTCTATTGGCGCTTCCGGGAAGATGTGGGAAGAAGAGCGACGGAAATGTTGTGATTGGTCGTGGTGGACGGGCCCATTAGTGCAGGATCGTTGGGGGAATTTACTCGGAATCTATTGCCCAGATCGGCGCGTGAGCGCCTTCTTATAACATTA
Organism: Candidatus Angelobacter sp.; assembly: GCA_035703825.1. Lineage (GTDB taxonomy): Bacteria > Acidobacteriota > Terriglobia > Terriglobales > Acidobacteriaceae > Angelobacter. The sequence continues at coordinate 82,765 of DASSXL010000020.1, forward strand.
CAATCGTGAGCCAAATTGTACTTTACTTAATGACGTCGAAATTATGACTGTAAGCATCGTACTCATCTTTGCAAATTGCATAAGGCGTCGGGACTGCTGCCTGCGACGGCCCGGGTAAGCCGGGGTAAGCCGTCTTAGTCCCGGGCCGAATGCTTGCGGCCGGTTGCTAAACCGTTATAGAGGCTAACACCTGTATCGGGGTTCCTATCGGCACGAATCCGGTAAGCGTGCCAATTGTACGCGTCCGCCTTTCCTTTCATTTTTGAACATTCGCTCAGATTCGGAGAAGTCTGTGAGATTGAGCAAAGATGATTCTCCGACTCACATTCCGGCTGCGAACAAAAGATAAATCAATGCTAAGCTCCGGGCTGCCGGTATCGCCCAAACACCCGCCGCTCTTTGTCCGACGTCTTCGTAACTTGGCAATCTGTCGCCCCGTTTTGGGCCGCTCGCATCAAAAGAGCTCGCATTCACGTTCGGTCAGCGATCTGGGAAGCTGTTCGATTTGTCCGATGCTCAGCTTGATTTGCCAGGATGGCGATTCAGTTAAATAATAGGCCCATACCCATCCCAGCCCTGGGTCTAAAGGAGCTCTGTTAGATAACGTGCGCATGCCAGAAGTGTGGTCCGGTCGGTCCAATATCTTCGTGGCCACGACGCCACTGTTCGTCCGTGTAGCCATTCTGCAATCCTGCAAAAACAACCAGGGCATCCAGCATTTCGCTCATCACGTACTCTTCCGTATCGGCCAGCGCAGACAATGGATTACTGAAGAGGCCATCGGGAATGTGAATTCCTATGAAGACGTCACAAAGACCGCGAAACTCCCTGGCGTTGTGACGGGAAAGCCCCAGGATTTCAATTGCGGCGTTTCGGCTCCTGGCGGCCTTCATGGCTTCCAGCACAGAAAGTGTAGCGCCGGAGGCGCTGCAAGCAATGATGCCTCCGCCGGCCTCGACAGCCGGCATGGGAACAAGGCCGCCCATGTGAGAAATGCAAGCTCCTCCATGAGCAAGCCGGTTGCTGGGCATAATGGCCGCCTGCAGAGCTCTTCCGGCTCCCACAAACCGGACAGGAGCGCGGTTCTTCATCCAGTTTGCCATCAAGTTGACCGATTCGTTGACCGCTTCTTCGTTTTCAAGGCATGTCCTTATCACGGCGTTTGCGATCGTCTGCTGCCGCGCTGCAATCAATCCAAGCTTGCTTGCTATGCGGATGTTATTCATACAGCCTCCTTACCCGCTATACGGAGGCGGACGACAAGTTCTTACCAGAATCTTTGAGCCTCATCGCTTCCGTCATCTCTCATAAAATATTCCGTCCAAATAAAAGATGACACCATCTGGATTCTGTCTGCCTGTGGCCACCCAGGTGAAGAAAGAGGCGGTATTGGAGAGGTCTTTTCCGGCAAGCGGAATGGAGTACTGGGTCCACTGCGAAGTAAGGGTAATCGTATCCGTGCTCGCCTCGAAGGAGGCCGGGAAACGGGCCTGGGCAATCGTATTTCCTCCTGCCTTGAAGATCAGGCGTTCCCCTCCTCTCAGGCCGCGTGCCCAAAACGTAACCCGCGAATAGCCGCTCATGTTCCTGCCTTGCATGGTGCCCCAGTTGTTTTCCGGAAATTGCCATGCAACAGCCGTCCAGCCTCTGGGGCCGGGCCTATAGCTCCATTTCCAACACGTCTTGCTGGTATGGCAGTTTTCCCGGGAGTCCGGCACGACCTGGACATACTTGGTTCCGCTTTCCCCGTCGCCCATCCATCCTGACGGTACGATCGGTTCCTGGACTTCGTATACCGGCGCAGGCTTCCCCTGCTCTCCTTTCGTCTCGGGCTGAGTCGGAGTCGAAGAGGAGGGTATGGCCATGTTCCCGCCCACCTGCAAAACAGCGGACTTTACCAGCAGCTCTTTGCCATCCTGCATCATCTTGACAGTCACTACGTCGGCGCCAGGGGACTCCGGAGCCAGGTACACCCGGGCGGGAGTGGAATCCACGGCATCGGGCTGCAACCTTCCGCGTTGTGCTTCCCATTTGAACTGGCGAATACCCGGAGGGTTGGTCAATTCCAGGGTGATGCTGGCATTGCCGCCCGGCGGTATGTCCCGCGGAACAACACGAATTTCCATTTCCGGCTTGGGATTAAAACATCCGGTCAATATAAAAGCCGCCGCCACGCCTAACCACACAACTTTGTTTTTCATATGTTCTTCCTCCCTCAATTCAATTTCATTGCGGTGTCACGTCCAGCACCAGTGGCACAGCGCGGATGAGCTTCTGATTCCGCACGACGCGAATTTCTATAAGCGCGCTTTCTCCTTCGCGGCCCTGGCTGTAGTCGAAGCTGGCGTTTTGTTGATGGACTGTAACCGTAATTTCAGCGTGCCACTCCTCAATGGCATTGACAATCTTCAGATCGTCAGACCTGCGGCCATGGCTATCCGGAACCGTCACCACCTTGATTTGGGTCTGGCCGTCGTCGGCATCTCCTACCAGACGAATGGTGACGCGGTCTGTCTGGCGGATCTTGAACCCATAAGCTGCCGCCGTTTCCGCGTCTGTGAATCCATAACTATCTTCAAACCCGGACAGGACCGGAGGCGGATACTGAATGGCCACAACATATGGCACGGCCATCGGGCAGACTGCAATCAGGAAAAGAAAGACGGCATTCGCTATGACATATTTGCGCGCGACCGCCAACCGAACGAGCACAGCGGGAACCGCAGCGCACCAATGCAATTGGAGGGAATCGGAGACGGCATCGCCTTCGTTGGCGGCGGGCAAAAAGCCCATCTTGCATCCATGCCGCTCCATGGCGCGGACCTTTTCACGAATTCCGGCTACCAGAATCATTTTAAGGTCCGCAATTCCGCCGCTGAAGGCACTACTTTTCAGACGGTCGCGCATGAACTCCAGGGAATCCTGGTATAAAGCCACCAGGATCGCCATCAGCACAGGCAGAGCGATTGAACTGCCCGCAACTGGAAAAGGAAGGATACCGTCCATAGAGATTTTGATTACGCTGTTGGCCAGCAAACTGCGATGGGCGCCAGCCTGCCGCCACCATTTCCAGGCGCGCCAAATTGAAACCGGCAGAAAGTTTCCTGCTGCAGCATAGGCGATCAACACCAGCACGCCGCGCAAGCCCAGCAGGCTGCTGACGGTTGTTGCCGCGTGTTCCATGGCAGCCTTGCAACCGGGGTCGGCTGAAAATCCAGACGTGCACACTTTAGGAGCACCGTTGGTTCGGACCTGGTTGGGATATCGAATGATCGTGGCCTTGATGCTTCGAATGATTCCCTGACTGCCGGGCGGCAGGTAATCGGCCACAAAAGCAGCCTGGACCCAGGATTCATTTCCATCTTTCCAGCGATACTGCTCTAGGCAGGCCCACCCGTCAAAAGCCGGGACTTGCGTCAATCGATACAGCATGACAGCGATTTCTTCACGGGAAAAGCCATTCTGCTCGCAAGCAGAGCTCAGCACCGTTATCTGCCGTTCCAACAGCTCTCCCGCCAAGGCATGCATCTGCTGTTCGATATCTGCCTTCTCTTCCAGCGTGAGGAAGATTAGCCAACACTCCCAATCTTCAGGCAGGCTGGAAAAGAGATCGCCTGACAACCTGCCTTCCCGATGCCCGCGGCGGCTGAACTCCAGAAATCGCTGGAAGAAGTTTTGCGACACATCGATCTCCTCAATGGATCGCCGGGTTCCGGCCGTGTCCCACCCTGATCACGAACCCAAAAGGCAGCCTCGCAGGAGACGCCGGGGGCCCGGAAGATTGCAGCAGGTCACAATATCGCTGGGCAAACTCGTGCGGCAGCTTGATCTTGATCAGTTGCTCCTTTTCCAGCAGATCAAGCGTGGCCAGCGGCTGATGGTCCGGCAGCGCCACAAGCAGCAACTGGAAGGGCTGGAGATCATCGGCGAAGGCCGGCTGTTTCAAATAGATCCTCATGACAAGATGATCGTCGCTGCTTAGGAACGGCCCCTGCCGCATTCCAATGACTCCGGCAGAGATTTGCCCCTCACCGTCCTCAATGACCGCGCTGTACTCCGGATGAGAGCCCTCGTGGCGGTTATCGGCGTGGATTTGAGCCAGCGGGAGCAGCAAATGAAACGACGAATCAATCCATTCACTGATCTTCGCCAAGGCTGCCGCCACAGGCGTCACGTTAAAGCCAAAGCTTTCTCTGAAGATGGCCAGCGTACGCTGCCAGCGCGGATTCTGGTTTACCTCGCGCAGCACCGCGAGAGGCAGCATCCGAATTCCTTTTACGTGATCTTCATATTCCTGCAGAGAAGGTTCGCCCGGCTCCCTGACCGGCATCGGGGGAACGTCGATTTCGGCTTCGGCAAGCAGGAAGCCCTCCAGCATCTGTCCCAGTGGTATTTTTTCGTTACTCATGATGCGAAACCTCCATGCACTTGCGCAGCTTGGCAATTGCGCTTTGATGTATTTTTTGTATTGCTTTGTAGTTGCGTCCTAGGGCCTGGCATACTCTATTGGGATTGCTTTCTGCCAGATAAATCATTATCAACACTCGCAATTCCTCTTCGTTCAAATCTTTAAAGCACGGCAATCTGGCATCCCACAGATCTTTTCCGATGGTGATTTCTTCCGGGCCGGAAGCGGGGTCTTCTCTGTTGTCCACATATTCTGTATCCGAAGCAATGACCTCATGCCTGCGACTGCGCAGTAGATCGATACATAGATTCTTGGCAATTTCCATGACCCAGCCTTTGGGGTTTTTATTTGCATCGTACAGATGACGATTAGTCCAGAGCTTGACAAAAGCGTCGTGTGCCATGTCAGCCGCTTCCTCGCGGCCCCACAAAAGTTTGCGGCACATTCCGTACACCAGCTGCCAGTGGCGGTTCATGAACTCTTCCAATGCTGGCTCATCTGATTCTTTGATCTTTTCCATCAGCTCTCTATCGCTGAGCTGCGCATACCCCCCGGATTCAGACAGCATAGACTTGCTCCTTTACCAAGACACAAGCAGCAGCCGGCTTGCAACAAAAGCTTCTTTCTTCAGGAGCCATGGAGCGGCCCCACATGGTTATACGTACGGCCTTTGAATTTTTTCCCAACCCACAATTTTTTTTTGACCCATGATTGGGCGGTTTGGATTCTGCTTCGGTATCTCTTTGATTTGACATGGGCTTCTAAAAATGGCCTTGATGAGAAATAACTTAAGTTTTTTATAAAACCCTGAGCCGCCCGTAATGCTGCTAGGCTCCTTTTCAAGTTTTCACACTTATATCTTGCGGTCATAATCGAAAAGAATACGGTATGATCTTGCCCATCTATTAAATGTAGTCAGACACAAAAAGATTTCAGAAGAATTTTGAAGCGGTTCCGTTGTCTTGTCTGCAGCCAAGACACCAGAACGGAAGGGATGATTAGCCGCCCTGTCCCCAGATGATCATTGATCCGGCCGCGACCGTTGCCGCGACCGCTACCAGCACTTCACTCGCAATCAAGATAAGCATTTGTTTTCTCCTTTGTCTTCCTGCTGGTACTACGGGCGAGTGCGGGAAATTTTTCGGGCGCATTGCTGATGGCTATGATTGAGACTGAAAGTTCGAGGGAGTTGCGATGATGCACAGCGTACTCATCATGGCGATCTTGTTGGCCGGCAGGGCCGCGCAGGACCTTTCCCTGAACCAGAAGGTATCGGCCACGTTGTCCGGCGCTGCTGCCAGCTACTATCGCCTGCACCTTTCCCGGGATGAATACGTACAAGTCGTGGCCGGCCAGGCAGGCATCGACGTGCGACTCACGATCTGGGGCCCGGACCGTCAGAAGATTTCCGTCACGGATCGAGTGGCATACGGGGACGAATCTGCTTCGATCCATGCGCGCTCGGCAGGCGCTTACATCATTGAAGTGCGCGCGGCGGAGAGAGCCGCCCGGCCCGGACGCTACACATTGACGGTCTTTCGCGGCCCTGCGGACGAAGATAGCTACCAACGGCGGCTGCGGGCAGAACAGCTCTCTAGCCAGATCAAGCAACTGAGCACCCAGCAGCAGGCGCCTGAGTCGCGCGCCCGGGCTTACCACGCAAGCCTTGAAGCGCTGTCGTTATGGCGGGATCTGGGCGATCCGCATGCGGAACTGGCCGCGCTGATTCAGGCCGGTGAAAGCTGTTACGCGATACAAGAAAGCCATTGCACTGGCTACTATGAGAAGGCGTTGCCTTTAAGCCAAACCCTCGGCGACGAGCGCAGCCAAGGCGAGGTTTATAACAACCTGGGCATGACCGAGTGGCAGGCGGATGACGATCCGCAAAAAGCGCTGGAGAATCTGAGCAAGGCATTCCAGGCATGGAGCAAAATCAATTATTCTTACGGCAAAGCCGCTGTACTTTCCAACCAGAGCATCCTGCTTACCCAGATGGGAGACTATTGGGCCGCCATCCAGGCAGACACTCAGGCTGAGAAACTGATTCGCGCGCTGGGAGATATTCGCGCAGAAGCATTCATTGCGAATAATCTCGGGGCTTGCTATGCATGGCTCGGATCACCCAGGGAAGGTCTTTACTATCTCAAGCGAGCAGTCCGGCTTTTCCGCAAGATCGGCGATACCACGGCGGCGGGTCGGGCCTTGCTCACGATCAGCCGGATTGAGCTCAGCCAGGGCCATGTGAACGCTGCTTCCAGTGACGCCGCAACCTCGCTCAAGATCATGAAAGCAGCCGGCGATCATCGCTGGCTGATTGACGCCTTGAACGTCACCGGTCAGATTGATCAGCAGTTGAACCGGCCGGAAAGCGCATTCGCGAAATATTCCCAGGCCCTGGCTGAGGCCCGGTTGCGGGGTTATCTACGCGGCCAGGCCTCGGCCTTGCAGGGAGCGGGAACGGTACATTCGCTGGCAGGCCGGCATGAGATGGCGTTGGAACGATTAGAGGAAGCGCTTGCGCTCCGCCGCCGGATTGGCCTGCGTGATGGCGAGGCGAGCACCCTCTTCGAAATTGCCCGGGCGGAGCGTCGGCGCTGCCATCTTGACGCCGCGCGCGAATGGATTGAAAAAGCTCTCTCCACTACGGAGTCCGTTCGCGGCCTGGCGCTGGGCGAACAGTTCCGCGCCGTGTACCTGGCGTCGCGGATTGCCGAATATTCCTTTTATATCGACCTGCTGATGGAAATGGACGCCAGGGAACCTTCCGGCGGCTTTGCTCGTCAGGCATTTGCAGTGGCCGAGCGCAGCCGGGCCCAGAGCCTGCGGGAGACGCTCGAGCAGGCAACGGGAAGGTCTCGCCAGCAGAGCAGTCCGGATCTGTCGGTGCTGCAATCGAAATTGCGCCGGGCGATGAACTTTGAGTCGGCCCGCCTCATGCGCTCCACGGATACCGGCCACGTTGCCGAACAGACCGCCGCCTCGATAAAACTCAAGCAACTGTTCGATGAGTATGAGAGAGTTGAGGCCGGGATCGGGGACAAGATCCCGCGCTATGCCAACCCGGCACAGACAGAGCTCCTGGATATTGACCAACTTCAGAAGGACGTTATCAGCGATGATGAAACGGTGCTTCTGGAATATGCTTTGGGAGAAAAGAAGAGCTATGTCTGGGCGGTTACACGAAATTCTTTTCGAGCCTATCCACTGGCGGAAGAACGATTGATCAAGGCCGAGGCGCAGCGCGTCATCAAGCTCTCACAAGAGCGTTTTCCGGCTCCTTCCCGGCAGGAGGATTTGAAGAGCGCGGCAGGGGAGCTCAGCAGGCTGATTCTTCAACCCATCGAGCAGGATCTGCGCGGCAAGCGCATGGTGCTGATCGTGGGCGACGATACTCTGCAGCTTGTTCCCTTCGCGCTGCTGCCATCGCCTGGTGGGCCAGTGGACAAACATGGCGCACCGCTCATTGCGCGTTATGCGGTAGCTACTTTGCCTTCCGCCGTTACCCTGGCTATTCTGCGCCGCGAACCCCAAAAAACGGCTTCACGGCAGATGGCGATCTTCGCGGATCCTGTATTCGACAAAGGCGATGCCCGGGTCCAACCACCCCAAAAGGACAAAGGCACTAAGCGCCTCCAGCACCGGTTCTTCAGAAGATTGCTGGCTTCCCGCAGGGAAGCCCGCGAAATCTCGGTTTTGCTTCCTTCATCCCTGGCTTCGAAGTCGCTCAGCTTCGCCGCCTCTAAAGGAGCGTTTCTTGACGGGTCCATCGGGACATACCGGATCATCCACATCGCCACTCACGGTTTGGCGGACAGCGTCAATCCCGAGCTTTCCGGGCTTGTGTTTTCCCTGGTGGACCGCCATGGTCGACCGCAGGACGGCATTTTAAGGCTCTACGAAATCTACGACCTGCGGCTTTCGGCGGACCTGGTTACATTAAGCGCGTGCGGCTCGTTTCAAGGGGAGAAAATCAACGGCGAGGGCATCATCGGGTTGACGCGCGGCTTCATCTACGCAGGCGCGAAGACCGTGATAGGAAGTCTTTGGCAGGTGGATGACACATCGACGGCGGAGCTGATGATCCGCTTTTACCGTGGCCTGCTCGGCCCGAAGCACCTCCACCCGGCCGCCGCGCTCCGTGAGGCCCAAGCAAGCATGTGGAAGGAGGGATGGCTGCCTTATCACTGGGCGGGATTTATCCTGCAAGGCGAATGGCAGCAGAGGGAAGATACAGATCCTTCGCTGTCAAGCGCCGGAGGAGAAAAGCATTGAATGAATTTCCCATCGAGCCATTGCTTACAGCCCTCGATGCTGATCTCGAACTCGCGAAGGCGAAGCTGGAACAGATCTACCGGCTCCTCAACAAATTCTTTCAGTGCAGTGGATTTTCCGATCCCGAAGAACTGGCCCAGGAAGTGGTGTATCGGGTCACAGTGAGCCTCTCGCGGGGCGCCAAAATTGTCGCCGCTGATGCCAGCAGCTACTTCCTTGGTTTCGCCATCAATGTCCGCCGTGAACAGTGGAAGAAGCTCAAAAACCGAAAAACCCAGGAAACGGATGCCGCCGTTGATGTTCCGGCTACGCAGCGTTCGTTTGGAGATCTGACGGAAGCGGAAATGAAGATCCTCCTCCAGGAATGCATTCGCGGCCTGGACGCCGCAGAAAGAGAGCTGCTCCTGAGTTACTACACCTATGGACGGGAGTGGCTGTGCCGGAAAATGGGGCAGTCTCCAGCGTATATTACTTTAAAGGTCTACAGGATACGGGAAAAAATCCGGCGTCTTCTGAACCTCACAAAAAAATAATTTCTATGAAATCTAAGCACTGGCCAAGCCATTTATAAGCAGGTGCTTTTATGGAATTGAACCACGAATTCACCGAAGAGCAGATATTCCTGTATTTACTGGGGCGGCTTGGGGAACCGGAACGCACGGTGTTCGAGAAGCGTTACTTTGCCGATCCGCTCTTCTTTGAACACATCAACGCCCTGGAAGATCATTTCATCGATATTTTCCTGCAAAAGAAAATGAGCTGGTGGAAACGCCGCCAATTCAAAACGTACTACCTGAGATCGCCTCTGCGCCGGCAAAAAGCAGCCCTGGCCCTGAGCCTCATGCAGGCGGCCCTCCAAGAAACAAGGATTTCGCGGCCGGAGGCGCCCAGCTTTTTCGCCGCCAGAGGCAAGCTGGGAGTGCTGTTAGCAAGCACCGCAATTTCCGTTGTGGCCGCGTCCTTCATTGTGAACGTTGCGCTCTGGAGATCGCTCACGGAACTTCAGGCGAGAAACGCTCGAATACAAAAAGAGCAGCATGCCGCTTTAGCTCTCTCCGTCGTCCGTGTGCCGCTCGAACCCGGAAACCGCGGCCCTGAGCCGGGAATGGAGCGGGCGGACGTTCCTGCCGGGGCGCAGGTGATTCAACTCGAACTGGATGCCAAAGGCCTGGACGCCGCGAGCCGCTACCAAGCCACGCTGCAGGATGCCTCCGGCGAAATATTGCTGCGGCAGGGCCATCTGCCTGTCCAGCAAGCGCATGGAAACGCTTTCATCCTGTTGCCTGTGAATGCCGGCATCCTGCTCGACTCGGATTATCTAGTCCTGCTGGAACGCGAAGATGGGGAGCGCCGCTTCCCGGTAGCTTCCTATGGACTGGCGCTCTCCAGGAGATAGCTTCCTCCCGTCTAAAGGAAATTACGGTGAAAAACACTTTGCCAAAAATTATCGCCACGGTCTTCGCTCACAACCGGCTGCGCCTGAAGCCGTGTCTCGCCCTGATTCTTTCTGCTGGATTGCTCTACGGACCAGGACGAGTGCAGGGACAGGCGACAAACCCCCGGCAGGCGGACCCACAGCTGTTGACCGGCACTGAGCAGGTGCAGGAGTCCATCGCCCCTGTCGATTGGATATTCGTGGTCGATACATCCGCCAGCATGTCAGGGCATCAGCGCGGCTTCTCCAATATTTTTCCCGATGTACAGAAGGCGCTTCACCAGTTTGTCCCTGAAATCCGGAATGGAGACGGTCTGACGGTGATCGTCTTTGATGCCTCGTCACGAATCGTTTCTTTAGATATTCCGAAGATCATTCGCGGCGACTATGATCGCAAAGCGGTAGACCGGCTGATTGACAGCCTGAGCGCCAGAGGAGCCTGGACCTACACAGGCGCCGCACTCACCGATGCCCTGAGCGAAGTTACATCCCGCACCGACCGGGAACGGCCCGCAATCATTATCCTGTTCACCGACGGCCATGAAGATATAGATCCCAGCATCAAAAACCCCACCAGAATTCCCGCCGCGGCGGAACTGATCCCGGACAAAGACATTCCTTATGTTTTTTACGTCTCTCTGGGAACGGAGTTTGATCCGCAGCTCTTGAAATTCCTGAGCACGGTCAACGGCAAAGCCGCCGGCCACGGCATTGGCATAAACGATCCTGGCGCTCAAAACCTTGCCGGGAAAGTGGAGGAAATTCGCAAGAGCCTGATAGAGGTACGGACGCAGCCCAGGTTCAAACCGCCGATACTGGATTTGGGACAAATTCGACCGGGCGGGCGGAAAGGCCCGGTCAAGCTCGAATTGTTTAGCCCGGTGTCTGCAGCTTTTCGCATCAGGCCGGTTGGGGTTCCCGCCGATCATAAGCTCGAAGGCATGCCTGAAGCAATCGTCTGCGATCCCAGCCATTGGCAAAGCATTCAATTCACGCTGGCGGTGAGCGACAACGCCCAAGAAGGCATACAAAATTACGAACTGGAGATCGAACATGTTTCCCGCATCGCGGGGCAGAATGGCAGCCGCCGGAGTGTTCCTATCAAGGTGGACGTGAGATGGACGCCATGGCAATGGTTCCTGCACAGATCAAAAATGGGCCTCCTGTGGATTGTCCACCGCTCGGCGGGATTGATCGCGGTCATCTTACTGGTGCTGCTGGTCCTGTATTTGTGGAGGCGCTGGCGCATCCACGACGAACCGCCCTGGGAGGTCATCCGCCGGCTGTTCGGGCCGCGGCATCGCGTTCCCGCGATGCTGCGCACGCCGGAAGGAACACTACCGCTGTCAGAGTCGATCACGCTTGGCAATGGCAATGGCAGGCTCAGCCAGTCTCCCGCCACAGTGATCATCAAGCGCGTGGGCGACGATCACCATTTGATAGTGGAGAGAGGAACCGTCACTTCCATCGATCCAACCGGTTTAATGCAGAGACCGCTGAACGTCGGCGACAAGCTCACGCTCAAGCATAAAGCCAGCATCCTGATGCCGGGTTACACCACACCATTGGAGTACCTCAACGGCTCGTTGGCTGGCCGGAGGCGCTAATGGCAAATCAACCACGCATTCTCGCAATTGGATGTGGCGGAACCGGCATGGAAGCACTGCTGGAGTTGCAGGCATTGTACGAGCGATACCGGGGAAAGAGGCCGTCGCATGTGAGCTTTCTTTATATCGATACGGTGGCCCCCAAGAGCCGCGGCGCCCTTCGTTTGAGAGCTGAAGAATGTGTGCTTTTGCGCCTTCGCGATCCCGCGGAGATGGTGCGGAACCCGTCCAATAGCGCCGTATGCGAGTGGTTCCCGTCTACGTCTGACATAAAAGTACAGACGGTGGTAAATGGAGCGGCGCAGATCCGGCCCTTGGGCCGTCTGGCTCTCCATGCCGAGCCGCAGCAGTTCATGGCCCGGCTAGTCAGTTGCCTGGACGCGCTTACCGACCGCGCGCGGCTGCGCGAGACGGAAGAGGACGAGTCGATCGATGACCAAGGATCGATCGAGATTTACATACTTGCGTCACTCTGCGGTGGGACGGGAAGCGGAATTGCGCTCGATGTCGCCCAGTTGGTGCGCGAGCAGCTCAAAGACGCTCTGTCGGTAAAGGTCGTGGGCATATTTCTGATGCCTGGCCCATTTCAAGGCAAGGCGGGAACCAACCTGGTCAAGGCCAATGCTTATGCCGCTCTCAAAGAACTGGATTACCTGGCTGCCCCGCAGGAGCCGGTTGATTTTAAGTTCGGCAATAGACGCAATCTCATGCTGGAGAGCTCGCCCTTCGGCCTGATCTACCTGGTCGACCACGTAGGCGAACGGTACGACACAACGAACAACGTGGGTCAACTGGCCCGCCAGATGGCATATCTGCCGTACCTCATGTCGACCGCTTCGTTCGGCACGTATGTTCGCGAGGTCCTCCACAACCTGCTTCCTCAGCTTGCCGGCAAAGGATTAGTGCAGGGGAAGCGCTCTACCTATGCCAGCTTTGGCATCGCTACGCTGGAATTGCATGAGAGCTCGGTACGAGCGGCGCGGCAGGCCTTCGAGGTCGAGCTCTTGACCAAAGTGCTGGCGGACACAGAGAAAGTGCAAAGCCTGGGCGATCTGAATGCAGGCTCGGCCCTGGCAAAATGCAGGCTGGAGCAGTTCCCGGAACACCTGGAAATGCATCTTCTGGAGTTCAATTTCGGAGATCCCGGAGAACCCGTGGACAAGTTGGAAGAGATCTACGCTGCTGCCGCCGGATTGGTGGACACGTACGCGAAGACTTTTACCGGGCAGCATCTTGCGGCGCTGCGTGAAAATGGCGAAAGCGCGGTGCAGCGCCTGATCCAGGACATTTCCCGTCACCCGGGCCGAATACCCTCCGCCCTGAAGGAATGCGCGCACGCTCAGCAGCTTCTGAAAGAGATGCAGGAGCCGCTGCTGGCGCGAAGCAAGATCTTTGAAAGCGCGGAAGAGGAGCGGCGCCGGGCCTGGGATCGTTGCCGTGAAGCTTTTAAATCCAGGAGGCGGCGTAAAAGAGAACCCGCTGCGCAGGAATGGAAAGACGTCGTTAACCGGCTGGTCTTGCCGGCGCGCCTGATTCAGAAGCTCAATCAGAACGCAGCAGACGCCATTGGACACTTGGTGGATCGGCTACGCCAGGCGGAACAATGGTGCCGGATGGCGATTAACAATCTGGAAAACTGCTTGGAGCACCTCGCCGCAAACCAGGTACTGCCGGAGAAGCCGCCAGGGCCATTCACTCGATATGGCGATGCGACAAGCATCCGTCCCCGGCCTGATCCACACAAATTCCTAGCCGGCATGCCGGAGCCCCGGCAATGGTTCGAAGAACAGGACGCTTCCATTCTTGCCGCAGTTGCCGCCTTTAGCGAGCAGGAGTTTGCGCCCGCGTTTTCCCGTGAGGGCTCAAGTTCGGCCACGCACCTGCTCCTGGCGGACATGGACCGGCACATGACTACACTCGAGCGATTTTCCGTTCCCATGTGGGCATACAGTTCGAGCAAGATACCTTTTGATGACCAACAGGGAGTTCATCATCTGAAGGTGATGGGCGTGAACAAGCTGTCTGGGGAGACTCAGGTGATCACCACGGAGTATCCTTCGCTGGACCTGGTTCAGACCGGATGGCCGGATCAGGTGGTTTACCTGCAGATTCGGGCAGGCATTCCTTTATTCGCGCTGACATGCATGGAAGACCTTTGGCGGGAGTACTTGCGGCGCTCCGAAGATCACGGCCGTAAAATATGTCATCTTGACAAACGGTGGGCGGGTTGGCCGGAGTTGCTCGCGCACGCCTTTGATCGCACCGTCATCAGCGCGTTCGCGCGCGGGCTCATCGTTTCCCACATTGTGCGTTCGACGAACGGCATTTTCGAGTACAACGGCGGGTCGGGAAGGATTACCGGACTGGGAACAAGCTTCCTGCAGACCTACAAAACCTTGAGCGCGGAGCCGCAATTAGTAAACGCTCTGTTTCGGCTCAGTCCAGCCGCGGGGAATGGAGCAGCGGGCAAGAAAAGAAGCGAGCTTTGGGAATCTTTACTACGTGATCGCGTGGAGGCCGAAGACCGTCCGCTGGTGGAGGCGCTGCTACAGTCCATACAACGGATGGAACAGAATGAGTTCTGGGAACTGCAGCCCAAGTAGGTCCCATGGAAAACGCATCGTATCCGTCGATTGTATTCTGCCTGGGAGAAATGGGGAGCGCGATAGGAACCTTTCTTGCTGAAGGGCTGGCCGAAAGACCAGCGACTCCGCTGCTTTCCATCTGGGCAGTCTCCTGCGCCGGCCATGAACTCGCACCCAATTGCCTTTATGAGCGGCAGTGTGGCCGGCCTTTACCAGTGGACGCGCCCATCCGAACCGACTCGGTGGCGCACCTGGTGATAGATGTCGTAAACCGTGCGCTGTCACTGGAGGATACGCGCCTGCCTGCGATCATGGAAGGGGCAGTGGGCTTGCGCTTGTTATTGCTGGGCGTGGCGCCCGAAGTTACGGAGCTCCGGCTTTCGGATTTCGCATCGGCTTTTCATGCTGCGGCAAAATGGCGACGCTTCCCCCGGTATCTTGCCGAGGCTTGCTTGGTTCTGCCGCAGGACAGGGAAGGACCTGGCCCTCCCGATGAAACCAGGCCGGAACCGGATCTCATGCTGTCTTCCCGCTCTGGCGCCGGGCAAAACAGTTCGGGCAATTCATTCACCTATTGGTGGTGGTTGGGGAACATCAATGCTTCTGGGCTGGCCTTACCGCCTCTTCCGGCCGCGCTGGAAGAAATGGCCTTGGTCATGAACGGTTTGCTGGCAACGCCACCGGAACACCTTCCAGTTTCTATGGGCATGCTGGAAAGTGGCACTCAATCCATGAGCGCAGGCTATGCCGAGTTGGTGATCCCTCGCAAGGAAATCGTGGAGTATTTTACCGCCCTAAATACCTGCCGCCTAGTCAAGGACCTGTTCCTGGGCCGCGAGGAGCGGGTCAATGAGAAAGCCATGCGGCGGCGGGCATGGGCATTTGCTGCTTCGTCCGAATGCCAGGAAGTGCTGCAGCGGACCAGCCATACTGAGGGAGGCGAGCGGATCTGGCCGGGCTTCAACCGCACCGTCCCCCCGGAAGTCATCGAGGGCGAAGTAAGCGAGTTCCTGCGGACCATGCATGAGGAGCTCGATCAATTTCTAAACAACGATCTGAAGCGGATCATGGCGGCCTTGGCGGGCAGTGTCCATAGCAGCCGCGAGAAGCTACTGGCCGCCCTGGAAGCCGAAACGCAAAGTATTGCTAACCAGAGCGAGGGCGGGCTTTTCGATGCTTTGGCATTTCTGGCTGAAATGGCCGCATTCCTGCTGGAGACGACAGAACTTTCGGAAACCGAGAGCGCGTCTAACCTGCAGCACCTCCGCCGTGGATATGACCGCTGGTATGCCCAGGAATTGCACTTGGAAAGCCTGCCCCGAGTGAACCATCAGGAAGAGACCGTGCAACGGCTCCGGCGTGAGCTTTCCCAGATCATGTACTTGCGCAATATTTCCGCTCCCCCGGCCCTGGACCGGAATATCCTCGAGGGACTGCGCTGGAGTGGGAACCAGCCTGATCTCTCGCTGGAACAGCAGGCCGCGGAATTGACTGAGCGACTGGAGCAGGCAATCCGGTTATGGGCGCAGGAGGTCGCGACCGCGGAACACAACTTCCAGCAAAGCTGCCATGACACCCAGCCGGAACAGGCGCGGCGGGAAAAAAGGATCGCCGATTGCGAGGATGCGCTGCGGCTGAGTGCAATCGAGTGCAAAAAGCTGCTGCACGAATTGTCACTCGCTCCCAAAGCTTCCTGGTGGCGGGAACTTTTCTTTTTCCGGCAGAAGAAAATGTGGAAAGAAAAAAACGATCGTCTGGGGCTTCTGCAGCGCGTCCTGCCCAGGCATGCGGGGGAAGTTGTGACGGCGTACGCCAGCCGCATGCAACTCAGCGTGGATCGCGGGCTCTACGCCGCTCGCGACAACCTTCTGCAGGATGCGCTCAGCGGTGTGCGCGCTTTACATGGCAAAATCTCCGGCACTATTGAGACGCTTAGGAAATTGCGCGAGCAAAGCGCTGCTGCCGCTCCCCCAGGCTGCCGCCATGTCCTGCGGAAGCTGCTCTTCAGCAGCGCACAGCTTGATCCTATATTCGAGCGCCTGTGCAACAAGGACTACACCCTGGAAATGGCCGGCTCGCTCTCTCCATGGGAGGTATGCCGCCAAGCTCCGGAAAAAACCATCGCGCAGATGCGGAAGCTGGCCGGCGAGCCCTTCACGGCCGTTTTGAACTGGGAAATTGACAATTTCATGCGAGTCGCGAATCCACCCGAACTTATACTGGAACAGCTGGTCCAATGGCTGGACCACGCCAGCCGGCCGCTGGCGCAGGGATTGACGGGCGCAAGCCCCGACTATGCCATTATTCGCGCCCCGGAAAATTCAGAGTTCAGCAAATTGCTGCGCTCTAGGTTCGGGCAGGCGATCTGGATGAATGCTGCAGAACTCGCCGGAGCCGCGGTCGTACAGGTTCGAGAACTTGTCCACACAGACCTGCCCTCCCTGTCCTTCAATCCGGAGAACCTCAATATCCCCTCTTGAAAGCAACCAACGGGCTCCCGCGCCGAACACCATCGCGTGCTCGCGAAGCTATCTGTTCTGGAGAAAACACTGAGCGTCTCAAAAGCAGTCTGTCACTCGCTTTGTAGGAAGCGGACGGGGAAGATTGCTCCACCGATTATCAGCCGCGAAAAAGGCGGCCTAAACATCTGGGCCGCCAATTTCAAGCACGATCGGAACCTTATTGATTTGATCCGGGCAACGTAAGGCTCTGGTTGATCTCCCTCTGGAGCTGTAACAACTGGCGTAGCTCCTGAAGGCTTGTCGATCCGATTCCAGGCTTTTCTTGCGCTTTATCCTCCGCAGTCGCCGCGTGTTCTTTTGCCGCCTTCTGCAGTACCACATACAGCTCGGTTCCGGCGGGCACGGAGACAACAATGCGTTGGGTGATGGCCAGGTTGGCAACGGTTTGGTCCGATGCCTGCCCGATGTTGTTGCTCACTCGCTCTCGCAACAGGTCGCCTTCACTCAATGGCTGATTGAGATTGCCTCTCCCAACAAGCGTCGCCGCTATTTCGCCAACGCCAGCGAAGGAACGCACCAGGATGTTTTTGCCCGCGTTCTTGCCCTCCACCTTGCCTCGTAGCGGCCGGAGCTGAAGGTCGGTCGCTGCCGCCTCGACACCGACGCTCGATCCATCAGGCAGAAGGAGCGAATCGAAACGGATACCGATATAGCCCGATCGGTCGGCTGCCTCCAGATGTCCGAATGCTTTTGCGCCCGCCGGCACCACAATTTCTCCATTGAGTTCGTAGTTGTATTCGATGACCGCAACCACGGGCGTCCGGACCGCCGTGCTGACCGCTGACTCAAGCCTTGCCCGCAACCGTACGCCGGGAGGCAATCCGATTCTCAACTCAAGTGGTCCCTCCGTCTCGTTGTTTCCGCCGCGAGTCGTCGAGGGCGCGCTGCTCTTAACAAAGACGAGTGATGGCTTGTCCATCAGGTCGCGCTCACTTTTGGTTCCCGCTGTCTCCCGGCCGGTCTCACCACTGGCGGGTTCCAAAGGCTGTGCGCCAGGCTGATAGGCCGGCGGTTGCCAGAGCTGAGGGTTCTCGAATGGCTTCACTCCGCCGAGCGTCGTCGGCGTAGCCGGTTTGGGTTGTTTCTTTGCGGTTTGTCCTACAAGTTCAGCCGTTACCCGGTCAGCATCGGTGTTCTGTGCCGGCGCGTGTCCTGCATCGAGGATGGGGGCGACACTCGCTGCATTGGGCAGGCCGACACCGGTATTGGATTTTGCCAAACCATTCTTATCGCGCGAAGCCGTAGATTTCTTCTGCATAGAAGAGGAATTAATGAGCCCATTGAATGCCAGCGCCAATATCAGCATGAACACTACTGCGCCTACCGCCAAAACCAACAACCGCTTATTGTCCTTGAGCGACGTCTTCGCCGTGGTTTGTGAGGGCGGTTCTGCCCCTTTGCGTTCCTTCTCTATTGGAGGCGCCGAAGCTTTTTGCTCCTCTGGCCCTTGCTTCACGGTGACACCTTCGCCCTTTCCGTTCATCTCAACAGTTTTCATTGCGTGCCTCCAACACTGCTAGCTGTGAACGGCACAGGCAGCAGGATCGGCCGGTCCACTCGCTCCGCTTCCGCCAACTGCAACTGCAGCCGCTCGCTCGACTCCTTGAACGCTGGCCGCTCGAATACCACCACCCCATCAGCTCGTTGTCCGGGCGCCAGGCGGCGCGTGGTTAAACGATATTCGGCAACGACAACCGGTTCGGCCTTAGTGCGCTTGCTGCTCTTTCCGTGGTTATTGCTGCTCAGTTCAAGTTGCGGCGGCAGCAATTCAACCACTCGTTTTGTGCTGTTGAGCACGGAGAATCCAAGAATGGTCTGATGGTGCTCGTCTACGCTCGCTCCGGTCGCCGCCAGGACCTCCTTTCCTTGCCAGTCAGGTGACGACAAGCTCCTTTGTTTTGTGAGTTCCCGCGCAAGAGGGTCAGGTTTTAGAGGATCAGAAGATGAAGGGCCAATCGTAGAGGGTGGCCGTATTTCAGCGATTACAAGGCTTTGCGTCTCCGGGGGAATGACCATACTGCGCCGCTGGTGGTATTCAACGACAAAGTCCACGCGCGCATTGATTGCCCCTTTGCCCGCGCTGACCAGTTGCAGGCTGATCTCCTGGCCAGATTTGGTTGTGACCAGCGCATTGCTCTCGCTTAGCTCCGCCGTAATGGGTTTCAGAAAGACCATCCGCGGCTCGGCTCGGAATGTTCCGCCTTGAAGCTAGCTGGATTCCCAAGGACCACCGACCTGACCTCCTCGGGAAACCTCACCGAGGTCGTGTAGCCAGGCACGAGATGAATTAGCGTGACCTCGCCCTCCTCGATAGGCAGGCTCGTGATCTTGGGAATGACTCTCCCATTCTCCGTTTGCGCCGTGCCGACCGTGGCCACGAGGTATATAAAAAACACCAAGTGCACTCTCATCTACTTCTCCTATAAATGGATTGTGAATTCACTTCCTGCAAATGTTTTTCTCGCTCATATCTCTCGCGAACGCTCGCTACATAGGCGACCACGTTCGGGTTTGAATAGCCGAGACCTCGGCGCCCAATCGGGCCTTCACCTGCGTAGTAGGCCGCTGCTACCAGCCGCAGGTCCCCATGGAATTTGTTCATCAGCCACGCCAGATAGCGAACGCCCCCGGAAACGTTTTGGCTGATATCACAGCGGTTACGCACATTGAGTCGCGCCGCTGTGCCGGGCATCAGCTGCATCAGCCCGGCTGCTCCTTTCCGCGAGACCGCGCATCGCTGCCATCCGGACTCCTGGCTGACAATCGCACGCACAAATTCCAGAGGCACTTGGTAATGCCGTGCATATACGGCGACATAGTATTCAGCTTCGCGCTTTGATTGGCTTGGATCGTTCTCAGTTGTAGCCCAAGACCGGACTGCCAAGGTCAATACCAACAGCAATACGGCCCATTTGAGGGAAAGTCGAAGGCATGGTGTCCCGTCTACATCTTCCAGCTTCGGGACTGGCTGTCTTGTGAAAGTACAACGTGGCTTCATTGTTGTACTTTTCTTAATGATGTGAAAATTGTGACTGTACGCATCGTACGCATCTTTGCAAATCGCATAACGCCCGCAAGTCATCGCTCCATCGCCTCCTCGCTATATTGCCGGGCATCGTGGATCAAGCTGGCCCATCCGTCCCTCAGCATCAGTTTTCTGCGATCTGCTTCTGTCTTCGCCAGCAGCGGCAGGAGAATGTCGCGCATCTCAGCGGTAATTTCCGCTTTACCAAGGACTTCGAGAGCCTGTGCCAGGTCTAGCATCTCTGAGATTGACGGTGGCTTTTCCAGACTCCAGCCACGCAGGGCCTTGGCAAGCCCCGCCATGCCGCGATGAAAGTCAGGACTCTGGTTAGGCGTTCGCAGCCGAAGGATTTTTGCTTCTGTCTCCGGTGACGGGTGCTCGATCCTCAAATAAAAGCTCCTTCGCCGCAGTGGGTCGCCAATCCGCCGCTCCTCGTTTGAGGTAAGCACAACAAAGGGAATCACTTGTGCCTTGATCACGCCAAGCTTGGGTATGCTCAGCTGAAACACGCTGAGCACCTCCAAAAGCATTGCCTCGAACGCCGCAGAAACCTTGTCCAGTTCGTCAACTAACAGCACGCATGGCTTTTTGTGTTCGAGCGCGCGTAGCAATGGACCGGCGGTAAGAAACTTTCTCGTGTGCAGCTCTGCTTTGAAGCTTTCCCATTCCACCGCATCAGACTTTGAGCGCAGATCGACCGCCAGTCGCTGTAGCGAATCGTCAAACTTGCCGATGGCCTTCTCTTCGTTGATCCCTTCAAAACACTGTAAGCGCTCAACTTCTGTCCTCATAGCCTTGGCGACTGCATAAGCCAGTTCCGTCTTGCCGCTTCCTGGAGGCCCTTCCAGCAGAATGGGCTTATTCAGTCTCGCGGCAAGGTAAACAGTCGTCGCAGTGATCTCATCGGTGATGTACCCCGTCGAGAGCAATATTTCCCGAACATCTTCAACCGAAGAGAACACCCAACCTCCCATTCAGCCGTCTGAAGCCGCTGATTGAACTGCGAAGAAGTTAAGCGGGAATGAAATCTCGGTCAAACCCGGGAGAGCGTTTGCTTTTGACAGAGATGGGAACCTGCATTACAAACCATTGACACTAGGAGCTCACAATGGCGGCACATTCAACCAGCAAAACCAGGCGGCTGGAGACGCAAGACGTCACCACGCCATCCACCGACAGTGGGGAATCGCCACACAAACGGTTTGGACCAAGGTCAGCTGAGACACCTCATTTTGGGGAAGGGCAGACAGAGCGTGAGTTGCGCACGTACACTGAAGAGCAAGTTGCCCGAATGCTTCAGGTCTCTCGTTCCCAGCTCAGAAAGTGGCGTATGAACCGGAGTCGGGGCTTGCAGGAGGGACCGCCTTTTAGAAAAATGGGGCGCATGATCCGCTACCCGGAATTGGGATTGCGCACGTACATTTATGGGCCATGATTGTGCCGGGCCACTGTTTGGGCAGGGAAGTGATTATTCCCCTAATGGTGCACCTCCCTTAAGACAACCCGGCCCAATTACCGCTCCCACATGTCTGCGGCGGTTTGCTTTCGGTTTCGTCCGTCGGTGCGCTTTGGCGGACCGCCTTCATGAGGTTGGCCTGCTGGCCTTCTATTAGTCGCTGTGCGTGCTTCAGCGCATCGGTCTGGATGTGTACGTATTCCAGAGATGTTTCACGGTCCATGTGACCCACCTGTTCCATCATTACCTCCAAAGGCACGCCCGCATGGGCTCCGAAAGTACGGAAAGTGTGGCGTAAGTCATGAAAGCGAAAACCAGCCATCCCGCATTCCTCCATCAGTTTTCTCCATGATTTCACCCATGTAGCCATGGGCCGTGTCACGTCCCATTTTTGGGCCGTCGTTTTGGCAATAATTCTCGATTTCCTGACGCTCAATGGAAGCAAGTAATGTTCTGGCTCAGTGGCTCCCAGTGAGTGAGCCCTCTCCAGCAGATTGCGCAACCCCCATTCAGCTACAGCCATCAAGCGGGGGTAGCGCCCTGTACGATTCTTGGCCTTTTCGGGCCGGATTTCGATGTGGCCTTCCGCAAGATTGATGTCCCTTAGTTGAAGCGTTCTGATTTCTCCGCCCCGGCAGCCGGTGCCAATTGCAACTGCTGCACAGTACATGGCGACCTGCCAGGCTCGATTTGAGCTGGCGGTCGTAATGATTTGCGACAGTTGTTGCTCCGATGCAAATTTCCCGGCCTGGCTTTTCACTTCCGGCAAAGCCTCGTAGCCTGCCATAAGCTCCGGTGTCCAGCAGCCGGTGTATTTCATCAAGCCCCGGAGCAGATCAAGTTCGTAGTTTACGGTGCGGGCCGTTACTGGCTGCTTCATGTGGCTGATATGTTTTCGCCGGTCTTGTTGGTACTGGCGAAGATGGAAGAGTTTTATTGACCGCACCGGTCGGCTTCCGCCAAAGGCTTTAAAGGACGGCGCTGAAGATGCGACGCTCCCGCTGAATCGTTGTGGTGGAGTTCTTCGCTGTCTTCCAGTTGAAATATAGGTCCGCTGCTTTGTTGAGCGACAATTTTCCTAGGTCTTCAGTACGCGCCTCAACCTCTTCCGGCTTCTGTTTCTGTTGGTCGAGAAACTTCAGCTTTTCCAGCAAGGCTCTATCGGGATCATCCGTTTTGGTCGACTGTCGCCGTTGCCGGCCCATGGCATCACGCCATTTGAAAAAAATGTACGGGGATCTGCTATCCCAATGAAGGCCGCGCGGAAGCTTCTTCCGGTTCTTCTGCGTTGTCATGATGACGTTTTGCTACGTTCCGCAAACTCGGTCAAATCGCGAGTGGTACAAGGCTGGCAATCCAAAATGAAGCCGGATGCCGGTGCATGCTCACTCCTGTTGGTTTCCGCCGATACACTGAGGTTCCAGCAGATCCACGAGCCATTTGGTACGACTTAGGTACGATTGAGGATTTTGGGAGGGATCGAGGCCGCTAAGTTGTTGATTTGATTTGGCTGCCCCCCAGGGATTCGAACCCCGATATGCTGATCCAGAGTCAGCTGTCCTGCCGTTGAACGAGGGGGCAGCAAGTGCGCATCCGGTTCGGCAACCGGCATCATTGATTTTATGATGTGGTTTAAGACTGGTCAAATCTTGGCGAAACCAGGCAGCGTTAGCGTATTCTGAGTCGGTCACTCATCGGCCAAGATCACGCTAAGGAGTTCGCATGGCGGAGCATATCGTCGTTTCGGTCCAGGACCGTATTCTCTCCATCCGGCTGGCCCGCCCGGAGAAGAAAAACGCCTTAACGCGGGAAATGTACCTGGGCATGATTGAAGCCCTCAAGCAGGCTGAGGCCGACTCCGCGGTACGTGTGGTGTTGATCATCGGCACCCAGGATTGCTTTACCGCAGGCAATGACCTGATGGATTTTGCCAACGCACAACCTGGCGAAACGAGTCCGGCAATCGTTTACCTGCAGACGCTTGCCGCCGCGCAAAAGCCTGTGATCGCTGCCGTGGCGGGCGTGGCTGTCGGCATCGGCACCACCATGCTGTTGCACTGTGATCTGGTGTACTCGGCTCCAGATGCCCGTTTCCAACTTCCGTTCGTAAACCTCGGACTCTGTCCGGAAGCAGGTTCCAGCGTGCTGCTGCCGGAATTAATGGGCCATCGCAGAGCAGCGGAGCTTCTATTGTTTGGTGAGCCGTTCAGTTCGGAAAAAGCGCTGGACCTCGGGATTGTCAACGCCGTGTATCCAGGGGGTGAACTGCTGGCGCAGGCGACGGCAAGAGCACGGCAGTTGGCGGAAAAGCCGCCGTCAGCCTTGCGCGCTACCAAGGCCCTGCTCAAACGCAATGCAGCGGGCACAATCGCGGAGGCAATGGCGCGGGAAACAGAGCAGTTCGCCGCGCTCTTACAGGGGCCGGAGGCACGAGAAGCCATGATGGCTTTTATGCAGCGCCGCAAACCTGATTTTTCAAAGTTCTGATTTAAAGATGATGGCGAGGCGGTGTATTAGACAGCCATCTCATCGCGCCAGCCGTCTTTTTTCATTTCGGACTGGAACCAGCGCTGCAAGTTGGTGCGGATCTCTGAGGGCACTTCGCTGAACTGAATGCCGTGATGGCCCTCGTTATTGGCCCAGGCGATGCGTCCCTGCAGTTCAGCTTGGACGTCGGTTTCAGGAATTTGAAAACGTAGAGTGACCGGGGCGCCCTGGCCGAGCATTTTGTGCAGTGAAACAGCGGCCCCGCCCACGCTGATATTGAGCAGACTCGCGTCCATCCATTCATCCGCATGTTTAAGCTGGACGGGAGAGCTGGTTTGCTTTCGGTAATAACGCTGTTGCTCCGCGCAAAGCGTGCCCACGACGGTTTCACTTTCATTCTCGCGATAGGCTTTGAGTTTGCGCAGCAGGGTCCGGCGTGAAATGCCAAGCGCTTCTGCGGCTTTGCCCTGGTTGCCGCCACAGCGTTCCAGTGTGTCAAACACAATTTGCCGCTCCAGTTGGTCCAGGTCGCGGTTCAAAGGGGCCTTGCCTTCGCCCAGGGGCGCCGCATGTTTCAGTTTTAGGTCGGCCCCGGTGATTTCTGTATGGGCGTTTTTGGCCAGCATGACCGCGCGAAACACCGAATTTCGCAGTTCGCGAACGTTGCCGGCCCATTCATGGGTGAGCAGCGCTGTAACAGCATCATTGGTGAAGCGTGAATTCGGATAATGCTGATGAAGAATCTGTTCAGCGATCGCCAGCAGGTCTTCTGGCCTTTCCCGTAGCGGCGGAATTTCCAGCTTGAATTCCGCCAGCCGATGATAGAGATCATTGCGGAAACGTCCCGCCTGGACAAGTTCTTCCAGGTTCTGGTTGGTAGCAGCCACCACGCGCACGTCTACATTGACTTTCTTGTTTCCGCCAAGGCGGTAATAAGGTACGCCGTCCAGCACCCGCAATAATTTGACCTGGACTTTAGGATCAAGGTCGCCGATCTCATCCAGGAAAAGGGTCCCGCCATCAGCCATCTCAAAATAGCCGATCTTTTGCGTGTCGGCGCCGCTGAAAGCGCCTTTCTCGTATCCAAAGAGTTCGCTTTCCACCAGATGTTCGGGAATGGCAGCGCAGTTTACGTCTACCCAAGGTTTGTTGCAGCGAAGAGAATGGCTATGGATGGAGCGGGCGATCATTTCCTTGCCCGTGCCAGTCTCGCCGACAATCAGGACCGCAGCCGGATGACAGGCAACTTGTTCAACCAGCCGCATTACCCGCTTTAAAGCGTCACTGCGGACTATCTGGCCGTTCAGGTCGCACTGATTGTTGACTGCCGTCGACACAGCCCTTTTCTCCTCACGCACGCATCATGGCACATGACGCGGTTTGTCACTGTTAGGGGCAATGATGAGACAAGTTCGTCACACCGGCAATTGAAGAAGTTGACCGTTTGATTACTTAAGTTCTCAACCTTTGGCTTTCTTCGATGATTCTCCGCCAAAGATCACTCTACACTCCGTTGGCATAGGCGCCATTCGGGGAGAGATAGGCCTGTGACAAATCGGCACGTTTTTGACGCAGGGGTTGCGACACCGATGTCACCCGCGAATAAGGCTTAAGACCGAGAGCAGCGTAACCGATCGCCGATAAGTTGCTGACAATAAATGCTCTTTTGCCATGCACTTGTTTGGCCCAGCAGTTGCCTACTCTTAACCGGGGAAGAGCAAGGAAAATATGTCGAAGCAGGCACGATTGTTTCTCTACGGAGTTTGCCTGGCCGGTCTTGTGACCGCCGTCTACGGCGGACTTGTGTGGAAAATCGATGCTCCGGCAAAATTTTGCGCCTATTTGCTTACAGCCATGCTGGCGTCGCGGCTGAAAGTGGAACTTCCGGAGATTACCGGGACGATCTCAGTCAATTTCCTCTTTATTCTTATCGGTATCAGCGAGTTGACCTTTAGTGAAACGCTGGTCATGGGATGTTCCGCAATCCTGGTCCAATGTCTGGCAACCAAGCGTCGCTGGCCTCGTCCGGAACAGGTTGCATTCAACGTTTCCAGCGCGGCTGTCGCCATTGCCGCGGCCTATTATGTTTACCATGGGCCTCTGGATACAAGGCTGCATCCGAATGCCGCGTTCCTGCTGATGCTTGCCGCCGGCGTTTACTTTCTTTTCAACACACTTCCAGTGGCGACCATCATCGCGCTCACTGAGAACAAGCGGTTACAGAAAATCTGGACCGAATGTTATTTCTGGTCGCTGCCGTACTATCTTGCCGGCGGCGCCCTGGCCGCGATGTTTGGATGGCTTACTCACAATGTCGGCTGGCAGCCGACATTACTCGCGTTGCCGGCAATGTTTGTGATCTACCGCTCTTACCGGCTCTACCTGGGCAAGCTGGAGAACGAGAAAAACCACGTAGCCGAAATGGCTGCGTTGCACATGCGCACCATTGAGGCCCTGGCGCTGGCGATTGAAGCCAAGGACCAGACCACCCACGATCATCTGGAGCGCGTCCGCGTCTATGCCGTGGAGATGGCCAGGAGACTCAACCTTCCTGCGCATGAAGTTGAGGCGCTGCGCGCTGCAGCTCTGCTGCATGATATCGGCAAGCTGGCTGTGCCAGAACACATCATCTCCAAGCCGGGACGGTTGACACCAGAAGAATTTGAAAAGATGAAGATCCATCCGGTCGTGGGCGCGGAAATTCTGGAGCGCGTCCACTTCCCGTATCCTGTGGTTCCGATCGTCCGCTCACATCACGAGCGCTGGGACGGTACGGGATATCCGGCCGGCCTCAAGGGTGAAGAAATTCCCATCGGGGCCAGGATCCTCTCCGCGGTGGATTGCCTTGATGCTTTGGCCACGGACCGCCAGTATCGGAAGGCATTGCCGCTGGATGATGCCATGCAGTGGGTCGCCGACCAGGCAGGCAAGGCTTTTGATCCCAAAGTCGTGGGGCTGCTTAAAGTAATTTATAAGGACCTGGAAGCCACCGTTCATTCCCAGGCGCAACTGCCTGAGCGGCAGAAGCTCTCCACTGATCTTACGGTAAAGCGCGGCGAAGCTCCCGCAAACGGCTTTGAAGGCGATAAACCCAATGAAACAGGGAACCAGGCGGCCTTTCTGTCCTCGATCGCTGCCGCCAGGCAGGAAGCGCAGGCATTATTTGAGCTTACGCAAGACCTGGGCAATTCCCTAAGCCTGAGTGAGACGCTTTCCGTGCTGAGCGGGCGATTGAAACGCCTGGTGCCTTACGACGCCATCGCAACATACATTGTCCGCGGCAATGAACTGCTTCCTGAGTACGTCAATGGAGATAACTTCCGCTTGTTTGCGGCCCTGCGCATTCCGCTTGGTGAAGGTTTGTCAGGATGGGTCGCGCAAAACCGCAAGCCCATGCTTAACGGCAATCCGTCGCTGGAGCACGGTTACGTTCACGATCCAAACAGGTATAGCGCACTGCACTCGGCCATCTCTGTTCCATTGGAAGGACTGCAGGGTGTGGTGGGCGTTTTGACGCTCTATCATTCCTGCGCGGACGCGTACACGTCTGATCATCTCCGTATTCTCAAGGCGATCAGCTCGAAGGTGGCGCTCTCGGTGGAGAACGCGCTGGCCTTCCAGGAAGCGGAAAGCTCGGCCACCACGGACTACCTGACGGAATTACCTAACGCGCGCTCGCTGTTTATCCATCTTGACCGCGAGCTGGCTCGCTGCAAGCGCCTCGATACCTCTTTGACCGTGATGGTCTGCGATCTGGATGGATTCAAGAAAATCAACGATCGCTTCGGACACCTTGAAGGCAACCGGATTCTGCGCCATTTCTCTGAAACCTTGCAGGGCTCCTGCCGCGAATATGACTATGTGGCCCGCATGGGCGGTGACGAGTTTGTGATCGTTGCGCCAGGCTTGAGCGCCTCCGCTGCCGAGGCCCGTGGCATTTGCCTGAGCGAGTTGGCCGGCAATGCAGGCCGCGAAGTCTGTGGCGTTGAATGGCTCTCTTTGAGCGTCGGTTGCGCAATTTATCCGGAAGATGGAGTAGATGCGGAGAAATTGCTCGCGGAAGCCGATCGCCGCATGTACATCCAGAAACAGGAGCACCACAAGATTCTAAAAGTCTTGAACACCCTGACGGATGACCGGCGGCCGGGCTCGGTCCGCGACGCGGTGGCTGGATAATGCTTCGCTTCTGCGGTTGGGCTGCCTTGCGCGTGGTCGCGATCATGCTCCTGGCGAGTTTTACGGGCGCTATGCTTATGCGCATCGCTCCCGGCTTTTCCTCAGACGAGCAGGAACTGAACTCGGGCCTCTCTGTACAGAGCATTCAAGCCATCCGCCAGGCACGCCTCTCGGATGCCAATGTTCCACGGTTTTATGCTCAATATCTTGCGTCACTGGTCCGGGGCGATCTGGGAACCTCGCGGTCGCTGAACCAGCCGGTAAAGGATCTGTTGCGGGAACGTCTGCCTGTGACTCTGGCCAACCTCGCGTTTGCGCTCGCTGTGGGATGGCTGCTTGGTTTTTCCCTGGCAGTTGCAGCGCAAGTCTGGAACGTTCGCGTCCTGACTTTTCTGGGAAATGCGCTGAGCGGGACTTTCATCTCTACTCCGGCAGCTGCACTGGCGCTGGTCTTTCTTCTGTTGCGATGGCCGCCGGCCTTCGCGGCCGCACTGTTGTTGTTCCCCAAGATCTATCGCTACACGCAGAATCTGTTGCAGCAAAGCAGCGAGATGGCTCACGTCCTCACCGCGCGCGCAAAGGGCGCGGGGCCGTGGCGAGTACTGGCGTGGCATGTAGCGCCTATTGCGCTGCCGCAGCTGATTGCTCTGGTTGGAGTTTCCATCAGTATCGGAATCGGCGTGTTGCTGCCGATTGAAGTGGTAAGCGACGTTGCCGGGATCGGACAACTGGCCTGGCATGCCGCGCAGTCTCGTGACCTGCCCTTGCTTGTGAATCTGACCATGGTGGTAACTTTTGTGACCGTCTGCGCGACGTTGATTTCAGATGCGGCGCAGCGCGGTCTGACACGGAGCGCGGCATGAAAAGCATTCGAGTGATGGCGATCGCAGTGCTTGTCTTGACGGCTGTGGCCATTCTCGCCGCAGGCCGTCTGGCGCCCGCGGGCTATGAACACCAGTTCCGCGAGACGCCGCAAGTCGCGCCTTCCACACACCATCCGCTCGGCACGGACGATCTGGGGCGCGATCGCTGGGCGCGCCTTCTTTATGGAATGCGTGTTTCCTTGACGCTGGCTCCCCTGGCAGCGCTTTCCACCACGATTCTGGCAGGCCTGATTGGCGGTATCGCTGGATACTTTGGCGGATGGACGGAGCGCTGCTGCAAACTGCTGATCGATCTATTTCTTTCCGTGCCCTGGTTGTTTCTGCTGATTACCGTGCGCGCAGTCTTGCCGCTGAACATTTCACCGGAAGCCTCGGTCACCGTGACCTTTGCGCTGCTTGGCCTGCTGGGGTGGGCCGCTTCAGCGCGCGTGATCTGCTCAGGCGCCAAAGACCTCATGAAGTCTGAGTTTGTCTGGATGGCGCGGGCGTCCGGTTTTTCCGGAATGAAACTTGTGCGGCTCCATCTGTTGCCTAATCTGCGCGGCGCGCTGCTGGCGCAATTCTGGATTTCGATTCCGGTATTCATCATTGCTGAGGCCAACCTGGGTGCTCTTGGCCTTGGCGTGGCCGAGCCACTGCCGTCGCTGGGCAGCCTGCTTCGTGAACTTCAAGAAGCCGTTACGTTACGTCCGGAACCTTGGCGATTGCTTCCTCTTGGGGTACTTATAGTGGTAATTAGCTCGTTCCAGGTACTGCTTAAGAAACAAGAGGTGAGGGTTTGAAACGGCTTTATTTATTGGCCGCCATACTGTTCCTGGGCTCGATTTCTGTTTTGGCGCAGGGCGGGGGAGAGCTGCGCTTCTGCCTGCGCTCTGAACCCAAGACTTTCAATCCATTGCTGGTGGAAGACGAAGCGTCGGAGACCATCCGTTATCTGACCGGTGGCGTGCTGGTGCGGGTGAATCGGGCCACGCTGAAAGCCGAGCCTGATCTGGCTATCTCATGGAAGGTTTCAGAAGGCGGCAAGCGCATTCGTTTCAAGCTGCGTAACGGCTTGAAATATTCCGACGGCACGCCCTTTTCCTCCGCCGATGTTGCCTACACCATGCAGCAGTTGATGGATCCCGCGTTGCACTCCAGCACCGGTGACGCTTTCCGCTCGGCTGATGGCAAATTGATAACGCGCGTGATTTCGCCGGCTGAGATTGAGATCGATTTCCCGGCGCCGGTGGCGAATTTGGTGAACCTGTTTGATACAGTCGCGATCCTCTCGGCAAAATCGCCGCAAAAAGAAATGGCCGCGCTGGGGCCTTTCTACGTGGCGGAGCGAAAAGCCGGATCGTATCTGCTGCTGAAGCGGAACCCTTATTACTGGAAGAAAGACGCGGCAGGGAAGCAGCTTCCATATCTCGACTCCATCCGTCTCGACATCGAACAGAACCCTGAAATCGAAGCGCTGCGTTTCAAGCGCGGTGAAGTTCACCTGATCAACACGGTGAGCCCTGCCATTTTTGAGAAGCTTTCCGCTGACAACGCGTTTGTACGCGATGCGGGCGCTTCCACTGACACGGAACAGCTCTGGTTCAACCAGGTTCCGGGTTCGCCCATCGCGGGATACAAAAAGGCCTGGTTCACTTCCACCAATTTCCGGCGCGCAGTTTCTGAATCCATCAACCGCGGAGATCTGGCGCGGATCGTCTTCCGTGGCCATGCCGTGCCCGCTATCGGCATCATTTCGCCCAGCAACAAGTTCTGGTTTAACACCAGCCTCAAACCGCATCCGTATGACACGTCGAGCGCCTTGCGCCGGCTGCAGCAGGATGGTTTCCGGCTTGTAGGCGATACGTTGCGTGACAGGGCCGGCAACGCCGTGGAATTTTCCATCGCCACCAATGCCGGCAATCGCGCGCGCGAAAGCATGGCCACCATGATCCAGCAGGACCTGAAGAAGATCGGAATCAAGGTCAACGTGGTCACGCTGGATTTCAATTCGCTGCTGGAGCGCATGACCCAGACCTACAACTATGAGGCGTGCCTGCTGGGCTTCCAGAATGTCGAGTTGGACCCCAATTCGCAGATGGCGGTCTGGCTGAGTTCGGCCGACAATCACCAATGGAACCCTAACCAGAAAGTTCCTGCAACACCGTGGGAAGCAGAGATCGACAAGCTCATGCGGGAGCAGGCGGCTTCTGGCGATGAACGCAAACGCAAACAGGATTGGGACCGGGTGCAGCAAATTGCCTGGGAGCAGGAGCCGTTCATTTACCTAGTGAACAAAGACGCACTGGTCGCCATTGCGCCGGCGGTAAAGAATGCCGAGCCCAGCGTGTTTCGACCGCAAACTTTTTGGAATGTGGAGATGCTTGCGCTGGCACGCTAAAGAATCCCATGGACCTTCTCTCCGTCAGGCTAACCGTCAGCTATCACGACAAGCCACCCATATTGGATGACTTGCGCCTGGAACTGCGGCCGGGAGAGATATTGGGCCTAGTGGGCCACAGTGGGTGCGGGAAAAGCTCCCTAGCGCTGGCGATCCTGGGTCTGCTCAACCTGAAGGGCGGCAAGGTGCTGGGATCGATTCGCTGGGACGATCACGAATTATTGGCACTGAAGGAAAAGGACTGGCGCAAGCTGCGCGGCAAGGTGATTGCCTTTGTGCCGCAAAGCCCTATGTCATCTCTGAATCCGGCGCTGCGGTTGGGCAAGCAACTCACCGAATCGTGGAAATTGCATGGCAAGGGTGACAGCGACGTGATGGAGGAGGCAGTCTTTCGTGCCTTGCTGGACGTTGGCCTGCCGGCGACAGAAGAGTTCCTGCGCCGCTACCCTTCAGAAATCAGTGTTGGCCAGGCGCAACGGGTTTTGATTGGAATGGCAATTATGCACCGCCCGGCATTGTTGATTGCCGACGAGCCCACAAGCGCCCTGGATGCCGTAACCCAAGCGGAGATATTGGCGTTGTTCGGTGAGTTGAATCGCCGTTTGGGAATGAGCATGCTATTCATCTCGCACGATTTGCTCTCAGCCTATGGTCTATGCCATCGCATTGCGCTGATCCATGCAGGCAAGATCGTTGAATGCAATACCCCGCAAGCTATCTTCTTCAGTCCGCAGCACGAGTTTACGCGGAAACTGATTGCCGCACTCCCGACCGTCCCGAGCGCGTCGGAGATTGAATCAGCACTTCGCTATAACATCTTGTAATCATTAGGCTTACTTCAAAGCTTGGCGGATGTATCAAGCCCAAGCAGGTTTGTCGCCACCCATTGCCAGCTCCAAAAATAAGGGCCCTCACAAAAACGGTGTGACGCACCTGTCGCAGTCAACTAAGCCATTTATTTACATGTATTTACGTGGATGGAATAACATACTTCGCGACTTTCCAGACCAGCCGTGTCGCAATGTTGCCGCAATGCGACCAAGATAACCTCAGCTAATTCAACAGCTTAGTTCGATCCAGCTTTGGCCTGTAGCTTGCAACGCATAGCACTGAGGTCAAGATATGTCTCTCAAGAACAAACTCATCGTTTTAGCTCTTGGCGTACTGGCGGCTATTGCTGGCTTGGGCCTTGATTTCACAACCCTCAAGAACTCGCTGTCTGTGGTGGCATCGGCGGTCTGGGGATCGTAGGGGGCCTTTCGAGGTCGGTATCAGCGCTATTAGAAAACTTCCGGGGTCAAACAAAAAGATGATACTTAAACAAACAAAATTTAAAACCGACAAGCGTTTCAGCTTGCTTCGATTCTTACTTCTGGCGGCAGCGGCGATACTCATTTTGGTTCCAGGGACGGCTGGAGCGCAAAACAGTAAAGCCGCAGGCGGTCATCAGAAACTCTCTGCCGATCTTGCCAATTTTCCGCTGAACGCTGATGGGACAGTAAGCGTCATCATTCAGTTCAAGCAAACGCCCAAAGCGCACGCTTCTGAAATGGCCGCGGCGGGCGCGAAGTTAAGGTTCTCTTTTGAGCACATTAATGGCGCGGCTTATCGAATTCCGGTAAAGCTGCTGTCATGGCTCCAGAACCACCCTGATGTGGTTTACGTCAGCCCTGATCGCCCGAACAAAGTTGCCTCGGATGACGATATCCCTGCCGTAGAAGGGGATATTGCGCGGCAGCAGTACGGGCTCGATGGAACCGGCGTTGGCGTGGCAATCATCGATAGCGGCGTTTTCAATCACGACGACCTGCAGAAGTCGAGCAGCTTGGGATCGCGCATCGTTTATAACGAGAGCTTCATCCCCGGTGATCCGAGCACGAACGATGCCTACGGGCACGGAACGCATGTCGCGGGCATTCTGGCCGGTAACGGACATGACTCGCAAAGCGGCTACCCGACACAATACATCGGCGTGGCCCCAAATGCGAACATCATCAACCTGCGCGTGCTGGACGCAAACGGCTCCGGTACTGACAGCCAGGTAATCGCCGCGATTCAACGGGCCGTCCAACTCAAAAGCACATACAACATTCGCGTGATCAATCTGTCACTGGGACGCAGCGTATATGAGTCTTACACGCTTGATCCGGTGTGCCAGGCAGTTGAGGCAGCCTGGAAATCTGGCATCGTGGTTGTGGTAGCGGCCGGCAATAATGGCCGGGACAACAGCTACGGCACGCAAGGCTACGCAACCATCCAGGCGCCAGCCAACGATCCAAACGTGATCACCGTGGGCGCAACCAAGACCAACGGTACTCCTTCACGTCTGGACGACACGGTCGCCAGCTACAGTTCCAAAGGACCCACGTTGCTCGATCACGTGGTAAAGCCGGACCTGGTCGCGCCGGGAAACAGGATTGTCTCGCTGGCTTCTCCAGGAAGTACGCTGGTCACATCCCTTACCAATCTGAACATAGCGCCAATCATCACGTGCACTCTGAGCGGGTGTGTCACAGGTCTGGGCGGAAAGTACACTCGGTTGAGCGGGACTAGCATGGCCACGCCGATTGTTGCCGGGGCAGCGGCGCTGATGTTCCAGAAAGATCCCACGCTCACACCGGACACCATCAAGGCCCGGATGATGAAGACAGCCTGGAAGGGCTATCCAATCAACAGCTGGGGCTATGACGTGTGGGGCCGCAGTTATTTCTCGCAGTATGACATCTTTACCATCGGCGCAGGCTATCTGGACATTTACTCGTCGTTGAAAAGCACTGACGTGGCCAATGGAGGAGCGCCATCCCCGGTCGTGCACCTCGATCCGGCAACCGGCAAGGCCTCGCTGAGCAATAGCCTTTCCATTACCTGGGGCAACAGCATCACGTGGGGCAGCTCCATCATCTGGGGCAACTCGATCGTGTGGGGCGGAAACTGCGTGCTGTCTGATTCCATCATCTGGGGCGATTCCATTATCTGGGGCCAGACCGGAGTCACTGGCAACAGCCTTATCTGGGGCCAGTCAATCATTTGGGGCGCTGATTCAATCAATGCCTTGAGCGATGGAGAGGACGGAGAAAATTGAGTATGCCGAAGTCAATATCAGCGCGAATGTTCGTGGCGTTGATTGCCTTGTCAGGCGTCCTTATCCTGGTGGACGCCGCATTCAAGGCCAGGTCAGTACCGTCATTTCGCTTTGCGGCGTTCCTGGTGGCGGCATGTCTTGCGGCGCGGCTTAAGATCAAGCTTCCAGGATTAACCGGGACCATGTCAGTGAACCTGCCCTTCATTTTGGTGGCAGCGGCGGAGATGAATTCGGCTGAAGCTCTGGCAGTGGGTTTCATCAGCACCTTCGTGCAATGCCTGCCGAAAGGGAAGAAGCTCAACCTGGCGCAGGCAGCGTTCAACTGCTGCACAATCGTTCTGGCGGTCACAGCAGCACGGTATATCTTTGCTTCAGCGTCAATGGTTTCTGCAATCAGTTCACCGGCATTGCGACTGGGAGTGGCGGCTGCCGGGTATGCGCTGGCGAACACCATTCCGGTGGCAATCGTGATTGGCTTGACTGAAGGCGCGGGCATATTGCGGACTTGGCAGGAAATGTTGCAGCTCTCGTTCCCGTATCTGGTGGCAAGCGCCGGCATCGCCGGAGTCACGCTCACGATTGCACACGAGATCG
Organism: Candidatus Angelobacter sp.; assembly: GCA_035703825.1. Classification (GTDB taxonomy): domain Bacteria; phylum Acidobacteriota; class Terriglobia; order Terriglobales; family Acidobacteriaceae; genus Angelobacter. Next base: position 117,678 of record DASSXL010000020.1, read on the forward strand.
GATGGCAGGTCCCGTTGGCTGTATTACCCATCATGGCAGGAATCTTCCAGTCATACCGCCGTTACTTTGCCGCGACAGCGGCGAGTGAAGCCGCGAACATGCGAGTGGAACCCAGCAGCCAGGCTGCTGCCGGAGCCCATGCCTAATGCGGTGAAGGAATCCAATTCTATAAGTGGCTTAGTGGTAGGCTCTCAGCCAATGCAAGTGGCCGGCAGAAAGAATGCCGGCCACTTTTTTGATACGATCAGTTAACGACCATGAGCGCGGGCTTTCAATGCGCGGGATGCGGCGAGTGGAATGAAACCACCGTGGACTCTGCCGCCGGGATGCGACAGCAGTATGTAGAAGACTGTCAGGTATGCTGCAAGCCAAACGTTTTGCAAGTGAGCTGGGACATGTCGGCGGGCGACTATATGATCAGCGCAGAGTTGGAATAGGTGGTCCACTGAAAAGCCGAGTGCTTACTTGATGGCCGCCCGCGTTTGGAGTAGCTCAGATCTATTTTGTCTTTTCCCTAAACATCTTCCGTGGTATCTTCTGGCGCATGTCAGACCTGAATCAGCCCCAATCTACCCCGCAGTTCGCCACAGCCGAATATTCCGGCACATCGCAAGATGATCGTTGTGTCTCCTGCAATCAGCCTATTACGACCCGATACTTTCGCGTGAACACACGCATGGCGTGCGAAGCCTGTGTGCAGGCACTTGAACGCCAGCAGCCAAAGGACTCACATGCTGGGTATGTCCGCGGACTACTTTTTGGCATCGGCGCGGCGATTGTGGGGATGATCTTCTATGCCGGCTTCACCATCGTGACCGGAATATATTTCGGTTATGTCTCTCTGGCGGTCGGCTGGCTGGTGGGCAAGGCGATCATGCTTGGATCGAAGGGCATTGGCGGCAGACGTTACCAGATCGCCGCTGTCATCCTTACCTACGCGGCGGTTTCACTTGCCGCAGTACCTATTGCGATCTCGTACTACGTGAAAGCGAAACCTGAATCTCAATCAATCCAGTTGAAAAAGCAAACCCCATCGACCAATGCCACCAGCAACCAGCCCGACCAAACGCAGTCAAACCCCAAGCCAGGTATGGGAGCGGCGCTTTTGACATTACTGGCGCTCGGACTCGCCTCACCGTTTCTGGAACTGCAAGACCCCGTTCACGGAATTATTGGACTCATCATCCTTATGGTCGGGATACGTATTGCGTGGCAGATTACGGTCGGTTCCAAGCGAGCAGATATTCAGGGGCCCTACGAGGTTTCTGCAGCGGCTTCTGTGAGATGATGCAAGCTGGAGGCTGTTGCTGATCAGTGTCCTCGTTTACTTCTGAAATCGCGCAGAATTGCCCCCGGTGCGCGCGGGAGCTTCCGCCTGGAGCGCTGGAATGTCCGCAGTGCCGCAACCTTGTCCATGGCGACCGAATGGAGCAGTTGGCGGCGCATGCTCGGTCATTGGAGGCGCATGACGATCTTCAGAGGGCGCGGGAACGGTGGCTTGAGTGCCTGCCTCTGCTGCCACCGCAGTCCGCGCAGGCGGAATGGATCCGCGGCCACGTTCGGGAGCTGGAAACTGCCGCACCCACCCAGACAAGTGCCCAACGTGGTCCACATACAACACCTGACTGGGCGAAGCGTCTTGGACCCGTGGGGCCTCTCCTGCTTGCGCTGTGGAAACTCAAATTCCTGTGGAGCTTTGTGGCCTTCCTGGGTGTTTATTGGCAGCTTTGGGGGGCAGCATTTGGGATAGGGTTTGCGGTGTTGATCCTGGCCCATGAAATGGGACACTTCATTGACATCAAGCGCCGTGGCCTGCCGGCGGACATGCCGATGTTTCTCCCAGGACTAGGAGCATATGTAAGGTGGAATGCGCTTGGTGTCTCGCTGGAGACGCGCGCCGCCATCAGTCTGGCTGGTCCGTTGGCCGGGTGGTTTGCTTCCGGCATCTGCGCGCTGCTCTGGTTTCAGACTGGCTACGGACTCTGGGCCGCTCTGGCGCGAACCAGCGCATGGCTGAATGTGCTGAATCTAATCCCGTTGTGGATCTTCGACGGCAACAGCGCCGCCAATGCTCTCAGTAAGCTCGAGCGTGCCGTGGTGCTGCTGATAAGCGCGGTGCTTGGCTATGTATTGGGCGAGTGGGTGTTTGGGCTGGTGGCTCTGGGCATGGTAATACGCCTGTTTACCCGCGACGCGCCTCCCGAGCACAGCAATGCGATCGCTGCTTATTTCGTGGCGGTGCTGATCGCGCTGGCCGTGGTGATTAAGCTGATGCCAGGGCATGGAAACGGGCTGCGTTAGCGCCCAACTTTCTCTGCGTCGATTTCCGGTTATGTGACTCTGCCGCAGACCCTTGAGCTGCGCCGCATTGCAGGTTATCTTCAAAAAGCGGAGGCGCCATGCACGGGAGCGGCATTGAATCGATCCAGATTGTGTTTCTGCTCTTGCTGCTTTTTGTGGCGGGTTTCACCGCGCTGGCGCGAAAGCTGCAAACGCCTTACCCGATCGTGCTTGTGGTTGCCGGTCTCTTGTTGAGCCTGGTTCCGGGTATTCCCCGGGTGACGTTGAATCCTGACGTTGTTTTCCTGGTGGTGCTGCCGCCTCTGCTGTATGCGGGAGCCTGGCTTACGTCATGGCGGGACTTTGTTCACAACCTGGCCAGCATTTCGCTTCTGGCATTCGGCCTGGTGGCCTTTACGGTGTTGGGCGTGGCCGGCACGGCCCATTTTGCCTTTCCGGGATTTGACTGGCGACTGGGAATAGTTCTGGGCGCTGTCATTGCCACTACGGATGCGATTGCCGCTACCTCAATTGCCAAGCGCGTTGGTCTGCCACAGCGTGTGGTCGACGTGCTGGAAGGCGAGAGCCTGCTCAACGACGCCACCGGCCTGCTTGCGCTAGAGTTTGGGCTTGCGATCGTGGTCGCAGGCCAGACACCAACGATCACTTCGGGATTCGGGCGGCTGGCCTATCTAACGGTGGCCGGAATTGCCGTGGGACTGCTGATCGGCGTGGTCATCCATTGGGTTGAACACCAGATTGACGATGGGCCAATTGAAATCACCATCAGCATCATGGTGCCTTATGCGGCATATCTCGCGGCGGAATTCATCCACGCTTCAGGCGTGCTGGCCGTGGTGGCGTGCGGGCTGTACCTGGGGCGCGGCAGCGCGCACTTTTTCTCGCCCGCCGTGCGGATCCAGGCCAATGCGGTCTGGAGCGTATTCACTTTTATTCTGAATGGATTTGTCTTTGTGTCGATCGGCTTGCAACTGCCCATTGTGCGGGAAGGAATCAGGGATTACAGCTCAGGGTCGCTGCTGCTCTATGGCGGCCTCTTCAGTTTGCTGGTGATCGTGCTGCGGCTGTTCTGGGTCTTTCCCGGTGCGATGCTCGCATACTGGATTCGCCGCCGCGTGTTGCGCCAGAATGAGACCCGTCCGCCGGCACGGCAGATATTCGTAACCGGCTGGACTGGGATGCGTGGCGTGATCGCACTGGCAGCCGCCCTGTCATTGCCGGAACACCTCGAAGACAGCAGCCCCTTTCCGCAGCGCAACCTGATCATCTTTTTGACGTTCAGCGTGATCCTGGTGACCCTCGTCCTGCAAGGCCTGACCTTGCCCGCGCTGATACGCGTCCTGGGTCTGGCCGGAAGCGCTGGGCCCAACTGTGAAGAAACCGAAGCACGCCGCATCATGGCGGAGGCAGCCCTGGCGCAACTGGAAAAGACGAGAGAAGGGGCGGATTCTGCATTTACCGTTTTGTATGAGGACCTGAAGGAGCACTACCGCCGACGCTTGTCGTCTCTCCCGCGGGAAGGCGAGGACCAGGACGGTTTTGATCCTGAAGCCTACGCTAGGTTTCTTACGCTTTCACTTGAACTGCTGCGCGTGGAGCGCGCAACGGCGGTGCAGTTGCGCAACAGCGGACGCATCAATGATGAAGTTCTGCGCCAGTTGCTGCACGAACTGGATTTGAGTGAAACCAGGTATCATGCAGCGGCATGAGTATGACTGATAGCCATTGATGCGCGCGAACCAGAGTGTAAGCTGGTAGGTGGCCGCCGCGGAGCCTAATTCGGTCCGGAATCTCTCCATCATCTATATCGCTGCGTGGATGCGGTCCTTTGGCATCGGGCTACTGGGCGTTGTGCTGGGAGTCTTTCTCTATCGGGAAGGCTATTCCTCCACCGCTATTGGACTGGTAATCGCGGCTGGTCTTGCGGGCGCGGCGACCGGTACCGTGTTCATTACCTTCAAGGCAGACAGCCTGGGGCGACGGCGAACGCTCTTCGCGCTGTCATTGCTGACCGCCGCCGGTGCGCTCCCCCTCATCTTTCACTTCGGCCTGCCTGCAATGGTCCTGATTGCGTTCCTGGGAATGCTCAACGGCATGGGAACAGACAGGAGTCCGGCGTTTGCGCTGGAGCAAGCCACGATTCCGGGAATGGTTTCCGATAAAAAGCGCACGTGGGCGCTGGCCTGGTACAGCGTTGTGCTGGACGCCAGCGGAGCTCTGGGTGCGCTGGCGGCGGGCTTCCCGATTGCGGCGCAGAGATGGTGGAGCATGGACCTTGCGCGCTCCTACCGCTATCTTTTTATCGGCTATGCAGCGATTAGCGTGCTTACTGCTCTGCTGTATCTGTTTTTGTCAGCCGATGTGGAGATTCGCAAGGCCGGAACACTTGGGACTCGCGTGGCCGTCTCGCCGGAAACCAAATCGACCATCAAGCGTATCTCCGCGTTGTTTGCGCTCGATGCATTTGGCGGCGGCTTTCTTACGGATGCGCTGGTCTCGTACTGGTTCTTCCGGCGCTTTGGCATCGCGGAAAGCCAGTTGGCTCTGTTGTTCTTCACCGTGCATGTGTTGAATGCACTCTCTCATCTGGGCGCGGCATGGCTGGCGCAGAGGATCGGGCTGATCAAGACCATGGTCTTTACTCACCTGCCGTCGAGCATGTTCCTGATCGCGGCGGCGTTCATGCCGTCACCGCGATGGGCGATTGTGCTGTTCCTGCTGCGGGAGTCGCTGGTGGAAATGGATGTGCCCACACGCCAGTCATACGTCGCAGCCGTGGTGAAACCAGAAGAACGCACATTTGCTGCCGGAGTTACTAATCTGGTCAGGAATGGCGCGTGGGCCGCTGCTTCAGCCGTGGCCGGGGTCTTCATGCAGCAGGTGGCATTCGCTGCTCCACTGTTGCTGGGGGGCGGACTAAAAATCATCTATGACGGCCTGCTGTGGCGTGCTTTTCGCCACTTGGCGCCACCGGAGGAGCGCAAGACCTAGCTACGAAGCTAGCTGCCTGTCTCGCGAGATTCAGGGCCGTTTTGATTGCGCAGCAATTCACAAATCTGGTCCAGGCGTTTCTCCGTCTTGATCGCGAGGACGCTGTTCTTGTGGCTCATCAGGATCAGCTTGACGGAAACCAGAAAAACGCCAGCCTCGAGCAGCAGGTCATGGGTGAGCCCTTTAATCAAAAGTGCCATGACAAAAAGAATCAGAGTAAGGGCGATGACCACAATCGACCAGAAATCAAAATGCTTGCGCATGAATGGAAGCTCCTCAAGGGCATTATCGATCAATTGCTTGACAATGGACCGCCAATCCACATTTCTATTGACGCACGGCTGAAACGGTTTTAGCGTTTGTCTCACTATCAAAGCAACTCAGATCCCACTCAAGAAAAGAGAAATGAATGAATTCTTTCCGCAGGAAGTACTTTGTTGCAGGGGCGCTGTTGTTCGTCCTGGCGCTGTCGAACAGGCTGGAGGCCGAGCAATGGCAGGCCCGCCATGGTTTAACGCCGGCGCAGTATCAATCAACGTTTGACGATTTGAGCAAGCAGGGCTACCGGCTGAAGACCGTAAGCGGCTATGTGAGCGGGGGTGAACGGTACGCCGCGCTCTGGGTCAAGGAGTCCGGCCCGGCGTGGACGGCGCGTCATGGGCTCAGTTCGGGCGACTATCAGAAGGCTTTTGACGACCTTGCCAAGCAGGGCTACCGGCTTACCTGGGTAACCGGTTACGAAGCCGGAGGCGCCCTCAAATACGCCGCGATATGGGAGAAGAAAGGCGGACCGGAATTGATCGCGCGCCATGGCCTCAGTTCGTCCGATTATCAAAAAGCGTTCGACGACTTTACCAAGCAGGGCTATCGGCTGGTACACATCAGCGGATACAGCGCTGGCGGCTCGGCGCATTTTGCCGCCATTTTCGAAAAGTCCGGGGGACCGGCCTGGGTAGCCCGCCATAACCTTAGCGCAGCCGATTATCAGAAAGCTTTCGACGATTTCGCCAAACAAGGCTACCGCCTCAAGGAAGTTAGCGGATATAACGTCGGCGGCCAGGACAATTACGCAGCAATCTGGGAAAAAACCGGCGGCCCCACGTGGTATTCACGCAACGGAATACCGGACGCGTGGTACCAGAATGTTTATGACAATTTTTATTATCAGGGAAATCAACCAGTCTATATCTCCGCCTTCAGTTCCGGCGGAGGGGCCGGCAAGCTCAATGTGATCTGGGACAACCCTAATTTCAGCGGTGCAGACCTGCAGGCGATTTCACAAAAGATCCAGGCTTACATGAGCACGAACCAGATTCCGGGCCTGGCGCTGGCCATCACCAAGGATGGCCGGCTGGTTTATGCCGCCGGTTTCGGATATGCCAACAAGGAAACCGGGGAAGAAGCCGCTCCAACGAATATGTGGCGCATCGCCAGCGTCTCCAAGAACATTACATCTACGGCGATCATGAAACTGGTGGAGAAAGGAAGCCTGCATCTTACGGACAACGTTTTCGGTCCGGGAAGCCTGCTGGGCGCGCAATTTCCCACTCCCGCCGGCAACAAGAAGATCGAGCAGATCAAGGTGAAGCACTTGCTGGAACACGTTTCCGGCCTCAGCAACGCGAATGGCGATCCCATGTTTATGAATACCGGGATGAACCATGCCCAGCTTATCTCATGGATGCTCAACGATCCCGGGCACAAGATGACGCGCGATGCCAACACGCAGTTTGAATATCTCAACTTCGGCTATTGCTTGTTGGGCCGGATCATCGAAAAGGTGAGCGGCCAAAGCTACGAGCAATTTGTGAAACAGAACGTGCTTGGTCCCAGCGGCGTTACTGAAATGGCGATTGGCGCGAATTCAGAAGCTCAGCGCAAGCCGCGAGAAGTGAAGTATTACCCTGCCAGCGCCTACTCGCTGAACGTGACGCGCTTTGATTCGCACGGAGGTTGGGTGGCTTCGCCCATCGATCTTGTCCGCTACGTAGTCCGGGTGGATGGCTTGCCAACGAAGCCGGACATTTTCACTGCCGCGTCCCATACCGCCGTGACCACGGACTCGGGAATAAAAGACGCCAAGGGCAACGATCCGAACTATGGGTTTGGCTGGGGGCTGCCTCAGTGGCACAACGGCGACATAGACGGTTCCATCGCGTTCTTGCAGGTGTTGCCCGGTGGCTACACCTACTCTGTGCTGGCGAATACGCGTCCTGCCAACGACACGGGAGCGTTTAATTTGTCAGGAGTGGTGCAGAAGATCATCAGCGCAACGCCGAAGTGGCCGGCTTACGACCTGTTCTAGAAGAGTTCTCGGGAATCAAAGGGGAGCGCTCTCACGTTCCCCTTTTTGCTGAACGAATAGCCGATTCAATCGATTAACGATTGAACGGAAATTCGTTGATCCAATGGAACCCGCGAGTGTTGAGCAGATACTTGTTTTCCAGGCGGTGCAGCTTGATCTGGACCTTTTGCCCAGCCAGTTGGCCCTCCATTACCATTGTGTCATTGGTGGGAAGAGCGTAGTTCAGGCTCGCCTTCCATGCGGCGTCAGCCGGTTTCGTAAGCACCACGGTTTTCTTTTCCTGATCGATTTTTGCCGGCAGCCGCAAGAGTTTGCTATCCATGCCCTGCACAGTTGCGGCAGCGCTGTTCTCAAAAACGGCCCTTTGCCAGCGCATGGCGTCTGTGAGAAGCGGAGGACGCAGCTGGCCGTCGACTGCAAATTCATCCACGCTCCACGTGCCATAGAGAGGCGGCTTCACCAGAATATTGGTCCTGAAGAGGGTCAATGACTGCTTCGACTGGTAAAGCGTATAACCGGCAAAGAACAAGCCCAGCGCCAACTGGCCAATCACGACACTGCGATTCAACCACTTCCGCTGGAAGCGAAGTTCAGCGGGCGCGGGTTCCGTTGCGCGATTCAACACGAAGAAGCGCGCCAGCCGCTTTATCTCAGGAAGCACAAGGAAGGCCCCCATCGCCAGCAAATGAAAAGAATAGAGTTTGACCGGCACATCGTAGCTCATGTTCAAGATAAAGACGTTGGCCATGGCGCTGATGCCGATGAGCGCGCCCAGAGTCGCGAGTCGCGGAAGAAAGAGCAGAATCCCGCCCAGCATCTCGACTGCGCCGGCAAAAATTGTGTAACTTTTAGAAGCGCCCATAAAGGTCCACAAGATCCCCATGGGAGATGAGTCACCGTAGGTTTCCAGGTATCGCCATTGCCAGGGAGGCGGGAACTGTGACGGAATGACCTTATAGGCGCCATAGGCAAGCAACGTGGCTCCAAGCGTGATGCGCACGTACAACCTGAGCCATTGGTGCAGGCGCACATAATTTGCGTGCTTGCGGTCCCATACTGACCAGACAATCGTCGCCGCTGCCGCGATAACCAGGAAGCAGAGCACCTTTATATAGTCATAGGTCGTGTCTCCGCTGCCATTGGAAAAAGTTGTGATCGGATGCGCCAGCCGGAGCCAGTGCTGCGCGACCCACGGCACCACCTTGTGCCAGCCGAGTTCATACCATTCGGCTGGCTTGCCGGTGTAAGGAAGACCGCCTAAAGGAAACGGAAAACAGTATAGGACGAGATACGAGAAGGCGAAGCGGAACGCGATCTTCAATGCGGCATTCCAGCGCGTGCGGCCTTCCGTGTCCGGCGACATTGTCTGGGCTGAAGCCTCCGCCGGGGGCGCTAGCTGTACCTGGGGCTGCATCGGTAATCCTCCCTGGAAAGCAAAGCTGATGGCTCTGGACTCGCAGCGCAAACCGTCCTATCTTGGTCTAATCATGCGAACCCGGGCTTTGCTCACACTCTTTTGTGGACTAACGATCTTACCTCACGTTTTTGGCCAAAGTCCCCCGTCCGCTGCGACCATTTTCCGCCTGGACGTTCGCGTGGTCCAGGTGGATGCGCAGGTGCTCAGCAAGAAAACGTGGCATGCGGCCCGGGAATTAAAGCAGGACGATTTTGAGGTCTATGAAGACAATGTGCGGCAGCAGGTAAGCTCTTTCAGCCAGGACACGCTGCCACTTTCGGTTGTGTTGTTGTTCGACCTGACAGACAGCGTAAGGCCAGTGCTGAGATCGCTGGCCGAGGGTGCACTTGAGGCATTGCAGCACTTGAAGCCTGAAGACGAGGTGGGGGTGATGGTGTATGCCGCCTCCGCTCACGTATTGCAGGAGGCAACGACCGACCGTGCTTTGGCGGTGGCTGCGATCGAAAAGGCCAGCCACATGGAGAGCGAGGAAGCGGCCTTCTTCAATGAAGGCATCTTCCAGGCGGCGGAGCAGCTAACGAAAGGGAAGAACCCTTCCAGCCGCCGCGTGATCATATGGCTCACGGATAACGTGCCCAACGTGCCATCAGAGAGTGAGGTTCCGCCCTGGTATCGCAAGAGCATATCCATGGACAAGTTGCACTCACAGCAAGACACTCTGAAACATGTGTTGCAGACATCGACCGTAGTTTGCTCACTAGTCAAGAAAAGCGATCAATCTGAGGACGGCGAAGCCAGGCTGAGGTCAAAGCCGGCGGAAAGAATGCTGCACCCGCCTGGAGAGGTCTACAAGTACGCGGCGGCCACCGGTGGACAGGTGATCGAGTTCAAGAAGCGAGAGCTAAAGGACAAGCTGGCGGCGCTGATCGATGACCTGCGGATGCGCTATAGCCTCGGCTACCATCCCTCCGCACAGAAGCCAAAAGGGAAGTATTGCGCAATCAAAGTAAAGCTCACGCCAGGGGCGAAGAAGTCCCTGGGCAATGTTGTGGTGGAGGCGCGGCAGGGATACTACAGGTGAGGGAATCCGTTATGTAGTCAGAGCGTTCATCCTTGCTCAGACGGTTGCACAAATCTGATCATTTTATGCACGCGGGGCTTCTCGTACGTTCTGCTCCCGGTCCACAAGCGCCTTCATTTAAGTTCAAAAAAAGCAATCTGGGAGAAGAAAGCACTTTTAAAAGTTATAGATTCGCGCCGGGCCCTCAAACACAAGAAATTGAAAGGAGTGTTTATGGTCGCAAAGCGCCTGATCCTCACAGCCGTTGTTTTATTGGCCGTTGTACCAATCTATGCGCAACATTTTCCAACTGCTCCCGGCAACGAGACGACGCACTCGTACGGGGTTTTCAAGATAAAGGTTGAACCACCTTTTGCCAGCCTCTTTACTGGCTGCCCAGGCTTCTCTGGTGGAGTCTTAACCAGCCCGATCCTGTACGACCCGAGCACCAAGATCGGCGTAAGCGCGGCGGGTTCGACACCGACCCGCGACCTGATCGATCCCGCCAGAACCATCGCTCCGGGAGACTTTTTCCATCCACGCGAACCCTTCCCGATTCCGACACATGCAGGCGTGTACATGCAAATGCGGGAACTGCACATGACGGATTCCATCAGTACCGGCACAGGCGTAGCCGTCTCCGTAGCGCCGGATTCGGAGCACATTAGCCCGGGCGCAGTGGTTCCCGCGCCTGCTTCACCGAACAGTTTCTTTCAAATGTTTGTACACATTAATCTCCCCCACTGCGGCGGATTGCCGGCCGCAACGGAGCTTTATAACAAGTCCCCGAACGAGCCCCTTGTGGTAAAGGCCACGCTCCCAGCCACAGCTTCTCTTCCGCCGACAGGGATCGTTTACGTGCACGACGAAACCAATGTTGTCCCCATAAGGTTCTACACCGACAATCCGGGACACTGGAAAAAAGACCAGGTCCTCGGCTGCATCGTCTTTGCTGGTCACGGAGTGACTACGACCAGGGAAGCGGAAAAGCCAGGAAGCGCCAGGTTTGAAAAACAGGCTGCCGCTCTGGCCCATGGGCATACGGCAAAGGATTGCGGCCATGGGCGCGGGATTGGCGTAAAGCCAGGCAGCGCTACAAATCTGCTTCCGGAATTCACCAATTCGGATACTTCGCCCGAATCTTCTCGTACAGAGGCGAGGTAGTCTTGTACTTCTTGTGGTAGTTCAAAACCTGACGCTCGCGAGCTGAAGGCCAGTCTTGCCCAGATTCCACCCGCTGCGGCATCTGGCCTTCAACTTCCTGAAGATTCTGAATTCGGTCGCGTGAGAGCGATATTTGCTGGCTCTTGGGCCCGACGGTAGCTTTGATGTGGTTCTTCTCGCGGTGGAGAGATCGTGCCTCGGCATAAAAGGTCTTGTTTTGCCCCTGAAAATTGCGGTAGTGGATGGTGACGGAGCCAGCGGGAGCGGGACCAGATTGGCCAGCGCCGGAGCTTGAACTCCATCCTGAAGGCTTCCCCTGGGGAGGCTGAGCAGGGGCGGTACTCCATCCCGAAGGCTTGCCTTGTGGGGGTTGCGCTTGCGATCCCTGAGGAGGCTGTGGCGGTTGAGGCGAACCAGCACTGGGCGCAAAGCTGGGATTGAAGTACTGGCAAACGGGATTGAGGCAGCGAATCTCTGAGCCTGATTTGCGCACACCGGGCGTGCCACAGGCCGGGCACTTTTCACCGCCAAGAATGTCCTTCAGAGCATTGAAAAATCCCATAGGTCGTCTCCAAGACGCAAGCGCTCAGGGGGACGGTTGAGTAAAAACGAGACTCCGCTTTAGCGGGCAGTCTCTTCCATAACCCCCATCTACAGGCGGCCACCCTCTCTCACGGATGTTCGCCGGCCGCTGCTTTTGGGACCGGAGAGAAGGCCGGGCGCATTGGGCGCCGCAACCTGGCAACCGTCCCCCTGAATGCTTGCGTGCTCCTTTCTTTCTGCCAGATGAAAAACGGACTCTCAAGTTCCCCGCGGCGAATCAGCCGCTGCCGGTGCACGAGAGATGGCAGGCCCATCTGGCGCAGCCGGCCAAAACTGATGCGACGAAAATGGCCCTTCTTGTGTCCGCCGAAAACTGAAGCAAGCACTTCTTCCGCCAGCCAGCGATCCAGCAGACGCAGTTGCTCATGATCGTCAACATGCTTGAGATAGTAATCGAGGATGGCGACGTTGCGCAGGCCTTTGTCGATGGCTTCGGCTGCAAGAGCTATGAGCGCCGCAGCTTTCTGTTGCGGGTCTGCAATTTTCTTCCAGCGGCGGCGGCCCCGGCGGAAGGCGAAGCGAAACAGGTTCTGGACCTTGCGCAACTTGTCGCGAGAGAGCGCCACCGTGCCATCGGCGCGAAAGAGCAGGCCAAGATGGCGAAATTCGACGGCGGGCGCGAAGCTAGGGTCGTTGGATTGGGACTGGGGCCGCGGCGCGGCGGAGAGCGCGAGGTCTATGCTGTGGCTGGCTTTCATCCCCAGCTTAAGTTCAGTCAGTGATGTTTCGAGCGCCTCTCTCGCGGTCAAGGCCAGCTCGCGGCTGGGCGCAAGCAAAAGGATGTCATCGGCATAGCGGAAGTAGCTGATATCTGGAACCGTTTCAATCCGGCGATCCATGCCGGTCAGGTAGATATTGGCAAATAGGCAAGCGATGGCGGAGCCGAACGGGATGCCTACTCCGGCGGTATGGATCTGATCGTCCTGTTGGTAGCGGAAGCGGATGCGTTGCGTCAGAAGTTGGACGAGATAGTCGGCGGGATCGATGAGCTGCGCCAACTGCCCGATCAGGATTCTGTGATTGACGCTTGCGAAGTAGTCAGAGATATCACGCTTGATCAGGTATATGGCGCCGGACGCCGAACGAATAGCAGAAGAGATGCGCGACTGGCAATGGTCCAGGCTAAAGCCGAAATCGCGGTAAGCGTAAGAATTGGGAGAGAACCAGTTGTGCAGCCTGCGGTTGACCGCGCGGTACAACATGAGATCGACGATGCGCTCTTCCCACGGAGAAACATACAGTGTCCGCTGCTTGCTGTTGAAGTTGTAATGGAGTGCCACAGCCGGACGAAAACGGAACTCCTGGCGCTCGAGGGAACGATGGAGTGATTCGAGGCCGCGTAGGCCATGAGCGGCAAAATCATAGAGAGTCTTGCCATCGGTGGAAGTTGACAATGCCTTGCGCCACTGGAACAGCGGCTTGGTGTAAACGCGGAGCGCGGCACGGTATAACTCAGCCTCGCTGTAAAGATTGTTCCAGCGCAGAGGATTGACAAGGCGTAATGGCACGGATGCTGCCATGGGAAAAGTGGATACGTTGTACTAAAAAGAGACCGATTCCCGCAACCCCAATGGCAAATGCTAGCTGGCGGCGCGGGTTTTGCGTTGTGGTTTTGGCCGGGAAGCGCACGGATGCTGGTGGTGGGCAAAATCCTGGAAGGCTTCCAGTGGGTCTTTGGTTGCGAAATCCATGCCGCAACGCGAGCAGAAAAAGCTGGCTACGCCACTCTTGGCGCGCTTATATACCAGCGTGGGCCCGGTTAACGGACTAGGAGGCAGCTCCCTCAAAATGGATTCCTTAACCTTGAATTGTACGCTTACATTGGCAGGCCGCCCGCAAAATCGTCCAGTCCGCCAAAACGGGTGAAAAGGACCCAAGTCGCCTTAATCCTTCATAATCAGCGGTGAAATGCCTGTTCCGGGCACGATAATTAAGGTAGTGCAAACCAGCACTGAGTGTGATACCTTAGAAGCGCGTTAGAAATTGAATTGTTGGATCTTCTGCAAGAGCCTCTGCTACCTGCCGAAAATCGATAAATCTTTCCAGCGTCAAAAAAAATCAATACATTAGGAAAAAGCAAAATGGAACAAGGAACAGTTAAGTGGTTCAACGCCGCAAAAGGATTTGGTTTTATCTCACGCCAAAACGGGGAAGACGTCTTCGTGCATTTCTCCGCTATCCAGTCTGACGGATACCGCAGCCTGCAAGATGGCCAGGCGGTTGAATTCACTGTGACCAAAGGAAAGAAAGGCTGGCAGGCAGAGAACGTTCGCGCTCTCTAGTCTAAAAGTTTTCTAAGCAACAAAGGCGGCTGCGGCCGCCTTTTTGTTTTGTCCACGGCTTCGCTCCGGGCCGCTCGACATCATCCTATCTAGAGCATGACCCCGCTCGACAGAAAGAAGCACGTCAAGAAACATCCAAAAAATCCAAAATTGAACCCTTCCTTCATTGTGAAGGGCTTCAACTTACTTCCGGAATCCTTCGGAGACCCACAATTTTCAAATCGAAAAAGGAAGACCTTATGCGACTTTATCGCAGTGTTCTTGTTACTGTCATCGCACTCACTGGATTAACGACTGGCGCGGCGCAAGCATCGTGCCCAGTGCCCGTGCTCGCCATGATTAATATCTGCTCGCCGTTTCATGAGACGTCCGTCACCAATCCTGTGCAGGTGTCAGCAAGCGCAACGCCGCCGCAAGACACCTTGACCAGCCTGCAGCTCTGGGTAGATGGCACGAAATATATGAACAGCACCACAAACACGCTGAGCGGACCGCTGCCGGCTACGCTCACCAGCGGCAAGCACCGGTTTACCTTTGTCCTGATCTCGAATTCAACCACAGGAGCAAAAACATGGAACAGCATTGTGTACGTCAACGTTCAGTAAGGCTTTTGCTGGTGTTGCTGCTGTGGTCTCCAGCCGCGTTCGCGCAGGCGACGGTCGTCCAGATCAGCGACACGCACATCGGCCTGAGCACCGCGCCGAACGCGCTGCAACATTTACAAACCGTGGTGAACCAGATCAATGCCATGTCGCCTCAGCCGGATGCTGTTATTGTTTCCGGAGATATTGGAGAAACAACAAGCGCCTGGACAACGGCGAAAAATACGCTCGCCACCCTGAAGGCTGTAGTTTATTTCTGTCCCGGAAACCACGATATCCATACCACCAACATCTCCAGCTACCGCCAGTATTTCGGCAATGACTATTACAGCTTCAAGATCAACAACATCACTTTCATGGTGATTGATTCGCAGCTTCTGGGCAACTATGACATCTTTGATAGCAGCGCAACTCCGGCCAGCGTGCAGCCGCTGCCCTCCTCAGTGCAGACTGAATCCGATACCATGTTGGCATGGCTGGGGCAGCAGACGGCTGTTGCCAGCGAGATTGCCGTGCAGCATGTGCCGCCCTTTCCGCAATCGCTTTCCGGCGGAGGCACATATCCTTCCACCAATCCTTATTGGGCCATTTATGACGTGCAAAATGATATCAACATCCATCACGAATACCGCACTGAGGAGATCAATGCTCTTACTGCGCTGAGCATTCACACCATGCTCGCCGGACACTGGCACAATCAAAGGAACTTTACCGCCACGTCGGGCTCCTTCACTCTCGATCTGCGGATGGCTCCGGCTGTTGCATATGCTATTGGGACGGGTGCACAGGTTGGATACACCGTGCACACAATTTCTTCAACCGGGGCTGTCACCACACAATTTGTTGCGTGCATCGGCTGCCTCTGAAAGCCTGAATCAGTGACCGGTGAATTGCACGATTTCACCGGTCATTTGTTATGGCGCCAGCAAGTCGGTTGCGGACAATAGCGCTGGAAATGGGCACGCAAACAACAGACGGGTGGAGCTGCTGAAAATTTAAAAGATATATTAAGTACAGTTTTTCTGCGTTCACCGAAGATCGGACCTAGGCCATGTGCGCCAAGCCGTTGTAGGCCGTGTTTTCCGCAGGGCTAATGCACAGGTTATTTACGAACTGCGTTGGCCCTAAAAAGTGCCTCTTATTTGCTGTTCTGCTGGCGTTCAGCACGCTGGCTGGGCAATGACTGCTCCGCCTGTTTGGCTGAGATCAGCGGGCCGGGCACGCGGATGGTCTTATAAAGCACTGCCGCGAGGACGCCGCCGGCCATCGGGGCCACGATGAACAGCCATAGCTGTTGCAGTGCCCAACCGCCCACGAGCAGCGCTGGTCCAATGCTGCGGGCAGGGTTGAACGAGCCATTGGTGATGGGGATACCGGCGAGAATGATGGTGGTAAGGATCAAGCCAATGGGAATGGCGGCGAAGCCTGCGGGAGCGCGATCGTCGGTGGCGCCGAGCACTGTAAATACGAGCAAGGAGGTAAGAAACATTTCTGCGACGAAAGCGGCAGCCATGGAGTAGCTTGCCGGCGAGTGATCGCCAAAGCCATTGGCGGCCCCGGCCAGGGAAGCCAGCGAGCCACCCGGCGCGCCGGTGGCAATGAAGAGTACTACCGCAGAGGCAATGGTCGCGCCCACGCATTGAGAGATCCAGTAGCCGACGGCCTCTTTGGCAGCCATGCGCCCGCTTACCACCATTCCCAGAGTTACGGCTGGGTTGATATGGCAACCAGAGATCGGGCCCACGGCAAATGCCATGGCCAGCAGTGAGAGCCCAAACGCCATGGCAACGCCTACGTTGCCAACCTTTGCGCCGGCGATTACGGCTGTAGTCAATCCGGCGAAGACCAGGACGAATGTGCCAAACAACTCCGCAGCGTATTTCATGCGACTTTCACCTCAGGGAAATTTCGGTTACGACCTGAATCGAGCAACACCCGTCGACAAGGCGGGACAAATTTACGGCAAACTTCATTGTGCAATTTCTGTTTGAAATGTCAGCGGGAATTCTACATGGCAGAAGTTGTTTTGGCACGTATATGTCCTGATGCTCCGTTATGGGGCGTGAAACCTCAGAGCGGAAGAAATACCCAAGAGTTTAATGGCAGAGAGAAAAAGGCCATGGCACCATCGGCATCTGCCGCAGGCCACGGCGTCTCTATATAGTTTTTCAGTCAGGCGAATTTTGATGTCCACGTAAATCGCTGTAGACAAACAGCTTATAGAACTGTCTGCGACTGGAAATTCGAATCCCCGGAGCGCGGCGAATTGATCAAAGTCAACCGAAAGATTTTTAAGATCCTGTACCGGCTAACGCTGCCGGGTAGCTTGCTGCTGGTGTTTTCCGCGCTGCTGATCCGGGTAGGCGTTCTAGCCGATCCGCAGTCGCCTATGGTGCGGTTTTTGCCTGCCGTGGTTTTTGGCGTGGGCCTGGCGCTGAGCGGATTTTTCCGCCGCAGCCGGCTATTCTTCGCGCTGCTGGCGCTTGCGCTTTCGCAAAGCGCTTTTGCCTGGGTAATGCCGCATCTCTCAGACGGCGCGGCGCGAATCACAGCGGATGCTATTGGTGTGCTGCTGCCGCTCAATCTGCTGATGCTGGCTTTTCTGCGCGAGCGCGGAATCATTTCTCCCGCGGGGCGACGTCGCCTGGCGATTGTTATCTTGCAAGTGATGGGCGTGGCGATCTTGTGCATGCCCGCGATGGCGCAGATTGCGGCGCAGCTTAGCCGCGCGTTTGCTCCGGCAATTCTTTCGCGATGGAGCGGGCTCTCACAGGCGGCGCTGGTGACATTCATTCTGGCAGTGGCAATCATTATGGTCCCTCTGGTCCGCCGCTACAAGGCGGTGGAGAGCAGCTTGCTGTGGAGCCTGGTGGCGGCGTTTATCGCGCTGCGTGAGGCCGGGAGGAGCCATCTAGACGGCGTTTACTTTGCTGCCGCCGGGCTGGCGCTGATTGTGGCGCTGATTGAAACTTCATACGCAATGGCGTACCTGGACGAGTTGACGCAGCTGCCCAGCCGCAGGGCGCTGAATGAAGCCTTGCTGAAGCTGGGAGATACTTATTCCATCGCCATGCTGGATGTTGACCACTTCAAAAAATTCAATGACAGCTATGGACATGAATCGGGCGACCAGGCATTGAGGCTGGTGGCGTCGCGTTTGTCACACATTACGGGTGGCGGCAAAGCCTACCGCTACGGCGGAGAAGAGTTCGCCATCGTATTCCCGAACAAATCGTCAGAAGAAGTTTTTGTTTTTCTCGACCGGATGCGGCGGGTGATTGAGCAATCCGTGTTTACCGTGCGCGGCAAAGACCGGCGCAGAAAAGGGAAGAGCGGCATAGGACGCGGCGGCAAGAAGCAGACCAATGTGACTGTGAGCATTGGTCTGGCGGCGACCAACGGTGACAAGCTTGCGCCGGCCGAGGTGCTGCGCATGGCTGATCAAGCCCTTTACAAGGCAAAGGCCAAAGGCCGCAATTGCACGGTCACGGCCAAGCTGGGTCGATCAGTGATGCCGGCACAGGATCCAAGCATGCGCATTTTGAGCGTGAGCTAGAGGGACAGCGCTATCGTTCTTCTAATCCGGCTTCACGCATACGCTGATTATGGTTGGCATAGGAAATCTGCTGGATGCGGTCACGATCCAGTCCCAGCGGATTTGGCGTAAAGATAAACTCGGTCCGCCGGGGAATGTTGGCCGCTTGCTGCTGGAAAAGTTCTCGCACCGGCGCAATGTGTTCCGGGTGCTGCTCCAGTTGCTCGCGCAGAAAGTCCATGCCATGCACCAGGTGGCGGCCTTCATCGGAACGAATTAGCTTTATTCCTTCCAGAAGGCGGGGAAACATGCCGGTTTTGGCCAGGAGGTCCTCAAAGAACTCATATCCGGTGAGCGCCATGGTTCCTTCAACAATGGCCATGTAATGGCATGCGAAGAGGCTGAGGGCCAGTCCCAGTTCGCCGTTCTTCCCGCTGGTGAGCGCTTTGCCAATGGCTTCACCGCGCTGGCGTAATTCATCCAGCAGCACACCTTTGTATTCCGGCACCAGATATGCCGCGGTATCAACCTTGCCGCAGACTTCCTGAAAATAACGTTCGAAAAATTCTGCGTGCTTTACCTCTTCAAATATCTGCGTGGAAAGGAACATCCGGCGATCGAGGTCTGGCATTGCCAGCATGAACCAGGCCAGGGTGTCTGATACGCTGACTTCGCCTTCATAAAACAGGGCGCAAGCCTTAACAAGCTGCTCACGCTGCTCGGGATTCAGCATCTGCCAGTGGGCCTTATCTTCCGACAGGTCGATCTTTGCCGGGTCCCATACGCCCAGGTGCTTGGCGATGTTATACAACTGGCGTGGTGATTTTGTGGTGTGAGCTGCTGTAGACAAGAGGCACCTCCCCGAAGAAATAACACTATCACAGCGACAGCCCTATCGAAGGATCCTCCAATTCTGGGCCGCTGGTCTGTGTGGGATTGGCGCTGCCGGCGCCGCTGACTAACGAATTTTCATAGCAGCTAAACTTTTTACGACAGGAAAATGATTACAATCATCAGACCGTCATTGTTTAAGGAGGAATCATGGCTGCACAGCCTCAAGCATTTGCCAAAGACAGCAAGAATATGAGCCAGACCATTCTGCCGGAGTTCGACCACGAGATGGAAAACACGCGCAAGTCGCTGGAGCGCGTTCCGGAAGACAAGTTCAGCTTCAAGCCGCACCCCAAGTCGATGACACTGGGTGCGTTGGCCACCCATCTGGCGGTGATCAATCACTGGGCCGACGCCATTTTGGGCCAGGAGAGCTTTGACGTAAGCACGGCGCCGCCGAATCCTGAGTTCAAATCGCGCGCCGAAGTGCTGGCGGCTTTTGACAAGAACACTGCCAGCGCCCGCAAAGGGATTGCCGACGCAACCGACGCTCATCTGCTAAAGCCGTGGACTCTTACCGCAGGCAGCAAGACGGTGCTTACGATGCCGCGTGTCGCCGTGGTGCGCAGCTTCCTCTTGAACCACAGCATCCATCATCGTGCACAGCTTGGAGTGTACCTCAGGCTGAATGACGTTCCTGTGCCCTCGATTTATGGGCCGTCGGCGGACGAAGGGAACATGTAAAAATTGGGCGGTGTGCGCCGAAGCAAAGGCGGACTTCCGCCGCAAATGGCCGGGAAAAAACAACAGGCCTCGGTGTTTGCCGAGGCCTTTTTTAAGAGCCCTATCTAGCCGGGTGCTTTCCCCCGAAACCACCAGCCAGATTGTTAATGCACAGTGATCATCGCAGGGGCGGCGAATATCGACAAGAGTACGGTGGTAACGAGCGGGAAATCTTACTTTTGCTGGAATAGCCCATGGTGAGAGAGGCGCAAAAAGGCGGCTGCAAAGAGACTGGAGTCAGGAATAGACCTTAGAGATACCGGCCCGGGCCTTATAACACTGATCTGAAAAGCAAAACCTTTGTCGCGGAAGGATGCGGACAAGGTTTGGGGATATTCAATCGCGCTACACTCAGTCACATGTGGGGTGAAAGGCGTGGAATCCCATCCTTCGTAAAAAGCGCCGAAGGACGGGATCTATTCTTAGCTGGCCTTGGCTGCAACGGCAGGCCTAAGCAGAGTGAGAATGAACCGGGCGGTCCCGTTCATGGGAATGAAATTGTAGGTTTCGCGTACGCCGGTAAGAGGAAACGAGTCCGGCCCTTTGAAATGCGTGCTGATGCCGTCCGTAAGGAAGGCTTGCGTCTTGGTGGTGTCGGCGAGTTCGATGACGGGCAGAAGCACGCTGAACTCGGCCCCGCCGGTGTCGATGGTCATATGCGTTGTTACGGTGACCAGCGTCCCGATTCCTGTTTCCAGTACGCGGACGGCGCTGCCGAAGAAATCCTTCGTCTGGCCGCCCTCGGTATAGGAGACAAATGGCTGCCCAAGAAAATTATGCTTCACATAGGTGAAGGTGATGTTGCCCCCTTTGAGCGTAAATTCGTTTGGCTGTATCACTGACATATTTACTCCTTAATTTTTGCTTTTAGCTTTCGTTTAGGGGACGTGGTCGGCAGAAAGAGGTCGTTGCAGTACTCAGCGACGATCAGACAGCGCGTTCGTACGTCCCGGGCCGGTGTTTGCACGGCTGTAAATGGAGTGATCGATAAGAGGGAATCGTTTCATAAGAATTTACCTTAACTCCGTCTGCATGTCTCCGTGTCGCGGCTTGCGCGTGGTCTTTCCGTGTCCCCACGCTTCTGCGACGAACCTCTCTCCAGAAAACGTGCATGGAATCGCAACTCTTAGTAAGCTATTAGAGACATGGCAGCGGACAACTCATTTGACATCGTAAGCAAAGTGGACCTGCAGGAAGTTTCCAACGCGATCCAGAACGCGCTCAAGGAGATACACACCCGCTTTGACCTGAAGGATTCAAAGTCGGACATTCAACTGGAAGGCAAAGAGGCCCTGGTGCTGTCCTCGGCCGACGAATACAAGCTGAAGGCCGTGACTGACATTCTGCAGAGCAAGCTGGTGAAGCGCGGCGTGCCAATCAAGGCGCTCAGTTACGGCGTCGTGGAACCGGCGGCGGGCTCCAGCGTGCGCCAGAAAATCACCATGCAGCAGGGTATCCCGATTGAAAAGGCGCGCGAGATTGTGAAGCTCATCAAGGACTCAAAGAAGAAAGTGCAGGCGTCTATCCAGGGCGACACGGTGCGCGTGAGCGGAAAAGACCGCGACGTGCTCCAGGAAATAATTGGCCTGCTGCGCGGACACGACTTTGGGATCGATATGCAGTTTACGAATTACAGGAACTGAAAAGGACATTTTGAGTTCACCGGGCACAACCAATGCCAAAGAAGTTTTCGAGCTGTTGCGCGACGATCTTGCCGCCATTGAACGCGAGTTTGGCCGCGATACCGTTTCGAGTGTCAGGGCCATAACCGATATTGGCGAGCACCTGCGCGCGGGGGGAGGCAAGCGCATCCGTCCTGTACTGCTGCTGCTTTCCGCCAAGCTGTTTCCCCACGAAGAAAAAAGCGCCATCAAGCTGGGGGCGGTGGTGGAAATGCTGCATACAGCCACGCTGGTGCATGACGACATAATTGACGAAGCCAAGATGCGGCGCGGGCGTCCCGCGGCCAATACCAAGTGGGGCAACTCAAAATGCGTGCTCGCTGGCGACTGGCTCTATATGCAGGCCTTCAAGATCGCCGTGCAGGAGCGCAACTTCCGCGTGCTGGACGTTTTGATTGACCTGACGCAGCAGATGGTCGAAGGCGAGTTGCTGCAAATGGAGAAGCTCGGCAAAATCATCTCGCTGGAAGAGCATTTCGACCTGATATTCCGCAAGACGGCCTGCTTGTTTTCCGTCTCCACGCGGCTGGGCGCGCTCATTGGCAACGCCGCTGAAGAACAGGAGTCGCGCCTGGGCGAATACGGCCGCAACCTCGGACTGGCCTTCCAGATCGTTGATGATGTTCTGGATCTTACGGCGTCAGAAGAGGTGCTGGGCAAGCCCGTGGCCAGCGACCTGCGCGAAGGCAAGGTGACGATGGCGGTGATCCATGCGCTGCAGCATTGCACGCAGACGGAGCGCAAGCTAGTGGAAACTGTGCTGGAAGAGCGGGCTTTTGCAAGCGTGAAGCACGAACAGATTCTGGAGATGCTGGACCGATACGGCTCAATTCCGTATGCCTATGACGCCGCAGCCAAACACGGTGAGACCGCGCGCAAAGCCATCTGCACATTCCCTGACTCGGCAATCAAGCGTGCGTTGTTGTCGATCCCTGATTTTGTTGTGGAGAGAAACAATTAAGTCTTAGTGTGCCACCTGTCGCAGCCGGTCGCGCAGATACTCCTGCTCAACTTTGTTGGTGACCAGCTTCAACGCTGCCGCATAAGCCTCCGCAGATTCTGTCCTGCGTCCGAGCCGCCGCAGAATGTCTGCCCGCGCGGCATGAAACAGGTGATAGTCCTCCAGCCGCCCGCAGGCGCCAATCTTGTCGATTTCGGCCAGACCCCGCTCCAATCCTTCACTCATTGCCACGGCCACAGCATGATTCAACTCGACGACGGGAGTAGGCGCAAGCCGCATCAGCTGCTGATAGAGCGCTGCAATTTCGTGCCAGTCAGTCTCTTCAGGTGTTGCCGCCTCCGCATGGATGGCGGAGATGGCGGCTTGCAACTGGTAGGGGCCAGCTTGTCGCATGTGTAAAGCCTGCTTGAGCAACGCGACACCCTCGCGGATACGCTTCTGGTCCCACAGGGAACGGTCTTGTTCTTCAAGTGTGACGAGCTTGCCTTCAGTGTTTATGCGCGCGTCGCGGCGTGAATCGTGCAGGAGCATGAGCGCCAGCAGGCCGAGGTTTTCCGGCGCGCCGGGAAGGAGTTCGCACAGCGTGCGGCAAAGCCGGATAGCTTCCGAGCAGAGCTCGCGGCGGACCAGCGAATCGCCCGCGGTGGCAGAATATCCCTCATTGAATACCAGGTAGATTACAGACTGCACCGATCCGAGCCGCTCCGGCAGTTGCGCTCGCGGCGGGACATCATAAGGAATACGCGCGTCGGCGATTTTGCGCTTGGCGCGGACCAACCGCTGGGCCAGCGTAGGCTCCGGCAGAAGAAATGCGCGGGCGATTTCTGGAGTGGTAAGTCCGCCGAGTGTGCGCAGCGTCAACGCCACTTGCGCGTCCTGATGCAGCGCCGGATGGCAGCAGGTGAAGATAAGCCGCAATCGATCGTCAGGAAACGTGATGGGCTCAGCCTCAAGCATTGTCATGTCCGGTTCGTAAGTCGTTGGGGTTTCGTATTGCAATGGCTCGTGCTTTTCACGGCGCGTGCGCTCGCGCCGGCTGTGGTCGACCAACTTGCGGTGCGCCACAGAGGTGATCCATGCCCCGGGATTGTCAGGAACGCCTTTCGCCGGCCAGTGTGACACAGCTGTGGCAAAGGCTTCCTGCATCGCTTCTTCCGCCAGGTCAAACGACCCTGAAATACGAATCAGCGTGGCCAGTATGCGGCCCGATTCCTGGCGGAAGACGGACTCGATCGCGTTTCGGAGTTCATCCATTGCGAGCGGCTGAGCTCTGTGCCAATTGGGGTTCAGTGTCGGCGGTGGGAATGCCGGGCAGCGGACGGATCTCGATGCAGCCTTGCTGACCGCCGCACCCTGTAGGAATCCTGGCCGCCCAACTGATGGCTTCATTCAAGTCCTTGCACTCCAGAATGTAATACCCGGCCAACTGCTCCTTGGTCTCCGCAAACGGGCCGTCAGTAACGGTCGGAGCGCCATTCCGCAGCCGCACGGTGGTGGCCGCGCTTGTTCTTGCCAGTGGCTCTCCGGACTCCAGCACACCCCGGGCGCGCGTCTCCTGCATTACGGCAAAGTGTCCGTTCATGATTTGCTGTTTCTCCTCCGGCGAAGTGCGTGCCATAGCGTCTTCACGTGTGTAAACCAGTAGCATGTAACGCATAATTTCTCTCCTTGTCAGTCTGAAACGGTGAAGGGAAGCGCTCCGTATGGCTCAACGGTCGCGCCCCCGCCAGGATCTGCAGCCGCGATTATTTTACGCGGTGATACTCAAGGTTCTCGACAAATTTGGGCTTGCCATTCTCCTGGAAAGTCCAGTTCGAGGCAAACGTATCCGCGCCGGCGAACTTGAACGTCACACTGTGCATGTGGCCGGCATTCGGGTTAGTCAGGTTGCCGCCGCCGGCAAAATCGAACTGGATACGGTTGCTCGCTGGATCGTATATAGCGGCCTGCATGTGCGGCTGGTTGCCCGCCGTGCAATAGTGCGTGAGCACCAGGCGGTCGCCGTCCAGGTGATAAAGGGTCATCATGTCGCCTTCACCCGGAACGTTGACGCGCTCCGCCAGGGCGCTTCCGTTGGAAATGACTTCATATGAAGTGGTGACCTTGCCGCGTGCGCTGGTTGCTTCCCAGGTCCCGGCAAGCGTCTTAAGCTTGCTGAAAGCCGCCGAAGCGTTCGTGTTGGCGCTGTCAGCAGCGTGCGCCACGCACTGGGCCAGGCCCAGACAAAACAATGTTGCCGCGACTGCGCCAGTTGTCCAGATTGAAATTGACCGAGTGTTCCTCATAATTTCCTCCTCTTTAAGATCGCCGGCAGGAACCGTTCTTTTCTCCTGCTCACCGTAACGACGAACGACATGGCCGGAATCGACACAACTGGGACTAATTTTTCTGCCCCCACGAGTCAGAAAGTTGATCATTTTTGGCCGATGATATTGAGGTAATTCGTCGCCAGCCTCTATACTGAAGCAAGAAGGGAACTAAGGTCGTGGCTCTTTCCGTTGTAATCGTGGATGATGAACAACTCGCGCGCGATGAACTCAGGTTCCTGCTGAAATCTGTGGGCGACGTGAACGTGGTGGCCCAGGGGCATAACGGACTTGAGGCGGTTAACCTCATCAAGGAATTTTCTCCGGACTTATTGTTTCTCGATGTCCAGATGCCGGGACTTGACGGCTTTGGCGTTCTTAAGAAGCTTTTGGACAAGAAGCTGCCTATTCCGCAAATCATATTCGCCACGGCATTTGATCAGTATGCCGTTAAGGCTTTTGAAGTCAATGCAATAGACTATCTTCTTAAACCTTTTGATAAGAAGCGAGTCACCCTGGCTGTGGAGAAAGCCCGCAAAAAACTTCAATGCTCTTCCCCCGACACGGAAAAGCTTGACACCCTGATGAAGCTGCTGGAATCTCAACGGCCGCAGAATTCCAAAGTCCTTCTCCGTAGCGCGGGCCGCCTGCTGCTGGTCGACCAGAAAGACCTCTGCTTCGCCTCCATTGAAGATGGAATCATCAGCGTTGTCGCCACGAATCTTGAAGGCCAGTCCAACTGCCGCACCCTTGAAGAATTACTTGAAGGTCTTGACCCCGAGACTTTCTGGCGCGCGCACCGTTCGTTCGTGGTGAATATCAATCGGATCAAAGAAGTCGTGCCGTGGTTCAAGAGCTCCTACCAGCTACGCATGGACGATCGCAAGCAGACAGAAATCCCCGTGAGCCGCGCGCAGACAAAGAGGCTCAGGGAGTTGTTCGGGCTCTGACTACGTCCGCCCGAAATGAGTATCTGCGTTTCCTCATTCACCGGCTAGCGCCAGAAGTTCATTGACCGACCACTGATCGTAGGCGCGTCGGCCGTACTGGACGGCTTTGATGCGCCCATCAGGACTCACAAGGAAGTCGGCGGGGAGCCCGAGAGGCCCCCCGGTCATCGCGAGATTGAACTTCGCACCGAACATTCCCTTCAATGCGGCCCAGACGGCTCGGGGATTCATCGCACAGGTCCACGAGCTTTCGACACCCAACTCGCGGTAGTAACGCTTTTCACGGTCCCCAATAGCATCGAAGGGCAAGTCCGCGTGAAACGATGCAACATCCTCCTGCGAGGAGTGAAAGAACAGGACCTCGTGAATTCCCGCGGCAGCGATCCGCCCGGCGCCGCGACGGGAGTTCTGCGATGTGCGTGCTGCAGATCGGGCAACCTGTCCAGCGACGGAACTGTACGTGCGTGTAGCGCGCCCCAGCAACCGGAATCGTCAACGGTTTGCCTAGCGAAGTCGTCAACTCCAGATGCGGAAAAGTTCCCCTGCCCTGTGCTTCATGTCCATGTCCTTTCCCTAGGCTTGGAGGGTCCCCGAATCCCGAGCGCGGATAGTCCATGCAATCCTCTTCCGTTCCCCCGTAGAAGGTGGAACGGCATAAGGATCGAGGCCGGCCCTTGTTAGCTCGGTCGCATCTCCGGAACTACCGTGACTTCCAGGCGGCGCGTGCCGCGTAGCACGACCATGCGCGTGGACTTGCCGATTTGTTCTTCTCCGAGCAGGCGGTGCAGCACGTCGACGCCTTCTACTGGCTCGCTCTCCAGGCTGATGATTACGTCGCCTTCGTGCAGGCCTGCGCGCTGTGCCGGGCTTCCCGGTTCGGCGGAGAGGACCAGCGCTCCGGTTGACGCCACGAGCTCATAATGCCGGGCGATGCTGCGGTTGAGCGGCGCTGTCTGCGCTTGCACGCCAATGTAGCTACGCCGCACATGGCCAAAGCGGATCAGCTTGCTGGCAATGAATTGTGCCGTATTGATGGATATGGCAAAACAGAGTCCCTGGGCCGGAAGGATCGTTGCTGTGTTCACCCCTACGACCTCGCCAAGAGAATTCACCAGTGGACCTCCGGAGTTGCCGGGATTCAACGCGGCATCCGTCTGGATCACGTCTTCAATCAGCCGGCCGGATTGCGATCGCAGGCTGCGTCCCAGAGCGCTGACCACCCCGGCGGTAACCGTGTATTGGAATCCGTATGGGTTGCCGATTGCCACCACCAGTTGGCCCACGCGTATCCTGCGCGAGTCGCCTAGCTTCGCGCTGCGCAGGACAGGTGCATCGATCCGCAACAACGCCAGATCGGTGTCAGGGTCTTCGCCGATAAGCTGTGCATTGAAGTCCCCGGAGTCGGGCGTCGATACCGTGATCTTCTCGCCGCCATGGACCACGTGACTGTTGGTCAGGATGAAGCCGTCCGGCGTGAAAATGAACCCGGACCCGCTGCCGCCACGCCCTTGCTTCCCCTCCACCTGTATGCGGACCACAGCCGGGCTCACCGATTCGGCCACTGAGGTCACCACGCGGGAATAGGCGTCCATAGCCTCGGCTTCCGTTGCGCCGGCGGATGCATTTTGCGCTTCAGGCCCGGGAAAAGATACCAGATAGGGTTTGCTGCTCATAGCATCATTGGATAAAGCGACCAAGGCAAAGGATTCAGGGTGCAAGGCTCGCACGTTTGTGCAGCCACGCATTTACAATGCCTCAAGTGAGCGACTTGAAAGGCAAAACTGTTTTCATTACCGGCGGCGCCAGCCGTTTAGGCAAGGCGATAGCACTGGCCATGGCCCAGTCCGGTGCGAATGTCGCCTTTACTTTCCGATCGTCGGCCAATGAAGCGCGAGAGACGATTAAAGAGATTAAAGCCGTCGGCGTTCAGGCCTTGGCCATTGAGTGCGATTTTCGCCAGCCTGACAGCGCTCGAGATGCCCTCAAGGAGGTCATGCAATATTTCGGACAGATCGGTCTGCTGATCAACAATGCAGGAGTTTTTGAAACAGTGGATTTTGAAGAAATAACCATCGAGCAATGGGACGACGTGTTTGCCGTCAACGTTCGCGCCCCGTTCCTGGTTTCTCAGCTTTGCGTTCCTGAGCTGCGCCGCGCGCACGGCCGCATCATCAATATGGGGTCGCTGGGTGGGCAGAAGGCCTGGGCCACGCACGCGCACTATTGTTCGTCCAAAGCGGCGCTGCATATGTTGACGCAGGTAATGGCAAAAGCGCTGGCGCCGGAAATCGCCGTGAACTGCGTGGCGCCGGGAATGGTTGATTCCGGCGCGGGGGAAAAAGATCCGGCGCTATTGCAGCGCCTGGCCGCGCACACGCCAATGAAAAAGAATGGAACGTCTCAAGACGTCGTCAGCGCGGTAATGTATTTTGCCACGGCGCCGCACTTCATCACCGGGCAAATCCTCACCGTGGATGGCGGCCTGGGCCTGCGCTGATTATTTCTGGCTGACAAACGCTTTTACTACAATCGCCCGCGGATCTTTGCCCAGCGGAATCATAGTTTCCAACGATGGCAATTCCGGCTGCGGCTTGCCTTTGCTGTCGATCAGCGAAAGCACTGTCATATCGCCGCTGCCGGTATTCACCACCAGCAGCAGGAACTGGTTCGGCGAAAGCGCTATGCTTTCCGGGTGGCTGCCCACGGGCACTGACGCAGTGCGTTTGCCATTGTCAATGCTATACACCGCCACCGAATCCGACCCAAAATTCGCGACGTAAAGCAGTGTGTTGTCAGGCGAAACCAGGCCGCGCGCCGGATGATTGCCAATCTCAAACGTATTGTTGACTTCGTTCGTTGCCGTCACAATTTCTGAAATGGAGCTGGCGTCATAATTGGCCACAAACACTTCGCCGCCATCCGGTTTCACCGCCAGGTGTACCGGTGTCTTGCCCACGTCCAGAAGCGTAAGCAGCTTGTCAGTCTTCAAATCCACTACGCCAACTTGTCTGGACTCGCTGCACGCCACAAAGACTTTGCTTGAATCCGGGACAAACGCCGTTTCCACCGGCTTGGCACAGACTTTCACTTTGCTCCGCACAGCCATTTTGTCTGTATCCACAACGGCGATTGAATCCTCGTCGCGCAGGGCCACAATCGCCAGCTTGCCGTCCGGCGTGAGCCGCGCAAGATTGCTGCCGTTGCCGGTGGGAACGTACTTGAGCACCTTGCGCTGCTCCAGGTCGATGATCGCCAGGTTCGCCGATCCGGAGTTGGCTATGTAAGCCCGCTTGCCGTCGCGCGAAACATCAATAAAGAACGGGGCGCGGTGCACACCGATGGTCGAAACAACCCTGTTGGTCTCCGCGTCAATCACGCTGATGTTGTTGGATTCAGTGTTGGCGACGTAGATTTCGTTCTTCCGTGGATTCACCGCCAGCCCGGTCGGGCTGCGTCCGACGGAAACAGTGGTCAGAATGGAGAGTGCGCGCAGATCAACGACCGTTACGCTGTTACTGCCGCCATTGGAGACATACGCGTACTCGCGATAGTTGGGGCTGGGCTCCGGCGTGTCCTTGCAGCCGCAGAGCAGCGCCAGCGCCAGACAAGCGGCTAAGGAGATGGCGCGCAAGCTATCTGCCGGCCTTGGCGACCGCCGGCTGGGTCGTTGGAACGTTTCGGGGCTCCTGGA
The DNA here is from genome assembly GCA_035703825.1 of Candidatus Angelobacter sp. GTDB lineage: Bacteria > Acidobacteriota > Terriglobia > Terriglobales > Acidobacteriaceae > Angelobacter. The sequence continues at coordinate 147,142 of DASSXL010000020.1, forward strand.
TGTTGCGGTGCAAGATCGCCGCAATCTGCCGTATCTCGCCCATCATTTCGTCAAACTGGTCTGGGAAGATCGACTGCATGCCGTCAGAAAGGGCGTGGTCCGGATCATGATGTACTTCCACCATCAGTCCGTCCGCGCCCACCGCTACGGCTGCTCGCGCCAGCGGCGCTACTTTATTGCGCTTGCCTGTGCCGTGGCTAGGGTCAACAATGATGGGGAGGTGGCTCAAACGCTGTACGGCGGGAACAATGCTCAGGTCCAGGGTATTGCGCGTGTGATCGGCAAAGGTGCGTACACCGCGTTCGCACAAGATCACTTCATAGTTGTCTTCGCTCAGGATATATTCGGCCGCCATCAGGAACTCTTCCAGCGTGGCTGACATGCCTCGCTTCAACATCACGGGCTTGCGCAACCGCCCGACCTTCTTTAGCAAAGAAAAATTCTGCATGTTGCGCGCGCCGATCTGGATCACATCCGCATATTCGGAAACCAGCGCCAGTGATTCCTCATCCAGCGCTTCCGTGATGATCCGCAAGCCAAAGCGTTCGCGGATTTCAGCCATGATCTTCAACCCTTCTTCACCCAGGCCCTGGAATGCGTACGGCGATGTGCGAGGTTTGTAGGCGCCGCCTCGGAAAAACCGCGCGCCAGCCCTGGCCACGCGCTCGGCAATCGTAAAAGCCTGTTCGCGGGATTCAATCGAGCATGGCCCGGCCACCACTCCTAGGTCGCGGCCGCCAAAGCTGCCGTCGCTTCCGGCAAAGCGTATGACCGTGTCTTCTTCCTTGGCATCGCGGCTCACTAGTTTGTATGGCTTGCTGACCTGGATGACTTCCTGCACGCCGGACATCTCTTCCAGCGTGCCCGGCTCCATGGCCCCTTTGTTGCCTGTGATGCCAATAGCTGTGCGCTGGGCTCCCGGGATGGCATGCGCCCGATAACCAAGCGATTCAACACGTTCACAAACAGCGCGTACCTGCTCCTCCGTGGCTTGCGCTTTCATTACAACTAACATAACGTTCTGACCCCCGATGGAACTCTCAGTTTACTGTGGTTTTGGCGTGAGTAGCAATCGAAACGAAGCCTTACTGCATGCCAGTTCCAGAATGGTCCGGCTCAGATCATCGGCGGTACAAAGATGATAAGCGTAACCGCATTGGAATGGACTCCAGAGGGACTGACCACGTCTATGGTGACGGCGCAGCTGGTGGTGGCGCCGCATGGCGTGTTCAAGACCACCTGGTTAACATCAGTGAGGTCAATAAACGCGGTGAGCTGTTCAGCAGTTATGAAGCGCGTAGAGTGGAAACTGCCATTCCAGGTAATAATGGACCAAATTCAAAATTAGCACCATTGACAGTGAGAGGGAATGAGGTCGATGAACCGGCGGCGCGAGCAACTATTGTTGGCGAAATCGTACTGATCGAGGGCGGCGGAGGAGGGGCTGGAGTCATCGGCATGTTACCGCTCCATCCGCCGCTCACCAGCCAAATGGCTGCCAAAGCGAAGGCGCGAACGACAAAATTTGACAACTTCTCCACCTGGAACTCTCAAATGATTGTAACCCGGATTACTGCAGACATGGATGCCAAGCGCTCCTAAAGAGGCGGGCAAAGGCGGTTGTGCGCTCCTTGGCCTTGGGGCACGTGTCGCCTGTAGCATGGTAAAATCAACTACTTAGCGCATGTCATCCCAGGGCCCAGAGCGTAGCCGTTCAGCGATGGCAGGGCGGAAAAGGCCCGCCATGGCAGAACGCAAACGGCTGAGCATAAAGGACGTGCTGCTGTGGGCTGAAGGCGAGCCGCCCAAGCCCGGTCCGAGGCGCATCGGCATTCATACCTCGACCGCGGGCGGCGTGGAGATGGCCGCGGAGCGCGCTTACCGGCTGGGCGCCAACACGTTTCAGATATTTTCATCGAGCCCCCGGCAGTGGAAGCCGTATTCGCTAGGGCAGCCACAATGCGATGCCTTGCTTAACTTGCGGGCGAAATATGCCATTGGCCCCATGGCCGTCCACTGCAGTTATCTGGTGAACCTTGCCAGCGCTACGCCGGAGTTCCATCGCAAGTCGGTGGCGGCCTTTCGCGGAGAGTTGCAACGAGCATTAGCTCTTCGCGCTGAGTACCTGGTGTTGCATCCCGGGTCGTTTCGCGGGCGCAGCCGCGAAGAAGGTCTGGAACTGGTAGCGCGGTCAATTGCCGAAGCCGCGCAGGGATTGGATTTGGAAAAGTTTGGCCTTCGCGTCTTGATAGAGAACACCGCGGGCTCGGAGTTTTCCCTGGGCGGATCGTTTGATCAAGTGGGGCATCTGTTGCAATACCTTCGGCCCGTCTGTCCCGTGGGCGCATGCATTGATACGTGCCACACGCACGTATCAGGCTATGACATTGTGTCTGAGCCGGGATGGAATGAAACGATGCAGAAGCTGCATGAGAGCGTTGGCCTGGAGAATGTGAAGGTTTGGCACTGCAATGACGCGAAAGACGCGCGCGGTTCACGGCGTGATCGCCATGAGCACGTAGGCCAGGGAACAATCGGGCTGGAGGCGTTTCACCGGTTGCTGAATGATCCGCGCACGGAACACGCGGCGTTTATCGCGGAAACGCCGATTGAAGAACCGGGCGATGATTTGCGAAACATTGCCACGTTGAAGTCATTAGTAGAAGTGTCCACGGTTTCCGCAACGCGGAAGAGAGCATAGAAGAGAAGAGATGTCCGATACGAAAATCAACATCGCCGAAAACCAGCCCGAGCAGCGCGAGCTTCGCTACGAACCCGAGCGCATTGAAGAAAAATGGCATGCGCGCTGGGAGTCTGATCCCGGGCTTTACGCCGCCGAGCCGCATACAAGCAAGCGCAAAAAATATTACGTGCTGGAGATGCTGCCATATCCCTCCGGCGCGTTGCACATGGGACACGTGCGCAATTACGCCATCGGTGATGCGCTTGCCCGCTATATGTGGATGAGCGGGTATAACGTGCTCCACCCGATGGGCTGGGACGCGTTTGGACTTCCGGCGGAAAACGCTGCAATCAAGAACAATGTCCCACCGCGACAATGGACGCTCCGTAACATCGCGCATATGAAGGCGCAGATGAAGCGGCTCGGCTTCGCCTATGATTGGTCGCGTGAGGTCACCACCTGCCTGCCCGAATATTACAGATGGAACCAGTGGTTTTTCTTAAAGCTTTACGCGAAGGGTTTGGCCTATCGCAAAAAGAGCCGGGTGAACTGGTGCCCGGAATGCGCAACCGTGCTGGCCAACGAACAGGTGGTTGACGGCTGCTGCTGGCGGCATGAAGAAACACAGGTTGAGACGCGCGACCTGGAACAGTGGTTCGTGCGCACTACTAACTATTCTGACGAGCTTCTTGCCGGTCTCGACAAGCTTGAGGGCTGGCCGGAAAAAGTGCGCACCATGCAGCGCAACTGGATCGGCCGCAGCGAGGGCGCACTGGTTGATTTCAAAATTGATGGGGGCATTTCGACCGATAAGGTCACCGTCTTTACCACGCGCATTGACACGATTTTCGGCGCCACTTCCATTCAGCTTGCGCCGGAACACCCGGCCGTGGCTGAGTTGGTCGGCAACGATCCTCATTTGCATTCCAAGGTTGAAGACCTTATGCGCGAGCAGGCGCGTGCCCGCGAAGCGGGCGACGTTGGCGCGATCGAGAAGCACGGCGTCTTCACCGGACGCCACGCCATCAATCCGTTCAACCAGGAAAAAGTCCCGATCTGGGTAGCCAACTACATCCTGATGGACTATGGCACCGGCGCGATCATGTCCGTCCCCGCGCATGACGAACGCGACTATGAATTTGCGCAGAAGTACGGGTTGGAGATCCGCATCGTCATCCTGCCCCGCAGGATTGGCCAACCGCCCGCGCCGGGTGAGCCTGAGTCGCCCGTGCTTCCATATACGGAGAAGGACAGCTTGCTCATCAATTCAGGCGAGTTCAGTGAGCTTTCCAACCAGGAAGCCATCGAAAAGATGAGTGATGTTGCGGAGAAGGGTGGCTTCGGCAAGCGGACGGTAACCTATCGCCTGAAAGACTGGGGCATTTCCCGTCAGCGTTATTGGGGTACGCCCATTCCCATGCTCTATTGTGAGAAGTGTGGCGTGGTGCCGGTGCCTGAGAAAGACCTCCCGGTCTTGCTGCCAGAAAACGTTGATATCACCTTGCAGGGTGGATCGCCGCTTGGACGCGTGCCTGAGTTTGTGAACACCACCTGTCCGAAATGTGGCGGTAACGCGCGTCGCGAGACCGATACCATGGACACGTTCGTTGATTCCTCCTGGTATTTTTACCGTTATACCAACGCGCAACTCGGGGACCGCCCGCTTGATACCGCGACTGTCGATTACTGGTTTCCTATCGATCAGTACATTGGCGGCGTGGAACATGCAATCTTGCACTTGATCTATTCGCGCTTCTGGACCAAGTTCATGCGCGATCTCGGCATCGTCCGTAATGATGAACCGGCGACGCGCCTCTTTACCCAAGGCATGGTCATTAAAGATGGCGCCAAAATGTCCAAGAGCAAAGGCAACGTGGTTTCGCCCGACGATATGGTGGCGAGATTTGGCGCCGATTCCACGCGCATGTATTCGCTCTTCGCCACATCGCCCGATCGTGAACTTGATTGGCAGGAAGCCGGCGTTGAAGGCGTGCATCGCTTTCTCGGCAGGGCCTATCGCTTTGTGATGCGCAACGCACATGCAGCGGGTAAGCCGCAGTCGGGCAATGGAGCCAGACCGGTTCCAACTACTGAGCAATCGCCAAAGGCCCGGCAGATCGAGCGCAAGCTGCACCAGACGATCAAACGCATCACCGAGGATTTTCAAGGGCGCTGGCACTTCAACACGTCAGTGGCCGCGATTATGGAGTTCGTGAACCAGCTTTATGCCGCGGAAGATGAGATCGGCACCGGCAAATTTCCCGCGGCGTTGCTGGCCGATGTCCAGCGCAGGCTTGTGTTGTTGCTGGCGCCGTTTGCTCCGTATCTAGCCGTGGAGTTATGGGAGATGTTGGGCGAGAAGGAGAGCTTGCTCCGCCATCCCTGGCCCGCATATGATCCAGCGCTGGCCAAAGAAGATGAGATCACGTATGCCGTGCAGGTCAACGGCAAGCTTCGCAGCCACCTGGTTTTCCCAGCGGACAGCCCTGAAGAAGCTGTGCGTGAGCGTGTGCTTGCCGACGAGAAAGTCCGGGCCGCCCTTGCTGACAAGCAAGTGGTGAAGGTGATTTTTGTGCCGGGCAAGCTGGTAAACGTGGTGGCCCGTTGATCTCAAGGCACTCCAGGGTTACAGATGACTAGACCACCCAATCCCATTACGCAGGGTCTCCGGGCCGTCACTCGCGACCCTGCTATTTTTCTGGTTGAAATTCTTTGGCGGTGGTCGTTCATCATTGTGGCTTGTCTCTTGATTGTTTCCGTGGGAGTGATGCTCCTGGGGCCATTACACATCGGCAATGCCTGGGATTCGGCTTCGCGCAGCCGCGATCCCCAGAGGATGGGACAGTTGGTTTTGACGATTCTGTTGATTCTGGGCATCAAAGCCGTCATTGCCGCGATTGCCCTGCCACTCGCGATGGCGTTGCTGTGGAGCATCTTCTCCGCGCTGGGACGCTTTGTCACCGTCAAGCGGCTGCGTCCCGGACTTACCTGCCTGCGCTTCCGCAGCGTGCTGGCGCTACAGATATTGCGTGGATTCTTTAGCTGGTTTTCGCTGATCTTGTTGGTCGCCGCCATTTTCGGTGCGGTGCGTATCGCAACCCACGGCCCCAAGCCGGACCTTTTGCTTTTTTACCTGATGATGATGCCTTCAGTCGTGCTCATCGCCGCTTTCTGGCTGGTGTTGAACTGGTATCTCTCGCTGGCTGCAATCTTCGGCCACCAGGAGCAGAGTTTTCTGGGCGCGATACGCCAAGCCCGCCAGACTGTGCGGTCCCAGCGCTCTGACTTTGCCGGCACGGGCTTCGTCTTTTTGCTGATGCGTATCGCCCTGCTGCTGGTGGCCGTGGCCATTTGCGGCCTCACGTCCGGCATGGCGGGCACTGCGCCCCAAAATTATTTTGCTCTGCTTATGGTTGTTTTGCTGGCCTACCTGGCCATAGCGTACTTCCTCTATGTGTCCAGAATGGCCGCATATCTTGCTCTGGCTGCGGCGCGAGTTGAACCTGGCGGCCCAAAGCTCGTAGCCGCTTCCTCCGCTTTGCCGTCTGAGAACTCCACGTCGCGCTGATTTGCCTTTACACCCAGCCACGAATCAGAGAAAATTGCTAGTGGAAGAACAATCCATCGTCATTCTCGACTTCGGTTCGCAGTACACGCAGCTCATTGCGCGCCGCATCCGCGAACTCAAAGTATTTTCCGTT
>DASSXL010000041.1:0-41737 GCA_035703825.1 Candidatus Angelobacter sp.
CCATTGAGCGCATATCGAAGTCGCAACTGGAACAGGTGATTGTTACCAACACCATTCCGCTCACGGGCGCGGCAAAATCCGAGCCCAAGATAAAAGTTCTGTCGATCGCCGGCCTACTGGGCCGGGCAATCCAATCCATACACGAAGAGACTTCCGTCAGTACTCTGTTTGCATAGAACATTGACTGAGGGAAGCGGAGAAGAAGGAAGAGACAAATGAGTGCAACAGTAGAAGTAGTTGAAGCCCAACCCAGGCCGGACAGTTCGCGCGGCAAAAATGAAGCGCGCAGACTGCGCGTGAGCGGCCGCGTGCCGGCTGTGGTTTATGGCGCCAAGAAAGATACTGTGGCGGTAAGCCTTGATCCAAAAGTAATTTCGCGGATCCTGGCTTCTGAGAGCGGACACAACACGATTTTCGATCTCCAGGTGGGCAGCGAGAAGACCAAAGCCATGATCGTAGACTGGCAGTTTGAGCCCATCCGCGGCCACATCCTGCACATTGACCTGAAGCGCATTGCCATGGACGAAAAGATGCGCGTGATGGTGCCGATCCATCTGGTGGGCGAGGCCCCTGGCGTAAAGCAGCAGGGCGGAATCATGGACCAGATCATCCGCGAAGTTGAAATTGAGTGCCTGCCGGGCGATATTCCAAGCCATATTGATGCGGACGTTTCCGCGCTGGAATTTGGCGTGGTGCTGCGCGTGAAAGACCTTCCGCACGGCGGCAAGATCAAGTTCATTACCCCTGAAGATCAGGGCGTGGCGCACGTAACAGCAGTGAAGGAAGAAGTTGCGGCAACGCCTGAAGCAGCAGCGGCGGATGCGGCAGCGGGTCCGGCTGAGCCTGAAGTCATTAAGAAGGGCAAGCAGGAGACGGAAGAGGGCGCTGAAGCTGAAAAAGCTCCTGCCGCCAAAGAGAAGAAGTAGCCGCGGTGAGGCTGATTGTTGGGTTGGGAAATCCTGGTATCGAGTACCAGTTCACGCCCCACAATATCGGCTTTCTTGCGGTTGACCGGATTGCCGAGCAGTGCGGCGTGATGATCGACAACCGCCACTGCAAGGCGCTGACGGCCAGGACCAGGATCGGGAACGAAGAGGTCCTGCTGGCCAAGCCGGAAACTTACATGAACCTGAGCGGCATGTCATTGCTGGAGCTGGCCAGGAAGTATGAGGTTGAGCCGCAGCGGGACGTGCTGGTGATTTATGACGAGCTTGACCTGCCGCTGGGAATGATCCGGGTGCGGGCGCGGGGTTCGTCAGCCGGGCACAACGGAATGCAGTCGATCATTGACGCGCTGCAGACCGAGGAAATTGCGCGGATACGGATCGGCGTGGCCCCGGACGATCCGAGAAAGGGCGGAGCGAAGTACATACTCGCGCCTTTTCGCAAGTCGCAGATGGTGGCAGTGGATGAAGCGCTGGACCTGACTGCGGAAGCGGTGCAAACGATCGTGAATGAGAACATTCTGATCGCGATGAATAGATTTAATAGAAAGAACAAGCAGGAAGAAGAGGGTACTTAGTAGGTAGTTGGCTTTGTTTGGGAGCTCAAACAGTTTTTGTGGGCGGCAAAACAGCCGCGCGAAGTATTTGGTAGTTGAAGAAACAGCAATTCTTGAAATCAAAGCCGCAAAGCCGCTTTACGCGCTGAGCGGCGCGCTTCAAGCGCGGAAGGAGCTGACGGTACACCAGGCTCTAAAGCGGTTTGGAGCGAAGCGACAAATGGAGAAGACATGCAACGAAGCTATGAAGTGATGTTTATCGTACGGCCTGACCTGTTGGAAGAAGACATGGACAAGCTGATTACAACGCTGCAGGGCCATGCCACCACGGCCGGGGCAACGATACAGAACACGGAAAAGATGGGAAAGCGCCGCCTGGCGTACGACGTAAAGAAATTTTCCGACGGCCAGTATGTGCTGTTCGTCCTGCAGGCTGACGGCAAGGCCATCCACGAACTGGAGCGCCGCCTGCGCGTCTCTGAGCCGGTGATCAAGTTCATTACCGTGCGCACGGACGAGGAACAGCAACGGCTGGACAAAGTGCGGAAGCTGCGCGCGGCCAAGGTCAAGAGACCACCGGCAGGGTCACAGGCTGCTGAAGCTGAAAGTCCGGCGGTCAACGCATAAGAGCAATTCAGCAATCAGCACTCAGGAGCAATTGAGATTCTGCTGACTGTGGGAATTAAATATGTCGAAGTATCACATGGAATTTGAAGATTCGTTGCTAAAGGGTGTTGGGCGGCCGTTTTTTGAAGCATTAGGGCAACGCCTAAAAGCTTCTGAGGCAAAAATCTCGTTTCTTACTGTTCGCACTTTGGAAGAACAAAAGAAGCGGGATGCGAATCCGATACGTCATATCAAGCCGCCAGCTAAAGCTGACGACTGACACGTTCTGGGGGCAACTGTCCCCCGTAAGAGCTCGAATATTGAGGAGAGTTATGGCTGACGAAAATCAGGAAGTATCAACACCATCGCCGCGGCCCCAGGGCGGAAGGCCGGATGGTCCGCGGCCCGATCGTGGACCGGGCGGGCGCGATGGCGGACGCAAATTTTTCCGGCGCAAGAAAGTCTGCAAGTTCTGCGTGGAGAAAATCGACGACATCAACTATAAGGACGTGCGTTTGCTCGGGCAATTTGTGGCCGAGCGGGGCAAGATCGTTCCACGGCGGCTGACCGGCGTGTGCACGCCGCACCAGCGCCGGTTGACATCGGCGATCAAGCGGGCGCGCAACATCGCTTTGCTGCCGTTTGCCGCGCGGTAGGACCGCACTCACCACGGAGGCACGGAGAAGTTGGGTAGCACTTTTACCTCAGTGGCTAAAGCCGAGGCTAGTCCGGGCATTACCGCAGGCATAAATGCCTGCTCCACCCTGTGACGGGAGCGAGTTTCTTGAGGTTGAAGGCTGCTTCACTAGCCTGTGGATGAAGTCAAATAAGAGATGCAGTAGCATCGCGAGATTCTTAACTGGAGATTCTGAAATGGAAGTCATTCTCAAAGAAGATGTTCCCAAGCTGGGCCATCGCGGCGAAGTGGTGAAGGTCGCGGAAGGATATGGCCGCAATTACCTGTTGCCGCACAAGCTGGCCATTGAAGCCACCGCGGCGAACCGCGCAGTGATCGAGCAGATGAAGCAGTCCGCGGTGCGCAAGTCGGCGGTGGAGAAGGCTGACGCCGACGCCCTGGCCAAGCAACTGGACGGCACCGCGCTGAGCTTTCAGCGCAAAGTCGGAGAGAAAGACCATCTGTTTGGCTCGGTCACCTCGTCCGATATTGCCGAGGCTCTGGAGCACAAGGGCTTCAACATTGACCGGCGCAAGCTCCAGCTCAATGAGCCTATCAAGAGCCTGGGCGAGTTTGAAGTACCGGTGCGCCTGCATCGCGACGTGATCAGCAAGATCAAGGTCACGGTGGAGAAAGAAGCGGAAGCGTAGGCCGAAGGTTTTTCGTACAACATCTACCGCGGATTGGCGCGGATGAGCGCGGCTCAAAACGATCCGCGCAAATCCGGGTTATCCGCGGTTTGGTTTTTGGGGACAAAGCGCGATTACGCAACCGCCTTCACTATTTCAATCGACGGTGATTACCGCCTTCCCCCTGGCATGTCCTTCCTCAAGATAGCGGAGAGCATCCGCCGCGCCACTTAAAGGGTAACGCCGATCGATGACGGGCACGAGCTTTCCGGACTCAAGCATTCCTGCAAGAATTGCCAGGTCCTTCTGTTTTATCCTGGCGCTTACGACGCGCATTTTTCTGCTCCCGATCACTGAGAGGAATAATCCCAGGCTGATGAACTGAAGAAGCTGAACCCCGCCTCCTCCTGCAACGGCATAAATTCCGTTGGGAGTGAGCGCGCGCCGGTAGGCCAAGATCGGATGATATGCATTCGCGCCAAAAATCAGGTCGTAGCGCCGCCCGCTTTGCGTGAAGTCTTCACGCTTGTAATCAATTACATGGTCGGCGCCGAGCGACCGCGCCGTATCCAGCTTGCCGGTGCTGCACACGGCCGTGACTTCAGCTCCGAACGATTTGGCAATCTGGACGGCAAATGTGCCCACGCCGCCCGAAGCGCCATCCACCACGACCTTTTGGCCCGACTGGATACGGCCCACGTCACGGAGACCCTGGAGAGCGGTGATGGCCGCGATGGGCAGAGTGGCGGCGTTCTCAAACGAAACGCCGGCCGGCTTCAGCGCCAATTTATCTTCAGCGGCGCAGGCGTACTCGGCAAGTGCGCCAGGGCACACGCCGAACACTTCGTCGCCCGCTTTGAATTGCGTTACCTTGCCGCCCGCCGCTTCCACCTGGCCGGCGACATCGCGGCCTGGCCGGCTCTTTGGCTTGCGCAGCCCAAACAGCAGCCGGATAGGCAGCGGCTTACCCTGAACAAAATGCAGGTCAAAAGCATTGACGGAAGCGGCGCGAACTTTTATCAGGACTTCATTGTCCGCGGGGACAGGCTTTGGCAGGTCCGCGAGCAGCAACACATCGGGCGATCCGTATCGTGTGCACACAATCGCTTTCATAAAATGCCCCGCGGCGTGCGATCCAGGCGCGGCTTCATTGTCCCTGGCCTTCGCCAGCGGACGGCCCAAAGCCGCAACGGCCGCGCCAGCTTTGCCGGGCACGTTCGCGTTCTTCAGGCGTCATGCGGTCCCATCGCTCATCCATGCGCTCCTGCATGCGGCGGCGCATATTGGAGCGAGGCCCGCGAAAGCCATGCGCGCCAAAAAGAATGCGGCACAGCGCAAGAATCCCGATGGCCTGCCAGAAGGTAAGCTGGCGCCAGCCGAATAACATGGGCAGCAGCCAGTTCCACAGGCGCATTACGATTTCTCCGCCGATGAATACAAAGAGCGCCATCCCCAGAATCGCTGCCGGAATAATCCAAAATAATTTTCGCTTTCCTCTGGTCATATTAATTACCCCTCATGCTTTCAAAAATTATGGCTTTGTAAGTTCGTCATAAATGCTTTGCAGCCGTCTTCTGAGATGAAGCGCCGCGTAGCGTTTGCGCGAGAGCAGCGTATTTACGCTCACGCCGGTTTCTTCCGCCAAGTCCTTAAAGCTGCGCCCTTCCAGCTCATGCGCGACGAATACTTCCCGCTGCTCGTCAGGCAGTTCGTCCAGCGCAAGCTCCAGTTCGTCCAGAAGCAGGTTGCGGAAGTAGAGCGCTTCCGGCCCCGCGTCGGGTGAAGGCAACAGGTCTTCAATGCGCAGCAGTTCGCCGTCTTCATCCTCGACTGCTGCGTCGCTGAAGGGTTCCGGTTTCTTCCTGCGAAAGAGATCGGTGATGCGATTGCGCGCCACGCGAAAAAGCCAGCCAGTAACGTGATCAATCGGCATCAACAGGCGATTGGCTTCCACCAGCCGGTAAAAGACGTCCTGAAGAACGTCCTCAACGTCACCCGGGTCAGCCACGCGCCGGCGGATGAAGTTGCGAAGCCGGGATTGCTCCCGCTTCACCACTTCAGAGATCCGCTGGTCCTGTTCGAGTGCCATGTGATCTACGCTCGCCACGACATCCCTCTATCCGTGTAGACGAATGAGAGGCGCGGATATTGTAGGCGTGCTAAGTTGCTGAGGGCGATGACTGGCCCCATTGCGGGCTCCACAGTCCACGGGCTGAGAGGATGACGGAGAAGAGCGCGGTCACGCCGAGCGCGATGGTCGTCCAGACGAAGAAGAAGCCTCCGCTGGGGGCCCGGGCCACCTGGGCGCCAAGACCCGCGCCTTTCATGTGAACGACGGGGACGGCCAGCCCAAGAAGCGACCCGACGAGGATGATGACATACCCCGATCGCCGTTCGCCGAGCACCAGCGTTCCGTACAGCCAGACGACCAGAATGGGTATAGCAATGAGGTTGGAGGCCCCGCCCTTTTCCATCCCAAGGATGATGTCGCCCGACAGATGAAACGTGAACAAGAGGATCGAGAGCAGAGACGCGATGGTTAAGATAACGCTGTGCTTCATTGAATGTTCTCCTTGTTAGATCTTCTGTGCCTTGAATGAGGCACATGGTCCGTTGACAGCAGCTTTCGTTTCTAGATTGACGCCGCCGCTACGTTTGTCTTCTCCTGCCATCGTTGCTCATTCACGCCCTTCACCAGAAGCCAGAAGATGAGTGCTGCTGCCCCGAGAACCGCGAACATTGCGATGAAGGGAAACAGACGGCCTCCGAGCGGCGGATACAGGAAGGTCAGCCAACCGAAACCTCCAAGCACCGATAGCACGCCAAGAATCCGAGGCAGGAAGGTGGACTTGATAATGAGGTAGCCCGTCAGGATGGCATAGAATCCAAAAAATACCAGGGCGATGCCGGCGCCACGGTCATTCACCTTGAGAAAAAGGAGCGCCAGCGCCTGCAACTGCTCCGCGCTGAAGACGCTTAAGTAGTGCGCGCCTCCCAGAATGAACAGTGGTGCGATAAAAAAGAGACGGCTAAATGTCTTGATGATGCCGCCGGTCAGGCCCAGGAACGCCGCCACCAAAGAGACGCTTCTGCCGGCGGGCTTTAGCAGGTGGTAAAAGAGCGCTGTCATGGCGATCTGGCACGCCATTTCGATGAGGTAGACTGCAAAGCCCAGCTGAAACAAGCCGCGGTGTGCCAGCATGTTGGCCGCCGTGGCCGCTGCGTCGCCGCTGACCACCAGCTTGCCGCTCACGTAACCGGCGGAGAACATTCCCGTCAGTATGGTGGTGAGATAAAGCGCTGCGGTGATTCTTGCTATCAGTCGAAGCGACGATTCCTTGGTCCGTGGAGTCATTACTGCTGTGCTCATATTGGTTCATCCTTGCGAGAAATCATGAAGATCGTGTTTAGGGCGCGCTCGCGTGCCACATCGAAAAAATTTCTTTTACTGCGCCGGCCTGCTTCTTCCGTTGTTGTGAATTCATGCCGATCACAATGCGCCGCTACCCTAAGCGCGCAGCGAATAGGCATCGCTCCGGCTTGGCCTCGGCTTTAGCTTGTATTCATTTGTGAAGCGAATCCGTACCATCCAGAAAATCATCATCAATAGCGGCAAAGCAGTCAGCACATAGAGCGCGCCGGTGTTCCGCAAGAATGCGGGAAAGAGTTGTTGCCGGGCCAGGAACACCGAGCCTGCGGCGATCCACAGGCCAAAGCACATCCGCCAGAGATGCCGCGCGATACGTTGTGTGCCGAAGACCCCGCCGCAGAGCAGCATACGAACGTCTCCCGCGGCTGCAGATAAGGCAATGGCGCCGAGAAAGAAGTGCATCCCAGCGGGAACCCCATATTTCGAGCCGGTTGGGCTGTTGAGCGCCTGCACTCCGTTTGTCATCATGACAGCCCCGACCGCCAATGGGACCAGCAACGCGACCCAATCAAACTTGCTGGTTTCTCCGGCGCGGCGTCTGATCGTGGCCCAGGCTGTAGCCACAAAGTAAACCGTGAGAGTACCTGCCAGGACATTCGACGGCTGGGATTTCATAAAAGCCAGCCATGCCGCAGCTCCGGCCATGCACATCATGGACACGGCGAATACTTTTCCTGCCAGGCGATGCCGGCGGGAACCTTTGCGCAAAACCAGGGCCAGAAACCCAGAGAGCAATCCAATGGCGCCGCCGCCGATATGAAACCACAGCAGCGGAGAGTATGGCGTTGCCGGCCGGCCCGTGAGTCTTAACAGCGCGGCTTTTGAGTTTGTGTTTTCGGAATTAAACTCCAACGCCTTGCGATAGGTCTCAATCGCCAGATCTTTGTTGCCCGCGGCTGCATAGGCTTCTCCCAGGCTGTCATAGGCGTTGGAAGACCTGGGATGCGTCTCAACATTCAGTTGAAAAATCTGAATAGCCGCCTGATTTTCTCCCTTGCCCAGGAATTGATACCCCAGATTGTTGGTATCTGAAATGCTTTCGGGCAAACCTGGGAATCCTCGCTCCCGCAGGCTGCGATATTGCGCGACGCCCGCTTCGATTCCCTTGCTACTGATCGTCTGCGCAATGACGTCTACAAGCCGGGTGGATCTCTGATCAGTGGAAGGCCGTGAAGCGCTCTTGGTGGTGACAAAAACGCCAAGACCAATCATGACGGCCAGCCCCAGAAGACCCGCAGCGATGATGACTCTGCCGCGAGTGCTGTGTGTAAGACGTTGCGATAAAGTTCCAGTCATAAAAGTTCCAGTTTGTCAGCCGACGTTTTCAGACCGGCCCTCGGTATCGGCGCAGCCGGATTGCAATGGCAAGGAACACGGCAGCGACCCCCAGACCGGCCCAGAGTCCCGGCTGGTCAAAGAAATGGCGCGGAATAAGCGTGCTCATGAAATCCGTATTCGGGGGCATGGTCATCTCGGGGTCCGGCGGCCCCATCAGCCGGACCTTCAGTAGAGCCAGGAAGTACGTGGTATTGAAGGCCATCTTTTCCACGCCCCAGACCACCAGGGGCGGCAGGACCGCCCATACAAACGGGGCGCGCGGCGCCGCGGCGGAAACCAGCAGCAGCCAGGCGTAAAGAGGCGCGTACCAGAGACCGTGAACGGTCAGCATGTGGTAAAAGAGGTTGAGCGAAAAGCGGAAGAAAGACTCCTGCGTCCCCAGTGCGGCAATGTTTGCGCCGCTCCCCACCAAGACAGCGCTGGCCAGCAGCAGCATGATGAAGTGCGTGACCAGGGTAATGGCATAAGAGAGCACCGGGATAATCACCAACGGAATCGCCATCTTGGAGAGGACCGTTGTGAGATCGGAGACCGGCATCGACTTCCAGAACAGGATGCTGCGATCACGGCGCTCGCCATAGAGCGCGTCCAGCGAATAAAAGATCCCCACGACCATGGCGATGCCCATGATCAGGGCGGCGGAGAGTTCGTAGGGCAGGGCAAGCGCATCGTGCTGGCGCAGCGCACCAACAGGCCAAACGCCATGCATGCGGTGCCGCAGAGCGATCATATTGACTATCAAGCTGCCAAGAAAGATGGCCGCAGCGGCCAACGGAGCGACATAGATGAGGCGATTCTCCCAGAACTCACGCCGCACGGACCAGTAAAAGGACCGGAAGAAGGAAATCGTCCTGGGAGCGCTTTCCTGCGAGCCGCGCGACGGCACTGGCGAGGCGATGTTTGGAGTGTTCATACGTTGGCTCCTTTCGACTCGCCCGCATGGTCGCCCACCACGGCAACAAACAAATCAGCGATCCCGGGCGTTCGCACATCTCCCAGAGCAGAGAGTTGCCCGCGATCGGCGCGATCAAACACCATCACGCTGCGGCCGAGCACGTTGCGCTCGTAAATCGGCTTGAGAGAGCGGGCTGCCTCAACCTGCCCGGGATGCGCCGTTAATTCCAGATAGCGCGATTCGATCTCTTCCATGCTGCTATCCAGCACGATGCGGCCGCGGTCCATGAAGATCAGATCGGTGAGTACATTCTGGAGTTCGTCCACCTGGTGCGTGGTCACCACGATGGTGCGGTTGCGATCGAAGTAATCATTGAGCAGCCCATCATAGAATTGCTTGCGATAGAGAAGGTCCAGACCCAGCGTGGGCTCGTCCAGCACCAGCAATTTCGCGTCGATGGCCATCACCAATGCGAGGTGCAACTGCGCCACCATGCCCTTGGACAACTGCTTGACCTTGCTGTTTTTCTTGATGGTGGTCCGGGCGAGAAAAGACTCCGCCTTGGCGCGATCAAAGCGAGGATGAACGCCGGCAACGTAGTCGAGCGCCTGTGAGACCTTGATCCAGCGCGGCAGCACCGCGACATCGGCAATGAAGCAGACATCGCGTGTTAGCTGGTCGCGCTCGGTCCATGGATTACGTCCCAGCACGCGCATCTCGCCCTGATATGGAACGAGGCCCAAGATTGCGTTGAGCGCCGTAGTCTTTCCGGCGCCGTTAGGGCCAACCACTCCCAGGATGCGGCCTTCTTCCACGCGGAAATTGATTCCGTCCAGCGCAATGGTAGTTCCAAACGATTTGCGGAGACCGCGAGCTTCTATGCATGCCATCGCTTCAGCGCTCCTCTTTTTTGTGCGGGCCCGGCTCCGGAGTCTTTTGCGGCGTGGAATCCGGAGATGGTTTTGCGCCATCCAGGAGTTCTTCCGCCCGCAGGCCGAGCCGTTGAATGGTTGCGTGGATGCGGGGCCAGTCTTCAGAGAGAAATTTCTGGCGTTCACCTTGCAGCAGCAGGCTGCGCGCGCCGGCATTGATGAACATGCCCAGGCCGCGCCGGGTTTCCACCAGCCCTTCATCCACAAGTTGCTGATAGCCCTTGAGAACCGTGAGTGGATTGACGCGATATTCGGCGGCGACGGTGCGCACCGAGGGCAGCGGATCGCCTTCTTTCAGAACCCCGTCGAGGATCATTGCGACGACGCGGTCCCGCAACTGGCGGTAAATCGGCTGACTGTCATTCCATTCACGGTCCATCAGGTTTTCCGGTTGCTTGTTTTCCTGTTAGGCGTTTTTTAATTGCCCTTAGCGGGTGGAAGCTGTTTGCTGCTTTACGCGCTGCAAGTCCAGGTGCGCGTGCATCAACTTGTCGCCCTTCATCTCAAAGGTCCAGTCCTCGGTGTGATGGTTCGCGTCAATAAAGGTGAATACCGCGTGTTGCATGTGGCCATACTTGGTGTTGCCGGCGACATCAAGAAAATCAAACTCCAGGGTCTTCCCGTCCGGCGAGGTTCTGGCCGCCATACGAGGCCGGTTGCCGGCGTCACAATAATGGGTGAGGACCAGGCGGTCATTATCCAGATAAAACATGGTAACCGGATGGTCGTACTTGGTGGGATCGTCTTTTCCGTTTTCGCCCATCTCATGCACTAGCGCGTTGCCGCGGGAGGTAATGCGCAGCGAAACGTCAGCGATTGCGCCGTCTCCCATCTCTTTTACCGGCGGGTCAGTGGTGACTGTGGCATGCCAGGTCCCGGCAAGAGTCTTTAGTTGATCGAAGGATTTTTGCGCGTCAGATTTTGGCGCGGCAGGCTGGGCAGCGGGCTTGTGCGCGTCAGACTGGGCAAAAGCCACGGTGGAAGTGGAGCACAGCAGGATGGAGATCAAGATAACGGGAAGCGTAATGCGAAGAGGTTTCATTTGTTTAATTCTCCTTCAGGCGGCTGGATCGACCGCTATTTACTGTTATACATAACTATAACACTGATACACAGTCAAGTCCTTTTTGGCGAAATGAGGCGCATCAGATTGAAAACAAGGGAAATATTTTGTTTGGAGAAGGCGGCTTTGCTCGCCGCCTGCGGAAGGAATTGCGGTCTTCAGCAATCGTTTATCATTGTTCCCTCGTGAGCTCCCCAAGAGAGTCCGCCCAGAATGCGCGCCGCCGCGCGGTGCGCGACATCCTGCTCTACGGGCTTTGCGGCGGGGTGCTCATCGCGGTGCTGAAGCTGACGGAGTACCGCTTTCTGGTGGTGGAGCATTCGATTGAGATTTACGTGGGCCTGGTGGCCGCCTTGTTTGCCGGGCTCGGCATCTGGCTGGGGCTGACGCTCACCCGAAAAAAGCCGGCAACGGTCAGTAAGGAAGCTTCGGCGCCGGCCCAGCTCCAGAACAAAGAACCATTCGTCGCCGATGAGACGCGCCTGCGGCAGCTCGGCATTACCGCGCGCGAGCTGGAGATTCTGGGCCTCATCGCCGCCGGATTGAGCAACCGGGAGATCGCCGCGCGGCTGTTCGTGAGCGAGAACACAGTAAAGACCCATTCCAGCCGGCTGTTCGATAAGCTCGGCGCCCGGCGGCGGACCCAGGCCGTACAGATCGGCAAGACGGCCCGGCTAATCCCGTAAGGGCGCTTTCTGCGCCACCCGAAAGAATGATTTTTCGCGCTGCCGACGCAGAATCACCCTAAAGTATGACGACAATCGCCCTCTTCGGCCGCTACATTTCAGGCCGGAAGGAGATTTAAATCCGATGAAAAAGACAGTTTTGACCTTTGGACTGATTTCCGGCGCGGTGACCACCGTGATGGTGCAGGCGACGCTCCCGTTCGCTGACAAGATCGGATGGGACAAAGGGGAAATTCTCGGTTACACCGGGCTTGTGCTCTCAGCGCTCTTCATATTCTTTGGAGTGCGTTCGTACCGGGAGAATGTTGGGGGTGGACGCCTGACCTTCGGCCGCGGGTTCGCAGTGGGCATCCTGATTACGTTGATCTCCAGCGCGTGCTACGTAGGGAGCTGGGAAGTCGTCTATTTTAAACTTATGCCCG
The DNA here is from genome assembly GCA_035703825.1 of Candidatus Angelobacter sp. GTDB lineage: Bacteria > Acidobacteriota > Terriglobia > Terriglobales > Acidobacteriaceae > Angelobacter. The sequence continues at coordinate 12,179 of DASSXL010000041.1, forward strand.
GCTTCGGCGAGAAATACGCCGCACACATGGAGGAGCGCGCAAAGGCGTCCGGGGCGAGCCAGCAGAAGATCGACGAGAAAGTGCGGGAAGCAAGGCAGTTCAAGCAGATGTACGACAATCCAGTTAACAATGTGGCCCTCACGTTCATGGAGGTCTTCCCGGTTGGCCTGGTGGTCACGCTGGCTTCAGCCGGGATTTTGCGGAAGGTGCGCGCGAGCGAGAACTAGCTAAGAATGCTCGTAAACAGCCAGGACAGGATATCTACCGCGGATCAACGCGGATTGACGCAGATCAGGATGAATCGCCAGGGGTATTGCCGCTTGGTTTTGCTGATCGAGCAAGAACCCAACCCTTACCACTAATAGCACTGATTTACACGGATCAAAAATATTTCAATTAGGACCATCTTTAAGTTTATAAATCCGCGTCATCCGTGTTTATCCGTGGTGAGATTGGCTTTTCCCGGTCATCCTTCCATCTGCCATTTGATTACCTTCGTCACCGACCTTCGGGCTCTAACCAACGGGCCTCGCCCGTGATAAAAATTTCATAACTGATCCGCCATCGCCACTTCTTGTTCATCCGTCTCCCCCGCACAAGTGTTTGCTGTTGGACCGTTTCGCGGGAATTGATCCGGGCGGTTCGGGGTGATCTTGATGGGCTACGTTAGATTCTTGTTGTCGATTGCCGCTCTCGCTTTGCTCGGCGCATGCAGCGGTTCACACAATTTTGGTTCCAACAACCTAGGCACCGGGATTGGTCCGGGCGATTCGTCGGCTGGTGGCAGCCATGCGGTTGCGAGCAGCGCGATGCCCCGAGAGGGTCGGTCTGCCACGGCGCGTCCTATCGCTGACACGACTTCCGCTTTGCGCGGCGACAAGTTGATCGCGCTTACATTTGACGATGGGCCCCGGCCCTATGTCCTTTTTGGCAGCAAAACGGCGCATCCCGCGCAAGGGCTGGCGGATATCCTGGACCAGAATGGCGTGAAGGCGACGTTTTTTGTTGTGGGCTGGCGGCTTACGCCCAAGACGTGGGGCGAGCCCAGGCACGAAGAAGATATTGGCGTGACATGCCTTGATGCCGCGGAACGGTTGATCCGTCGCGGCCACGAGCTGGAAGACCACACCTACAGCCACCTGGAGCTGCGCCGCGCCGAGAAGAAAAATGGTGAGCAGTGGGTGATGGGCGATGTAGACCGCGGAGCGCAGGCCATCAAGGCAGTCACCGGCTCGCAGCCTCGGTATGTCCGGCCGCCGGACTGGATTATTACCAGCGACGCGCGGCACGACCTTGAACAGCGGGGGTATCGCGTGCTGACGATCTCATCGGAGAATCCCATGGCGCTGCGCGACGTGAACTCGCTCGACTATCTGTGCGCGGGCAAGGCAGTGGGATGTCCTAAGCCTTCTTTGCCGGACGCGGTGTTGCAACAGGTGGCGCAGCGCGAGAAAAAAGGCACCTTTACGCATATTCTTGCGTTCCATGAGCTTTCGACCACGGCGGCGATCATGCCAAGGCTGATCACTGATCTCAAAGCGCGCGGCTATCGCTTTGTGACGCTGACCGAGTACATGAAGCTGGTTGGTTCGAAGCCGAGTGAGCCGGCGAAACAGCAGGCAGCGGTAACAAGGCCGACGCAGGTTGCGGCGTTGAGCCGTTAGACCTTCACAAAGATCTTCTTCCGGTACAAGGCCCACACCACTAGAGTCCACAGCGCCGTGTAACAGAGGGCGAAAGCCAGGGACGCATTCTTCGGCTGCGCCAGCGGCGCGAACCAGTGTTCAAAAATCCAGGTCTGGACTTCCGTCGTGTGGCTTCCGTCGGAGACCTTGATGATCGATCCCAGCTTGGCGACGAAGGTGGAGAGCGCGTAAGCAAGGATCGCGTTTGATCCCAACCAGAGGAATGGCCGAGACCAGAGACGCCAGCCGCACATCTCGATAAGCCCCCAGCAGAGGGCTAGCAGCAGGCATGCGGCCCCGGCGGTAAAGAGCACGTAGGAGCTGGTCCACAGCGGCTTGGAGATGGGGAACCAGAGATGGCATGCGTATCCGGCAGCCACGCCAGCGACACCGGCAATGGCAAGCCAGCGCAGCTTATGGCGCAGGCCGGCGGCGCCGCGCAAAAATTCTCCTGCGAGAGTTCCCAGCAGCGAGGTTGCGATCGCAGGAAAGGTGCTGAGCAGGCCTTCGGGGTCGAAGTCGTGGCGGTAGAGGTGGCCAAGCATCAGCTTGCGGTCGAGCCATCCGGCAAGCGAGCAATGTTGTGTCATCCAGGCGGCGGGGTCGCATCCCGGCACGGGGACGAAGCGCATCACGGCGTAGTATCCGGCGAGCAGTCCGGCAATCCAAAGAATGCGGCCGCGGGTTGAGGTCCACAGCGTGATCACGGAAGCGAACAGGTACACGACGGCGATGCGCTGCAGGACTCCGGGGTAGCGCATGTGGGCAAAGTGGAAATACGGGAGGATGCGGATGGCGTAGCCGATCAGCAGGATCAGCGCGCTCCGCCGCGCCACATGCCGCATGAGCAGCGGGCGCGAGTCGCCACGCGCCTGCCGCGCCGCAAACGAGAGCACCATGGACGCGCCGACGATGAACAGAAAGAAAGGAAAAATCAGGTCCGTGGGCGTCCAGCCGTTAGCCTCTACCCACCACTGCCCCGGATACCAGCCCGATGGGTGCGAGGTGATGAGCTCGTCGGCGTGATTCAGTGGCCAGTAAGAAGCGTCAGAACCCGGATCATTCACAAGGATCATGCCAGCAATGGTCAGTCCGCGGAAGACATCCAGCGATTCCAGCCGCTGGCGCCCGGTGGTAGGCGTGTCGGCGGCTGCTTTTGGCATGATCGTGGTGTCAGTGGAGGTTGCCATTTATTTGGGCACGCTTCGCGGCCGGCGTTGCGGTGATTGTAGACCAAGTGGTTCGTTTATTCAGGTTACCGCGGGCCAACGCGGATCGGCGCGGTTAATGGCGCTTCGCTGACGCTGTGCGCCGATCTCCACCCCAACCGAGCCAGAACCGGGCTGATACGTGTCTCTCGCTCGATAGTTTCTTCTGTTTCAACTTGAGTCGTCAGCACCAGGCTGTCATCTATGTAGAGCATGGCAACCTTGACTGAATTCAACCTGGACGACACTATCGCAGTCCTTACGCGCACTCCCGCAACTCTCGATACGCTGTTGCGCGGGCTGCCCGAAAGGTGGGTGCGCAGTAATGAAGGCAAAGACACATGGAGCGCATTCGACATTGTGGGCCACCTGATTGTTGGGGAGCGCACCGACTGGATGACACGGGCCCGCGTGATTCTGGAAAATGGGGAAGCGCGCCCATTTGATCCGTTTGACCGTTTTGCGCAGTCGAAAGAGAGTCACAACAAGTCGCTGGAGCAACTCCTGGATGATTTCGCCCGTCTGCGAAGAGAAAATCTGGCCGCGCTACAGGCGCTGAATTTACAGCCCGAAGACATGGGCCGGCGAGGAAGGCATCCAGCGCTGGGAGTGGTGACGCTTTCGCAACTACTGGCGACCTGGGCCGTTCACGATCTTACTCATGTGCATCAACTGTCCCGCGTGATGGCCCACCAGTATCGTGAGGCGGTTGGTCCGTGGAGCGCGTATCTGGGCGTACTGCAGTGTAGTGGTCACAGCTCGTAGCGGGAGTTTGGCGCTTCGCGCCTACGGCGCGAGGAAGGAGTTTTTTCTAGCGCTGAGTTTTTTGTGTCGCCACCTACGGGGCTCGGCTTTGTCTCTTCGCTTACCCACCCTTACGGCTTCGCTCCCACCCCAACACGCGAAAACCGCGCGTGTCGGGGACCCCGGTTACGCTCGCCTCAGGTGGGCTAACTTCGCGACGCGCCTCCGGCGCTGGGAAATTTGGGTTCTTTGCTTTTTTGCCGATCCGACAATTCGTCGTTGTGCAGAATGAAAAAGCGGTGGATGGCTCGCGCGTGTTTGCAGCGAAGCAGATCCCTCACCCGCGCCGGTGTGTCCGCAGGACGAATCCGGTCAAGAGCAACGCATGGAAATTGCTCTCGTTCAGCACCGGAAGCGCGGGATTCGGGATGGCATCTCGACGAAGGGAAGGAGGTCTGGAAGGGCAATGGATTTGGCGAGGGCAGGTGAAACTGTTTTGGTAGAACTCCCTGACGCGGCATGGCATAGGACAAAGTGTCGGGATCCCTCCACTCAGCCTCACATCCCTGCGGTCGTTCGGCTGTCGGTCGGGATGACAGGGGGGATGGGGCATCGGTGAGAGTTCGGTCGCGTGGCGTTCGATCGAGGACGGGGCAGAAGGCCTTCAGGTGGCTGAAGCTCGGTTGTGATCCAGCTGTAACCGCGGACATAAATGTCTGTTCCACCCGGCGGTTCGGAATAGTGGGGAAGCGGTTGGAGACTGTTTTTGGGGATCGATGTGATTTTGCTTTGGGAAACGACGGAATTTCTCGGTAGAACTCCCTGATGCGGCATGGCATGGAACAGAGTGTCGGGATCCTCCACTCAGCCTCACATCCCCTTCGGCTTCGCTCAGGGTCGTTCCGCTTTCGGTCGGGATGACAGGGGTAAAATATTGTGAATATCAGTGAAATAGTTATTGACATTATGTGAATATTTGTATATAAGAACGAGTATGCCAGACGAAACTGCGTCAAAAATATATGAATCGGCAAGGGATAGGCTCCGGGAGCTGCTGCGGCAGGAAACTGAGACCAAAGAGCAGATTTCACATTGGGGGCCGATTGTAGAACAGCTCGCCCGGTTGACGGGTGAAACGTTAGATTCAGATATTGCCAGCAGAATCAATGAGTTAAGGCAAGCCGAAGCTGGCGGGGCCTCCGGGGTGGGGCAGGAGATGGGGCTGACGGAAGCTATCCGGTGGGTGTTCCGGCAGCCGCTGGCGCTGCCGCTGACGCCGACCCAGGTGCGGGACCACATGGCCGAAATGGGTTATGACCTGAGCAAGTACAAGCACGTGATGCCGCCGATTCATAACACGTTAAAGAGGATGAAAGAGGCGGGCGAGATCAAAGAGGTAGAGGGGCTTGGCGGAATAGGAAGAGCGTTTGTAAGCGCGAAATAATCGCCGAGATCGCACGTCATCGCCGGAATCGCCGTGATCGAAAAACCGAAAGCTTTACCGCGGATTTGCGCGGATGAGCGCGGATCAAAAGCAAAGGCCTTTACCGCAAAGGACGCAAAGGAACGCAAAGGGGAGATTGATGGATCGCCGACATCGCGCGTAATCGCCGTAATCGTAAACGCCACCCCCGTCACGCGAAAACCACGCGCACGGGGGACCCGAGTAATTGCCAAAATTGAAAAGCGGGGAGCGAAGGCGAGTGCATCGGAAGAACTCCCTGATGGGGCATGGCACAGGACAAAGCATCGGGATCCCTTCACTCAGCCTCACATCCCCTCTCGACTTCGCTCGGGGTCGTTCGGCTTTCGGTCGGGATGACAGAGGGATGGATCGCCGGAATCGCCGTGATCGGAAAAGCAAGACCATTTACCGCGGATTTGAGCGGATGAGCGCGGATCAAAGGAGATTGCCAAAATTGCCAAGATCGGGTAATTGCCAAAATTTGAAACCCCAGGAGCAAAGGACTTTACCGCAAAGGAACGCAAAGGGGAAATTCAGGAACCACAAACCAAGAGCTTGAACAACGCAGGGCACGAAGGAACACAAAGGGGGAAGGTCAGGGCAGTTCCAGATCGGAACGAGTTTGCACCTTGGCATGGGCAGGTTTTTGGGGCCGAATGGGGCGGGTGGAGCGACTGAACCCCGGGAATTTACCGGTCGTCCCGGCATTTCCCAAGTGTTCGAAAATGGGATACTCTCAGCTTACGTATCGCTGTTGGCCCCGTCCAAGTAATTGCAAGGAGAGAGGATTACCAAGGACAGAAGAGATGCCGGCCGACTCAGCATTTATAGGAGTGACGGTTGGCGCGAGCGGTGATGCTAGAAGCTCCCATTCTTCCGGAGAGATGGTGAGTCAAGCCCTAAGTCGAATCAACGACAGTGAGCTGATACGCGCCGCTCAGCGCGGAGACCGTGCAGCTTTCGAGACACTGGTGCGCCAGTACGACCAGGCCGTGCTGCGCCTGGCCATGCACCTGACCGGATCGGACGCCGACGCCCATGACATCTACCAGGAAGCGTTTCTCAAGGCTTATCGGCATATTGGAAATTTTCGGTTTGAGTGCTCTTTCTATACCTGGATCTATCGTATTGTGACCAATCTCTGCCTGGACCATCTGAGGAAGCGGCAGACGCGCAAAGAAGATCCGCAGATGGTGATGGATTCAAGCGGGCAGCCGGTGGACGTGCTGGAGCGCGTCTCCGACGACCGCGCGGGCGCAAACCCGGAGCGCGATTTGATGCGGCGGGAATTGGGGTCAAAGATCAACCAGGCGCTGACCAAGCTGACGCCGCGCGAGCGCATGGTGTTTGAGTTGAAACATTATCAGGGCCTGCGGCTGCGGACGATTGGCGAGATGCTGAACACAACGGAAGAGACGGCCAAGAATACGCTCTTTAGGGCGACGCAGAAGTTGAGAAGCGCGTTGACGCCGATGCGGTGAGCAGCGGTGGTTGGCTCTTGGCTTTTGGCTCTTGGCTTTTGGCTTTTGGCTTGAGTGGAAGATGCAGGCGGTTGTTAATGCAGGGGCTAAAGCCCAGGGAATTTTTAGCAATTGGAGCGCAGGCATAAATGCCTGCTCCACCCCGGTAGTTGATGATGGGTTTGCAGGAGCTAAGGGCCAAGAGCTAAAGCTCCATGGAAGCGAGCACAGGCAAGAGTGCCTGTGCCACAAAAGAAGAAGTCGCAGGCGAGAGCGACTCCGCCAAGCCAAAATTGGGCTTGTCGGAAGCCCCGGACTGCGGTGGTGGGTTGTCGGGCCAAGAGCTAAAAGCAAAGAGCAGTAGCTAGAAGCAAGCTGTTGCGCAGATAGAGAAAGCCCGAAGAGTTAAGAGTTCGATAGGAACAAAAAGTATGAACTGCGATTGGACCAAAGAGAACGTTGTTTTGTACATCTACGGCGAGCTGGCGGACGACGCCAAGTTCGAGTTTGAGCAACACGTACGGCATTGCCTGGGGTGCAGGCGAGAGCTGGACGCGGCCGTTGAATTGAAAGACGCCATGGCTGCTGCTCCGGTGAAGGAAATTTCTCCCAGCTTTCTGGCCGCCAATCGAATGCAGTTGCAGGAAGCGCTGGAGCACGCGGAGCAGTCGCGCAACATTTTCAGCTCGTTTGTCTTTGACGCCACAGGCTGGTTCCACCAGATCAAGCTGGCCCCGGCGCTGACCGCCGCGCTGCTGATCGTTGGGTTTGCCGGAGGCGTGGGAACAACGTACAAGATGACCCACGCAGAGAAATCGCCGATCATTGACAATAGCGGCGGAAATGCTGGTGGCGTTCAACCCGTGGAAGCCAACATCGCCAACATTGAATCCATCTCTCCCGCGGCAAATTCCAACCAGGTGCAGATCAAATACAACACATTGCAGCCGCAGACCCTGAGCGGGACAGCGGACGATCCGCGAGTGCGGCAGTTGCTGCTGCTGGCGGCGCGCAACAACCGCAATTCCAGCCTGGTGCTGGATTCACTGGACGCGCTGACGCGGGGCACGGAAGACAACGCGGTGCGCGAGGCCTTGATGGAAAGACTGCGCTATGACAGGAACCCCGGCGTGCGGTTGAAGTCACTGGACGCGTTGAAGGGCTATGTAAAAGGCGACGTGCAAGTTCGCGACGCCGTGGTGGAAGCGCTGCTGCACGACAATAATGCCGGCGTACGCCAGGAAGCCATCAGCCTGCTGGATGTGGTGAAAGCCGATACCAGCGTGCGCTCCGCGTTGACGGTGCTGGCTGAGCGCGAGCCGAACAAGTTTATCCGCGAGGAATCGAAGAGATACCTGGCGAGCATGCCACATTTGGATTAGAAGAGCCGTAGTTAGTAATTAGTATTTGGCTTTTTGTGGAGGGTGCGAACGGCTTTGAATGAAAGTGCGTTCTGTGAATGATCGTAAGACAGTGAAGTTTTGGCTAAATACCAAATACTAAGTACTAAATACCAAGAAAACGAGCAACGATGAAGAAGAAGCTACAACTCGCGACCGCGATTCTTGCGGCTGGCTTTGTTTCCGCCGCGGTCGCGCAAAGCCCCAGCCCGCGGTTGTATCGAGCTCAGGGCAATGAGTGGATCCAGGAAGTTTCAGGAACGTTTTCCGCGGGTAAGACCGTGCGGGTAAAGTCCAGCAGCGGATCAATCCACATACAGGGCGCGCAGCAGAACAACGTAACCTATACGATTCGCGAGCATGTACACGCTGCGAGCGAGGCGCGCGCCCGCCGCGAACTGGCGCACATGAAATTTTCCACCTATAGCTCTGGCGAAGCCGTGGTGCTTCAGGCTGAATGCGAAGGATCGAACCAGGGCTCGATTGATTTTGACATCCAGGTGCCAGCGCAAACGGCGCTGGTGCGGCTGGAAACTGAAGGCGGCGCGGTGGCGGCCAACAACTTGAGCGGGCGCGTCGAAGCCAAGACAGGCGGAGGCGCGATTCAACTGGACCGCATTACCGGCGTAATCGCGGTATCGAGCGGGGGCGGAAATATTGACATTGGCAAGGTCGGGAACGACGTTGAGGCTTCGACCGGAGGCGGCAGCATACGGCTGGTGTCCGCGGCGGGCCATGTGAGGGCGAAATCGGGCGGCGGAAACCTGAACATCGGCTGGGCCAAGGTGATGACGCTGCAGACCGGTGGCGGGTCCATCCAAGTCACCAAGTGCGATGGCAAGATCAAAGCCGAAACCGCCGGCGGCAACATTGAGCTGAACGATATCGCCGGGGCAGCGGAGATCGAAACCGGAGGCGGCAGCATACATATTGGGCCGGTGCGAGGCGGAGTGCGCGCGGAAACCGGCGCAGGCGCCATCATGGCAAAGCTGGCGTCGGGCGGAGCGCCGTTCACCGATTCCAAGCTGGAAACCCAGATGGGCGACATTATTGTGTACGTCCCGGAAGGGCTGGGAGTGAATGTGCGCGCGGCGGTGGAAGCGGCGCGGAGTTATGGTATCCGCAGTGAGTTTGGCGAACTGAAAATTACCCGGCCCGCGGGCACCATGGGGCCACGCGAGTTTTATGCTGAAGGCAGCCTGAACGGCGGAGGCCCGCTGCTGCACGTCCACACGACGGCAGGGAATATCGAGATTAAGCGAGAAGCAAGGCCCTAAAACACAAATTCGGAGGTTCCCTCATGAACCACAAAATTTCAATCGCACTGGTGCTGATCGGCGGGCTGGCCGTGGCGGCCATTGCCGCCGAGCCCACGCCCCAGCCAGACGCGCTGTCTCATCAGCTCCCAGGCTATTTTTATGCTGCTGGGCGCTCCTATCTGGGAGTGGACATACGTGATGTGACCACTGATCGGCTGGCCGCGCTAAAACTGAAAGAAGAGCGCGGAGTAGAGATCACAATGGTAGACGCTGATGCTCCCGCCGGCAAAGCAGGTTTGCGCGAGCACGATGTAATTCTCGATTTCAACGGCACGGCCGTGGAAAGCGAAGAGCAGATCCGCCGCCTGATCCGTGAAGTGCCCCCGGGACGCACCGTCGCGCTGGGCATCAGCCGTGATGGCAATCCCATGAAAATCAACGTGCAGCTCGCCGATCACGGCACGGTCGTAGCGCAGGCGCGTCCGCGCATCATTGTGCCATCGCCGCATGTGCCAGTCTTTCCCCGCAACGGCATGGACCTGCCGTTTCAGATACAGACGTACTCCTCCGTCCTGGGGGTACAGACTGAGAGCCTGACGCGCCAACTGGGAGAATACTTTGGCGTGAAAGATGGCGAAGGCGTGCTGGTCCGGTCAGTCGAGAAAGGCAGCGCCGCGGAAAAGGCCGGCCTCAAAGCCGGAGACGTGATCATCAAGGCCGACAATGAGAAGCTTACCGACCGCAGCGACCTGAGCCACATTCTGCGCAGCCATCGCACCGGCGGCAAGATGACTCTGGTAGTCATGCGCGACAAGCATGAGCAAACCTTCACGGTAACGCTGCCGGATCGCGGTTCGCGCGATTCATCTTTTCTGAATTTTGATACTGAAGAGCTGCAAGCCTCGCTCGGCTCGATGGAAGACGCATTCCAGGGCATGGACCTCGATGAAAGCCTCCAAACGCTCGATGACGAATTAGCTTCGCTCAATGGCAACATGGCGCTGCTCGATATGGCGCATCATGGCCAGGAGCTGCTGCACTCGCCTGAGATAGAGAAAGCTATGCGCGAGGCGGAAAAGGCCCTCCAGGATTTGAAAATCGGCTCAGACCCCATCTAAAGCTCCTTCATCCTCCTTCAGCTTTGAGCGTGGCCACATCGGTCACGCTCATTTTTTTGCCGGAGTTGCAGAATACGAGAAGCCGAAGTGTTGTGCTGTCGATTTTCCTCGCCTGTGCTGTGCCGCTCGGATCGGAAGGTCTTCAGGAAGCTTCTGGAGGCCACAGAGCGCTCTCCGTTTTTACTTTTCCGGAGGACGCAACTCCAGCAGAGTTCGAGGGTCAAGGTATTCACCGCGCCAGCGCACGGCAAAGTGCAGATGCGGCGCGGTGGAGCGTCCTGTTCCACCGCTCAGCGCGATTAGCTGCCCTGCAGAGACCTTCTCGCCCTCTTTGATCTTGAACTCTGAGAGATGCATGTAGATCGTGACCAGTCCCTGGCCATGGTCCAGCATCACGCAATTTCCTTCGTAATAGAGTGGCCGCGCCAGAATTACAGTCCCCGCATTGGTCGCATGCACCGCTGTGCCCGTGCTCACGCGGAAGTCGAGCCCCTTATGCTGGCTCCTTTGCTTTCCGTTGACGATCCGCGAGCTCCCGAAAACACCGGAAGTCTCGGCTTGCGCCGGCGGATCAAATCGCCCTGACCACAGCGGATTCGGATCGGTGGTCGCAAAAGCCTGCTTCTTGGCCGCCTCCGCTGCGGCAACCAGCGGCTCCGCCTCCTTGGGCGGCTCCACAAAAGCAGGAGGAACTGTGATCCTGCTTACTGGATAATGCGCCGCTGCAACCGCCACCGCATAACTCATGCCGGCTTTTTTCTCGCCGGCTCCCGTTCCCTCAAGATGCAGCGTGTACCTGCCCGGCTTAGTCGCCAGGCTCACCCCGGCCAGCGCATACCAGCAGTGGCATGTCTGGCTTGCGCGGAAGGACAAATCCTGCCCCAGAAAATTTCCCGTCAGCGCGGTTACCTGCCTCGGGACCGTCACGCGAAACAGCACAGGTGAGCCATTCACCAGCTTCACCGGCTCCCACCGCGCGCTCCATGTTCCGCGTGGCAGGGCACCCGCACGCAAGCTGGTAACAGCAAGCAGGAAGCACATGATCGTGAGTTGCCGGCAGAAACGTAGCATGAGTTCAATCGCTGATGGTTGGGAGCCGATCCTTACTGCATTACAGGCTGGGCTTTTCAGTGTGATCAGTGTAGATCAATGGTGGGATTTATGATTCCGTCCACCTCTTGAAGATCAACGATCCATTGGTCCCGCCAAAGCCAAACGAATTTGACAGCGCAACGTTCAGAGGCGCTTTGCGCGCCACATTCGGCACGTAATCCAGGTCGCATTCCGGATCGGGAGTGTTCAGGTTGATCGTGGGTGGAAGAATCTGGTCGCGCAGGGCCAGGATCGTGATGCCGGCTTCCAGTCCGCCGGCGCCGCCCAGCAGGTGTCCGGTCATTGACTTGGTTGAGCTGACGGCAATCTTTGTGTCCGCGCCAAACGTCCGCTTGATCGCCTTGGTTTCCAGCACGTCTCCCAGCGGCGTAGAAGTTCCATGGGCATTCACATAGTCGATGTCGGCCGGAGTCAACTTGGCGTCGTGGATTGCGGCGGTCATCACGCGCCAGCCGCCTTCCCCCTCTTCCGCCGGCTGAGTGATGTGATAGGCATCGGCGCTCATGCCATAGCCAATGATTTCAGAAATAATGTTGGCGCCGCGCTTGCGCGCGAACTCCAGATCTTCCAGTATCAGGATTCCCGCGCCTTCTCCGATTACAAACCCGTCTCGGTCTGAATCCCACGGCCGACTGGCTTTTTCCGGATCGTCATTGCGCGTTGAGAGAGCGCGCATGGCGGCAAAGCCGCCCACGCCCATCGGGGTTATCGCCGCCTCTGACCCGCCGGCAATCATCACGTCAGCATCGCAGCGCTGTATGATTTTGTAAGCGTCTCCAATGGCGTGCGCGCTGGTGGTGCAGGCCGTGGCCGTGGCCTCATTGGGGCCTTTGGCGCCATAACGTATGCTTACATGTCCCGCGGCCAGGTTCACGATGGCGGCGGGAATAAAAAAAGGAGAGATCTTGCGCGGGCCACCCTTGAGCAGGGCCTCATGCTCGCGCTCAATCACGTCAAATCCGCCTACTCCTGAGCCGATGTGTACACCCACTCGCGTTGCATTTTCAGGCGTGATCTGGAGGCCGGCCATCTTCATGGCTTCATCCGCCGCCGCCATTGCAAAGTGGATGAACCGGCCCATCTTCTTGACCTCTTTTTTTTCGATGAAATTCAGAGGATCAAAGCCTTTGACCGCAGCCGCGATCTGGCAGGCAAACTGGCTGGTGTCAAAGGTGGTGATTTTGCTTACACCACTCTTGCCGGCAATGATGTTCCGCCAGACTTCAGTGCTGGTCTGCCCCACGGCGCAGATCAGCCCAATGCCCGTTACAACCACCCGCCTGGCCAATCACTTGCCGCCTTTCGCATGCTTCTCAATGTAGTCAATGGCGTCTTTTACTGTGCGGATCTTTTCCGCGTCTTCATCGGGAATCTCAATGTCAAAGGCCTCTTCAAACGCCATGACCAGCTCCACGGTGTCGAGCGAATCGGCGCCGAGATCGTCCACGAAGGAGGCATTGGGCGTAACTTCACCTTCATCCACTCCAAGCTGCTCAACGATAATTTGTTTCACTTTATCTTCAACGGCTGCTGCCATAGGTTTAGTGTCTCCTTCTATTGATTGCTGAGAATTTTCGAATTTCTTTGGCTTTTACTGCTTTACTGACTTTGCATTCTTCTGAATGTAATCAACCGCGTCCTGGACGGTGGAAATCTTTTCCGCATCTTCGTCCGGGATTTCCATTCCAAAAGTTTCTTCCAGCGCCATGATCAGCTCCACGCGGTCCAGCGAGTCTGCTCCAAGGTCGTCCACGAAGGAGGAAGCAGGGGTAACGTCTGCTGAGTCGACCCCTAGCTGGTCTACGATGATCTGTTTTACCTTGTCCTCAACTCCGGGCATAGAGGCTCTCCTGCTTATATGTCAAACCGGCTAGTGTAATTGCTCGAAAAATGCTGTGTAAAGGGCAGTGGGTCAGTTTTTCTGGCCCACTGCCGGTATCAGCGTCTAGCGATTCGCTTGCCGGGTCCCCGACACGCGCGGCCTTTGCGCGGGTTGGGCTGGAATCGCGGGCCCCAGCCCAGGACTTTAGTCCTGGGTGAGCGGAGCGAATAAAGACGTTCATCGCGCCCGCGATGAATCTACTCTATTCGACCGCAGATTTGGCAGTGTGCTAGTTCAGATGAAACTGATCGACCCCCTTAAAAAGGTTTTCGCGCCACCACCAGGGACTGCGGCATCGGATCCAGCGGGACCAGCCTGGGCGCTTCCAATCCTGCGTTACGGCACATGGTCCCATACTCAGCCAGCGTATAAGCATCCCCTAGCGGCGTGCTGCCCAGCATGGTCAGGCTGAACATCGCCGGCACTGGTGGTGAAACGCGATCATCATTGGGCACAAACTCTAAGATTACCACCTGCCCGCCGGGGTTGAGGGCGGCATGGGCTTTTTTAAGTATTTTTTCATTGGCGGCGGGCTCAAAGTGATGCAGCAGGTTGGTGATCAGAATCGCGTCAAAGCCCGAGCCGTAATCCACGTCAAAGGCGCTACCCGGCAGCAGATGGTAGCGGCCCGCCAAGCCTTGTTTCGCCGCGTTTTCCTTCGCCACCTCCAGCACGTTGGCCCAGTCCAGGGCATAAATCTCCGCCTGGGGCAGCTTCTGGGCCACGGTAATGCCAAAGGCGCCGTGGCTGGCCGCCATGTCCAGCACCTTGACCCGCGGACGCGAGCCTAGCTCTGCCGCCAGCAGGCCCGCAATCGCCTCCGCCGACGGGACCATCATGGGCGCCATGCCCTTGGCAAACTCGATCCAGATGGGATCGTCCGGGGCCAAATTGCCCTGATCGTCGGGCGTGCCGCCCTTCCGCACCGCTGTGCCCAGTTGCTCAAAATGGGCAAGCTGGCTTGGATGCATCAGAAACTTGAATGCCAGCCCAAGATACGCGGGTGAACGGCTATCGAGGAAAAACGCCGTATCCGATGTCAGGGAGTAACGATTTCCAGCTTTGGTCAGGAAGTCCATCACGACCAGCGCGTCGCAGAGAATGCGTACGCCGCGCTCCGCCGCATTGCAGGCCCGGGCGATCTCAGCGGCCGTATGGCTGCCCTTGGCGATTACCGTAAACAAGTCTAAGTCTACCGCCGCTTTCAAAGCATAGGCGCGTTGGTAACTCTGGATCGTGCTGAATATTTGCACCGGATTGGGCGGTGCGGCGGGCTGCTGCTGTGCGGACATCTTGATAAAGCCTCCGTGGCTATTCTATCTGTTTGTCAGCTTTTGAGCCGCGACCCGCGCGGCTTTACAATACAAACTTGTCCGCTCCAAAATTTTTCCTTAAATACACTGCCTGGCTCGCCGCCCTCAAGACCCTTGGGGCGTGGGGCGTCTTTATCATTTCTATTCTCGACTCGGCCGCCTTCGGCGTGCCCATGGACCCGCTGGTTGCCGGGTATGTCTATTCCAATCCGCACAAAGCCTGGCTCTATTGCCTGGCGGGGGCGTTGGGATCGGCTCTGGGCAGCCTGGTGCCCTACGGATTGGGACGCGCCGGCGGCGAGCTCTTTCTGCTCAAGCGCATCGATGAAGCCAAGCTGCAGCGCATTCGCGACCGCTTTGAGCGCCAGGAATTTCTGGCCCTGATGGTGCCGGCCATGCTGCCGCCGCCCACTCCGTTTAAGCTGCTGGTGTTTTCCGCCGGCGTCTTCGAGATGAAGCCGGTCGCCTTCCTCGCGGCCATCATCAGCGGACGGCTGATGCGCTTTGGCGTGCTGTCTGTCCTCACGGTAATCTTCGGCAAGGAAATCGTGGATGAGACAAAGACCCTGATCAGGACGCATCCGTCGCTTCTGGTGTTGATCGTGGTGGGACTGGCCCTGGTTGGATACCTTATCTATCGGCTACTGCGCCAGCCGGCAAAAGAAATTGCCGAAGAGATCCAGCACGAGGAAGAAGCAGAAGCCGAATAGCTCGAATTTCGCCCGTGGACGCTCGCGGACCAAAAACTTCCTGCCAGGATGATAGGGCGCAAATCCGCGGTAGATGGTGTTACGCTGCCGCGCTCTTGCTCACGGCGTCTTGATGCTGCGTCTGCGCCACCAGCGCGCCGATGCCGAAGAACACCAGTGAAAACAGCACGTCTGAGATGATACCGTTGCGGAAGAACGGAATCGCCTTGGTATAGCACAAGATCAGCCCGGAGAGGTTCTTGGCATAGGCGATGTTGCCAAAAGCCCAGACAGCAAAGTTACTGGTCAGGAAGAATCCCACGCCCGTTCCCAGGCCCGCGCCGAAAACGTTCAGGGGCTTGATGCGGTCGCGTATGAAAAAGCCGATGAAGCAGGGGACAAGGTACCAGCTCCACATCACAATCTGGTCCAGCGTGAACGGCAGCTGGTAGACGCGGAGGTTCAGATAAACGTCGCTGCCGATCAGCAGCGCGGCGGGAATCCAGAAGTGCTTACGCGGCATCCGCGATCCGAAGAACAGCAGTGAAGCTCCCACCAGGCTGAAGCCCAGCGTGGCAAAAGCGCCGGTACCGGCCACCACGCGCAGTAACACTGCAAGGACCACGAACAAATAAGCGAGCATACGCACCTCAGAGTGACTATTGTGACGGGTTGAAACGTTAACGTCAAGACTGGAAGCTAATCGGTGGTAGATCACCTTGATTTGTTGCGTCGCTCCATATACTTCGACAGGAGAAAGACGGCTACCGCGATAGCGCCCAGAATTGCTTCTGCAAGCAACTTTGGGAAATTGGGTTTGTATATGAGAATTGGCACAAGAACGAGTGCCATAAGAATGGCCGCCAGCAGCCCGTACCGAAGCAGTCGCCATTCATCGTGGGTCATGCCATTCCCTCAGTCGCAGTATGTTCCGTCAAGACTGACCGCTATTTCCCGTTTCGATTCGCCTGCGGCGGCCTTCCCGTAAACATCTCCTCCACGCGCAACTGCGGATCGAGCATCACATAGCCCGCCAATGGCGGCCCGCGACGCTGCGCCAGCCCTTCGGCGCTCTCAAAGCGCAGGTCCTCAAACTGCACCTGGTTGCGGCCGCCTTCAATCTGTTCCGCCGTCACCAGCGGATAACGCGCCCAGTCAAGGTAGACCCGGCCCAGGCGCGACCCCTTGGCCGCCAGCGTAACCGGCGTCTCTTCCGGCTTGAAGCGCACCACGCCGATGTTCAGCGGGTCAATTTCGCCCGCCGCCGAATCCACCGGCAGCAGTTGAAAGAAATCTCGGGTCTCCACCACTCCGTTCCAGGCAAACGGATTCAGCATCTGCGGAAAGGCCGAGGCGCGCAACGGGGCCTGATCGCGATAGGTGCGCTCATTCAGCGCGCTCACGGCTCGCCGGTGTTCAAAGTCGCGCACCAGGATCACCGCGGCCAGGCAGAGCAGGGCAAAAATCGCGGCCCCGCGCCCGCGAAATTGCGGTTTGGACGAGCCAATCTCCTCGGTGATCAGCGCCATCAGCGCGGGAAGCGTGAGCGCCAGCAGCAACGCCACCAGCATGACGGGGTCGATGATGAAAACAATGTCCCACGCGTACCATTTTTCGTTGAACGGCGCGAACGGGCGCACGCCGTAATTGTTGGTAAAGTCCTGGAAGAGATGCACCAGCGCGCCTAGCAGCGCGTAGCCGTAAAGCAGCTTCCAGTTGGGCGGCAGCTTGGGCGCGCCGCGCGAACTCATTTCGCCGGGGCCATTCCTGCGCCACGCAGTCCAGCGATACACTGCGTACACAATCGCCACCACCATCAGGGCCACAAACGGCGCTCCCACAAAGCTGTGCGTGATCCCGCGGTGATGTTGCAAGCCGGTGATGCCCCCGCCAAGGTAGGAGAACGAGTCGATGTCAGGGGCCTCCAGTGCCAGCGTAAGCGTGAGCGTCGCCAGCCCGGTTTTTCGATTGAGCCCGGCGCGGCTCAGGCACGCGCCGGTCATCATGTGGGTGACAGGATCCAAAGAGCTCCTCTTGAAAGCAAACTAGCATTCTAACCATGTTTTGCCGATCGCCCGGGCTTGCGGCGGCCAATGGCTTTTTGTTCGCTCCGCGATGTGTTGTCGGAATGGTTAACAGGATGGAATAATGGAAGAGCTCTGTCCATGGACTCTGCTCAAAATTCGCCTACCCGGTTGCTCTTGTGCTCGCGCCAGAGCGACTCGGTGCTGGTCATGCAGCGCGAGGTCTTTCGCAATTGCGGCTATGAGGTGGTGGCGGCCGGTTCAAACGAAGCAATCCAGGAACACATTGAAAACACGGATTTTGACGTGATCGTCCTGAACCATACGCTTTCCTTTGCCGACCGCAAGGCGCTGGCCCGAAAAACCAAGCAGCGCAATCCCAATCACGGAGTGATGGTGCTGCACCATAGCGGCGCGCTGGGAAACCCTTACGTGGACCTGGCCGTGGACTCAAGGGCAGGAGTGAAGCCGATGCTGCATACCCTGAAACGCCTTGAAGCCATGCAGCACGCCCGCAGCCACCACGTCGGCGAATCCAACGGCAAGTACGTTGTGGTAGCTGACCTGAATCGCAACTACACCTTTGTGACTGACCCGGTCTGCGACCTACTGGGCTATGACCGGGCCATGTTCCTGGAACTTCGCATTGACGACGTGGTGGATGGCTCAACCCATGTAGCAGAGCCGCTGTTTAAGAAATTCGTCGCCCAGGGAAAGCAGGCGGGAAGAATCACTCTCCGGCACCGGTCAGGCAGGAAAGTTCCGGTCAAATATTCATCCCAGGTAGAGAACGATGGCTGCGTCACCGCCGAGTGGGAGCCGCTGGATACCTCTCTCCCCGGCTGACTTTGATCCATCATTCCATCAACAGCTTGACCGGTCGGCTTTCAATCGTCAGCTCCGCCGGGAGCGTGCCCAGCAGTTCGCCATCGGCCTGGGAGTGTATCGTTCCCATTCCGGCGATGGCCGTGCCGCGAAACCATTTGGTGTGGATGGCATCCACGTCCTGCACTTTCCAGTTTCGACCCGTGGCCACGCCCGCAAAATAAGAAAGAAAGCGCCGCACCTTGTTGGTACGAAACAGCAGCAGGCAAAAATCGTTCCGCAGCAGACCCGTGCCCAGGTTCACCAGCGCCAGCAATCCGGGAAACTTGCCCGCGCGCACCGCCATGGCCAGCATGGCCTCGCCCTGCCGGCGGTCTCCCTGCTCGTCTTCCCACTCAACGTGGAACATTGGATACCGCCTCCGCAGCGCCATGCGAGCCATCTCCAGGAAGTAGGCGTTGCGTCCCCAGCGCTCTTTGGCTTTTACTTCTGTGCGATACATCAGCTCCGCGTCAGCGCCCACGCCCGCCGCCACCAGAAAGTAGCGTTTCTCCGGCCCCTTTGCTCCTTCCGATAAGACGGCTCCCGGCCAAAATTCTCGCGGCTGGTACGTCAGCAGCTTCTTTGCGGCGGCCACCGGATCAGACGGCAAGCCCAGATCTGAAGCCAGCAAATTCCCGCTGCCCAGCGGCACCAGGCCTAGAGCGACATCTAAAGATGTTGGCCCAGCACAGGCCCGCATGATGCCGTTGAGCGCCTCGTTGGCCGTGCCGTCGCCGCCGCAGGAGATCACCGTGTCAAAACCTCTCCCGCAGGCTTCCTGCACCTGCTGGATGGCGCTGCCGGGATGCGTGGTGGCGCAGGTTTCGGTCTCGACGCCCGCCGCGCGCAACACCTCCACCACCCGCGCAATGTCCTGCGTGCGCTTGGCGCGCCTGCGACCGGAAGCCGGGTTATAAATGAGAAAGGCTTTCCGCACGGCTGGATTATAGTAGGCGCAGCAGCCCACAAGAATGCTCACCACGCAAATGGACTAGAATTCAATTGCCGCAATGCCTTCCGACGCCACACAGGCCTTCCGCGCCGCCCGCGACTTCCTTCTCGCCCATCGCAATGATTACGCCGCTGCCTACGCGGGCTTTCAATGGCCAAAGCTCGACCGCTTCAACTGGGCGCTGGACTGGTTTGACCAGATTGCCGCCGGCGATCGCCGCAATCAGACCGCTCTCTGGGTGGCCTATGAAGACGGACGCCAGGACAAGCTTACTTTCGCCGAACTCTCGGAGCGGTCCAATCGCTTCGCTAACTACTACCGCGGTCTCGGCGTCAAGCGTGGCGACCGCGTGTTGCTTATGCTCGGCAACATTCCACCGCTGTGGGAGACCATGCTGGCCATGATCAAGCTGGGCGCGGTCATTATTCCCGCCACCACGCTGCTCACCGCCAATGATCTGGCAGACCGTATTGCCCGCGGCCACGTGCGGCATATCGTCTGTGCCGCCGAGCTTGCGCCCAGGATCGAAGCCGCCTGCGGAAGCTGTACGCGCATCGCCATCGGCGGCAAGGTGCAGGGCTGGCATGAATATGAACAAGGCTATGCAGCGCCTGCCGCGTTTCAACCTGACGGCGAGACCCGCGCCAACGATCCCTTGCAGCTTTATTTCACCTCCGGCACCACGGCCAAGCCAAAACTGGTGATGCACAGCCACACCAGCTATCCGGTGGGCCATCTCTCCACCATGTACTGGATCGGCATCAAGCCCGGCGACATCCACTGCAATCTCTCGTCACCCGGCTGGGCCAAGCATGCGTGGAGCTGCTTCTTTGCGCCGTGGAACGCCGAAGCCACGGTGTTTGTGATCAACCAGTCGCGCTTCAACGCGCGCGGCCTGCTAGACGCCATCACCGGCTGCGGCGTGAACACATTCTGCGCGCCGCCCACGGTCTGGCGCATGCTGATCACAGAAAGCCTCAGTGACTGGAAGGTCCGCCTGCGCGAGCTGGCCAGCGCCGGCGAGCCGCTGAATCCTGAAGTGATTGAACAGGTCCGCAGCGCCTGGGGCCTGACTATTCGCGATGGCTACGGCCAGACCGAGACCACGGCGCAAGTGGGCAATCCGCCGGGACAGAAGCTCAAGCTTGGCGCCATGGGCCGTCCAATGCCCGGCTATCGCGTGCGCCTGCTCGATCCTGACGGCAAAGACGCCGAAGAAGGCGAGCTGTGCCTGCCGCTCGATCCTCCGCCCGCCGCGCTCATGCCCGGCTACCAGGGGGACGATGGCAAGCTGATCCCGCTGGAAGGCCCCGTTTATCGCACGGGCGACGTGGTGCAGCGCGACGCTGAAGGCTATCTTACGTTTGTCGGCCGCGCCGATGATGTATTTAAAGCCTCCGACTACCGCATCAGCCCGTTTGAAGTTGAGAGCGCTCTGATCGAGCACCCGGACGTAGTCGAATGCGCCGTGGTGCCCACGCCCGATCCGCTGCGGCATGCGCTGGTGAAAGCCTTCATCACGCTGCGCGCCGGATGCCAGCCTTCGCGCGAGACCGCGCTATCGATCTTCCAGCACAGCCGCAAAGCGCTGGCGCCATATAAACGGGTGCGGCGGCTGGAGTTTGTCGATCTGCCAAAAACAATTTCAGGAAAGATTCGCCGAGTGCAATTACGGACGGCGGAGGCGGAGCGGGCGCAGAATTTGCAGCCCTCAACCTCGCGGGCACAAGCAGAATTCAGGGAAGAGGATTTTCCGGAGTTGAAATAAAGCAAAATCTTTCACCACAGAGGACACGAAGGAACACGGAGGAAAAGCTCGAGACTTTGCGCCCGCTATGTGATTGTCGACATCAACAAGAGGCCACCGCTAAGGGTGGCCTCTCTTGACTAAGCTCTGTCGGTTTGGGGTATCGCTGCCGATAGCGATCCCCTGGCTCTGCTGGGGATGGGTGGCCATAGCGATCCCTCCCCTTCGGCGAGCTCAGGGTCGGGATGTGAAATTATGCCGCCTTGTCCTGCGACGCGCAATCCGGGCAGTCCACGACAATCTTGTCCCGCCGAGACCGCAGGTTCTGCTGGAAGTCGTTCCAGCGCCGTCCGCGGTTGATGTTCTCTCGCTCCGCTGGCCCCGCGCCCTGCTCTGTTTCGACAACGGGGTCGAGCTTATAGACGCCGGGTTCGCCGATGGCTTCCGGGCGAACACCTGGATCTTCGCGCGGAATTTCCAGCTCTTCGCCAATCGGATTCATGACCTCGCGCGGCTCGCGCCCGCGCTGCATCATCTCCACGTCTTCTTTTCCGCCGAGGGAAGGCTTTCTGGGCCGCAGCGTGGTCTTGCCCGTGCCGGACGCCACACCCAGCAGGTCATCCTCTTTGCCCATTTTTTCAGGCGTCAGGTCAGGCTTGCCGCGCAATGAAGCGTGGCCGCTCTCCATTGGAGCGCCTACAACGTCTTCGGGTGGCGGTGTGATCAACCGGCCGGTGTTCTTGTTGTACATTACAGCGCCATCGCTCCACCGCTTCTCATAATCCTTTTCATAGGTGGACCAATCGCCCTGCGCCTTCATGGTGTCCTCTGTAAACTCAGGCAGCATTTCCACGCGCTCTTTGTCCAGTTCGGCATAGAACTTGTCGTCATGGTTGCCATAGGGTTCAACCCGGCTGGCGGGGACCATGACTTTCTTGCGGGAAAGCAGGCCTCCGGTCTTGAGCACGATGTAGCGAATGTCGCCGCTGGAGTGGTCAAAGATGACGTCGTCGATGGTTCCCAGCTTTTCGTCGTTCACGCCGTAAACGTCCGCGCCGCGCAGATCGTCAACGCCTTCCAACTTGTGATCATGAAGAATGCCGTAATGAGGCATAGCTGCTCCTTTTTTGAATGTGTCTTTTACCTGAGATGCGGAGGCACGTCGCGGTGAGGCTTGAAATCGGGAGCTGCCGGGCGGCAGCGCTGCTTTCTTCCGCTTGCGATGAGCAGCAGCAATCAACGGTCGCGGAAGAGGATTTTTGTGAATTGAATCTATCTGCGGATTTTTCTTACAGTCCCGCTCACGGAGCAACTCTGAAGGAGTAGAGATACTTTTGCTTATCCGCCAGGGTGATGGAAACGGTGACGATTGCTCCCGGCTGAGCGCTTTTTGCCACCTGCACCATGAAAGCGCCGTGCTCGCTCACAATTGTGGCCTGCCCGGCGAAGATTGTGACCGTTGAGTTCTGCGTGTTGAATCGCGGATCAAGAAAATGAATGGGGACCGCGCTTCCTGCTCTGCCCTGCGGCAATGCGGCGATGAAGAAATGTTTGTAGTCGCAACCCAGGCGCGCGCGCGAGGAAAGCGCCGGCGCCTTGACCGCGCCCTTGCTGAGCACCTCTTCCAGCACGGCGACATCGTGAGCGTTGATGGAGCCGTTGCCATCCAGATCGGCTGCCGCCAGGCATGAAATGCCCGCGCTGCCCGGATGCCCAACATAAGCCCGCAGCAACTTGAGGTCTTCCTGATCGACTGATCCATCTTCATTCAGGTCGCCCAGAACAAGAAGCGGGACCACGCCTGCTTCAAAACTGCTGATGGCCTGCATTTTCTTTTGATAGTCAGGCGGAAGCGTTTTCTGCTGCGCTCCAGAGACTGCAAACAACAGGGCAGTTGCGCACAGCAGTGAAGCAGCGGCTTTGCGATTGATTGGCATGGTCATGTTCTCGTCCTGCGGCTTGTCATCGGGAGGCTTCTCATCGGCAGGCTTCCCCATGGGAAACCAGCTAAGGCTGATAGTAGCCTCCATGCGTGTGCGCCGGCGGCTTGTCTTTGGCGTATCCGTGGTCAGCATAGCGGCTGGTGGAGGATTCGCCGGCCTTGGTGCGTAACGCATCGATCAACTCGGAATAGCTGGAGGCTGAGCCGGCCTTGCGGCGGTCAATCTCCGCATCCAGCGGATCGCCAATGTAACTTTTTTGCCAGCCAATGCTGCCGTTGCTGCACGTCTTCGTATTCGTCGCCGTGGAAGTCGAAGAATCGGCTTCCCAACCAGCATGGTTCGGGCAGGCCACGGCGGAAGCCTGCGAGCATGTCGCGGTGGTCAGGTTCTCCAATTCGTCCACCACTTTGGGTGTGAGGCCGCCGTAGCAACTGAAATCCGAAGTGAACCATCCGCAGACATTTTTGTTGGCGGCACGGTAGTTGCCCTCATGAAAGCGCGCGCGATAGAGATAGTCGCCCGTATATTCTTTCCATTCCCAGTCGCCGCAAGCCAGCAGCTCTGAGGCGGCCTTGGGCCCGCCATGGCCGTTCACGATCTCAATGGCCAGTTCAACGCCTTTGGCAACTTTTTCCTGGTGCTTGCTAATGGCATCGCGAACTTTCTTCCACTCGGGATCGTTGTGTTTGCGGGCCGCGTCCTGGTCCTTGGGATCGGGAGTTGTGGTGTAAGAGGCCACGCCTTCATATCCGTAAGTCTGTGGAAGAGGTATCTCCATCAGATCAGGCGCGACGTAATCCGTATCGCAGCCTGCGGCGGTGAGCTTCTTGCTCAGGCTTTCCATGTCAAATTCCCACGTCACGTTGTGGCTAAAGTCGATGACCAGGGCCACGCAGCCTTTGCCGCGTTGCGGACAATCTTCCTCTTTTTTCTTCTTTTCTGTCGTGGCAACCGGCGTGGGCGTTGGCGAAGGCGTGTGTACCGGCGGATTGCCGACGGTGTCATTGTTGTTGCCGCCGGAGACGGTGTTGTCCACCAGTTCAGGCTGGTCATGCAGAAAGGGGATCAGCGTTCCGTCAATGTTGAAGCTGCCCGCGCGCGTGGCCGTGATGGTGCCATGGTATTCATACTTGGGCTGGCCATAGCCAAATGTGAGCGCGACTTTGTTTCCTCCGCTCATCACCACGGTGCCGGTGGACATGTTTTCCAGCGTCAGCACCAGCACTCCGGGCTGCGAGGGCGAAGGCGGTTGAAAGTCGGGAAGGAATTTGCGAATGATGGCGGGATCGATGAAATCCGGCACCGTGCCGCTGCCAAACCAGGCTTCCTGTGGAATGGTCTCAACGCCTTTCACATACACGTGGAACGCGGTGGACTCGCCTTTCAACAGCTTGAGCTTGTCCGCCGACATCTGCAGAGCCAGCACCCAGCTTCGCAGCCTCACGCTGCGCTGCTCGTCATGAATCGTCCAGTCAGCGGGGCCGGGCGGCAGGTCAGCCGGAAGAAAACAATAGACGCCTCTGGGCGATTCAGCCAGAAGTTTGGCTGGCAGAGTATTTACGCGTATCACCGTACGATTGCTGTCGCCGGAAAACGGGCCATGAATACGCTGGATGGCCCCGGCCAGGTTCAGCGGCGGAAGGCTGAATTTTTTGGGCACCGGAAAGCTTTGTCCGCTAGCCGGCGACAGTGGGATTGTCGTGCTCCAGCCTTCATCGGCACGTCCGCCGGTGCGGAAGATGCGAATTGGCAGCTCATTGGTGACCGTAAAGCTGAAAGGATGGTCCGCCGGGGCCGCGGCGCCAGAACCAATTTGCAGCGAATAATAGCTGAGCAGCTTCGCGGGTATTGATCCCGCGACGCCGGGAAGCTGTCCTTTGACCACATGCAAGCCGGGAATGGTTGCGTAGTCATTGGGATTGACGACAATGCTGCCGGATACTGTTTCGCCGGTAATGACATCCAGGGGCAGGACCACGCCCACATCCACCATGGGCGGCTTTTGGGCATATCCAAGGGCCGCAGAGAGAGCGGTGAAAACAATTACCAGTGCCAGCGTGCGCTGCGCGAAACCGGCTATGGACGCGAATGCAGCCATTGTTTTGACCCCTCGCGGCAGTGGTCTGAGACTGCGATGATAAGCGGATTATGCTATCACTTCCGGCGGGGGAACTTAAGATGAAATCGGTTGTATGAAGATTAGTCGCCGGTACGGGCCAGCCGCTGCAGCGGCTCGCCGCGCAGCAGCATGGTCTCCCATTCGTCAAGCAGTTCAGCGCTGAGCGAGTCATAAAACTTGAGCGCCGGCGTGTTCCACTCCAGGACCATCCAGCGCAGGCCGTACAGGTTTTCGTCGAGCGCGATCTGCGCCAGGCTCCGCAGCAGCGCTTTGCCAATGCCCTTGCCGCGCATCTCCGGCAGGACAAAAGGTCCTCCAGGTAGAGACCCGCCTGGCCGCGCCAGGTGGAGTAGTTGTAGTGAAAGAAGGCAAAGCCCGAAGGACGCCCGTTCCATTCGGCGATCAGGCAGCGATACTTGGGCTCGGGGCCAAAGCCATCACGAATGAGAGCTTCTTCCGTAGCGATGACGGCTTGGGGCTCGCGCTCATATTCAGCCAGGCCGCGGATAAAACGGAGCATAAGAGAAGCGTCGGCGGGCGTGGCTTTGCGGATGGAAAGCATGATTTAGAAGTTACCGCAAAGGACGCGCAGGGCGCAAAAAGATCGGGACATCTGATCATCAGGACATCGGGTCATCGGAAGGACGAAGCACACTGTTCCTCTCGCCAAACTGTTCCTCTCGCCAAAAGGTAATGCCGGTGCACTTGTCAAGCCGTGGCTTTGAATTGAGCCAGCGCTTCATCCTCAGCCGCGTAATCGAATTGCGCGACGAGATCTGCCGGCGGATTTGCCCGCTCCCATTCGATGGTGCGGCAAATTGTCTCATCACGCGGCAGCAGCTCGCCATAGCTAAGCTCCTTGCGGATGCGCTCAGAGGATGCCACCACATGCTGAGCAGTGTTTCCGGGCCAGAGCAGGTGTTTGGGCGTGCGGTCATGCGGCAGCACCACGAACTCCCCTGTCCAGTTGGTGGCGGCTGCAATTTTGCGTGCCCAATCCAGCTCGCTGAAGGACTCTGCATCGCAGACGTTGTAAATACGTCCGGCAGCCTGCGGAGAAGTGGCGGCCAGCGCGACCGCCGCGCCCACGTCCGCTATGTAGCCGCGCGGCGTGCGCAACGGCGCGACGTCATCGGCAAAGATGATCTGCTTTCTGCCGTCGTCAATGCGCTTCAATATCGGATGGAAACGACGCACGGGATCGCCCGGGCCATAGATCATGGGCAACCGCAAGATTGTGCCTGACAATTTTGGGTCGCTAAGGACAGCTTGCTCGACAGGAACCTTGTCATACTCGGCATCGATCCAGCCATAAATGGCCTGCACTTTCTTCAGCACGTCAGGCGGATAGGTAATTTTGCCCGTCCGGAGTTGGGAGTCCTCCGTCAACGGCAGCTCCTGCAGGCCGCCGGGCTCCATGTTGTAAAACACGCCCCAGGCGCGATACACGTCCATGCTGCTGAGCCCGACAACGCGCCCGGCGATGCCGCGGAAGGTATCCATCAGTTGCTGTGCCTGACGGCCGGAGCTGAGAACGAAGTCCACGACGACATCGAATTTCTGTTGCCGAAATTCCGGTTGATGGTCCTGGAGAAACTGGCGATTGCCAAGAATTTCTTCTGTTCCTTGCGGCGCGCCGGTTTTACCGCGATGAAAAACAGTGACGTGATGGCCGCTTTGCAAAAGCTGCTGGGCGGTGAATTGTCCGATGAAACCAGAGCCGCCGATGAGAAGAATTTTCATATCTGCATTCCGAATTTTTCGGGGCTGAAGCCCAATTCGTTAGATCGCTTTACGCGGTACTGAGGCCGCCTTCCACCGGCTCAAGCGCTTAAAGGCTTTGCACAAACAGGTTGAGGTCGCTGCGCTTGATGAAGGCGATGCGACCGATCTTCACGGACTTCAACACGCCTGAACGAACGCTCTCTACCAGAAACTTGCGCGGCAACCCAGAGAGCTGCGCAGCCTCTGCCAGAGTCAAGGTAAGCCGGTCAACGATGGGGACTGTTTTTGCCGTTCGTCGCGGCGCTTCTACTGCGGGACGCGGCTGCATCTCGACCATCGGGATCACCGTGCCAATGGTGGGGCCGCCGCCGGAGCCCGTCATAAATCCCACAGGCCCACGGGCTTGTTGTTGCTGCCGGTAGCGCTCAAGTTCGACTGGAGAGAACCAGGCCTTTTTGCCATGTTTGCTGTCGTGATAGACCACGCTCAGGTGGCCGCGACGGACCGCGCGCTCAATGCCACGGGTGGAGACACCCAGCAGCTCAGCCGCTTCACGCTTGGATTTCAACTCCATGGAGCGAACAATAGCATACCAGCGACACATACGACAACATATTTATTTATGTCGCATGTTTGGTAGGCTTTTGCTTATGCTTATAGGATGATCCTCTCGTCGCCGACGCGGCGTGTAATGCGCTGCTGATCAAGGTATTCCAGCAGAGGAATGGCGTATTTTCGGGTTACGCCGATAAGGTCTTTGAAGGCCCCGACGTCGATTTTGGGGGTCTTGGCTTTCTGCGCAGCCATGAGCTGGCGCAGACCTTGCAGGGCCGTCTGGTGAAATACAAGATCGTCCGCCAGCTTGATCAGCACGCGGTCACGCAGGAGGAGCGTGACCAATTTCTGCGCGCGCGCCTTGTCGACTGGAAGCTTGTCGAGCACTTCTTTCATCAGTGGGACTTTCAGGCCGGCATCGGCAAAGGCTTTCTCAATCTGCTGCTTGGCTTTGGCCTCTTCGTCTTTCAACTCCACGCCGCGGCCCGCCAGGCGGACCTGCTCGCCCGCGACCTCGGCTTTCTTGTCCCGCGTAAGCTGGGAGAGCATCGCCTCCATCACTGTCTGGTGAAGTCCCAACTTCTCGCGCAGCTCTTCTTTGCTGATGCCGCCGACGAGCGGGTTAGCTTTGTGAAAAGCCTCAAGAGCGGCGATAAGTTTTTCCCGCGTCTTCTGCATGGCGTCGCTGGAGAGCAGAAATTCTCCCACCTGAATGATTTGTTTTTGCTGCACCAGCGTGGCGACGATTGGCTGCAGGACCGATTGTTTCAATCCAGTCTCACGCACGGCGGCCGCAAGAGAAAGACCTTCATGTCCGCGCCGGGCAATGCGCGCCAGTAGTGCATCCTGGCGGCTTCCGGAGGAAAGCGTCTGCAAGAAACGCTGGACTGCGTCCTGCTTCTGCCGCGGCAGCGGAAATGCGTCCAGCACTACGGCTCCGCCGATGGTGACCACCGGCGAGAATTGGCGCAGGATGGCGCGGTCTCCGGGGAGAAGCAAGAGTGGTTCGGCGGTGCGCAATTGCGCAAAGGCTGAAGCGCCGGGCTTAAGTTCAGTTACCCCACGCAGAGCGACTTCAGCAATCGTCTCTGAAGTAAAGACGTGAAAGTGGACGCGCGCGCGGTTCTTGAGCGGCTTGGCATCTTTGAGCAGAGAGATCTGGACTTCAAACTTCTGCGTAGGCTCGAAAGCGCCCGGTGCAGCCAGCGTCATGCCGCGCGCAAGCTCTTCCATCTGTACACCAGCCAAATTCAACGCGGTGCGCTGGCCCGCAATGGCCTGATCTGCCATGCTGCCGTGGACCTGCACGCCACGCACGCGTGCCCGCTTGCGCGAAGGAAAGACCTCTACCTCCTCTTCCTTTTTTACTTTGCCGGCGATGAGAGTCCCAGTTACGACCGCGCCGAAGCCTTTCATGGTAAAGACGCGGTCAATGGGCAGGCGGAAGAGCGCTTCTGTATCTCGCGCGGGGACATCGGCCGCAAGGCGGATGATTTCTCGCTTCAGTTCGTCGAGGCCGGTCCCTTTGAGCGCGCTGACGGCGACCACCGGCGAGCGGCTGACATCGAGAAACGAGTCCCGCACGAAATCTTCTATTTCCATGCGGACGACGCTAAGCGTGTCTTCGTCCACCACGTCAGACTTGGTAATTACGGTGATGCCGCGCGGAATGGAGAGCAGCCGGCAGATTTCAAAATGCTCGCGCGTCTGCGGCTTGATGGATTCGTCGGCGGCGATGACCATCAGGACGAGATCGATTCCGCCCACGCCGGCGAGCATGTTGCGCACGAATCTTTCATGTCCCGGAACGTCGATGAAACCAAGCCTGATTTTTTCTCCGCTGGGAGCAGCTAGTTCAAGGTGGGCAAAGCCGAGATCGATCGTGATCCCGCGGCGCTTCTCTTCTTCCAGGCGGTCGGCATCGATGCCGGTCAGGGCTTTGACCAGCGCGGTCTTTCCGTGGTCGATGTGTCCGGCGGTGCCGATGATGATCGATTTCATTATTTTCTATCGCTCCGCTCCAAACCGCTTAGCGATCCTTCTTTTTCGAGACTTTTCTGCCCTACGGCAAGCCGCTCGGCGGCCCGGGCCTCGCGGCTTTCACCTCATCGCAAATCAGTGTAATCGATAAGAAAATCAAAAACCTTACCACTGATCAACATTGATGACACTGATCGAGAAGAAACGCTTTATCGCGGATCGAATACGAAAGGCGCCCAGTTACCCCTGATCCTAATACCTGCGGAGCCTGAAGCCGTGAGAAAATAGATGTACCCCATGCCCACGACACA
>DASSXL010000125.1:0-53776 GCA_035703825.1 Candidatus Angelobacter sp.
ACGCGACTCCGGCGGCAACGTGATCTTCACCGCCGTTACGGTCAATGGTTCGCGCAGCCTGGTGAACATGACCATGCCTCACACAGCCGATACCAACAGCGGCGTCGACATCGCCTATCAGTCTGACGCCAACAGCGCCGGTACGCCATATTCCGTCTGGTTGGATAAAGTGAATTTGACGTTCTGGTAAATTTCACCACGGAGGTACGGAGACACTGAGAAAACCAAAAGTAGGGGCGGTTTCACGTAGAACTAACTTTCATATCTAGTTAAGTGTCCGCTTTCCGGCCTGCCATCCTCGTGATCAACAGTTAAGGATTCCGGCATTCTCTGATTCAGCAGGTCAACGTCTCAACCCTATTCTTCTCCGCGTCTCCGCGACTCCGCGTTGAAAAGCTCCCTCTCCTGATCCGCGCCGGTCCGCGTTCATCCGCGGTTAACGTTCTTCCTTCCCCTCTCTCCGTGTCTCCGTGCCTCCGTGGTGAGGGTTTGCTTTTTCAGATCAGTGTCATCAGTGTTCATCAGTGGTAAGCCGCCCCAGAGCCTGCTCCACGTCGGCGATTAAATCCTCAATCGCTTCCAGTCCTGTGTAAAGCCGCACCAGCCGGCTGCCATAGGCGGGGCGTTTGGGCGACTGCATGTCATATGTCATCACCAGGCTGGTCACGCCGCCCCAGCTATACCCGATCTTGAACAGGCGCAGCGCATCAATAAACGCCAACACCTGCTCTTTGCTGTACTGCGACTTGAACACAATCGAGAACAGGCCCGAGGCGCCGGTGAAATCCCGCTTCCACAACTCATGTCCCGGACACGAAGGCAGCGCCGGATGCAAAACCAGCTCAACTTCTTCCCGGCTGCTCAGCCATTGCGCCAGAGTCAGAGCTGACTGTTCCACGGCGCGCAGCCGCACAGCCATCGTCTTCATGCCGCGCAACGCCAGGCTGCAATCGTCGGGTGAGGCGGCGAAGCCCAGCGATTGGTGCGTCTCACCCAGCCGCTCGAAAATTTTCTGGTCGCGTACCGTCACCGATCCCAGCAGCAGATCGCTGTGCCCGCCCACGTATTTTGTCAGCGCCTGCATCGTCACGTCGATGCCTTGGGCAAAGGCATCGAGATAAATGCCCGCAGCCCACGTATTGTCCAGCACGGTAAGTGCGCCATGGGCATGCGCCGCCTGCGTGATCGCTGGAATGTCCTGCACCTCCATGGTGATGGAGCCGGGACTCTCACACCACACCAGCCGCGTGTTGGAGCGAAATTCATTCTTGATCTCCCCGCCCGCTCCCGGCGGATAGTAGCCCACCTCCACGCCAAAGCGCCGCAGCACGCTATTGGAGAACATGCGATTCGGCCCGTAAATGCTTTCCGGTAGCAGCACGTGGTCGCCGCTCTTGAGCAGCGACAGATGGATCAGTGAGATGGCCGATTGTCCGCCGGGAGTAATAATCGTGCGAAAACCTCTTTCCAGTTCGCAAACTTTCGCGGCTAGCTCCAGCGTGGTGGGCGTACCGTAAAGCCCATAGGTATATCCGACTTCGTGCTGGTTCCAGCGGTCGCTGGCCGCCGCCGCCTCATCAAAGAGGACAGTCGATCCGCGATAGGTCGGCGTCACTAGAGAGTGAAAGCCTTCGGGTACCTGCGCGTCAGAATGGATGAGCTTGGTCTTCCAGTCTTTAGTCGTCCAATCTTTCCTTGTATCTTGTGTTTTCTGGTCGTCCTTGTTGGCCATAAGGCAAGATTGTAGCGTGGCCACCGGCAGAATGCCGCGCACCTGCCGCGCCGCGGCACAAACTTTTCTGCCTGCGCCCGCAAGTAGTAGCATTGATCTCTGAAAACATGGGCCGCTCCCCGGCGCCGCTGGGTACTTCCATGAAGCCATGGTCGATTGCTATTTGTCTTTCCGCGCTGCTGCTCACGCAGGACGTCCGCCTGGCCGATTGCCAGGGCGAGGTCCGCGACATGCAGAGCCGGCCCATCGCTGGGGCGCTTGTCGTCTATACGTTTGAGGGCAGCGGCAAGACCTATAGCGTAAAAACCGACAGCAACGGCCAATATCGAATGATCGGCCTCAAGCTGGGCAAATATGACGTGGAGATTACAGGTCCCACCGGCAAACATATTTACTCGGGCAAAAAGTTTCTCTCCGCCGGCGATGCGCAAAAGCTTAACGTTGTGCAGGTGGACCTCTCCATCATTCCTCCCAAAGCGTCGCTTGTTCCCTTCAAAGGCCCTCGTGCCGACGAGATGAGGGGCGCGCGCCAGCAGGCTTTTGACGGGGGCAAAAAGATTAGTCCACAAGACCTGGCGGAACTGCGCGCAGACAATGCGCTGATTTCGCGCTACAACGAAATGCTCCCCGACGTGCAGGAAGCCATCAAGGCCCAGGACTGGAAGCGCGGCGAAGAGCTGCTGCAAGAGCTGCTGCAGATCGCACCCTACAAGTGGGAGCTCTATCAAAACCTGGGCACGATCCAGCGAAATCTGGGACACCACGCTGACGCGGTCTCTTCTTTTGAAAAAGGAATCCAGGTGCTGCGCGAGACCGCGGCGGAGAAGCCGGACAAGCTCAATGCCTCCATCGCCCAGATGCAAATCAGCGAGGGCGAAGCGTTGGTCGCGCTCGACAAACCAGAGCAGGCGGCCGCTGCGTTCGGCTCCGCTGCGGAGCTCGATCCCAAACCGGCCATGGCTTACCTGCATTTGTGCAGCGCGGAATACAACGGCGGCCATCCCGATGAGGCCATTTCCGCCTGCTCCCGCGCCATTGTGGCTGAACCGGCGCGCGCAGAAAGCTACCAGTTGCTGGCCAGCATTCAGAGCAATCTTGACCGGCCGCAGGACGCCCTCCGAACCTATGAAAAAGGCATCGCCGTTGCATTGGACAACATGCGGGCGTCCCGGCCTTCGCCAAAATCCAATATCAACTCAAAACAATTTTCTGATCCCTCCGCCGCCATCGGTGACGCCGTGCACGCAGGGCAGATGATGCAATCCGCCGGCAACATCTATTTTCTGTTGAAAAACTTTCCTAAAGCCGCCGATCTATTCACCCAATCGGCCCGGTTCCATCCCTATCCGGCCCTGCCCCTGTTTAATCTGTGCGCCACTCTCTTTGATATGGACAAGCTGCCCGCCGCCGCTGCAGCCTGCGATCGCGCGATCGAAATCGACCCTAAAATACCCGATCCTTATTATGTGAAGGCCGCAGCCCTGGCGGGTGAAGCCGCCAAGCGCCACAAAGCAAAGAACTCGCATGAAACCATGGCGGCGCTGCAAAAGTATTTGCAACTGGCCCCGGAAGGCTTTTATGCCAATGACGCGCGCGCCTTGCTCAAAGAGATAAGCGCGGCAGAATAGCCAAACTCAGAGAAAGCACGCTAGAGATGCTCCGTCACGCCCGGCACCTGCCAGCCGTCGTATTCGCCATGAAGCTCGTCAGCCAGGAGATCCAGCTCCGTTTGCAGGTCTTTCAGCGCTTGGGGACTCTCGATCGGACCTGGTTGCCGCACCTGCAGTTGCCATTTTTGCACCTCGGCATTGAGGCTCACCGATTCGAGCGTCCAGCCCCGCTCTTGCAGCCGTTGTACGGCCTGGTCGACCTCAGACTGGTCGGAGAAAAAGAAATAGTGGTCGAGCGCGTTGGCATTGGCCAGCGCTTCGTCCAGCTTCTCGTCCGTCTCAGAACGCTTCGGGCTGGCTCCCAGCAGAGATCGAATACCTTCAAACATGATCTGGTTTTCAATGATACATCGGACGGGTTGACGCTCATCTTTCCTCGGGCATGGCGGTAGTGGGTCAGTTTGAAAAACTGACCCACTAGCAGTATCAGCGTCTAGCGATTCGCTTGCGAATCGCGGGCCTTTAGGCAGACGTCATCGCGCCAGCGATGAGCCTGTCGACAAAACTGTACCACTACCCGCATGGCTAGAGGACGGCGCGAGCGGCCAAACCGCGATTCCAGAACGCATTCGCCTCACGTTATAATTTCTAGTTTTGCCTCGCCTCGCGAGCGCATTCGTATTCCGCAGTCATAAGAGGACATCATGGCCCAGCAGTTCCGACAGGAAAAAGATTCCATCGGCATCAAGGAAATCCCCGCTGACGTTTATTACGGCGTCCAGACAGCGCGCGCCGTGGAAAACTACCCAATCTCCGGCATGCACGCCAATCCCACGCTCATCCGCGCCATCGGCATGGTGAAATATGCCGCCGCGCAGGCCAGCAAGGAACTTGGCCTGGTGGATGACAAGCGCGCAGACGCCATCATGCAGGCCGCTAAAGAAGTAATCGACGGCAAGTGGGACCCGTCGTTTGTAGTCGACGTGTTTCAGGCCGGAGCCGGCGTGAGCTTCCACATGAACTCCAATGAGGTCATCGCCAACCGCGCCACGGAACTGATGGGCGGCAAGCTGGGCGAATACACCGTCCACCCCAATGACCATGTGAATTATGGCCAGTCCACCAATGACGTTTTCCCCACGTCCATGCGCGTGGCCACGCTGCTGGAGCTGGAAAAACTCTATCCCGTGCTTGACGCGCTGGCGGCCGCCTTCGAAGCCAAGGGCCAGGAGTTCCACAACATCATGAAGTCCGGCCGCACCCACATGCAGGACGCCGTGCCCATCCGCCTGGGCCAGGAGTTTGCGGCCTACGGCGTCGCTACGCGCAAAGCCGTTGACGATATCCGCCACGCCGGCGACTCTCTGCGTGAGCTGGGACTCGGCGGCTCCGCCGTCGGCACCGGCATCAATACGCATCCCGACTATCGCGCCAAAGCTGTGGCCAACCTGGCAAAAATCTCGGGCCAGAAGCTCACACCCGCCACGGACATGCGCTGGGCCATGCAATCAAACTCCTGCATGGCGCAGGTTTCTTCTTCCCTGCGCAACCTGGCGCTGGAGGTAATTCGCATCTCCAATGACCTGCGGCTGATCTCCTCGGGACCAAATACCGGCTTTGCCGAAGTGAATCTGCCGGGTCTTCAACCGGGTTCTTCCATCATGCCGGGCAAGATCAACCCGGTGATGCCGGAGTTGGCGGCCATGGTTTCATTCCAGGTAGTGGGCAATGACACGGCCGTGGCCATGGCCGTGCAGGGTGGCCAGCTTGAGTTGAACGTAATGATGCCGACCATGTCCTATAACGTCCTTCAATCCATTTCCATCCTCACCAACATGCTGCGCGTCTTTACCGAAAAATGCGTGAAAGGACTCACCGCCAACGAAAAGCGCAATGCCTTTTATGCCCAGAGCACGGTTTCACTGGCGACGGCATTGAATCCTTACATCGGCTATGCCAAGGCGGCGGAGATTGTGAAGGAATCAGTGGCTACGGGTCGCTCGATCATCGACATTGCCCGCGACAAAAAGCTGCTGACGGAAAAAGAGATTGAAGAAATACTCGATCCCGTAAGCATGACCGAGCCGCAGTATCCGAAGGAAGCGGCCAAGCGGCGGGAAGATATCAAAAGCAAAAACAATTAATTAGGCCGCGAATGAACGCGAACAAACGCGAATAGATCTGATTCGTGTTCATTCGCGAGATTCGCGGCTGATTTGTTTTTGATCTGCGCTCATCTGCGAAATCTGCGGCGAAAACTAGCAAGCCCACCGCAACAACGTCGCGCCAACCGTAAATCCAGCTCCTACGGCGGCAATCAGCACCAGGTCACCTTTCTTCAGCCGTCCTTGCTGGCGCGCGCTTTCCATCGCCAGGGGAATGGTGCCCGCTGTGGTGTTGCCGTACTCATCAATGTTGATGATGATGCGGTCCGGCTTCAATCCAAGCCGCTCCGCCGCGGACATGATGATGCGCCGGTTGGCCTGGTGGGGAACGAACAGCGCCACGTCGCTCCCTTTGAATCCATTGCGCGAAAGCACCATCTCTGAAGCTTCAGCCATTTTGCGGACTGCGTACTTGAATACAGCCTGTCCGTCCTGATGGACGTAATGCATCTTTTTTTCCACCGTTTCATGGCTGGCGGGATTGAGACTGCCGCCTCCCGGCATATAGAGCGAGCACGCGCCTGAACCGTCCACCTCGTGAACAAAGTCGATGACATAGTTGTCGTCCGTGGCCGGCTCCACAACAACCGCGCCGGCGCCGTCGCCAAAGATGATGCAGGTGGCGCGGTCTTGATAGTTGATGATGGAGGTCATCACGTCCGCGCCAATCGCCAGCACCCGCTGGTGCGCGCCAGACTCCACAAACTTGACCGCGGTCTGCAGCGAATACACAAAGCCGGAGCATGCCGCGGAGATGTCATAGCCCCAGGCACCCTTGGCGCCAATCTTGTCCTGGACAATGCAGGCCGTAGCGGGAAATAGCATGTCGGGCGTAACCGTACCGACAAAAATCGCCTCAATCTCGCTGGCCGGAATGCCGCGCTCCCGCAGCGCGTCCCTTGCCGCCTCAATCGCCAGGTGAGACGTGGCCATGCCTTTGTCAACAATGTGCCGCTGGCGAATGCCGGTGCGCTCGACAATCCATTCGTTGGAGGTCTCAACCATTTTTTCCAGGTCGGCATTGGTCAAAAGGCGCGGCGGGGTATACGTACCGAGGGCTGAGATTTTCGCCCGTACAAGGTTGGCCAAAAAGGGTTCTCCAGATCGATGAGTATAAAACCTAATATTGTAAGCGGTTTTACAGGCTAGCGGTAGGAGTTCAGAGGTGAAGGTCCGGTTACAACGAGCCAGTTATCGGCCAACATGAAAACCGGAGACAATCCACTCTGGCAGAAACACCTTGCATAAGACAACTGCCAGAGCAATTCCAGCAACTACCCAAAAAACTTTTCTCGTGTTCATGGAAGGAAAAAATCTTACCGGGCACCCCGCTGCACACGCACTAGCCCGTTACCGTTGCTTCCTTCCGGACCTGGCGGGATTGGCGGGATTGCGTCGCGCGGGACCCGGCATTTCCGATTCTAACATCTTTGCTTCCGCCTGGGTTTTTGAAGCAACGGATGATTCAGGGCGAGGCCGGCTTGCGCGCCGAGCCCAGGGGCCCCCGACAATGCGCCGCTTTTGCGCTTGGCGGGGTGGGAGCCCACTGCATCAGGGCTGACAAATCCCGCCGTAAAAAACATGCATTAGCGGTTTTGGAGCGACGCGACAAAATAACGGTTACGTTGGGTCATCGGCGCGCGGATTCAGCTTTGATCCAGGCCCGATTTCAGGGAGAATAAGGCTGATGTCCTCGCGCAGCCTCAACCTTTTCGCAGCCAGGGCCGTTCCCGGTTCGGGCAGCGCGGAGCGTTTCTTTCAGTGGTCGCTGTACGTTCTTGTAGTGGTTGGATTCACCGCCCTCATGGGCACCAATAAGCTGGACGTCCCTTCACTGGCGCTGGTGCTGCTGGCGCTGCTGCTGCGCGGCTATTTCCTTTTGATGCACAGGACGGTCGCTATTCCTGAGCGCTGGACCACCGCGCTCACCGTGCTCTATTTCGCTTTCTATACCGCCGACTATTTTTATTTCTCGCAGAGCTTTATCAATGCCACGGTCCACATGGTCCTGTTCAGCATGATCATCAAGATTTTTTCCGTGCGCCGTGACCGCGACCTCATGTACCTGGCGGTGCTCTCTTTCCTGATGCTGCTGGCGGCCGCCGTACTCACCGTTGACACGCTCTTCCTGCTCACATTCTCGCTGTTCATCCTGGTGGCCATCGCCACTTTCATCAGCATGGAGATGCGGCGCTCAGAGCGGGAAACGCTGGCTGCGGGCGTTCCTCCGCGGGACGACGTCAAGTTTCACAGTTCGCTGGCCGGCATTTCTGCCATTCTCGGATTGCTGACCCTGGCCGGCGCGGCGGTAATTTTCTTCATCCTGCCGCGCGTCAGTTCCAGCGGATACCTGCGCAATCTGGGCATGCAAAGTTCCCTGGTCAGCGGGTTTAGCCCTGAAGTAAACCTTGGCGGGATCGGGCAGATCCAGCAATCCAACAACGTGGTAATGCACATACAGGTGCAATTTGGAAAATTGCCCAAAGATCCAAAGTGGCGTGGAATCACGCTTTCAAACTTTGACGGCAGGCACTGGTGGAGCAGTCCTGAAGCGCCGACGGTACACCCGCTGAACAATGCGCCGCTCGACCTTACCCGCGTCAGCAATTTTTCTTTCTATGCCGCCACCCGCTCCACGCCGCAACTGCCCAGCCTGTCGTATCGCGTTGTGATGGAGCCGGTGGGACTCAACATTTTTTTCCTCGTGCCGGTGCCGCTCAAGATCAATGGCGATTACCGCTGGCTTGAGATCAAATCGGATGGTTCCGTCTACAACACTCATCCGGCTGACGGCAGCGCCGCCGCGGGCGAAGGAGAAGGCGGACAGTCCATCGGCGCGTACTCGGCGGAAGCCGACGCGCGCGATCCCGAGCCGTACGTTCTTGACTCCACTTCCACAGACTACCCGCCCCACATCGCCACTCTCTACCTGCAACTCCCGCATCTCGATCCCAGGGTGGCTGCGCTGGCACGGCAGGAGACGGCGTCCGCAACTTCCAATTACAGGCGCGCCAAAGCTCTTGAGCAGTACCTGCGCAATAATTTTGGGTACACGCTGGAATTACCCGGAACGCGAGAGCCTGATCCGCTGGCCCGTTTCTTGTTCGAAAGGAAGAAAGGCCACTGCGAGTATTTTGCTTCCTCAATGACCATGATGCTGCGAACCCTGGGCATACCGGCCCGCGTGGTCAATGGATTCCGCGGCGGCGAATATAACGACCTCACCAACAGCTATATCGTCCGCGAAAAAGACGCCCACTCGTGGGTCGAGGCGTATTTCCCGGAATATGGCTGGGTCACTTTTGATCCCACGCCCGCCGGTTCGGCCGACGACTCGCAAACCGGCTGGTCGCGCATGGCGCTGTATATGGATGCGGCCCGGCAGCTCTGGCGCGAATGGATCGTTAATTACGACTTTACC
Organism: Candidatus Angelobacter sp.; assembly: GCA_035703825.1. Lineage (GTDB taxonomy): Bacteria > Acidobacteriota > Terriglobia > Terriglobales > Acidobacteriaceae > Angelobacter. The sequence continues at coordinate 8,929 of DASSXL010000125.1, forward strand.
CACCAGATGAGGTTGCGCTCCGACCTGAGCACAAAGACGGGTAACGTCCAATCCAGCTTCCGCAGTTGGTTTGAGGTCCAGTATTTCCGCGTGGTCAATATGATTGGCGCCTTGCAGCGCCGCTTACAGGAGCTTTCGCCCCGCGAGATGGCGCTCTGCTGTGTCGCGCTGGGCCTGCTTCTGGCGTTGCCGTTTGCTCCCAAAGCCTGGCGCAGCATCCAGAGGACGCGCGCTCTCCGCCATCCGCAGCGCGCGCCGCGCACCTCCGCCAGCTTCTGGTATCAGCGAATGCTCAAGCTGATGGCCCGAAGGGGCATGCGCAAAGGGCCGTCACAGACGCCGGAAGAATTTGCTGCTACCGTCCCTGATCCTGCAATGCGGCGTGATGTTGAGCTTTTCACAGAGCACTACGAGCGCGCCCGCTTTGATGCATCTGTGGAAGACGCGCAGATGCTCCCCGAACTTTACGAAGAGATCGCCGGAAGCCGGTAGCTCCTCCGCAATCTGCTCCCAACTTCAAGCCGGCCCTTACGGGCGCAGAATGTCGCGCACAATATCCACGATCCGCTGCGTGCGCCGGTCAAGAATCAAGATGTCCACTCCCAGCGTCACCCTCTGATAAGTATCGGGCAGCCGAGGCAGGCGTCGCTCCAGGTCTTCTGGAAATGGCTGCACTCTCTTCTGCAGTCCGGGCGGCAGCGTGCCGTCGCGCTCCAGATGCTTCTGAAGCCCTGGAGGAAGGTTGCCGTTCCGCTTGGCCAGTCCCGGCGGCAGGTTTGAGTTGCGGTCCTGGTAATAGCCGCGAATGGTATCGCGATCGCGGACGCTGAACACGATCCGGACTCCGTGTTTGTCGCCCCGGTCACGGTCATCATCCTGGTCCGCCTGCTTGTTATGGCCTTTGCCTTTGCCCTGGCTGTTGCCCTGTGCCAGTCCCAGGTTCGCCACCGCCATCAGCAGCAATCCGCATATCGTCACTCTTGAAATTCGTTTGAGCATCGCTCCGCCTCCGCAGGTTCCATGATCCTGCTGGCTTAACAATACTGCAAAATCGGCCCTGCCGGATTGCACGATGGGGAACGTCCTTCCGGCCCTCCACATCGGCATTAGCACACACCAGAGGGCTTTGGTCACGGCGATATAATCCGCTTGAGACCGCAGATGCCGGAGCATATTTCACACGCCGCGGAATGGCTGCTCGGGCCGGAAGCCCCTGGCGAAACTCCGCGCACACACCTGCTGCCTCGCTGGTTCTTTCTGCGCGCGCTCGGCCTCATTTATTCTTCGGCGTTCTACTCGCTCGTTTTCCAGATCAAAGGCATGATCGGCCCGCGCGGCATCCTTCCCGCCGCAGGCTATCTGGGCGACGTGGCAAATTACTATCCCGGCCTGCAACGCTTCTGGTTTGCGCCAACGCTTCTCTGGTTCGGAGCGGGCAATCATGCGCTGATGTTGATCACATGGCTTGGACTGATTGCTTCCATGGCAGTGGTCTTCAACCTTTGGCCGCGTCTGAGCCTGTCGGTTTGCCTGATCTGTTTTTTGTCGTTTGTCGCCGCAGCACAGGATTTTTCCGGCTTCCAGTCTGACGGCATGCTGCTGGAAGCTGGCTTCATCTCGCTGTTTTTTGCTCCGCCCGGATTGCGGCCCGGTCTTGGCGCAGGCCATGCTCCTTCGCGCCTCAGCCTGTTTTTACTGCGCTGGGAGTGGTTCCGCATCTACTTCGAATCCGGCGTCGTCAAGCTCACCAGCGGCGACTATTCCTGGCGTCATCTGACCGCCATGGACGACTACTACCAGAACGGCCCGCTACCCACGTGGGTGGGCTGGTATGTGCAGCAATTTCCGCACCCCTTCCACGCGGCCACAGCTTTCATGACGCTCGCCGCCGAGCTTGGACTGGTCTGGATGCTCTTTCTTCCTCGCCGCTTCAAGATCGTCTGTTTCCTGATCGTCACGCCGTTCCAGGTGGGAATCATCCTCACCGCGAATTACACGTTTCTTAACTACCTTGTGCTTCTGTTGGGATTTCTTCTGCTCGACGATGGCTTTGCGCGCGTCTTGCTGCCGCAACGCTGGAAGAATTGGGGCACGCGCGTCGCAACGGAGTCACCGGAAGCAAGACCTGCGCCATCGCCTGCCGCCGTCTGGTTGCGGCCCTTGTGGCGCGGTGTGGCCGCCATCTATCTGGGCTGGGTCTTCTATGCGACCACTGCATTGCTGTTTGCCATGGTTCCCCACGCCCCACAGCTGCCTCTCGGTCCAGCACGTGCGCTGGAACCATCTCGCATTGCCAATCAGTACGGCCTTTTCGCCAACATGACCCATGTGCGCTACGAAATTGAGTTTCAGGGTTCAACCGACGGGCAAAACTGGGTCCCCTATCCTTTCCGCTATAAGCCGCAGGACGTGCGCAAGGCTCCGGGCATCTACGCTCCGTACCAGCCGCGTTTTGAGTGGGACCTGTGGTTTGCTTCGCTCAGCCAGTGGCGCAACTATCCGTGGGTGGTGCAGACGGAAGAACGCCTTTTGCTGAATGAACCCGATGTCCTCTCCCTCTTCGCCGGCAATCCTTTTGCCGGTGCGCCCCCGAAACAGGTACGCGCCGTGCGCTGGCAGTATTGGTTCACTGACCGCGCCACTAAACGCAAGGACGGGACCTGGTGGCGGCGCGAATTGCTGGGCGTCTATGCGCCCGCGCTTGAGCGTACTCCTGAAGGCAAGGTCGTCATCAGCCAGTAGGCTATTTTGTGATCACCCCGCAGGCGATCCTATCGCCCGAATTTCCGGACGGATCGGTCTTGCCATCGTCAGCCTTGGCATGAATCACCAGTGCCGTACCGCCTCCGGTGAAGACTGAATTCGCAGCATCGCCCATTGTGACGTTGGGCGCGACTACGGTAGTTTTGGTTTTGCCTTTTACGTCCACAGTGAAGTTCGGTATATCTCCGGCGTGCGGCCCCTCGGGGTTCGCAAGACCGTGATGTTTGTTGTCTGGATTGAAATGGCCCCCGGCCGACTTGAAGTCAGGCCCCTCGCACTTGGCCGTCTGGTGAATGTGGATAGCGTGCTCGCCCGGCGTCAGAGCATGCAGGTTGAGCTTTATGCTTACACCCTTGGTCGCCGGTGAAAGCGTCGCCGTGCCAACGCTTTTTCCCTGGCCATCCTGCAGGTTCACAATTTTGGCGGCAGTTTTGCCACCCTTAGCCAATGCCGTGGCCATGATGAGCGACAGCACGCCGGCTATCAAGACCGGCTTCAGCAGATTTGTTCTTATTGCCCGTTGGTTTGTCATGGTATCTCCTTCTTATAAGCAGAATTGTACTCGTCCGAGCGTCGGCATCCAGGTGGAAGGCCGCGAAAACACTGGCCTGTGCGATGCTACAATAGAAAGACAGCATGCCAGTAGAGAACCCCACACTAGCGCCTCCGCAACCTGAAACTGCGCCTCGGCCAAGCCCTTTAAAGGTCGGCTTTGTCAGCCTGGGCTGCCCCAAAAACCTCGTCGATAGCGAGGTAATGATGGGCATGCTGCAAACCGGCGGAGCCCAGATTACAGCCCGAGCAGACGACGCCGATGTGATCGTGGTTAATACCTGCTCGTTTATCGACTCGGCCAAGCAAGAGTCGGTCAACACCATTCTGGAAATGGCGCAGCACAAAATCACCGGCAAGGCGCAAAAGCTGATCGTCGCCGGCTGCCTGGTAGAGCGCTATCGCACGGAAATCCAGAAGAACATTCCTGAAGTTGATGCCGTGGTCGGCACCGGCGAACTCAATGCCATCCTGGCCGCCGCCGGAATTAGCGTTGGCAGCACTCCCGCGGACGACTCTCCGTTTGTCATCCTGAATCACGGGTCAAACAGCCAGGCCTTGAAGTCCGGTATGGCAGCGCGGGCAGAAGGGCTGGCGCGTGAGCAGAGCGGACGATTCTCTCGCGCGGAGTGGGACGGCGCGATCGCGGACCTGCCTAACTATCTTTATGACGAAACTACGCCGCGCGTGCTGGCCACGCCCAAGGCATCAGCGTATATCAAGATTGCCGAAGGCTGTGATCATCCCTGCGGCTTCTGCATTATTCCGCAGCTTCGTGGCAAGTTTCGTTCCCGGCATTTTGAGTCGGTGATAGCTGAAGCCGAGCGGCTCGCGGCGCAAGGCGTGCGCGAGATCACGCTCATCGGCCAGGACACCACCTGTTACGGCGAAGATCTCGGCCTGAAGGACGGTCTTGCTCTGCTGCTGGAACGGCTGGCGCAGATTGAAGACCTGCGCTGGGTGCGCTTCCTGTATGCCTATCCCAACAAGATCACCGGAAAGCTGTTGGATACCATTGCCCGGCACGAAAAGATCTGCTCGTACATCGATGTGCCATTGCAGCATGCCTCAGCCTCAGTGCTGAAGCGCATGAAACGCGGCGCAGGCGCTGAGATTTTTTTGAAGTCGATAGAGAAGATGCGTCGTACGATCCCGGACCTGACTCTGCGCACATCTTTCATTGTCGGTTTCCCCGGCGAAACCGAGGCTGATTTCGCCGAGCTCTGTGACTTTGTCCAGGCCGCGCAGTTCGACTGGCTGGGCGTCTTCAGCTATTCCGATGAAGACGGCTCCGCCGCTTACCACCTGGACGATAAGGTTTCTCCGCGCGAGATTGAACGCCGCCGCCGCAAGCTGATGCAACTCCAGCGCCAGATCAGCAAAAGGAACAAACGCAAGCTGGTGGGACGGCAGTTTGACGTGCTGGCGCTTGGCCCCTCTGAAGAAACCGATCTGCTCTGGGAAGGTCGCGCCGCGATGCACGCTCCGGAGATTGACGGCAAATTATTTATCAACGATTTTGGCAGCCACGAGGAACTTGTGCCGGGCGCTTTTTATCGCTGCGAGATTACTGAAGCGCACGACTACGACCTGGTGGCGCGCATCGTTGGCTAAACCTGCATCATCTAATTCTGTATGCCGAAGAAGAAACCACTTGCGCTTCGCTGTCCTATCTGCCGCACGCTCGTGCTAAGGACGCAGGAAGACTTCCCCTTCTGCAGTGACCGCTGCCGCACCATCGATCTGGGCAAATGGGCCAGCGGTGGCTATGTGATCTCCACCAAGATCAACGATCCGGAGCTGCTTGAAGACATCGCCGAGCAGCAATCGCGGCAGAAGCAAGATTCTGACGACCATTCTTCAGAGCAATAGCGCTCCCTACTCTTCCAGGCACGCAGGATCGCAAAAGCGTTGTAAGCTAGAACTTGTTTCCCTGAAAACATGGAGCCTTCAACCACCGCGCCCAAATCCCGCCTTTCCTGGCTGATCGCCACTTTCCTTGGCATCGGCCATTTGCAGCCGGGTTCGGGGACGTGGGCGGCCGCCGTTACGGTTTTGCTGTGGTGGGGCGCCAGCCACTGGATTCCGGCAGCGTGGCTCAATCTCTCGGCGGTGCTAATTTCCATCCTTGTCACGGCGATTGGCATTCCCCCTTCCACCGTGGTGGCGCGTGAAAGCGGCCTCAAAGACCCTGGGTTTGTAGTCATCGATGAAGTCGCCGGCCAGATGATTGCCTTGATCGCCATTCCGTTGCATTGGAAATACATGCTGGCGGGTTTTATACTCTTTCGTAGCTTTGACATAGTGAAGCCTTTCCCTCTGCGCCGCCTGGAAGCGTTGCCGGGAGGGACTGGAATCATGATGGACGACGTTGGCGCAGGGCTCTACGCGCTTGCCCTGCTGCAGATCTGGCTACACTTTATAGCGCGTTAGGCCACACCTCCATGGGAATTACCGAAAGCCTGCTGGGCAAGAAGAATGTCGATGGCAATCCCTATATTGAAGCCATTGACCCGCCCGCGTCGCTTCCCGGTGGCGAGGTCAGGATCCTTGGCCGCGCCCTGAAACCTCCGCAACTGGCGCGCCCGGAAGTATCGTTCAACGGCACGCCCGGGGCCATCGTTGTGAGTTCAGAAGATTTTCTGATCGCTCGCGTGCCTTTCGGCGCGGAATCCGGCCAGGTCACCGTTCACAGCAACGGGCATGCAAGTAATGGCCGTGAACTCAAGATCGCGCAGCCCATTGCGGAAAGCCTTCACCCGGTTGCGAATCCCGCTATCGATCGCGATGGCAATATCTATGTCACCTATTCCGGCGGTCGCGGGCAGAAAGTCCCGGTGGCGATTTACAAGATAGACACCAGCTACAACGCTCCCAAGCAGTTCCTGGTTGACCTGATGAACGCGACCGGCCTGGCCTTTGATCCGCAGGGCCAGTTGTACGTTTCCTCCCGCTACGATGGCGCCGTGTATCGTGTTGCGCCCAACGGCACTCTCAGTACCTATGCTGAAGGCATGGGCGTGGCCACCGGCATTGCCTTTGATAAAGCCGGAAACCTGTACGTGGGCGATCGCAGCGGCACCATCTGGCGCATCGCACCGGACCGCCAGATATTCGTTTTTGCCACGCTCGAGCCCAGCATCGCGGCCTATCACCTGGCCTTTGCCCCGGACGGCACTTTGTATGTGACCGGCCCCACACAATCGAGCTTTGACGCGGTCTACAGCGTCGATCCTCACGGTACGGTCTCTGTTTTTTACCGCGGGCTGGGGCGACCGCAAGGGCTGGCTTTCGATGCCCAGGGCAACCTCTACGTCGCCGCCTCTCTGGGCGGCAAGCGTGGCATTGTGCAGATCACGCCCGACAAGCGCGCCCGCCTGGTAATCGCCGGCCACGGCCTGGTTGGGCTGGCCTTCACCCGCGGCGGCGGAGCAGTTCTGGTCACCACCAATTCCGTTTTTCATCTCGCCTGGGGCGTGCAGGGCCTTCCGCTCATTTAAACTGCTTACGTGAACGCTGAGATCATCGCCATCGGATCGGAGCTGCTGACGCCCTTCCGCCAGGACACAAATTCGCTTTTTCTCACCGCCCAGCTCAACCAGCTTGGGGTGGAAGTAAGCTTCAAGACCATCGTGGGCGATCGCCGCTCTGACCTGGTGAACGCCGCGCGCACCGCGCTCTCGCGCGCCGACGTGGTGATCTTCATGGGCGGACTGGGCCCGACGGAAGATGACCTGACGCGTGAGTGTGTTGCGGAAACTTTGGGGCGCCCCCTCAAGCGCCATGCCCGCATTGTGGAAGACCTGCGCGCCCGTTTTGCCGCGCGCGGCTGGAAGATGGCGGAAAACAATGAACGCCAGGGCGACGTGATTGACGGCGCTGACGCGCTCGACAACAAACGCGGCTCGGCGCCGGGACAGTTTCTGCACATCGACGATCAGTATGGCCACGCCATCATCGTTCTTCTGCCCGGCCCTCCTCATGAACTCCGGGGCGTGTTTGAAGAGCATGTCTTTGAGCGCCTCAAAAGGCTGGTTCCGGGCCGGCATATCGCAATGCGCGAACTCAAGATCGGCATGATCGGCGAGTCCATGGTGGATAAGCGCGCCGCGCCCATCTACAAAGCCGCGGAGGGCGTTGAAACAACGATTCTCGCCGGATCGCCGGGCGAGGTGCAGCTTCACCTGCGCGCGCAGGCGGATTCATTTGAGGAAGCACAGAAGCGCGTTGATGCCCTGGCTTTACAGCTCGAAGACGAGTTTGAGGACGCCATCTTCTCCACCAAGGGTGAGAGCATGGAGCAGATTGTGGGCTATTACCTGGGCATGCGCGAAAAAACGCTGGCAGTGGCCGAATCCTGCACCGGCGGAATGCTGGCCGAAAGAATCACCTCTGTTCCGGGCAGCTCGCGTTATTTTCTGGGCGGCGCCGTGGTCTATGACAATTCCGTAAAGACGGCCCTGGCCGGGGTGCCGCCGCTGTTGATCGCTGAACATGGCGCCGTGAGCAGCCAGGTTGCAGCCGCGCTGGCAGAAGGCATTCGCGCTAACTGCAAAGCGACTCTGGGAATCGGCATTACCGGCGTCGCTGGTCCCGCGGGCGGGTCAGAGAAAAAGCCCGTGGGGCTGGTATTCCATGCCCTGGCCGATGGCAGCCATACAGAGGTCATTGAGCGTACATTTCCCGGCGATCGTGACCGAATACGCACATGGGCCACGCAACAGGCCCTGGATATGGTTCGCCGCAAGCTGATGTAATCATGCGCATTTTTATTGCACTCGATATTCCGGGAGAAATCCGCGCGCGCCTTACGGAGTATTTGGAACGAGCGCGTGCGCTGGCCCCGGAAGCTCGCTGGGCGCGCGTGGAAGGCCTTCACATTACCTTGAAGTTCGTGGGCCACGTGAGTGAAGCCATGGTGGAGCAGATAAAAACCGCGCTGGCATCCATAAAGACTGCGCCCTTTGCCGTCCGGTGTGAAGGCATCGGATTTTTCCCCAACCCAAAGGCTGCGCGAGTCTTCTGGGCCGGGGTGGATGGAGGAAGGGAGTTGCCGCGGCTGGCCTTGGCGATTGATGCTGCCATGGAAAAGCTGGGCGTTGAGCGCGAAACCAAGCCGTACCATCCGCATCTTACGCTGGCTCGAACAAGTGCGCGTCCGTTGCGCGAGTTGCAGCCGTTGCTCGCCGATACCCCTCCGCAGTTCGGTACAATGACAGCGCGCGAATTCTTTCTGTACCAGAGCCAGCCGCAAAAAGGCGGGTCGAAATACACGAAGCTGGAGCGATTCGGGCTGGAATAACCGCGCACCCTCATCATGACCCTGTATCTCATCGTCGCCGCCGTCTCCTACCTGCTGGGATCGATTCCCTTTGGGTATCTGCTGGTGCGCATTTTTCGCGGCGAAGACATACGGCTTAGCGGAAGCGGCAACATCGGCGCCACCAACGTCGCCCGATCGGGGGCAAAGGGTCTTGGCATCGCCACATTGGCGCTGGATGCGTTGAAGGGGGCCTTGGCGGTATACATAGCAGGGTTGCTGGTCGGATCAAAGTATCCTTCATGCCAAGATCACCTCGACCTGTATTTCTGTATGCCGGTCTTGCGCGTTAAAGCCGAGGCAGCTCTGTTCGCCGTTCTCGGCCACGTCTTCCCCGTCTGGCTGCGCTTTAAAGGTGGCAAGGGTGTGGCCACGGCGCTGGGCGTGTTTTGTGTCTTGTTCCCCAAAGCAATTCTCCTGGCTCTGGCCATTTTCATTCTTGTTGTGGCGATCACACGTTACGTGTCTCTCGGATCAATTCTCGGCGCCATTGCATTTCCTGTGGCCGCCTACTTCCTGCAAAACACAGACGCCGTGTCTCTGCTGCTGGCGTCGGCAGTTTCCCTGATCGTAATCCTCAAGCACCATCAGAACATCAGCCGGTTGTTAAGTGGGACAGAAAGCAGGTTCGGCTCCGCTAAAGCGCCGGTCGCGGAGAAACAGGCTTGAGCAGGATTGCCGTAATCGGCGCTGGAGCATGGGGCACGGCCCTGGCCATGGCCGTGGGCCGGCGCGGCGATCATGAGGTCCGTCTCTGGGCGCTGGAAAAAGATGTCTTGCAAAGCATAGCCAGCACACGGACCAACGATCTCTTCCTTCCCGGCTTCCCTCTTCCCGCTTCGATCACGGCGACCAACGATTTCAAGGAAGCCCTTTCCGGCGTGGAAATCATCGTAAGCGTAATGCCTTCGCACCATTGTCGCCGCACGTTTGAACATATGGCGCAGTGGCTCCAGCCGCAGATGCTTTTCGTGAGCGCCACCAAGGGCATTGAAAATGACACACTGCTGCGCATGACTGAGGTGATTGATGAGGTAGTCGGGCGATTCTGTGGGTTTAAGCCGAAGCTCGGTGCCCTCAGCGGCCCTTCATTCGCCAAGGAAGTGGCGGAACGGCACCCCACCGTTGTAACCGTAGCTTCTGCCGACAGCGCATTGGCGGCGCGCGTGCAAAAGGACTTTAGCGATTCCAGCTTTCGCGTCTACATGAATGACGATCTTATCGGCGTGGAACTTGGGGGCGCGCTCAAAAACGTGATTGCGATTGCCGCCGGCGTATGCAGCGGCCTGGGACTGGGCCACAATTCCGTTGCCGCCCTTATCACTCGAGGCCTGGCCGAGATTACACGTCTGGCGGTGGCTTGTGGCGCCAAACCGCAGACCATGTTTGGCCTGGCCGGCATGGGTGACCTGGTGCTGACATGCACCGGTGGACTCTCCAGGAACCGCAGCGTCGGCGAGGCCCTGGGCCAGGGCGAACCGCTCAAGCAGATCATCGCCGGCATGCACGGGATGGTGGCCGAAGGCGTGCTCACCACGAATGCTGCCCTGGGACTGGCGAAGAAACACAAAGTCGAGATGCCCATCACCGAGCAAATGTACGCCATCCTCCATGACGGCAAGTCGCCGCATGACGCCATCCGCGAACTCATGACCCGGCCCGGCAAAGTAGAAGACACGTTCTGAATTGGCTCTTGGCTTTGGTATCGAATCCCACCTTGCCGCGAAGCTCAAAAAAATAAGAGCCAGCTCGCAGCAAGGATGGGGCACTTCGCAAAGTTTGACAGCTATGAGTGATGCCTTTTCTTTTGACCGAGAAGCCGGCCAAAGCGTCCGGCTTCGTTGTCTTCCCGTCCGGCAAAGAGGCGGAGCAAATCACGGTTAGCGACAGCACGAAGGGCTTCCGTGCGGTTGCGGTAGTCACGGAGGCAGCCGACGGGAAAGATCGAGGGGCGTAGCTGGCGGTCTTTGGTTTCCAGGCGTTCGAGCGCGGAGAGCGCAATGCCGTATCCGCGGTTGAGGTGGTGAAGGGTTTCTAAGAATTCGGCTTTGCGTTGATGGTCAGGACGTTTGGGTTGGGCGTTTATTTGCGTTCGGGATTTGGAGCGGGTAACTTTAGAAACAGCCATGGTTTGCCTGCCTCCATAGCAGGTCAACTGCGGTTAGGGCGCGTTCGGTGTTGACGCACTGAACGTCGCCCGTAATTGAAGCAATTGGCAAATAGCCAGGTTATTTTTTCTTTTTAGGTTTGCGAGGCACGGCCTTTTTGGGTTGTGCCTTTTGTTTTTCACGGAGTTTGGAATAACGGGTTTTCCTGCCGTTAGCGATTTTGGGCAGGAGCTTGCGTGCTCGCTCGATCTCCTCCTCAGTCCAAGCGTGCAGTTTCGTGGTGCCAACATCGAGAATTGTAGGGGCGGGTAATTTCCCCACCGCGATGTAATGGGACAACGTATCAGGATGGATTCCCAGCCTTTTGGCAGCTTGGCGAGTGGAGATTATTTTCATTCTCCGATAGTATCGGAGATAGATTTACTTGTGTCAAGTGTCATTTTCTTGATGCGCGCTCCGCTGCGCTGCGCGCGGGCCGACGGCAGTAAGGAAGGGGCTTTTTCCTTACGCTTACCCACCCTTACGGCTTCGCATTCGCTCGCCTCAGGGTGGGCTAACCTGTTTCGCGCCTACGGCGCTTGGCTTTCGGTAGCACAAGCGTTTTCGTCGAACTGGTACAGTTATTGACGCAGTGTTTGAACACGGCCTTTCGGCCTGAGCCACTTTAAGATAACGATCCATAGCAGCACAGCACGAGGCAAGACATGGCAAATCCTAAGCACGTGAATATCCTCAAAAAGGGTGTTGAGGCATGGAACCGGTGGAGAAAACAGAATCCCAGCACTGCTCCGGACCTCGGGGGCGCAAACCTTAGCTTGGCGAAGCTCATTACGGCGGACCTCAGTGGGACGAACCTCAATGGGGCGGACCTTCGCGGGGCGTATCTTGGAGGGGCAAACCTCGGCAGCGCGTTTCTCGACGGAGCGGACCTGTCCGTGGCGGACTTCAGCCGGGCAATCCTCGATCGGGCGAACCTTGGCGGAGCGAACCTCGAACGGGTGGATCTCACCCGCGCACACCTCACCGGGGCGAATCTCACTGAGGTAAACCTCATCGGTGCGAATCTCACCGGAGCAAACTTTACAGGGGCGAACCTTAAAGGAGCTAACCTCGAAGGAGCGGATCTCGGCGGGGCGCACCTTGAAGGAACAGATCTAAGCTGGACGAAGCTCTTCTACACCAATTTCACGTTTACCAATATAGTGTGGACGAACTTCACAGAGTCCATCATGAAGCGCACAGTCTTTGCTGACGTTGATCTTGGCCAGGCCAAGGGGCTGGAGACGGTGAGGCACGCAGGCCCTTCGACGATCGGCACTGATACCCTTGTGCGCTCCCAGGGCAAGATTCCAGACGTTTTTTTGCGGGGCGCGGGCGTCAGCGACGAGTTTATCTCCTTCGTTCGTGCCATGGGAGGGGCGATCCAGTTCTACTCCTGCTTCATCAGCTATTCCGGCAAAGACCAGCTCTTCGCCGAGCGGGTGTATGCAGACCTCCAGGCCAGGGGCGTACGCTGCTGGTTCGCTCCGCACGATGTGCAGGGCGGCAAGAAGCTGCATGAGCAGATTGACGATGCCATCCGGGTGCATGAACGGCTGTTGTTGATCCTGTCGCCAGACAGCATCCACAGCGAGTGGGTCAAGACGGAGATAGCCAAGGCGCGCAAACGCGAGGTAATGGAAAAAAGGCGCATGCTTTTTCCCGTGCTGCTGAAGATCAGTTACAAGGAGCTGCAGGAGTGGGAGTGTTTTGACGCGGACACGGGCAAGGATTCCGCACGGGAGATTCGGGAGTATTACATCCCGGATTTCAGCCAGTGGGAGCGGCCGGAGAAATTTAAGGAAGAGTTTGAGAAATTGGTCCGTGATTTGAAGAAGGCGGAGGCGGCGAGTGCTCAAGCCGGGTCAATTTAAAGCACTTGGAATTCATGGCGGATTACACCGGATTGAGAGGTAGTTGGCACGTAAAACAACACGGAATGGGCGTGATTGAGAAGGAAATCCGTCCTGCTTTCTCACTGATCAACTTGCTGGATCAAGAATGGAACAATACCCAGCGTAAGTTTGCCTGCAAAGTACTATTTCGTACTTGATTCGTAATCAAGAACCCGCTAAAGTATGCCAGCCTTGAGGGCTGGAAACGCAAAGGATCTTTGACAACCAAGCAATTAGCGAACAGCAAGTGGCAATTAGCGAATTGTTGCGCCGCGCAGCTTTTCAATGTGTTACGACCCTCTGCCGACCGGACAGTAAAAACGAGAAAACAAGGCTGAAATTGAGCCTGATTGAAGCCCTGAAAAGCGAGAAAAAGGGCTTCGACCGTTCGGTCGACAGTTCGGTCGAATTGGGGTTTGACTTTTGTTTTCAACAAAACGCTTATGGGGGGTGGGTCTCTGGCTGAAGGACGCAGGCAGAGGGCCGTGGCGCGAGGCGCGCCTATCGCCAGAATCGCCGTGATCGCCGACATCGCGCGGGATCGCCGACATCGCGCGGGATCGGAAAAGGCAAAAATCCTACCGCGGATCAATGAGGATCAAAAAGCCAAAAGCCTCACCACTGATCAGAAAAATCGGTTGATCTGGTGATCGGGGTGATGGAGAAGCAGAGCTTACCCTAGAGACGCGAAGGCGCGGAGAGGAACCGGCTGAGCGAATTGATTTGTCTAAGGGAAATACCTTGAACGCATCGCATGCGGTGGGGGTATCTTGAAAGGGTCTGGAGTACTTCCGTAATGGCCGCTCAAGCCGTTTTTTTGATTAGATTTGCCAAGGTTTCAGCATACAATTTGAAGATTACATTCCTGGCTTTATGAAACTGCCGTTACCGTCCCGGATTCCGATTCTTTACCTGATTCTCGTCGTGTTGATCGCGGTGGGGGTGGTGCCGCTTTATTTTTATGCCACCAAGATGGTGGACCGGAACCGTGAAACCCTGGGCAGCAATGAGAAGCTGCTGCAGAACAACGTAACCACTACTCTGGCGCAGTCCATCGCCCAGCGTGAAAGAGATATCGGTTCCACGCTTTCCAACCTCGCTTTCTCCATCCGGGTAACCAGCGGCGGCAATCTGAGCGGCAAGAACGTTGAAGCGGCCGACGTAAAAGCGCTGCTGCAGAATTACATTGAAGATCCGGATTCCATCGTCCCGTATGCCCGGCTGGTCAACACAGAAAACCTGTTGATGCTGAAGCTGGGCACCATTGAACCCGATACTTTCCTGGAAAAAGAGCTGGATCGCGGCCTTGCCGCTGCGCACGACGGGCGCGAATACAACGGCGAACCTCTCTCGATGGGTTCTGGCAAGCAGGCGCGCACTGTCATGGTGGTAGCCAAGCCGGTCCTGACTGAGCAGCACACTTATCTGGGATCGCTGGAGCTTGTCATCGATCTGCAATACCTGGTCAGGCAACTCCAGGAGGCCAAGAACAACCAGAACCTCGATACTTTTGTGGTCGACCGCTCCGGCCGCCTGGTGGCCTCGTCCAGTCCTCGCTATGCCACCGGACAGGACATGAGCGCCAACGATCTGGTAAAAAATTTCGTCGAGCAAAAAGGCAAAGTCCCGGTCGCCGTGACCATGGACTATACGCTCCAGGAAGGCAAGAACCGCATTCCCATGCTGGGTACGTATTACCCGGTCGCCGGGCTGGGCTGGGCGGTGGTGGCGCAAAAGACGCAGGAAGAAGCCTACATCGATATTACTGACATGCGCCGCGATGCCATTCGCGCCGCTATGATCGCCATCGCCTTCAGCATCTTTGTGGGCATTTGGGCGGCGCGACGGCTCACCACCCCGCTGCACGTGCTCACCGAATCCAGCCGCACCATAGCCGGCGGCGACTTCTCTCATCGCGTCAACCTGAAGAGCCGTACTGAGTTCGGCGAACTGGCGCAAACCTTCAACACCATGTCAGACGATCTGGAGCAGTTCGTCGATGACTTAAAGAAGGCGGCGCAGGAAAACCGCACACTGTTCCTGAACGCCATCCAGATGCTGGCAGGCGCGGTTGACGAAAAGGACCCATACACGCGCGGCCATTCTGACCGCGTAACGCGCTACTCTGTCCTGATCGCAACCGAAATGGGATTGAAAGAAGAAGACGTGGAAAAGATTCGCGTCTCCGCCCAACTCCATGACGTGGGTAAGATCGGCATTGAAGACCGCATCCTCAAGAAGCCGGGAGCGCTCACGCCGGAAGAGTTTGAGATCATGAAGACCCACACCACCAAGGGCGCTGCCATTCTGCGTCCCGTGGAAGCCTTGCGTGACATGCTTCCGGGCATCGAGTTACACCATGAATCGCTCGACGGCCGGGGCTATCCTTATGGCCTAAAAGGCGATCAGATCCCCCTGATGCCGCGCATCATCATGGTCGCGGACACGTTTGATGCGATGACCACAAACCGCCCTTATCAGGCGGCTATGGATCCGGAATATGTGATCCGCATTATCAATTCGCTGGCCGCAACCAAATTTGATCCCACGGTGGTGGCGGCAATGACCAAGGTATTTGAGACAGGCAAACTGCGCATCCATCGCGCGGCGGCGGTCAGCGGTGAAGAAGCCGCCGCGGCGGCGACTGTCGGCACACCCACCCAGGCGTAAAACCGATCTTTATTTCTTGAGCAGGAGGGGTTACTTTCTCGCCAGGCGCAGTCCGTCCTCTTTGAGTCCTATGAACCAGAGATAGATCTCATCAACGCGCTTGATGTCCTGGTCCAGCATAGCGTGGTCGGAAAAGCGCCGGATGGAAGCTTCGTCGTGCCGCTTCTTGATCACAGACACAATTTCAAACAACTCGTAGACCTTGGCGTGCATGATTCGCAGATCCGAGATCAGGCGCACCTGTTCAATATTGAGCCCTGGATCATCACTCGATTTGCTCATCTTGTTTCCGCTCTCCCGGAAGCTATGGGTCTGTCTAAAGTTGGATGCCGTCTCCCTGTGACCCGAGCTTCAGAAACGACGGAATTTCACTCCAAAACCGTCGAATCTCCCGGGTTTCTTCACAATGTAGCTTACGCCGGGGCCTAAGTCTCGCAAATAACCTTGCGGTAGCCTTGGCAGTGAATACCTACTTGCCCACCCGATATAATCAAAGTTTCAGCGGGTATTTCATAAAAGCAATGATTCAGACCTTATTCGGAACACCTCAACCCTCGTTTCTTGACAAGATGAAGCAGGCGGTCACGCGCACGCGGGAGAACCTGAGCGAGCGCATTGACGAAGTGATGGCCCTTACCAAGGAAATCGACCGCGGCACGCTGGACGATCTGGAAGGAGTTTTGCTCGGGGCCGACCTGGGCATGAGCACCACTCAGGAGATACTCTCCAAGTTGCGCGAAAAAGCCGACCGCAAGCAGATTAAGGACACAGCCGAGCTCAAAAAGCTGATCAAGGAACAGGTCCTCGCCATCCTGAACGCAACGCCGGCGCGTGCCGGCAAACCCGCCAAAGGCGAACCGGAAGTGATCATGGTGGTAGGCGTAAACGGCACTGGAAAGACCACCACGATCGGCAAGCTGGCCCACGCACTGCGCACCGAACGCAAGACTGTCCTGCTGTGCGCGGCGGACACCTTCCGCGCCGCGGCCATCGAACAGCTTGAGATATGGGGCTCGCGTACCGGCGTGGAAGTAATCAAGACCAAGCCGGGAGGCGATCCTTCCGCGGTGCTTTATGACGCGCTCAGCGCGGCCAGGGCGCGGCAAACCGACAGCGTGATTGTTGACACAGCCGGACGGCTCCACACAAAAACCAGCCTGATGGCGGAGCTGGAAAAAATGAAGCGCACCGCGCAGCGCATCATCCCCGGAGCGCCGCATGAAGTATTGCTGGTGATGGACGCCACTACCGGCCAGAATGGATTGCAGCAGGCGCGCCTGTTTACCGAATCCGCCGGCGTCACCGGAATCGTGCTGACCAAGCTCGATGGCACCGCGAAGGGCGGCGTTGTGGTGGCCATTTCGCGCGAGCTTGGACTGCCTGTGCGTTATGTGGGCGTGGGCGAAAAAGCCGGTGATTTGCTTCCATTTAGCGCGGAGAACTTTGCCGATTCACTGTTCTCTGCCAACTGATTGATGGCCATTGTCGTTTTTAAACATGGCATTTTCTGAACAAGACGAGCGGTTCATGCGCCAGGCCCTGGATCTTGCGCGCCGTGGCGCCGCGCTCGCGTCTCCGGGCGCGCGCGTGGGCGCGGTGATTACCGACAGCAAGGGCGAAATCGCAGGCTCGGGATTTTATACATTTGAAGGAATCAAGCACGCTGAAGTTCTTGCTCTGGAAAAGGCGGGGCCACGGGCCCGCGGTGGCGACATCTACCTGAACCTTGAGCCGCATTGCCACCAGGGACGCACGCCGCCGTGCACAGATGCGTTGATTGCGGCAGGCATCAAGCGAGTGGTCGCGGCCATAGCGGATCCCAATCCAAAAGTTGCCGGAAAGGGGTTCGAACAGCTTCGAGCCGCGGGGATCGCCGTTGAAACCGGCTTGTTTGCGGCCGAGGCGCGCCGCATCAACGAAGCATTCGCCCGATATGTTCTTACGCAACTTCCACTGGTCACGCTGAAATCGGGAATGACGCTTGATGGTAAAATCGCCCCGCCTCCGGGCGACTCTTTCAATCCGTCAGCCTTGGGCGCGACCGGCGCCACGGGCGGCTGGATCACCAGCGAAGAAGCGCGTGCACACGTCCAGCAGTTGCGGCACGAATCCGATGCCATCATGGTCGGGGTCGGCACCATCATTGCCGACGATCCCTTGCTCACCGACCGCACCGGCCTTCCCCGTCGCCTTCCGCTGCTGCGCGTGGTGCTCGACTCTCGCCTGCGCTGCCCGCTGGAATCCCGCCTGGTCAAGACCGCCAAGGATGACGTTCTGATTTTCTGCTCCTTTGCTGAAGAAAAGAAACGCCGCCTCCTGGAAGAACGTGGCATCCGGGTGGAGCAGGTCCCGCTTGGCTCGAGCGACGGACGCCCCGACCTCACAAGAATCGCCCTGCGTCTGGGTGAATTGGGCATTGCCAGCCTGCTCATTGAAGGCGGCGCACTGGTAAATTGGGCGGCCCTGGCCGCCGGCGTGGTGGATAAGATTTTTCTCTACTATGCGCCCAAGATACTCGCGGGCGGCGGATCGGTTCCTTTTGCCGGTGGCGAAGGCTTCCGCCGGTTAAGCGAAGCTGCCCAGGTAAAAAATATCGTGCTGCATCGCTTTGGTGAAGACTTTGCGGTTGAAGGCTACCTGCGCGATCCTTATCTCGCCCCGGAGGCGCACATCTGATGTTCACCGGACTTATCCAGGAGACAGGCGAGGTCGCCGCAACGGAACGCATGGCAGGCCAGGGCCGTGGCCCGGTAACTCGCATTACCATCAAGGCGGAAAAGATCCCGGCAGAACTCAAGAACGGTGATAGCGTGGCCGTAAGCGGCGTTTGCCTTACCGCTCTTGACGTCTCTGCTCATCAATTCTCCGCCGATCTGGCGGAAGAAACCTTGCGGCGCACCTCGCTCCAAAGCCTGAAGGTCGGATCACTAGTGAACCTGGAGCTGGCGGCCAAACCTCAAGACCGTATGGGCGGCCACGTGGTGCAAGGCCACGTTGACGGGGCCGGTTCCATCGTTGGCCTGCAAAAGATCAAGTTTCGCGATGACTGGCGCCTTATCCTGGAAATTCCGGCGGAACTCTCTCGTTATGTAGTGCCGCAGGGATCGATCACGGTGGAGGGCATCAGCTTGACGGTCGCTTCGATTAATGGCAATCGCGTGGAGATCGCCATCATTCCCCACACGTGGCAAGCCACGAATCTTCACGCCCTGCATGAAGGAAGCACGGTAAACATCGAAGTGGACGTGCTGGCCAAATACGCGGAGAAGTTGGCTCACGGCAAAACTTCCGGCAAGCTCAAAGTTGCGGACCTGATCAAGCGGGGCTTTTGACAAATGACCTGAAGCAAAAGATCAGCACGCCAGGTTCGACGGTGCTGATCTTTTGATAAAGCGCAAGGAGGGGTCGGTGCGCTTTCTAAACTTCTCCCTGGAACGGTCGCTGCTTTCTAGGCGTTTCCGCTTGCTGCCAGAAGTATGTAAACCAACGCGATTCCCAGCGCCGCCCATACCCGGAAATTTTTGAAATCCTGTGTCTCACCCATCTCGTTGTCCTTTTGTCATTGAAATAAGGGGGAGGACCGTAAATCTTTAACAGTTAGGATCATGCTCCCCTGCATGGCAGGAAATAATTAAAGACGAGTTAAAGTCTTTAATTCTTGAATTGCGCTTTGCGCCGGGGATGAGCCGATCCATGAATGGCACAGAAGCTCTAGAAGCAATTGAAACTAAGCCAGATGGAAGATTGGACTTTTGGTCCAATTCGTCAAAAGAACCTCATCAAACCGCTGGCCGGCAAATCAGCAACAACAAACTTGCGGGGCTGGCCCAAGTTTGCCGTAAGCGCTTCCGCCGCCAGATAGCCGCTGCGCACTGCGCCTTCCATGGTGGCGGGCCAGCCTGTGGCTGTCCAGTCTCCGGCAAGAAAAATACGCGGCCACTGTGTTTTCGCCTCGGGACGAAACTTGTCCAGCCCGGGAAGAATCGCATAGGTTGCGTAGATTTCCTTGATCACCGTGGACTTCACCAGCTTCGCTTCGCGCACAGCGGGAAAGAACTCGGCCAGCTCGCGCGTGGCGAGTGCCAGGATTTCTTCGCGCGATTTCTGCACCAGCGACTTTGACGCGCTCACCACCAGCTCGACGTAGCTCCCAGGATTGCTCTGTTCCCTTCCCTCGTGGAACTTTGATTTGTGAAACATCCACTGGATGGTGCGGTCCAGCAGCACCGCGTGCGGCAACGGAGTGATCTCGCGATCAAACCACAGATGAATCCCGGTAATCGAAGACGGCTCAAAATGCGCGAGTTGTTTCTTGATCGGTTCTGAGGCTGCGTCCGCCGGGAGAAGGCTTGCCACGTTCTGAAATGGCGCGGCCAGAACAACAAAATCAAACTGCTGCTCGCCCGTGCTCGTCAGCACGCCCACGCGATCCTGTTTTGTGCCGATCGCGGTCACCGATGAGCGGAGCAACACCTCTCCGCCGCGTGCCCGGATATATTCCGTCGCGCTTCCGTAGAGATCAGAAAGAGGAATGCTCGGCAACCCCATCTTGCCGGCCGCCGCGGACTTCATGAACGATTCGCGAAAGACCTGCGCCGCATAGCGCACGGAAACACGGTCCAGGTCTTCATTCAGCGCGCTAACCAGCACGGTCTTCCAGAACCGTTCAATCGCCTGCTCTGTCTGCTTGTTCCGCCTCAGCCATGAAAGAAAGTCTTCCGGCGAATCCTCCGGCAGTTGCCGGCTCATGGCTGACATGGCCCGCGCAATGGCCAGCTTGTCTTTCACGCTCAGCATCCTTGCCCGGAGAAACGCCGGGACGTTATGCATGGGCGCAGGAAGGAATGACGGCGCCATCCGGCTCGCGCGCCCGCCCGGCTCGATGAATGTAAGTTCGTCAAACCAGCGTATCTTCGCGGCGACGCCCAGCCGCTCATAGAAGTCGATCAGGTTGGTGCAGCAGCCAAGCAGCACATGCTGGCAGTTGTCCACTACTTCCCCGGTGCCGGGATGCTCGTAAGAAGACGCCCTGCCGCCAACATAAGGACGGCGCTCGAAGACTGTGACGCGCAATCCCGCCTCGGCAAGCGCGCAACCGGCTGCCAGCCCTGCCAGTCCGCCACCCACGATGGCAACGGTCCCCTGTTGGATATCGGGTGTCATGCGATGCGGAGCAGAAATCCGCGGGAGAGCACTTTCAGCTTCTCCCAGAGGGTGAGCCGCACGCGCTCCGTCAGCACATCATAATTGCGGTCTGTGATTTTCTGCAGCAAGCGGCTGTAAATCTCCACCAAGACCCACAACGCGGCTCGGCTGTCCTCTTCAATCAGCTCCATAAGCCACTTCGCCGACTCATAATATTTCCGCGCGCGGTCGGCTTCATATTCCAACGCCGGCCGAAGTTGCTGCGCCTGTGCCGGGTCCTGAAGCAACGCGGAAGAAAAATTTGCCGCCGTTAAATTCGTTCGCGCCAGGTCTTCTTCCGGGATGTAAATGCGCCCCATGGAAGCATCTTCCTTCACGTCCCGGATAATGTTGGTCAGCTGGAACGCCAGCCCGCAATCTTCGGCCAGAAATTCCGCTTTGCTGTCTTCATATCCAAAAATCCTGATGCAGACCAACCCGACCACCGAAGCCACGTAATAGCAATACTGCTTCAGATCTTCAAAAGTGTTGCACAGGACGGCCGGCGCCTCGGCCGAGGCCGGCGGGATATCGAGATCGAGGCTGGTGCCATAGACGAGCTTTTCAAATAGCTCCGGCGGTATCTTGAATTTCTTTTGCGCATCGCCCAGCGCCATCAGCACCGGATCGTCAGTAGCGCTCCCGGCAAAGACCGCCTTCGCCGCCTCCAGCCATTCGTTCAGCTTCTGGCGTTTCAGAGACGGATCGACGCCGGACTCGTCCGAAATATCGTCGGCGTGGCGCATGAAGGCGTACACCGCGCTCAGGGCATTGCGCTTCTCAGCCGGCAGGACCATGAAGCCGTAATAGAAATTCTTGGCCGCCCGGCGAGAAATACCGCGGCAGACCGCATAGGCATGGCTGAGCTGACTGCTCACAGAATCTTGCCCATGGCCGCGCGAAGGACCAACATAAGCTTGCGAGGCTTTGAAATCACCGGCCGCGAGCGCAAAACGTCAAAGCCCTGGCGCTCAATCGCGTTCAGGATTTCCTGGCCGCCGCGGCTGAACAGTTCAAGATCAACCGCCAGTTCGCGGTCCACCATCTTTACCAGTGGGAGGCCGCGCTCAAACCACTCGCGCGCACGCTTCACTTCAAATTTCATCATGGCCACGAACTGCGGTGTTGCGCGGCGCTGCGCAATGTCATCGCCCGTCACGCCAAAACGGCGCAGATCTTCCAGCGGCAGATAGATGCGGCCCTTGCCGTAATCGACAAAAACGTCCTGCCAGAAATTGGCCAGTTGCAGCGCGGTGCAGGTGTAGTCGGAAAGTTGCTGCCGTCCGCTGTCGCTATAGCCGCAGAGATAAAGCACTAGATGCCCCACCGGGTTCGCCGAATAGCGGCAGTAGCCCAACACGTCGTCAAACGTCTCAAACCGGCTCACCGTCTGGTCCTGGCGAAAAGCAATCAGGAGGTCAGAAAATTCATACTTGGGAATGCCGCACTGTTCCACGGTTTCCCTAAGCGCCACAAACACCGGGTGCCTGGGAGACCCGGCGTAGCACGAGTTCAACTGGCCTTCCCACTGGTCCAGCAATTCGAGCGATTGTTGCGGATTGCCAACTTCGTCGCCCAGATCGTCAGAGATGCGGCAGTAGGCGTACACATTGTAAAAATGCTGGCGCAAACGCCTTGGCAGAAACCACGTTGCGACGGAAAAATTCTCGTAATGCGACTTTGCCAGCCGCTCACAGTATGCCCGCGCCTCTTCTAGCGATGGCGCTGTGGCCGGAATGCGATACGACTCCGGCAACGCGTTCCATCCCAGCGGCATGGACGAGGTGCTTGTGCGCGATACTGACATGATTCAGTGGCCGGGTATGATGGCCGTTTTAATCTGGCTCCCGCGGTCCAGCATCTGCTGCAGGACTTGCTTCAGCTTGGAGAGAGGCGCTTCACCGGTAACGTAGTCGGTGCTTTTGACGTTCTTTTCCACAATCAATGAAAAAGCTTTGCGCACGGTCTGCGGCGTATGGTGAAAGGTGGCTTTCAGAGTGATTTCAGAGTAGTGCAGACGGTTGGTGTCCAGCTCAACTTTTGTCCCGCTGGCGCACCCGCCAAAGAAGTTCACCACGCCGCCGCGGCGGACCATGTCCACCGCCCACTGCCAGGTTTGCGGCCGGCCCACGGCTTCAATCACAATATCTGACCCGCGACCTTCTGTAACACTGA
The DNA here is from genome assembly GCA_035703825.1 of Candidatus Angelobacter sp. Taxonomy (GTDB): domain Bacteria; phylum Acidobacteriota; class Terriglobia; order Terriglobales; family Acidobacteriaceae; genus Angelobacter. Next base: position 31,635 of record DASSXL010000125.1, read on the forward strand.
TCACGCGGTCAATTGGATCGTGGATCTTCCCGATCTGGACTACCTCATCCGCGCCAAATCTTTTTGCCGCGGTCACTTGTTCGCCGCGCTTCACCACGGCAATCACTTTGCATCCGGTCAGCTTGGCCACCTGCACCAGCATCAATCCAAGCGGACCCGCGCCGATCACCGTGACCGTATCGCCGATGTCTGCGCCGGTTTCCTGCAACCCACGCAAGGCGCACGCCAGCGGCTCCGTCATGGCCGCCGATTCAAAAGTCACGTCGTCCGGCAGCGCCAGCATATTGGTCTCAACGATGCGGCGGGGAATCTTGATGTATTCGGCATAGGCGCCGTTATTGAACAAAAGGTCTTCGCAGAGGTTTTCCTGGTGTTTCAGACAGTAGAAACAAGCGCCGCAAGGGGCGGAGTTCAGCGCAACAACCTTCATGCCGCGGCGGAAATCACGCACGCCCGGCCCAACTTCTTCAATCACGCCGGAAAGCTCATGTCCAAACAACGCCGGCGGCACAATCATGCGCGCGTGATAGCCGCGCTGGTAGACCTTGAGGTCGGTCCCGCAGGTAAGGGCCACATTCACCTTCACCAGCACCTCGCCAGGCTCCAGCGTGGGAATGGGCACCTTCTCGATTTTGATGTCCTCTTTGCCATAGAGGACCGCGGCTGTCATTTGTCCTTTCAAATACGTTTCTCCCATTCCAACCCAGGTTGGATGACGATCTTCATTGAATCCGGCGCCGGATGCGATGCCAATTGGATGGCCTCCACCGACTTCTCCAGCGGAAACCGGTGAGAAATTAACCGGGCAAAATCTATTTCTCCGCTGAAAACCAGACGCACGTTTTCATCCTGCAAATCCACGGATGCGCTGTAAGAACCCATGAGCGTCTTCTCGTCCACGCACACCGCGGCCGGATCAATCGCGACCTCGCTTCGCTGCGTCTGGGCAAACAGCATGATCCTTCCCCCAGGACGCGTGGCATCCATTGCGGGCTTGATCAGACCGTTTCCCGCCGTAGCCAGGATTACAGCATCGGCCCCGCGCCCGCCGGTAAGCTCCCCTACCCGCTGGGCCGGATTTTCCAGTCCGGCATTGACGTTATGGTGCAACCCGAAGCTCTCACTTATTTTAAGGCGTTGGGGATATAAATCGGAAGTTACTACGGTCGCACCCGTCCGTTTGGCCAATGCCGCCAAAATGATCCCAATGGGCCCCTGGCCGATAACCAGCGCGGTTTCATCGCTTTGCAATCCCAAGTTTTCAATGGCCTTGAGGCAGGTATTTACAGGTTCAATAAATGACGCCTGCTCGTAAGAAACCTGGTCAGGAATTTTCACCACGCCTTTACGTACGACCCAGTCCATTACCCGGATGTATTCGGCAAAGCCGCCTCCGCTGGGCTCAAAACCCGCCGTAGCACCGACTTTCTTATAGACCGGGCACTGGGCAAAAACTTTTTTTCGGCAGTAATAGCACTCGCCACAAGGAATGTGGTGGAACACCATCACGCGATCACCGATCGCGAAGTTCGTCACGCTTTCGCCCATCCCCACGACCCGGCCAGACATCTCATGGCCGAAAATTCTGGGCGCGGAATGCGAGCCGGTCGAAATCTTCTTGAGATCGGTGCCGCAGATCCCGCACGTGTGCACGCGTACCAGCAACTCGCCTTTGCCGATTTCCGGCACCGGAACCGTCTCGAGACGGACGTCATTCTTGCCGCGGTAAACAGCAGCTTGCATTGTCCGGGCGGAAGCGATCGTGCTTTCCGCCGACTCGGGTTTTATTGCCGTGTGCATCTAATGCTTTGCGTCCAGCAGCTCAGCTCTATTTAGTGTAGCAATTTCCTTCGATTGCGCCCCGCCCGCAAGGTCGCTCCGCAACCTGTTACACAAGGCCGCAGTGGCTCGCCGGCTGTTGGCGGCCAGTGCCGCTACCCGTGCCCATTGCCAGGGCCTCACGGCCGCCCAGCGTGCAAATCGGCCGCTCTGGAACGTCCCATCGGCAGCAATGAATCTGGCCATGTGCGGCATGGCAAAATCGGCTTCATCAGAGATGGCTTTCACGCAGCGAAACCCGATTTGCTCCTGCTGCGCTACCTTGGCTACGCCTGCCGCTTCCATGTCGACAACCAGCCCATGAAAGCGAGTCACCAATTCCTGCTTGGCTTCCGCACCGGCAATTTCTCCTGAACTCACCAGAATTCCGCCGCTCACATGGTTGCCATCCGCAACGCAGCGATATTCAGCTCCGTCTGCAGCATCCACCACCACGCTGGGCGTGAAAACGCTGCCGGCCTTCAGGCTGCGTATGAGCGCGCCTGCCAGCCCAGCGGAAATCAGAAGCGCCGGCCGGTATTGCTGTACGACTGCGCGCGCCGTCAGCTCCGCATTCCGGCATCCGATGCCAGCAATCACCGCAAGCACGCCATCGCTCTCAAAGAGCGTAAATTTTCTGTTGCCTGACGAGAAAGCGCCCCTCTTCCAATCTCGCACCAGCGGAGCCAGCTCCCGTTCCATTGCGGCGATGATTACAACTTTGCTCATGCATTCACCGCCACAACCTGCCCCGGCTCCTCCACGTATCCGTGCGATTGGAACCAATCGATCGCGCGCCGCAGCGCATCTTCCACCGGCAGGACTTTATAGCCCAGCTCGCGCTCCGCCTTTGCCGACGAGGCAAACATCTTCTTGCGGCCCATCTTCACCGCGTCGATGGTTGCTCGCGGTTCCTTGCCCATGATCATGCCGGTAAAGAGCTGGTCGAACACGGCAAATCCCATGGCGACCGCGTGCGGGACTCTCATCGTCGGCGCTGGCAGTCCCGTAAGCGCAGCCAGCTTGTCGAGTATCTGCTTCAACGTAAGGTTCTCACCGCCCAGGATGTAACGCTGCCCTGGCACCGCTTTTTCCATGGCCAGCAAATGTCCACGCGCCACTTCCTTCACGTCCGCTAGATTCAAACCAGTATCGACGTAGGCAGGAAATTTCCGCTTCAAGAAATCGACTACGATCCTTCCGGTCGGCGTCGGCTTGATGTCATTTTCGCCAATCGGCGTCGTGGGATTCACCACCACCACGTTTGCGCCTTTGTTCCCGGCTTCCAGGGCAATCTGCTCCGCCATAAACTTTGACCGCTTGTAATGACCAACCATGTCTTTGATGGAAACGGGCGAATCTTCCCCGGCAATATGTCCTTCGCGCGTAAAACTCATCGTCGCCACCGAACTGGTGTAGATCACGCGACGCACGCCGCTTTCCTGCGCCGCGCGGATGATCGCCCGCGTGCCTTCCACGTTGGAGCGATACATCTGCTCCGGGTCGCGGACCCACAAGCGATAATCGGCGGCAACGTGAAACACAAATTCACAGCCTGCCATGGCCTTCTTCAGGGACTCTGGCTCGCGCAGATCGCCTGTTGCGGTTTCAGCCCTCAGGTCAGCAATGTTGTCCAGACGGCTGGTGGAGCGGACGAGCAGGCGCAAATCGGCGCCTTGTGCGGCCAGGGCTCGCGCCACGTGGCTGCCTACAAATCCCGTCGCGCCTGTAATGAAGACCTTCATTGTTTTCAAAATCCCGAGCGCAGCGAGGGAACCCTATCGCCCACCATTCCTCATCGCTGTCCAATCCAGAAGCGCGTGACACCAGATTAAGGTCATCCCGTTGATGCAAACTCCCGATCCGCGCGCGCATCCGCGCCGATCCGCGGTAGATTTTGGTTTCTGGGCTACCAGATCACACGCGACCATGATTTCTCGCTATTTAGGAACGGTCTCGCAACAATAGGGCTCCCCTCGCTGCGCTTGGGATTGCAGAAAAACCTACTCCAGCGCTTCCGCCTGAATCCCTATGTTCTTTTCCCCTGCCGCTTTTTTCTCCCAGTACTTGCGCACCCAGGCTTCAAAACTTTTTCCCGCAGCAGTATCGCGCCCGCTGAACGCTAACGCGGCTATGTCTGAATAAGCTATTGAGATCTTCTGATCCGCGTCTTTGGGGAAAAGGCGCACCGCCGAATCTGCCAGCGTCTTGCCGGTTCGACGGTCAAATATATAGCCTTCCACCTTGCTGCCGTCTTTGCGCGTGATTGTTACGTCGCCGCGATAATCAAACGCCTTCTCCAGCGCCTGCCGGACCTCTTCATCGCTAGCCAGTTCGGGGACCCAACCTTCCAGCTTCTCATGCTTGAATCCCGGCGCGACCTCCAATGAATCCGCATCCCTGATGGTCTTGCCATCGGCCGGCCCGGTCATGCGCTGGTCTCCTCAAGCTGGCTGGAAGATTCTTCGATCTGCACCAGAGGGTTATAGCTGTGCACCGGCCTCACATGTTCATTCAACAGCTTCAGTGCATGTTCATCTTTGTGACGCGTAAAGAATGTCGCTTTTGCCGTAGCCAGCAGGCCGCTCAATGAGCTGAACGTTTCATTCACCGCTGAAGCTTCATAGCCGCTGTGCACCATGCAGTTGGCGCACTTGGGATTGCCGGATTCGGTTCCGTATTCCTCCCACGCCGTGCTGTCCATCAACTCCTGGAACGTATCGGCATAGCCATCCTGGAGCAGGTAGCAGGGCTTCTGCCAGCCAAAGATGTTATAGGTCGGCATGCCCCACGGGGTGCAGGCATAGTTCCTCTCGCCCATCAGGAACTCCAGGAAGAGTGGAGATTGGTTGAACTGCCAGGTCTTTTTCCTGTTCGAAAGGATCGCGCGAAACAGCTTGCGCGTGCGCGCGCGGCCCAGAAAATGTTTCTGGTCAGGCGCTTTGTCATAGGAGTATCCGGGCGAGAGCATCATGCCCTCAACGCCCAGCTCCATCATCTGGTCAAAATGCTCACGGACACTATTGGGATCGGCGCCGTCGAACAAAGTAGTGTTCGTAGTCACGCGGAAGCCGCGCCGCAACGCCTCTTTCATGCCTTCAATTGCTTGATCATATCCGCCTTCGCGACAGACCGAAAAATCATGGTGCTCACGCTCGCCGTCTACGTGGACGGAGAACGTCAGGTACTTGCTGGGCTTGAAGAGATCGAGTTTTTCTTTCAACAGCAGCGCGTTGGTGCAGAGATAAATGTATTTCTGGCGCGCCACCAGTCCTTCCACGATCTTGCCAATCTGCGAGTGCATCAGCGGCTCGCCGCCGGGAATAGACACCATCGGAGCGCCGCACTCGTCCACGGCGCGGAAGCACTGCTCCGGCGTGAGCTCTTTCTTCAGGATGTGCGCCGGATACTGGATCTTGCCGCAGCCCGCGCACGCTAGGTTGCAGCGAAACAGCGGCTCCAGCATCAGCACTAGTGGATAGCGCTTTCGTCTGGCCAGCTTTTGTTTAACCACATAGCTCGCCACTGTCCACATCTGTGAAATTGGTACCGGCAAATCTTGTCTCCCCTGAATTCAGCTATTGGCTCTTAGCCATTGGCTATTAGCTCTGTGTCATTGCTCTACGAGATTCGGCTACCTGTCAAATCTTTTGGACCGCAGGCGCCCTCGCCTGCGATCAGCGATTCTTGATGGCACAGGCACCCTTGCCTGTGAGCTGTTCGACTCGTCACACAGATCCGTTACTCCCGATCCGCGCCAATCCGCGTTTATCCGCGGTAAAGCCTAGTTTTCCCGATCACGCGCGATCACAGCGGTCCTCCCTACCCTCTTGCGTACCCCACGCTTCCTTCTTCATACAACGCTGAAAACTCACGCGAATACGTTGACAGCGCGATCAGCGGGAAGTAGTCGCGATATAAGTGATATGCCAGGTAAAACACTCGCGGGAAGCCCGTGCCGGTGTACTGATCTTCGTCCCAGTGTCCGTCAGGCCGCTGCGTTTCCAGCAGATACAGAATCCCGCGCTGCACGGATTCACTGCGTGTATCGCCCGCCGCCAGCAATCCCATCACGGCCCAGGCCGTTTGAGAGGGCGTGCTTGGACCAATGCCGCGCATCGTGGGATCGTCATACGAGCCGCAGGTCTCGCCCCAACCTCCGTCAGAGTTCTGTACCATGCGCAGCCATTCTGCGCCCTGCTGAACGTAAGGCTCATGATGGTCAACGCCCATGGCTTGCAGGCCGCGCAGCACCAGCATGGTCCCGTAAATGTAGTTCACGCCCCATCGCCCGAACCATGAGCCATCGGGCTCCTGCTCGCTAAGGATGAACTTGATCGCCTTCTTAACGCGCTTGTCATCCCCGGAGACGCCGTAAGCCGCCAGCATTTCCAGCACGCGGCCGGTGATATCCACCGTGGGGGGATCAAGCATGGCGTTGTGGTCGGCAAACGGGATGTTCTGGAAAACCATGCGCGTGTTGTCTTTATCAAATGAAGCCCAGCCGCCATTCTTGCACTGCATGGCAAAAATCCAGTCGATGGCGCGCTGGCAAACTTCATGCTGATAGCGCTCACGCGGATTCTCCACTTTATCCAGGCCCAGTAGCACCATCGCGGAATCGTCGACGTCGGGATAAAACTCGTTATTGAACTCAAAATACCAACCGCCCGGCTCGACGTTCGGCGCCTTCACCGCCCAGTCGCCCTTGGTGCGGACTTCTTTGCTCAGTATCCAGTCTGCTGCCTTCAACATACGGGGATCGTTTTTCGAAACGCCGCTTTCGCCCAGCGCAAACATCGCCAGCGCCGTGTCCCACACCGGCGACATGCAGGGCTGCATGCGGAAGGTCGGTTCTGAGTGATCAGCAATGCCGGGCTCGTCGATGCCAAGTTTCTCAAACTCGCTGAGAGCCCGGATCACCTGAGGATCATCGGTCGAATACCCAAGGCAGCGCAACGCCACAATTGAGTTCAGGATGCCGGGGTAAATCGCCCCCAGCCCGTCTGACTTTTCAAAGCGCTCCAGCATCCAGCGCTCGGCCTTTTTAAGCGCCAGATATCGCAGCGGACGAATGTGAAAGCGCTCGCAGAAATGGACCACGCGGTTCAACACCAGGAAGAAATTTCTCCAGGAGATCTTCTTCTGCGCCCACTTCAGGTGCAGATGATTGCCATGCCGCCCGCCCACGAACAACTCATCGATTCCCATTTCCGCAGGAATTTTCTTGAACGGCTTCTTGGCATAAGCGATGGAAAGCGGCACCAGAATGGCGCGCGACCATGAAGAAATTTCGTACAGATTGAACCAGAACCAACTGGGAAAGAGCACGATTTCAGGTGGAACGGCCGGCACGGCTTCCCAGTCATACTGGCCCAGGAAGCACAGATAAATCTTGGTGAAGGTGTTGCACTCGGTCGCGCCGCCCAGTTCCAGGATCTTTGTGCGCGCGCGCTCCAGCACAGGATGGTCCTGCCTGTAGCCCATGAGCTTCAGGGCAAAGTAAGCCTTCACCGATGCGCTGATGTTGGAGGGGCCGCCGGCAAAAATGGGCCAGCCGCCGTCCGCATTCTGATGGCGAATGATTTCCGGAATGGCGCGCTCCATGCGGCTGCGCTTGCCCGTGCCCAGCAATGTATGGATAGCGATGTAGTCGGACTCAAGCGTGGTATCAGCTTCCAATTCGCCGCACCAATAGCCATCTTTATGCTGTTGCGCGAAGAGATAGTCGCGCGTTTTTTCAATGCCCAGAGACACGCGTTCCAGCATGTCGTCGATTTTTCCAAAAAGCATTTGCGCTGCTTGCGCGCTGAAATTCTTGCTCATGGATTACTCCGCGGCAGCGGGGGCTGCAGCAATCGCTTCCACAATTTCCGGCGGCAGGCCAAAACGGACGTTCTCCGGCATGACCTCCACTTCGCGAATTGCGGTGAACCCTTTACCCTTCAAAAAGTCGATGGCCTGCTCCACCAGGATCTCCGGCGCTGAAGCGCCGGCGGTGAGAGCAACCGTTTTGATATCGGTAAGCCAGTCAGGCTTGATGTCATCGGCCGTATCGATCAGGTAGGAAGGCGTTCCCAGGTTTGTGGAAACTTCCACCAGCCGGTTCGAGTTGGAGCTGTTTTCAGAGCCCACCACCAGCAGCAGATCGGCCTGGTGCGCCACGTCTTTCACCGCTGTCTGCCGGTTCTGCGTGGCATAGCAGATGTCCTGCGCGTGCGGCCCTTCGATCAGGGGGAACTTCTTCCGCAACGCGTCAATCACGTCTTTGGTTTCGTCCAGGCTGAGAGTCGTCTGGGTGATATAGGCAATGCGCGTGGGATCGGGAACTTCCAAGGCATCCACTTCACTGGCGCTGCCCACAACCTGCGTGACTTCGGGAGCTTCGCCCAGAGTGCCGATCACTTCGTCATGGTCGTGATGGCCGATCAGAATAATGCTGTAGCCGCCCTTGGCGTACTTTACCGCCTCAACATGGACCTTGGTGACCAGTGGACAGGTAGCATCGATCACCCGCAGGTCGCGCAGTTTGCTGGCCTCGCGTACGCTGGGCGAAACGCCATGGGCGCTATATATAAGGCGCTGGCCGTCCGGCACCTCATAAACTTCGTCAACAAAGATCGCGCCCTTAGCTTTCAGTTCTTCCACCACGTAGCGGTTATGGACGATCTCTTTACGCACGTAGATCGGCGGCCCAAAGGCGTCCAGCGCAATGCGGACGATATCGATGGCCCTCACCACTCCGGCGCAAAAACCCCGGGGCTTTAGCAATAGCAAAGTCTTGGCTTCTTGTGTCATTGTGATCTGTTGATTATACCCTTTTAGACACTTTTCCCTGCCTCTAAGTTATCCCATTAATACGCCTGAGACCAAGGCAACCCATTGAATTATTGGTATTTAGCAGCGACGGGGGAGTATCAGGGGGTGAACGGGGAAAGCCCTTCCGGCCATTATTCCCTCGGATCCAGAACCCCTGGCGGCCTGCTGCTTGAGTCGTGTAAGATGCGGAGCCATCGCACCACAAAGAACGCTAGGCAACGGGGGCTCCGCGTGTCCAAATCCATCTTCGCAATTTTGTCGATCATTTTCCTCGCCAGTGTTTCAGGTACGGCTTCCGACAAGGAATGGACAGAAGTCCGCAGCCAGCATTTCCGCGTGATCACCGATGGCAGCGAAGGAGCTGCCCGGCGTGTGGCCCGCGAATTCGAGCAAATACGCTTTGCCATGAGCGGTGTCTATCCCAAGCTGCGCATGGATTCGGGCGCTCCCCTTCTGGTAATTTGCCCGCGCGATGAATCCAGCATGAAGACCCTGGCCCCTCAATTCTGGAAGAGCAAAGGATTCAAGCCGGCCGGCTACTTTCAGCACGGCTGGGACAAAGAATACGCCGTGGTGCGGCTCGATGAAGTACGCCCGGAAAGCTATGAAGTCGTCTATCACGAGTATGTTCACAGCGTCATGCACCTGAATCTCCGCTGGCTGCCGGTGTGGCTCGACGAGGGTCTTGCTGACTTCCATGCCAATACGCGTTTTGAAAAGTCACGAATTTACGTCGGTGCACCCAGTTGGCGAATGCGCGTATTTGGGCTGCGGCCTCTGATTCCACTCGATACTCTTTTCGAAGTGACTCCCAGCTCGCCGTATTATCACGACGAAGACAAAGCCGACCTCTTTTATGCCCAATCGTGGCTGCTCACGCATTACCTGTTCTTCGGCCAGGGCATGGAAAGTGGAAGGAAACTTTTGCGCTTCATCAACCTGCTGGATGAAACCGATCAAAAAAAGGCCTTTGAGCAAGTATTTGGCGAACCCCAAAAGGTCCAGAAGAACCTGGAAACCTATGGCCGAACTTACAGCATGGCCGGTGGCTGGCTGAACACACCTCCCAGTACCGACGAAAAGGAATTCAAGTCGCGCAAAATGTCTACTGCTGAGACCGAGGCGGAGCTCGGCAGCTACCACCTGTGGTCACGTCAAGGCGCACTGGCTCGTCCGCTCATCGAGCAAGCGCTCAAAGACGATCCCAGGCTTGGACTGGCCCACGAAGATATGGCTTTTCTCGACTTTGCTGAAGGCAAAGATCAAGAGGCCCTTCGCGAATTCGGTCAGGCGGTCTCCCTCGACCCGAAGCTTTACCTGTCATTGTTTTCGCAGACCCTGATGTCTCCCATCACTCGCTCCGATGCGCCCGCCGACCAGGCTGAGTTCGAGCGCGCCATGCTGAAAGTTCTGGAGCAGGACCCGCAGTTCGCTCCAGCTCTGGTCCAATTGGCCCGGCTCTACGTGCGACAGGGAAATCTTGAAAAAGCCTACGAGGCGGCGCGCAAGGCCGAAGGATTCGAGCCTGCGCGCGCGGGCTATCACCTGTTAAGCGGACGCATCCTGCAATTGCGCGGACACGCGCCTGAAGCGGCTACCTTTGCCGCTTTGTCGCCTCGCGCTGGCGGGGCCCTGATCATGATGAGGCTCTCGAGCTCTGGAACAGCGTGCCTTCCGCCCAGCGCCCCGCCGGCGACCCACTGGCTCCTTCAGTGATTGCCGGCGCCCAGGTCGTGGAGGGCGTCGTTAAGTCTGTACACTGCAGCCGCGGGGCTGACAATGAAGAACAGGGCTACACCGTGGTCATCGACCAGGGCGGTCACGATCTGACGTTTCAGGCCAAGAGCGGTTTTGGCGTCGGATACTCTGACACACTGTGGTGGGGCAGAGACCACTTTAGCTCCTGTCTGCACATAGAAGGCCTCCGTGCCGTCGTGCATTACAAACCATCTTCTGACGCGAAATACGCAGGTGAGCTCGCCCGGCTGGACCTTCGTGACGACCTGCCGCAGCAGCAACCCAAAACAGCGGAGGACAAAACGGCTGAAAAGACATCGATGAGCAAGTAACGGAATTCCGTGCTGACGGCGGTCAGCGCGGCGCCCAGCGGCTCACTGCCAGGGCGATCGGCAGCCCGACCAGCACTGTATGCAGGATCGGCCCGGTAATGATGGAAGCCGGATCCGTCCTCGGCGGCCAGCGATGGATGGCTGAAAGCGGGATCACCACGCAATTCATCATCACCCACACAAATTCGCCGTAGAGCAGGCCGGCGATGACCGGCCTCGCCGTCAGAAATGTGATCTGGCGGCTGGCCAAGTAGTAAATCACTGCCCAGATGAACGCGATGAGAAAGTGCAGGAGGAGCCCCAATGCCGCGGTCTTCGCTCCACCCTGGAACGACTTGGGTCCAAGGAGCCCTGAAGCAACGGACTGAAAAATCCGCGGCGGCGGCAGATGATTCTGAATTCCCCAGGCAATACAAGCCTGCGTGATATCCAAAACGCCGCAGGCCAAGCCGCCCCAGAAGATGGCGAGGAAAGCGTTGGAAGTTGGTGAGGTAGAAGGCACGAGGTCGGTTTCCCTTTCGGCTCCGGCTTGCAAGAGTTATAGACGGGCGATGTGCAAAATGGTCATGGATTCAGTTGCGGATTGATTATCTTGCGCCCATCTGCGAAATCTGCGGCCACTAGCCATTGGCTTTCAGCAACTGCTCCGCATGCTGCCGCGATGTCTCCGTTAGCTTCGCGCCGCTCAGCATTCGCGCGATCTCTTCCGTCTGCTCGGCGGGTTTAAGCGCACGGACGAGCGTCTTCATTCGCCCCGCCGTCTCGCGCTTCTCGATCAAATAATGATGGTCGGCAAAAGAAGCGATCTGCGGCAGGTGCGTGACGCACAGCACCTGGTTGGCCCGGGCCAGCGACTTCAGCTTCTTGCCTACGGCCTCCGCCGCGCGCCCGCCAATGCCGGTATCAATTTCGTCGAATACTAATGTACGTTGCGTTCCGCCTTTGCTCTTCTTCCCTGCCTCGATCGTCGCTTTCAGCGCCAGCATCACGCGTGAAAGCTCGCCGCCGGAAGCAATCTGCTCCACCGGCTTAAGCGGTTCTCCGGGATTGGGCGAAATAAGGTATGCCACGCCGTCGAAGCCGGTGGCTGACCAGTTCGCGGGCTCGTCCGAGCCGGAAACTTCAATGCGGAATTGCGCTTTCATGGCCAGCTGATTGATTTCCGCTTCAACCAGCTTTTGCAATTCGCGCGCCGCGCTATAACGCCGCTTGGAAACCGTCTGCGCCGCAGCCAGGTACGCCGCAGCGGCCGCTGTGAGCTGCTTCTTTAGGTCACGAACCAGGTCTTCACGGTTTTCCAGTTCGTTCAGCTTGCGTGCAACCTCTTCGCTGTAAGCAATCACCTCGTCGACGGTCTTGCCGTATTTGCGTTTCAGCCGGTCCAGCAGCGCCAGCCGGTCTTCAACTTCAGCCAGGCGCTCAGGCGATGCGTCGATTCCATCAGCATAGTCGCGCGCGGTGGCGCTCACGTCTTCGACCGCTGCCTTGGCCGACTCCAACGACGCCAGAGCTTCGAGAAACTTCTCATCAAAGCGCGCCAGCTCTTCCAGTTGCTTGCGCGCCGCGGAGATCTGCGTCAAGGCCGATGAATCATCTTCATACAGGACCTGGTAGGCAGCCGTTGCCGCGCCGTACAGCTTTTCCGAGTTGGCCAGCACGCGCTTCTCGGTCTCCAACTTCTGGTCTTCACCCGGGTGCAGCTTCGCCGCTTCAATCTCTTTTTTCTGGAAGCTCCACAGATCGGCCATGCGCAGGCGGTCCTGCTCATCGCGTTCGAAACTTGCCAGCCGGTCACGCACCTCGGCCCAGGCCTCATGCTTTGCCGCCACGTCGCTCAGGTCGTGGCCGGCATATGTATCCAACAGGCCGAGGCGCGCCGCCTCATCAAAAGCAAGGATCGTTTCATTTTGCGCGTGGATAGAGGCCAACGCCGGCGCCAGCGCCCGCAATAGCCCGACCGTAGCCGGCTGGTTGTTGACGAAGACGCGCCCCTTGCCTCCCGCGGCAACCTCGCGCTTTACGATGACATGGTTACCTTCCGGCTCGATCCCATTTTCTTCCAGCAGGTGCTTGAGCCGCTTTTCATCCGCCTCAAACACGCCGCTGACCACGGCTTTTTCTGCGCCGTGGCGAATCATGTCCGTGGAAGCCTTGTCGCCTAACAATAAAGAAAGGGCGTCAATCAGGATGGATTTGCCGGCGCCGGTCTCTCCCGTGAGCAGGTTCAGCCCCGAGGCAAACTCCACCGCCAGGCTGTCAATCACGGCATAGTTTTCGACGCGCAGTTCGAGCAGCACCGGATCAAACCTCAGAAGGGAATTGTGCGAAGTCTAACAGAGATCGAAGGACAATTGGGGCATTGAATCATTGCGCTATCTTCAGCGTCCAAAGTCGATCCTCATCCCTTTACCTTCCTTGACGGCTTTCTCGTACACCATCGCCGCGCTGGCCACGTCCTGCAACGCCATCCCGGTTGAATCAAAAATGGTAATCTCTTCCGCCGACGTGCGGCCAGGCTTTTTGCCGCAGATAATCTCGCCCAACTCAGCGTAGACGCCGGCAACCGTCGCGATTCCCGCCGTCAGCGCGTGGTGCAGATCGCCGATAGTCGCGCACTGAGCCACCACATCCGCCACAACCTTGTTCTTAGGTGCAAGAAGCGCCGGATCGAGTTCCTGCTTGTCCTCGTTGTCTGCGCCTACCGCGGCGATGAACATTCCCGGACGCACATCTTTTTCATGGATAAAGAACTTCTTTGCTGGGGTGCAGGTCACGCAGATATCGCTTTGCCGCAACGCCGCGGGCAGATCATCGACCGGCGTCACGGCGATCCCCAGTTCTGCCGCCATCGTAACGGCAAACCGGTCCCCTGCGTCCTTCTGTATGTCCCAGACAAAAGCCTTCTCCAGCGGACAAGCAAGCTTGATGGCGCGCAATTGAACGCGTCCCTGGTTCCCGCAGCCACAGATGCTGGCGATGCGCGAATCCCTCCGCGCCAGGTATTTTGCGGCCACCGCTGTCGCGGCCCCAGTCCTTAATGTCGTTATCTCCATGGAATCCATGGCGGCCAGGACCTGGCCAGTGTCGGCGTCAAACAGCAGAATCACGCCCTGAATCGTAGGCAGCCCGCGCCGGATTGCCGGGGAAATTTGCGTTCGCCTTGGCCGCAAAATAATTCCGGCTCAGCGGCAGCGTCCCCGCCTTGATGTGAAAGCCGCCGCCGTGAGCATGTACACCCAGTACGCCAGGGGCCGGCGCGCGCCCTTCTCCCTGGAGACGGAAGGCCTGCTCCACCGCTTGCACACAATCCTTGAGCGTCAGTAATTCCGAAACATCCTTGCGAGTCAGCAGTAAAGTGCCAGGCACAAGCGTCATAATTCCCAGCTTCAATGTACACCTGCGGAATAGATCCGGCAGCCATGCGTTTCCCACAGCCCAATCATCGATCATCTCGATCTTGGGAACTGCAAACCCTTTGTACCAGCTAGTGCGATATAGTATGTCCGTCCAATTGACCTTGCCTTAAAGGGAGGGTATGCCGATGGTCCAAGGATTGCTGCTCTGCATGGTGCTGTTCCAGGCCGCCTCGCCAACAGCGGCCAAGCCGGTCATCGATAACGACCGCGTCACCGTGCTGGACGTCTCAGACTCCGCACGCGTGCAGCCGACTGACGCTGTTGTTGTTTCCCTCTCAGGTATCGCTGTGTTTGTACCCAAAGGAGCGACGCAGAAGATCAGTGGCCGCTTGTTTGTAATCAACCTGAAAGATCATCCCGTCCCTCCAATCGAAAACAAGAGCGGCTACCCGTTGGCATTCCCGAGACCCGGAACCAAGAAGCTCTTTGAGAATGATCGCGTGATCGTGTGGGATTCAACCTGGACTCCGGGCGTCGCCACGCCCATGCACTTCCACGATAAAGATGTGGTCGTGGTCTTCCTTGAGGATGGCGACCTGAAATCGACCACGCCGGACGGAAAAGAGGTCGTGAACCAGTATAAGACGGGCACGGTAAGGTTTAACCTTCGCGACCGCACGCACACTGAAACGCTGATGAATGGAAAACAGCGCGCGATCATTGCTGAGTTGAAATAAAGTCAATCGATGCGCTTAAGGACGAGGATTGCCGGCTGCTTGCGGACCGCTGTGCTCTAACCTTCACGGTTTTTGCAATTTGAGCATTTGTCCAACCGCATTCTTGTTTTTCGCGTAATTATCGTGGGCCTTGGTTGGACTTGCAATAAGCCAGAACCAGTGCCGCGTATTCTTCACCATCACATTCTGGACCTCTACGCTTGCAATTTGTTCAGGAACAGTCCAGGTGAGCAAATCACTCGGGTCATTCAACGCGATAATTTTTGGACGTGCACACGGCTGGGTCGCACCAGCAGAGGCGGTCAGATATTCGCAGCGTAATGTTCCCCAGTCTTCAAGATGTGTGACCAGGTTCTTGTCGGAAGCGCCATCGAGGCTTGCCAGTTCCAGAAGTCGAAGCTGGTTGGCAAAGAAGTAAACCAGGGATGTGCGCTTGAGGACCCCTTTGAACGCATCGCCTGAATTCTGAACGGTAGCTGTTTTCAGCGTGGCCGGACGTATATCGAGCGCGGCAAAAATAAGATAGCTGCCAAGGCTGTGCGAAACAATCACAAATTCCTGATCGTCCCGTGGGGTGGCGTCGCCTCCTCTGATCCCATCGGGTGAGATGGCCACCGACTTCAGAATAAGCTGGCGAATTCCATCCAGAAGATACGTGCGCAAGGGACCAAGAGCCAGGACTGCATCAGAAAAGCCCCAGTCCAGGATTCCGTTTTTCAGTTTTCGGTTGACCAGCGCTCCTCTGTGAGCAAGGGCCAGGAGCCGTGGCGCATCCTCGGTGGGAATCCAGTCATAAGAGATGAATCTGCCAGTCTCCGTTTCATCGGGCTTCAGTGTGGAGCACAACTTGATGCTGTCTGCGCTGGGGCCTACGAGGGCAGCGTCGTTCTCAACGATCTGGCGGCACTTCAAGGAGAACACCAGTGGCCACCAATTGATTTCGTCAACGTATATGGTTGGAGCGTTGTGATAACGGGCAAGCTTCCAATGGACCACGAAAGGCGCCGCAGCATTCCATTCCCTGGATGAATCGCCCGAGTGGTCTTTCCGCCATACTTCCTGACCGAGATACTTCAGCGGAGGAGGAGGCGCCTTCAGCGCGAACTCGTCCTGATCGGCATACTCTGTTCCATCCTTCTCTCCAGCAATGCTGATGCAATCTTTGACAAACTTGCAGATGCCCTGCCGCAGGGCCAGGGAATCGTGGTCACCGGGACCATCGGATCCTATGCCATGAAGATAAAAAATATGGAGTTGCTTGCCATCGGTGCGGTGAATGGAATCTCCCAGCGATGTGGTTTGACTGCTCGATGCGGCGGGAGCAGCCTGCCCCCAGCAAACGTGCGAGCTGTGCGCAAGAAGACCACACAGAAACGCCACACTCAACCGCTGGAACCGGCCAGATCGGCATGACGAACGAATACCCAAGATACACCTCTTGCTTGATCAGATTGTAGTCTGGATTTGGTTGATGGTTTCAAAACTTTTCACCCACATTCAACGACGATGGCGCTCTAAACCCTGCCATGCATCGGTCTTTCTTTGCTCATGCGCATGGGACCACTAAACGCTGATTGAAATGGCGCTGGTGTATTTTCGAAAAATGCGACAACGATTTGTGGGCCAAGGTGTAGAATCTGTGCGCAAAATTCGAGCAAGAGAGGTCCTGTATGGCCAGCAGGCGCAAGCTGATCTCAATAACTTCTGCCGTTGTCTTTTTGCTTCTGTTTAACATCACTTGTTCCGGCCGGCGACCCGACCCTATCGAATCTTCCATTTACAAAGCAGTGCACGGGCTTCAACCAGGGAGAATTGCCTTTGTGGTGCCTGCGAATATGAAGATGAACGAAACAAAGGTTGTGGAGCTCCGCATCGCAAAGAAGTTGGACCAGGATATAGCCCATGGATTAGCGGCGATGGGGCATGTCGCGATCGAAGAAATTAAGGTTGGGCCACTGATGGCGGCTACGCTCCACGGATCAACTTTCCAAGTAACTCCGCTTACGAAAGAGGAGCAAGCGATAGCAGATGATAGCTTTACGGTCTGGAATTGGGAAATTCGTCCACTCGATTGGGGAAAACAGACTCTGTATCTAAATGTTTGTGCCAGGCTGCTTCTGCAGAATGCTAAAGAGGAAAGACGTTGCTCGTCTGTATACCAACGGGACATCAGCATTGAAGTTGCCCCCATGTATGCGGCAACGCATTTCATAAAGAACAATTTAGCGTGGACGTTCAGTACCGTTGGCTCCGTTATAAGCGCATTTGTTGCTTGTGTCGCCTGGATAAGAAAGCGGCGCAAGAAACAAGAGGGAACAGTGCCCGAGCTGTGAGTGTTGATCGCTCCACTGCGTCATCGACAATCGCCTTTGATCGTATCGGTGATTTTCGCAGCGGTTACTGAACTTGGGATCATCTACGTTAGCCGCGCCCTAAGCTGATGGAAATAAAAGCTGGCGGAGAGAGTGGGATTCTCTGAGCCCCTTATTGCTGACGCAGTGCGCTCAATGACATGCCAAAAACCGAAGTCCTTACCGACAGTTACGTTCTATCACATCTGGAACATGAGTCACACAGGAAACGTTGATTAACCGCAATTCGCCCGATTACGGTATGGACGGTATGGATTCGGTTCTTCGCTACAATTAAACACGGTATTCTCGATGCCCGCACGAAAGCATTCTGACAGGTATCAAAAAGGCGTGATTTGGCGCATAGTGTGGGCTTTAACTAAAAGGTGTTCTTATCTTTGGCGTCCCCGACGGAAGAATTTTGAACCGGAGCAACGGACCACGATCGTGCCTTGAGGTCTACTACTGCAAATCGCAGCTCGCTCGTATAGCTGGCCTCTTTTGCATCATGCAGCCATAATTGGTGGGGTCCCGGGAGCATTTCTGAAAAAATGAACGCTTCACCTTTTTCGCCCGAAGAATTCATACGGCGAATGGCGCGACACAAGATTTCCACTAGCACAGGACTCTTCAGGTCCACATAGAATGGTTTTACCTCCAAAGCGCTTTTGACAAACATTTTCTGCGGCAATCCACGCCTTTTCATCCATCTTCTGGCTCTGAGAAAACGGCCGGCTTCATCTTTTTCCATGGCGAAATCGAGTTCGTTTTTGCAGAAACGCCAGGTTTCACGATGAATCACAAGCTTATCGATCAGCACTCGAGGAGCATGAGGCAATGGCGCGATCCACGATGCTTTATTCATTACAAACCCGAACAGAAGATCGGAAAACGCTTCAAGAATATGGAAACGCCGGCCGTCCGTGGGGCTGACCACTTCAATCGCATCATCGTGCTCGATTAGTATCAGCCCGCTGATTGGGTGGCAATCGAATCCTCTAGGAGCAACGGCGTCCGGCGTGGTGGCCAATAAATAGTCTGCCGGTCGCAACAGACCTTCACTGGTTCGAACCGTTGTTGTTTCGTCTGCCTGCGTGTTTAGAATTTTGAAGCAGGCGGAGGCGAGGTCCCATTGCGTCGCTTCAATCAGATCGTTATGGTTCGGATGCTGTTCGACTAACGCGGCATGGCACAAAGTATTTTTTCCTGCATGCACTTCGCCCAGTACATACAGCATCTCGCCTCGGCGCACGGCCTCCGCATCCTCGGCTGCCAGCATAAGGTCAGGGCAGAAATAGCGTACAGGGTAATATCCGGCGCCGGGTTCGGGAAAGAACTGCTCCATTTTGTCCTTCAGATTGCAGCTCTCAAATTGAAATGTGGAACCGGATGGCTCGAACGATAGGATTTCGGCCCACTTTTGACGAAAGATTTTCTCCACTTCACCCAGAGACGAAGCATTGAGGAGTTTTGGCTCCGTATATTGCCACCAGTCCTGCAATCGGACTTTACGGCTGGGCTGGGCCGCAGCAATCTCCCGGTAGGTTTGAGTAAACAAACGTTGAAACTCCAGCGCTGTTGATTGCATGAACCAGCGCAGGCTTTTCAGAAGAAGCGAGAGAGCCGGAACAATTGGGCTGAGCAGTTCGGGCGTAATTCGAATTGCCAGATCTCTTTGGCAATCCTCATAAACAACTGTGCGCCCACCATAAGTGGCTCCTGGATTGCGATTCCCTGGAGCATTTGTGGTCTCTTCAAATATAAGCTCAAGGTTCCGCATTGCACGGCTTAGTTGCATACAGTCGCCGGCAGCTTCGGCTACTTCCCTGCGCGCGGCCTCAAGTTTGTCCAGGCTGTTGAGCGCTGTAGTGCGAAGTTCAGGATCGCCGACTCTGAGCAATTGCCGGCGCAGAGCGATTTCCGAATTGACCTCAACCGGCACCAGAAAACGCCATACGAGAATGCCTTCGTCGGTTTTAGCCTTCAGCACGTCACGCAGGCCCTGCTGGCCACAATTATGAAACCGTTCATCATGCTGGATTACGCTCAGGATTTCTTCCGGCAATGCTTTGCCATCACAACGGGGCAACACAGCCTGCTCTATTTCAGAAAGCGGCGCAGGTAAAAATCCAGGACGGTGCAACAATCCGTTCTCGATGAAGGCGTCAGGAACAATTCGGGGTGGAATCCACCCATCCATGCCTTCAAGCCGTGAAAAACTCAAAGCGATTTTGTCGATTGCCCAAGTTTCAAAATATGTCTGTCGTCGTTTCGTAAGCGCTGAACCGTAACTTAGCTCGAGCGTCGGCGGGCCTGGCTCGATCCTGCCCCAGGCCACTGGGCCAAAGAATCCAATCGTGTCGTTTTTCACGCAATATCGCTGGGCATAGTTCGCGATAAGCTCCTCGTGATTACGCTGCCGCTGATTTCGAGCGGAATCGCGGTGCTCGCGGGCTACCGATTGCACGGCAGTTTCAAATGCCTGCCGATTTTGCCAGATGACTGCTTCCTGGAACATCGGATCCCTCGCAAATTCACGCAACGCTTCAGTCTGGCTGATTAGAGAATCTTTGAAGCTCACAACCCACTCGGCGTTAAGACGTTCACACTGCCGCATGCCTTCAGTAATTTCATGGAACATCCGGCGGATTTCTGGAGAAAAGTCTTCCGAACGCGGTACCTTGCCTTCTGCCAGGCGACGCCGCGCATCGAGTATCTTCTTAAACGACGTCCCATAACGGTCTTCGCCTTTTCGGCGCAGCTCGTCCAACGTTCCATTCAATGCACGGACAGTGTTCTGAAAAAGCCATTGGACGCGATCCTGGGCCACGATCAGCGCATCAGCCCGTGCGGCACAACTCGGCTGCGTAAGGCGATTAATGAGCTCTGCCGGGAAACCGGAGCCACGCAACACAAACCAGCGCCAGATGCCCCATTCCGCAGGAACCAGGGCCTCCAGGTGTGGCGGCAAAGCATTGCTAGAACCAGACATCAGTCAATCTCCGGACCACGACCGCCGAACCATTTCTGCCAGACGCTTGTAAAAGGCCTGCTCTGCGGCTTTAAACTATTCCTTTTATATACTGTTCCGCATGGCTAAATTGAACCAGGCTGGCTTTGCCGCTGAAGGTCAACAAGATTCCGTCCCTCCTTCATTTGTGGGGAACCTTTTACTTTGGGTTTCCATGATCGCTCTGGCCATCCTTTCTGTAAGAGCATTGCACGCGCCTCAGCCATTACCCTCAACCACATCAGAAAATCAGTTTTCTGCAGAGAGGGCATTCGTTCACGTGCGTGAAATTGCCCGCGTTCCCCATGCTCTCGGCTCGCCAGCTAATGCCGCGGTGCGCGATTATTTGGTTACCCAGCTCACCCATCTGGGCCTGCAACCACAGGTTTTTTCCTCCATCGGCGTGGCTCCCAGCGAGCGCTTAATAATTGCGGGAAAAACAAATGACATTGTAGGACGTCTTCCCGGCGCCGCATCTGGCCCGGCAATCATTTTGATAGCCCACTATGATTCAGTTTACAGTGCGCCGGGCGCAGCGGATGATGCTTCGGGCGTGGCTTCAATCCTTGAGATTCTTCGCGCGCTTAAAAATGCGCCGCCCCTCCAGCGTGACGTCATCGTATTGTTCACTGATGGCGAAGAAGCTGGGCTCCTGGGCGCAGAAGCATTTGCTCATTCGCATCCATGGATGAAAGATGCCAGCCTCATTCTGAATTTTGAGGCACGCGGTAACCGTGGGCCATCACTTCTTTTTGAAACTGGTCCGAATAACCGGCCAGTCATTGAGGCCGTTGCCCGCGTCGCTCCAGACCCAATTGGGTCATCCTTGTTTTATGCATTGTACAAACTTCTTCCCAATGACACTGACTTCACCGTCTTTCGTCCGGCAGGAATTCCTGGACTGAATTTCGCTTTCGGTGAGGGGCTTGAGGCGTACCACTCTCCTCTCGATACACCGGAGCATCTCAGCCTGGCTTCTCTCCAACACCACGGTTCCTATGGGTTGGCCTTGACTCGTTATTTTGGGCAGGTTGACTTAGCAGGGTTGCGGAATTCTGGCGGCGACGACGTATTTTTTGACTGGTTTGGCAGCAGGCTGGTTGCATACAGCCAACGCTGGGTGTTGCCTGGGCAAATATTAATCACACTGCTGCTCGTTATAGTATTTATGCTATCCTTCCGTCGCCCGGAATTTAACAAGCGAAGTTTTTTTCTTGCCTTGCCTGCCTGTTTTGCGATTCTTATTGTGCTCGCTGCTGTCGTGGCCGCGGGATGGTGGCTGATTTCCTTTGCTCTTGCCGGCCGCAGAGTCATTGGCGATTGCCCGGCAAACCTTTTGCTCCTGAGCGGACTTATGTTTCTCGGCGCGTACACAGGCATAGTGCTGGTTGGGTTCTTACGCAAACGTCTCGGCGCACGGGAACTCTCGCTTGCAGCTTTGTCGCTTTGGTGTGTCTTGAGCTGGCTGCTCGCGCTGGCAATTCCTTCCGGAAGCTATCTTTTATTCTGGCCTCTATTGTTTGGCCTTCTGGTCAATGTTGCAGCAATAGTTGGAAACAAGCCCGCTACACAATGGCTACGAAATGTCCTTGCAGTCGCGGTAGCCATTCTTCTCTTTGCCCCAGTCATTTATCTGCTGTACATATTCCTGACTTTGCAGATGATCTCCGCCGTAGCATCGGCTTTTCTGCTGGGTTTGTTCTTCCTTATATCTCTTCCGGCGCTTGATTCATCGGCTATCGCATCTCGCGGCTGGGTATCAGGACTTCTTGCAGTCGCGGCAGTCGCCTGCCTCGGATTTGGCATTGCTCTCTCGGGATACAGTGCGCAGCATCCTCAACCAGATAGCATTGTTTACAGTCTCAACGCAAACGACAATACGGCAGCTTGGATTAGTTATGACCAAAAGCCGGATGATTGGACGCGCCAGTTTGTCGGCCCAAATGAGCACGCGCCGCATCCTATGCCAGATTATCTCGCCG
>DASSXL010000187.1:0-21371 GCA_035703825.1 Candidatus Angelobacter sp.
GCCGCTCCCGGCAGAACTACCCTCACTATAGACGAACATGAAACGAAAGTCAATGGCCTTTTTGAAAGTAGCCCAGCTCTCTTCCGTGCTTCCGGATCTCCGTGGTGAGATTTGGTTTTCGATCACCCGATCACCCGATCACGCGCGATCACCCGATCTTGTCGCTCTTCTCCGTGCCTCCGTGGTAGATGTTCTTACTTGCTCCACGACACATCGTACTTCTCCGGCAAATGTCCGCCCTGGTAATCGATGCGTCCGTTGGCCTTCAGGCCGGGACGCAGCAGCATCTGGCGCACCATCTCCGGGATCATCACCATGCCCACGTAGCGTCCCAGGCACTCATGGCTGCCAAAGCCGAAATGGAAATAGTGATACCAGTTGCGTCCAGGGATGAACTGGTCAGGGTCCTCAAACGCCTTGGTGTCGAACATGGCTGACTGGGTCACCGCCAAGACGTAGCTTCCGGGCTGCACCGTGGTGGCGTGGTCCGTGCCTTTGGCAATGGTGTATTCGCTGGCCGTCTGGCGGAATATAAAAGCAGAGATGGGAACAAAGCGCAGCGCTTCCCATACGATGCCGTCGAACTCTGACGGATTGCCGGACTGCGCGGCGCTCTGGGCCTTGGCCAGCCACTGCGGATTGTCGAGCAGGTATTGGATCACCTGCGCGACCGCCTGTGACGTGGTTTCAATGGCGCCGATCAGCAAGCCGCCGGCGTTTACGCCCAGGCGCTTGATGTCAAAATCCACCGCGCCCGGATACGCCGTGCGCACCATGCGCGTAACGATGTTGTCTTCCAGCTTGCCGTCGCCCTTGCCCATGAGCTTGCGAACCAGCAGGCGCAGCGCGTACCACGGCGCCAGCAAAAAGTGCTCGGCCTTTTCCGCCTTCACCGCCAGCCATCGGGTAAGGATCAACTCGGTCAGGTATTTTGAAAAGTGCTTGACCGCTTCGTCCTGCGCGGCCTGGATCTCTTTGCGCTTGTCGTCGGAAATCAGGTCGAACGGCTGGTTGTAAAACGTGTTGGCCTGATTGCAATACGACCAGTGGATCATGTCTTTGCGGTCGGCGCCGGTCAGGCCAAAATAGTCCTGCACCAGCGTGACCGGAACCATGCGGCAGTAATCGTTGATGGCGTCCATGTGGCCGCCCGCGGCGTCGAGCAGGCCCTTGGCGATCGTCGCCACCATGGCCCGCACCTGCGGCAGGTCGTCGCGGTTGAGCATGGCCTGCATGATCGATTTTTCCCGCGTGTGCAGGGCGTCATCGTCATGCGCCATGAAATAAATTCCGCCCGCCATCTTGGGCAGGTACAGCGCGGCGGTAAATATCTTGGGCATGTTGAGCACTTCAATGCAGTCGTCAAAAAGCGCCACCAGCGTGCAGACGGGCGTGACCAGGATCGGACGCTTCTCCCGCAGCTCTTTGAAAAATTGCAGCGGCTCGTTGTCAATCCAGCGGCGGACCAGCGGGAATCTTTGGTCGGGCGGGGCCGCGTCAAACTGCTCCAGGTAATTAGTTGGCCGTGGCGAAGGTACTGCGCTCATGGTGTGCTCCTTGCATCTCTTATCATGGTTGTGCTCCGCGCGCTTGGAGCGTTACAGGGTTTTCAGGTATTCCAGCAGGTCCATGCGTTCGTCTTTCGTTAACGGACCGCGCTTTTCGCCGTTGGGCAGAGTGATGCCTTTTGTGCCGTATTCATGTCCGCCATTGCTGTTGCCCGGCAATTTCGTATTGAAGACGAAACCGTCGTAGCCGGTGCTCCTCAAACCAACTTTGTCCGGATCGAACTCACGAGAGCCCACCATGAACTTGCAGGGACGATACTCGACACCTGCCGGGACAGGGCGGCACTCGACTCCCGCCGAGGGGTTCTTGGCATCTTCCGGGTTCGACGGCAGCAGCAGGTCATACAAGGTTGGCACGGAACCGTTGTGCAGATACGGCGCGGTGGCCCAGATTCCGTTCAGTGACCGGCCTTTATAGGCTTTCAGTGACTCATACGGTTTGGCCGTTGTGTCAGGATCGTAATCTCCCTGCTTGATGGAAGGCTTGATGTCATTGCTTAGGAACGAAGTAATCAGGTCGTCTGCCCAGTCGAGTCCGCGACGGATGAAATTCTTGTTCGCGCTTGGCGTAGCCACAACGCTCAGCGTGGCCTTGGTTAGTAGCGCGGCTACGGGCGCGCGCTCGTTGATCAATACCGGCCCGCCGCCGGAAGTGGTGTAGCTGTTGCGCAGGATCCCGCTCAGTCCGTTATAGCTGACGGCATTCAGCGCCATCGTGTTGTCCGTGCCTAGCTCTTGCAGCTTGGTCATGCTCGCAACCACGCGGCGCTTGGGATCGGCGCGATTGATGTTCGTGTGGCAGCCCGCGCAAAACTCGCTAAACAACTTCTCGCCGCGACCGCTGCTCTTCTCGTCGATCTTCTTCCCAAAAATGTCTTCCGGCCATTGTGGCGACTCCAGGTTTTCCAGGTGGTGTTCCAGCCGCTGCAAGTTGTGGACATTGACTGACGAATCAAAGTTGATGTGGTTCCACTTCAGCCCCTGGCCGTTGATGATGGCCGAAAGAGAAAACCCTTTTTCCTGCGCCCAATCCAGCGTCGCAAAAACTCCAATCACCTCGCCGGCGTTGCGTCCAATCGGGCCCAGTCCCGCATTCTGGACGATTCCATTCCACTGCACATAGTCATGCTGAGGAATGTCCCACAGAAAGGGATAGCTTACGGGCGCATTTGGCTTGTTGAAAATCCTGTTGCGCAACGTCAGCAATGCTTTTGGCCTTTTTTCCAGCACCTTGCTCAACCGAAGCACCAGATGATCGCGGCGCTTCCCCGTCAGTACATTATCGTCGCCATCCGCCTTCTCGCTCAGGATCGCGTCCAGTTCAGGTTGCGTCAGAATGCCATCGCGCACCATGTCTTTCATGACTGAGTTGAGCTGCTCTTGGGTGATCACGTGTTCCAGCACGCGATTGAAAATGCGCCCAAACGCATCCAGCCGATAATAACCATAACGTGTGGGGCTGCGATTCACTACGTTGTACATCTCCAGGCGCTCGGAATATATTTCCAGGTCTTTGCGTACTTTATCCGCGGACGAGTAGTCTCCTTTTCGCGCCAATACTCTTTGCACAAATTGCTGGCGCGCGGTGTCGTCCTTCTGCGTTGCGCTCAGGGCCGCGCCCATGTCCTGGAGAAACGTATCCATATCGCTGCCGGCCGGACCGCCATCGATCCTTATGGCCGTGCCTTTGTAATTCACCTGCCCGGTATGGCATGCGGCACAGGTAAAACCAACATATGACTTGCCTTTGTAGGTGTCTTTCACAAAGCCCACGGGTAGCGCATCAGGATTGCTGTATGTCTTCACCTGCGGCAAGTAGCCATAGTCATACAACGTGGCGTTTGTATGAAAAACTTTCCCCGTTTGCGGGTCCTGGACCGCCATGAAGAAATCGTAAGGAATCAGGTCAGAGCCCTGCGTGGTGTTATAAAACCACAGGCTGTCCGCCGGAGACCATTTCTGGTCGAGATAGCGCACTGATTTGTATTGGTTATCAAACTTGCTGGGCTGGTCCATGATGGCGGCGCCGCGTTGCATTGCCCACGCTGCCTTGCCACTTTCAAAGTGGGCAAACCATGAATTAGCGCCTACGTCCCAATAGTCAAGCCATCGTGTATACGCGGAATTGAGAGCAACCGCCGCCACAATCAGCAGCAACAGAGAGATGCCTATTTTGTGCCAGCGGCGACGCCGTGTCCACCATGCATTCAGGTCTCTGACTCTGCCATAAATCCAGCGATTTTTTTTTGACGATGTGCCTTTGCCCGCAGGGATTGCGGTACTTACGTTTCCTTGAGGCTCATCTGAAGATGAATCGTGGCCACGGCCAGGCTTTGTCGACATGGCTGCTCCTTGAAAGCAATCCAAAGGGGAGGGCTCATTATGTTCCGCTGGAAAACGAAATTCAAGCGGGAAAGGCGCGCGCGAGTGAAAATATTTCCTGTAACGAAGCAGCGGCTTGCGTCACGTCTCTGCGTCCGGTTTTGCGGCATAAATATGCGCCACGTTTTTCCAGCCGAACGATCGCCGCTTTCGCTCGTGTTACTCTGTAACGCCGAATTGGTTGAGGGAGATTCGTCGATATGGGCGAAGCTGCACCTGGCTTGGAAGAGAGAGCGTGGGATCTTTTTATCGAGTTGCGAAAAGAAACTATTGAGAGTCAAAAAATTCGCGCACAAATCATTGGATTCAAAATAACCTTCATCAGCACGGCAATCGGCCTCATCCTTGCAAATAGCAATCGGGGATTTCAGATTGCATTAATCGTCCCCGCTTTCGCCGCTATTTTTTTCGATTTCTTGATCCAGAGCTACAGCTTCTCCATCAAGAGGATTGGACGTTACTGCCGTGAGCACCTGGAACCCGTCGTATTTCCCAAAAATGCCGGGGGTTCGTTTCTCTCGTGGGAGCAATTTCTGAGCAGCCCGCAAAACCGGCAAAGCTATTCAACAATTGGCAATCTGGGTATCACGGTCCTTGCGGCCATACCAGCCATCGCCGCCTTGTTCTCGCTTTTTCGCCTTGCTGTATCTCTTCCCATACTCTCGGCGCTCATTATTTTTCTGGCTATTGACGGCGTCTGCTTTGTAACTACGGGCTGGTACGGCAAAGATAATATTAAAGATAGAGAGCGGATATGAGCGCAGCTTCGATAAGATGTGTATCAGGCTCGGCCCTGAATTAGCTTTCGTTTCGTAAAGGTTCTCAGCCTCCTGGCAAACAATCAGCAAGTTCCATTTTGGGAACACAATTACCTTCGTACCGCCACCCGCATGCAAAGTTCTGGATTGGCGCCTCGCGCGGCACTACATTTGTCCCTGCAATGCCGCACAAATACCTCTTGAAAGAATTTGAGGAGTTCGCCCGATCAGCGGCTGAACCCACCGCGATGATGCAGCGCGTCTCGCAGCGCATTCACGTGCACATCCCGCGCTATAACTGGGTCGGGTTTTACCTGGTCGACCAGAAGGACCCTTCCATGCTTGTTCTGGGTCCGCACACCGGCAGCTTTACTCCCAAGGCGACAATCTCCTGGAGCGAAGGCTTATGCGGCACCGCCGCCGCCGGCCGGCGCGTCGTGGTTTCTGACAATGTTGCTGAAGATCCGCGCTATATTCAGGCCTCTGACCTGGTCAAATCGCAAATCTCCGCGCCGGTGCTGATGGGAGCCAAGGTCCTGGGTGTATTCAACGTGGAAAGCTACTTCATGTCCACGTTCAAGCCCGCACTTGAGCGCGAGTTTGTCGAAGCTTGCACCCGGATCGTGGCCAAGTGCTTTGCCCGCACGCTCTCGCCGGACCTGGTGAACGCCTAAGCAATCACGCCCTAGAACGTTGTCCGCGTTGTGTCCCTCACGTCTTCCGCCGATTTGGCTAATTGCCAATTGCTAGTTGCTTCAATGCACCGCGATGTATCCGTGCTCCACGCCGGCATGGTCAAAATAGTCGCCCACAATCACGCCCACGGCATTGATGCCGTTGCCATCAGTCGATGCTGCGCCGGGAAAATTTATCTGAGAGAAAACGCCGCGTTGATCAAAAAAGCCGTGACCGTTTCCTGCCGCGTCAGTAAAGCTGCCCACCACAAAGCCCAGGGAGTTGATGCCGAACGCCTCTGCACTGGTGGAGCCCGGCGGATCGATCTGAGCGAAGATGCCCCGGCGCAGGGTGAAGGCATGGATCACTCCGGCGGCATCGGTGAACAGCCCCACGATCTCATCGCGATTGTTGATGGCCACGGGAATCGTGCTGTGCCCGCCGGGAAAATCGAATGTGGTAAAGGTATCGCCGCGCTTCACAAAGGCGTGCGTCTGCCCGGCGGCGTCAGTAAATGAGCCCACCAGCGTTCCCGGATCATTGATGCCCTCGCCGTTGGTGGACGTGCTGCCCGGAACGTCAAAACGAGTAAGGCTGTCAGGACGCCCCACCAGGCCATGCTGCACTCCAGCCGCATCCAGGAATGAGCCGGTAATCACGCCGGAGTTGTTGATGTTTACCGTGCGCGTTGCGCTGGCGCCGGGAAAATCGATTTGCGTGAACAAGCCGCTCTGGAAAAGCCAGCCGTGCTGCCGGCCCGCCGCGTCAAAAAAGAAGCCGATGATATCTCCCTGGGCATTGATGTCGTCCGCTTCAGTCGACACGCTGCCCGGAGGGTCCAATTGGGTGAAGCTAAAAGTGACTTGCGCGGCGGCGGCGGCGCTGCCAAATGCCAGGGCAATAGCAACAATCGCGAAAGAAATTCTGCGTACTTTCATGGTCTAGCTCTCCTTGCAGTCGTCAATCGTAGCTGGCTGTGGGACCGGCAAGGTTGAAAGTAAGGTGAATAAGAAAAATCTAAGTGCCAGAATGGGAAAGCAGGACGTATCGCAACGCATCGACGATACAAGCGTCAGGTATGACTTGAGTTGTTAAAGTATTATCAGCGAAAGCGTAGACCGTCACGGGGTGCAGCAGGCCTTTTCAGGCCTGCTGTGGCCGCCCACGCCTCACGGCGCCAGCACTTTCACCAGCCTGATCGATCCCAGGCCTGGATTTCCTCCCGGTGCGCTGCGGATCAGCGTGGCCTCAATGAAATATGCGCTGTCGCCTCCCAGGTCCTGCGTTCCTTCCGTGGGGCCTTCGGCAAAAGAGAAGTTGAAGAAATTGCCGTCGCCAATCGTGGGCACCGGCTCCTGGAATCCAGTCTGCGGAGTGAAGCGGTTGCTGTCGAACGTGAGCAGCGTTGTCAGCTCGCCGGTCCTGACGTTGTATCTCTTCAGACGGACGATCACCTGTGCTCCATTGCCATTGTCCAGGAACCGCACCATCAACGCTCTGCTCTCGCAGCAAGGTTGAGTGATGGGACTTATAAGATTGCCGACCGGAAGCACGTTGTAGCGCAGAGTCACCGATCCAGTTGGCAGCGAGGGCCGGATAAACGCAAGCTGGCCATTGAACAGAACCGTTGAAGCGCTTGACTCATCCGGCGTGCCCGTGGATGCCACCCAGATCTGCGCTGTGGCGGCCTGTGATAGAGCGGCAAACAACAGGCACAACATTGCCATGCGCCTGCCATGGGTAAGAATGCGAATCGATTTCATTATGATCTCCTGATCAGGCCTGCTTCAGACGACCCGAGAGAAGGGAGGCACGGCAACATTACCGGTCGTCTTGCGCACGAGACGTGTGAAGCCTTCCGAATTTATGCTAAGTCTCACGATAGATGTTTGTCTTCCAGAGCGGGTTTGCTGATTCAACAACTTTGTTTTTTCTGCGCGCCCTTGATTTCTTTTCCGAAGCGCCATGCCGCGTCGATAACAAATCTAAACGTACTGCCATCCACAAACATGTGTTGCGCCTTCCTGCTTCGCCCTTTACCATTCCGCAGATGAATCGACGCGATTTCTTGGCAACCGTGCCGCTGGCTCTTGCGGCAAATGCATTTCCCATTTCTGAGGTCTTTACCGCTCCATCTGGACAGGATGCGAAAGCTGGTTCTCCGGCTGCGCCGCGAAAAGACCTTTCAAGCGGACCAGCAAAATCGTCTGGCCCGACAGCGCACGACCTCGACTTTGCCACGGCCTTGCAAGCGGCGAACGCAATTCGCACGAAGAAAGTCTCGTCCGTAGAACTCACCGAACGCATGTTTGCCCGAATTGATCATTACAATCCACAGCTCAACGTCTTTGCTTACCAGTTGCGTGAAGACGCGCTGGCGCAGGCGAAAAGAGCTGATGCTGCGCTCGCGCACGGCAAAGCCTCCGGTGTTTTCCATGGCGTTCCCATCACGGTGAAGGAAAGCTTTGCCGTGGCCGGCCATCCATGCACGTGGGGTTTTCCTCCGCTGCGTGATTCCAAAGCGCCGCAGAATTCTGACGTGGTGGGCCGTTTGCTCTCTGACGCCGGGGCGGTGCTGCTGGGCGCCACCAATGTGCCCGTGGCGCTGGCTGACTGGCAAAGCTATAACCCGATTTATGGCCAGACCAATAATCCATGGGACGTGAAGCGATCGCCGGGCGGATCGTCGGGTGGAAGCGCCGCAGGACTTGCTGCCGGCCTGGGATATCTCAGCGTGGGCAGTGACATTGGCGGCTCAATACGCGTGCCCGCACATTTCTGCGGAATCTATGGGCACAAGCCCACGCTCGATTTGGTGAGCCTGCAGGGACACATCCCTGGCGGCAATCCTGGGCTGCCTGATTTCTCCACCCTTCTGGCGGTGGGCGGACCGCTGGCCCGCAGCGCTTCCGATCTGTTGGCCGCGCTCAAAGTTCTTGGCGGGCCGGCAGGCTGGGACGCCAAAGCATGGAAGTGGCAGATGCCCGAGCCCCGTGCGCGCAGCTTGAAAGATTTCCGGGTTGGTTACGTGATTGACGATCCAATCGCACCGCCCACGCCCGATGTGAAAGCCGTGTTGGAAAATGCGATCGAGAAGCTTGGCAGCGCCGGAGCCAAATTGAAAGCGGGCTGGCCCGAAGGTCTGAAGCCTGCGGAACTGATGGCCAATTACAAATTCATGCTGGAAGCTTTCTTCTACAGCACCGCGCCGCCGGAGGAGCAGGAACGCGAGAAAAAAACTTTTCCCGACTTGATGGCGGGGAAGAATTCAGGCGCGCTCAGCTCATTTGCGGATTGGCAACAACAGAACTTTCGCCGGCTGGCATACCGCGCGCAGTGGCAGGCATATTTCAATCAAGTGGATGTCTTTCTCTCGCCCGTGGCTTTCACCGCGGCGTTCCCTCACGACCACAGCGAGCCGCAGGACCAGCGCACCATCGCAACTTCAGCGGGCCCGCGCCACTATATGGACATGCTCAACTGGATTGCTCCGGCAACGCTGACCGGCTGTCCCGCGACCGTGGCTCCGGTGGGCCGCACGGCGCAGGGGCTCCCGGTAGGCATCCAGATCATGGGGCCGTTCTGGGAAGATGCGACTCCGATTACCTTTGCCGATCTGCTGGCGCGGGAGACGGGAGGATTTGTGCCACCGCCGGGGTATGGCGAGTAATGCTGACATTCTCAATCCTGGTCCGAGTGCGCCCTACATAGCACCGGACGATCCACGGCTTCTTCTGCACTGGGCCTCAGCGAAAACCCCGAATCATCTCATGATTACTTAGCGGCCCGCTTTGATCGCTTCCCGGCCTCTTTGCCTCCAGAATTAGTTCCCGACTTAGGGTTGGCGCCTGCTTTGGCGGGCCCCGGCGAAGATGAATTCGGAATTGAGAAATTCTCGGCGCCAGATAAAATGGCTACGGTTCGGCCATCTACGAACCCTGCATCCTGGAGTGAAGCGCGCCAATACCGAAGCCATGCCTGCTTCTGCTTGTCAGTGAGGACCAGAGCTTTGTCACTGTATCGGGTGCAAGCGGTCAACAGGCAGTTGTAAAAGTCGAAACTCAAGAGCCTGTCACCATTCTTGCTTTGCAACGCGCTCTTCCAGTCGGCGTCGTCTTTTGCCAATTCCTGCAGTTTCGCTATCGCCTTCAGAATAGCGGTAGCATCCTTTGGATTGGGATAATAGTTAAAGTCATTGGTGATCGTAGAGGGAGACAGCGGAACAAAAGCCGTCCGGTCGGGTTCGATGATGGAATAAGCGTGATAAACCTTTTTGTAGTAATGTCTGCTCTGCTGTGACCAGGAATAGAGGAACAAGAGACCAATGCCCACAAGTAAACCGGCCATAGCTGCTCTGGCCCCGATTTGACCTTTCCCTCCGACCGTGATGGTCAATAGACCTGCGAGAAAGAGAATCACGGTCAGCACGAACATCACGCGAAACAGCTTGAGGAAGAGCTCATCTCGCGATAAGTCGGTTTTTATTTCGGTTTTGCCGCTGTCGAGGATGCGAAGGTGGGCCTGTTGGTACAGTTCTTTTGCCTGTCGCTCCTCGAGTTTCCTGAGCTTGGCCAACCTTTGAAGAAACTCAAGGACATGTTTTTGATCGTTAGCGCAAAGTTTTTGAAACTTTTCAGCTGTGTCGCTGGATTTCGCGTCGGCGTAAGAATTCAGAAACAATTCTCTTGGACCTCTGCATGTCGCCGGGAGCTCACCCGGATCTTGCTCATCTTTAAGAAAAGTCTTGAGCTTAGGATGCCATGTATCTGTCCACGTGGCTGCCGTTGCATCGAATGCTTCCCGTTTGATTTCATCCTGGGGCCATGCGAATTTGATCTCTTGCCGAAAGCAAGACCCGTCGCAAGAAGGAAATTCAGGCGTTGCATTGGCCGTATGCTGGTCGGCTAATTCCAGTCCAGGCCGGGACTCCGGCAGGCCTGGCTTGACATCGAGCACACGATGGGCAAACGCATCCAACGTCATACCGGCGCCGGCGGCAAGGAGCAGGACAGCCATCCCGCTCCCGACGGCTTTCACCGTGGCCAGAACGCTCGTGCTGTCGGCATTAGCCTGGGTATTGAGGCCAAAGTATTCGCAGAATCTCTGCCAGCCGCGGTAGAAAGCCAGAAATGGAGATTCCGGTTTTCCCAACTCCTGCACGATAAATACTGTCAGGATGAAAAGAGCGCCAATCAGAATAATGTCAAAGCCGATTGCTTCGAGAGCCTTCTGGTACCAAGGAGTCGTCACGCTCTGCTCCCTCTATTGGGCTGTTCGATCTGTAGATAACAAGCCAATATAGAAAGAACGCAAACGGCCCTGACTTTCCTGCAAGGTTAGGTTTGCGGGGAGCAACATGCCGGGAGCATATCATCGCCACCCAGTGCAGTGGCCCACGGGCCAGATAGATAAGAATAGTCCTATTCGCTCATGAAATAATCCACCGGCGCCGCGCGTTCAAACAGCAGATAAACGCGGGGCGCCGGAGTGAGACCGTCTAGGTGATTGCTCAGTTCGCTACGCGGCCTGCCTGAACTCCGCCTGGCTGCCGCGATGTTTGCCAATCATGCCCAAAGCCAGAGGGATGGTAGTGAGCCCGCCCACCAGGGCCAGGGACAATCCAGCCGCCTTGCGCTGATCGTTATTCAGGCGGGTGGAAAATAATAGGCCAATGCCGGCGCCCAGCACCACGCGGGTTCCAGCGATAAGGATGATGTCAGCGATGGTAAGTTTCGTCTCAGTCATTGGGTAACCTCGTTCTCCGCATATTTCGGAGGACACCTATTGCGATGCGCGCCATGCTTCCGAGGTCGGCCCGAAATGCAGAGCTGACGCGCACCGGCAGCAGAGCACGTTTAAACAACTGCGTTCAGCTTTTCCGCGGGCAGGGATCCGTCGCTGCGCTTCAGGATTGCAGAAAGGCGAATTGCCAACTGCCATTTGCCAATTGCTATTCGCTCGTGAAGTAATCCACCGGCACGGGGCTTTCAAAGAGTGAATAATCGCGCGTAACGATGGTGATGCCGGTTTCTGTGACGATGTAATTCTTGGCGTCTTCTTCGGGATCAAAGCCGATCACGGTCCCTTCCGGAATGTGCACGTCGCGGTCAATGATCGCCTTGCGGATGCGGCAGTGGCGGCCGATATTGACGTGGGAAAAGATGATGCTGGTATCCACTTCAGTATAGGAATTCACGCGCACGTCCGGCGAGAGCACGCAGTTGCGCACGTAGCCGCCGGAAAGAATGCTTCCGGGGCACACGATGGAGTCAATGGCCATGCCGGTGCGCCCGGGCTCGCCAAAAACGAACTTGGCCGGCGGATACTGCCGCTGGTGCGTGCGGATGGGCCAGTGCTTGTCATACAGGTTGAAAACCGGCGAAACCGAGACCAGGTCCATGTTGGCCTCGTAATAGGCTTCAATGGTGCCCACGTCGCGCCAGTACTGCGCTTCCTTCATGTTCTCGTCAATGAAGTTGTAAGAATAAATCTTGTACTGGTCGAGGATGCGGGGGAGGATATCGTGCCCGAAGTCGTGCGATGAATCCGGGTCTTCAGCGTCCTTCAGCAGCACCGGCAACAGCACGTCGGTATTGAAAATGTAGACGCCCATGGAGCCGGAAATCATCTCCGGGTTGTAAGGCGAACGCAGCTTGGTCTGCTTCGGCTTCTCCTCAAAGCCGGTGATGCGCCCCGTGCGGTCAATATCCACCACGCCAAAGCGGTCGCACTCTTCGGGAGAAATAAGGATCGTGGCCAATGTCACGTCCGCCCCGGTGTCCCGGTGATGGTCCAGCATGAGCTGGTAATTCATTTTGTAAATGTGGTCCCCGGAGAGGATCAGCACATGCTTGGACTGCTCAGAGCCGATGGAATAAATGTTCTGGTAGACGGCGTCGGCGGTGCCCAGGTACCAGTTGTCGCTCACGCGCTTCATCGGCGGCAGGATCTCGATAAACTCGCCCAGCTCGCGCGCCACCACCGCGCCCCAGCCTTCGCGGATGTGCCGGTTAAGTGAAAGCGCCTTGTACTGCGTGAGGATATAGACCTTGCGCAGGTCTGAGTTGATGCAGTTGGAAAGCGTAACGTCAATAATGCGGTAATTGCCGCCGAAGGTCACCGCCGGTTTGGCGCGGTCGCGCGTGAGCGGGTAAAGGCGTTCTCCCGCGCCGCCGGCGAGCAATACTCCAAGTGTGTCCTTCATAAGTCTTCAGCGGCCCTGGGGCCGCGATTGAAACTCAAGTCCGAGCAGGCCTTGGCGAATAACCCCTGGGAACCGCGGGCGAACTCCAGCGCAACAGAAATTTTATGCTAGCAGAAAATAGAAATCCCGGCGCACCGCTTCTCTCCGCCGGGATCGGCGTTCCGAGAAGGCCGGGTTATGAAGCGTCGTCAATGCTGATGCGCAGCGACTTGAGGAACCTCAGATCGTGGGCGTTGACGCTGAATTCCGGTTCGCCGGTCTTTTTGCGGGTACCCACCAGCTCCGGCGCCGCCGTCTCGTCGTCACGCCGGTTAAAGCCGATGGTGGCCTCAAGCACCAGGAAAACGTCGAATCCCTCGTCCTTGATTCTGGCGATTGCCTGCGCGATCTGCTCCGACTCGGATAGCGATCCGTTGATGGCCTCTCCCAGTTCTTTCATCAATTGTTTCAGGCGTGTATTCACCGCACACTCCTCTGGACTTCTTAAATTGGATGCCCCCGAGGTTACCGGCGTTTTATTCTTTAAGCAGCATACGCCGATTTTCAGGCTACAATAAGCGAAATGCCGGAAATTTCTACTATCAAGAATTCGCTGCAAACCGTTGTAAAGAAAGACCGCGTCCTCAACGCTGTCTTCGCCGGCGGCAAATCGTTCATCGTTTCCGTCAGTCGTACCTTTTATTCCCTCTGGTTGCAGACGACTGGCCTGATGTTCCTGTTTTTCACCCTGCTCGGCGGCGTCTCTCTCATTCGCCAGTATAGAAGAGACCATTTTGCCGATCACCAGCGTCTGGCCATTGAAGCCATCTTCACCGTCGTGTGCTTGTGGTTTACCGTGGTTTCATTCTCCAGGGCCAAGCGCACCACCAGGGGCAAATAGCGGCCTTTCTCGGGCATCCCGAATCTTGGGAGTATCATTGCAGGTGACGACCCTGCATGCCCCAGGATACAAAACTCGAACGCGACGCCGAGCAGCTTAAAGACATCTCTGCTCAGCCCCTCTATACCCCCGCCAACCTTGAAGGCTGGGACTACGACTCAGACGCCGGCTATCCCGGCGAGTTCCCTTTCACCCGCGGCGTTCAAGCCACCATGTATCGCGGCCGCCTGTGGACCATGCGCCAGTATGCCGGCATGGGCGACGCCGAGGAATCCAACAAGCGCTACAAATATCTTCTCTCTCATGGGACCACCGGCCTCTCCGTTGCGTTTGACCTGCCCACGCAGATTGGCATGGATTCTGACCACGCCATGGCCGCCGGCGAAGTCGGCAAAGTCGGCGTGGCCATTGATTCCATTGAGGACATGGAACGGCTCTTCGCGGGCATCAATCTGGAAAAAATTTCCACGTCCATGACCATCAATGCCAGCGCGGCGATCCTGCTGGCGCTCTACATTGCCGTGGCGCGACGCTCCGGCGCCGAGGTCCGCAAACTAAGCGGCACCGTGCAGAATGACATCCTGAAGGAATACATTGCGCGCGGGACGTATATCTATCCGCCGCGCCAGGCGCTGCGCATCATCACGGACATGTTTGCCTACGCCAACGAGCACGTGCCGGAGTGGAACCCCATTTCAATCTCCGGCTATCACATGCGTGAAGCCGGCTGCACCGCGGTGCAGGAAGTGGCTTTCACCCTGGCCAACGCCATCGCGTATGTTGAAGCGGCGCTGCACGCCGGGCTTGACGTGGACAAGTTTGCGCCGCGCCTGTCGTTCTTCTTTAACGCGCACAATAATTTTCTTGAAGAAGTGGCCAAGTTCCGCGCGGCCCGCCGCATGTGGGCCCGCATCATGAAAGACCGCTTTCACGCCAAGAATCCGAAGTCGCTGATGCTGCGCTTCCATACCCAGACCGCCGGCTCAACTCTGACGGCGCAGCAGCCGGAAAACAATATCGTACGCACCGCTCTGCAGGCCATGGCGGCCGTGCTGGGCGGAACGCAGTCGTTGCACACCAACGGTTTTGATGAAGCGCTGGGCCTGCCGACGGAAGAAGCCGCGCGCGTTGCGCTGCGGACGCAGCAGATCGTCGGCTATGAAACCGGCGTGGCCAACACTATTGATCCGCTGGCCGGTTCCTACTACATCGAATCGCTGACGAATGAGATTGAGCGCCGTGCCCAGCTTTATCTCGACAAGATTGAATCCCTGGGCGGCACGCTGCAATCCATTGAGCAGGGGTACATTCAGCAGGAAATCCAGAATGCCGCCTACGATTTTCAGCAGGGCGTTGACCGGCTGGAGAACGTCGTGGTCGGCGTGAACCGCTTCCAGGGCGAAGGCGACCGCAGCGTTCCAGTCCTGCGCATCGACGAAGCTCTCGAAAGCCGCCAGGTGGAACGGCTGCGGGCGCTGCGCGCGCGCCGCGACAATTCGAAGTGGGAGTCGGCGATCCGTAGCGTGGAAGACGCCGCCCGCAGCAACCATAACCTGATGCCGCACATCATTCATGCCGTGGAGAGCTACTGCACCGTCGGCGAAATCTCAGACACGTTGCGTCGCGTCTTCGGCGAGTATCATGAAACTGTAGTGATCTAAAACATTGCCAAGATTGAAAAGCCAGGCGCCCTGCTTAAATATGGCCGCCGATATTACGCGTCATGAAGCCGATCATGTCCAGTATAGACTCTGGTGTCTCCCAGCTGTGCAATGAGCCATCGACCTTGGCTTGTGTAGGATCATAGCCGTTGTACAACATCAGGATTGGCAGTGTCGGGTTTAGCTCTTTGATCCTGGTAACCAGGAACACCCGGCTTGCTTCTGGAACCGAGTGACACATCAGAACAAGCCTGATGTCATTCGGGGCCTCAACGAAGCCTATTGCATCTTTGTCATTCAAGGCCGCGGAAACGCTATAGCCGGCGCGCTCCAGAATGATGGTGCGGGTTTCTTGCAGAACTCGATCACGACTTATGGTCAGAATGGATGATGCTGTGGTCATGGTGCGCCTGGTTTCTGAATGGGCCGGAATGTGCAGCTCATTGAAATGGAAGGCGGCAGGGTATGCTGACGAATTCAGCAAGCGGTGGAGTCTTCGGATAAACGAGAGTCTCCGCAATAGTAAATCCCGCCGAGACAAATATCTGTTCAATATGGAACACTTAAGCGTTTGTTTATTCGCCCGCCGGCGGCTCTGACGATACGTGGCCACTCCGGCAGGGTCTTGCATCTGCAGCGCGCAGTAGCGGCACATAAGTCTTATAAGAACTCATTGCCCGTTCAAAAAACCTTCCAGCACCTCAATATATTTGTCCGGCTCCTCGTACGCGGGCAGGTGGCCGCTCTTTTCAAAAAATACAACCTTCGCGCCGGGGATTGCGTGCGCCAGCCGCCAGGCGGTGAGCGGAGCAACGTTCATATCGTAGCGGCCGTTGATCACCAGCGTGGGAAACTTAAAACCGGCGAGTTTTGACGTGAGGTCCAGATCGGCGGTAGCCTTCTCCACGGCATCGCCAATGGCTGGCTCAAAGCCGAGATCACCCATGCGACCCATATAGGCGTCACGTTTTTCCGGCGAGTAAAAGATCATGCGGAAGTGGTTGCGCAGGCCGGCACGGGCCGCGGCTTCCGTTGTCGCTCCCAGCTTTTTCTCTTCCTGCGCGCCTTGCTCCTGAATATCGGGAAAGACATCGGACAGCAGGTGCACAATGTCATGCCATGAGGGTCCGGGTGAGTCGGAGAGTATCAGCTTGGCAACGTGCTCAGGATGGACGGACGCATAGGCCATGGCAACTAGCCCGCCATACGAATCACCCAGCAGCGCAACTTTATTGAGCCCCAGCGCCTGGCGCACGGCGTCCAGGTCGGCGACCTGGGAGCCCATCGTTTGTGAAGCCCCGGCCTGCATGCGCTTTGACGCGCCGGTGCCGCGCTGGTCATATAAAACGACAAAACGGTTTCGTCCGACGCGCTCCCAAAGGTCGTTTTGCATCATGTAGGCATGTGAGAGTCCGGGGCCGCCGTTGATGGCGATGATGGGCAGCCCGGTCCCTTTTGTGCCGTAGGTTTCATAGCCGAGATCAACCTGCTCGGTGTGAGCGACGCCGGTGGCGTACGGGACGGTTTGGGCGGGAAGAATCGCAGTGAGCAGTAAAAAGGCAAATATCAGGTTGATCAAGTTAGTGACCTCGCGGGAGGGATTGGCAGAACGTAGCAGATTAGCATGAACCGGAATTGGTTTTATGTCGCTCCACTGCCGCTGCGCGACGGCCTGCGGCGCAAGGAGATATTCTTTTTCAATCATCTAACGGCACGACTCCGCAGCCCTTGCTCCCTTCGGTCGCTACGGGCTAGACGCTAAAGTCGTGCCCTGACACTTGTCTCTCCGTGGATGCGAATCGAACAACAATCAAATGTGCAGCACGGATAGAATCAAACCCGCCCTTTCGCAAAAAGCGCGAAAGGATGGGGCACCCACGGCATGGCGAGGAATACCACAAATGAAGACTAGGGAAGGGTAGGTCACCGCTCAACCAGTCTCACCTATCCACGCAAAGGACAAGCATCAGCCCTCCAAATCACCTGCAGCTACCGTGCCCATCAGTACCTAACAGCTCGGGCAACCCGTCCTATACAACGCAAGAAAATCGATCTATGACTACGGCACTCTTATGTCTGCAATCTCATGACGCTATAGTTCTCTAACATCACTACCTTCATAGCTATCGACCAATAACCATCGTGGTCGGCATTATGCATTAGTTTAAACTAATATCATTTTGAAACAACCCTAAAGATATTATTAGTTGACATCCATGAATGGAACAGGCTATACAACGTCTCCTCTGAAGTATCATAAACAATAAAATACTGACTGCTACAAAAAGGAGTATGTCGATATGTCTAACAAGCGGCTTGTGCAGTTTGCATTACTCACCATCATGAGCATTGCAGCTATTGGCGTGGTGTTGTATAGACCTTTACCTATAGCGCACGCTCAAAGCAGCCCCGCCAGCACACAGAGTGGCTCCTTTACGGGATTCGGAACCTGCTGGTCCGCTGACTGCCTTATTGTCTCTACCAATGCGCCTTATGTAGACAACGGCTGCGGTGGCGGGGCCACCGCCCAATATGCCACCTCTCCTGGCGCACCGGGGAACACTACGATTCACGCAACTTTAATGGGAGCATTCCTTGCGGGCAAGAGAGTGAACCTGGTGGTCCAAGGCTGTGTTTTTGGTCACCCGCAAATCATTGGCGTCGGCGTGTTGCCCTAGGCTGCTTCAGAGTTGAGGACCGCCTAAAGCCTGGAAGCGCGATGCCTGTTCTCCAACTTTTAAGCAGGGGAGATTAACCGTGTTGCATCGAAAAGTGTTGTTCATAGCCGTTCTTATGTGCCTGTTGAGGGTCAGCAGTCATGCCCAACAGCAGCAAACTGTCTGCGTTGGAACGATCACTCCAGATGGATGGGTGACACTGACCATCTTCACCAAATTCAATTTTCCGCCCTGCCCCGATACGCTGAACAACGTGAAGATCATTGAGGAAATTGACACACTGGTGTCAGGCTCGAGCCTTGTTGCCTGCGATAGTAACGCGCCACTGCCGCTCGGATGGGTGATCACGGATTTCATCACTGATTTTGGCGACTGTAGTCGAACCAGCAACGACAAAATAGCAATTTTAAATATCATCGGCGATCCGATTGGCGCTACACACCAGGTATGTTTTCCGCGTAGTCTCATCCCTCCCGGATGGACCACTACCGGTCTCGCCACGGACTTTACCCGCTGCGGCGGCGTCGTGAACAACAACCCCAACATAGCGGCGATCCGGCGTGATTCCGGGGCCGACTTATCGATAGCTGTCAGTCCGACCTCAGCGAGCGTGGCTCCGGGAGGAAGTTTGCTCTTTACCGTATCGCTCGCCCGTTCTGGAGGACTCAGCGATTTGGTAACGTTGAGTGCATCGACCCCGCCAAGCGGCGTGAGCATTACTTTCAGCCCGAATAGCACAACCGCGAGCTCTTCCACGATGACGATAGCTACAAGTGCGGGAACACCACCCGGCTCCTTTAATATCTGGATTACGGCCGTAGCCGGAGTGTTTGTCCGCAGCGCTTTGGCTAGTGTAAGTGTTCAACCCGGTGGTAGTTTCGCGCTCGCGGCCAGTCCTAATCCGCAAGTCCTGGTCCCGGGAGCAAGCAATGCCATTGATGTTTCCATCATCCGCGCGCCGGGATTTGGCTCTTCGGTGGCGTTGAGCGTCTCCGACCTGCCCGCGGGGGTAACCGGAACATTCAGTCCCATCAGCACCACGGGAAATATTTCCACTCTGACGTTAACGGCAACGAATGCGGTTGCTTTAGGCAGTTTCTCAATCACCATCACTGGAACAAGCGGCCGCTTTTTGAGCTCGTCTACTTCTTCAACGGTAACGACCAGCCTGGTTCCAGCCTGGTGGGAGGCTGTGTATCAGATTTTGACACATTGATGTTTTCCGGATACGTGCGGACCTGGGATTCCGCCGCGTGACCTTATGAGAGACGCAGCAGTGCTCGAGTCTCTACGTTGGGATTGTTTTGCGGTCCGCAGATTTTATCGTATGCCTCGTAGCGCGGATAGAATCGATCCCACCCTTTCGCAAAAGTGGCGAAAGGATGGGGCACCCAGATATGTGTTTGGGATGGTTTTACAGTCTACTCATGTTATCGGACATATATTTGGGCTGGTTTACAAAACACGCGCGTTATCAGACGTATGTACAACATTTGTCTATTGACATCGTCGTGTCTGTGCGCTATAGTGCGGTCTGATTCCGACGGGGAGCGGCGCCGGCGGATCAACAGCCAGCAATAAAAGCTGGCTGACCGGGGGAAACCCCAAAACGGCCTGCAACCGCTGCAGTCTGTGGCCTACCGTTGGGGCGACAGTTACCGCGGCCCCTGGAAAGGACCTGAGGCGTAGCCGGCGGAGGCTGCGCTTTGGCACAAGCTCCTCCAGTGTGGGGGAAAGAGGTGCGTCTGGAGATCGCCGACATCGGAAAGTCGGCTCTTGGCCATTGGCCTTTGGCTCTGTCTCTTAGCGATATTCCTCAGATTCAACCTCGATAATTTCACCAGTCTTAAAGAACGCAGGCGAGGCGCCTGCGCTCCACAATTTTTGTTAGCGTCCACCTTTCGTGTAGTCCCCTCGAAAACCGTCACCGGCAAGAGTGCCGGTGCCACAAAAACCTAAAAGCTTTGAGCCACCTTGACCCGTGGCTTTTTATTGGAGTCAGGCACCCGGCTTTTGGCTCTTGGCTCTTAGTTTTTTGTCTTAGCGACACTCATCTAGTTCGATCCCTCGAAATTCTCAACTAGACCTTAGAAAAGACGCAAGAAGACGCAGGCGAGGGCTTCTCTACCCCATCAAGCCAAAACCGGGCTTGAATGGGGGCCCCGGCCTGCGCTCCACAGTTCTTAGCTTTTCTGTTTTTGCTGCACTCATTAAATTCAAACTCAAATTGGAGCAAGGAACATGAGCGACGACGCGATTCACAACCCGAACCCAGCCATGATCGACGAACAAGCCGGAAACACGACC
Organism: Candidatus Angelobacter sp.; assembly: GCA_035703825.1. GTDB lineage: Bacteria > Acidobacteriota > Terriglobia > Terriglobales > Acidobacteriaceae > Angelobacter. Next base: position 20,114 of record DASSXL010000187.1, read on the forward strand.
GAAAGCTCCGGAGAACAGCCGAAGGTGACAGAAAACCCGACCGAAGCCGTAAACACCGCCAAGTCACCGGCTATATATCCGACGAACCCGCCGACAAGGCGAATACCAGGACGCCCGACATTGAAGATGACTAAAGAGCAATTGATGTCGGCGATCACCGGGGTCACGGAGACGATGGGGCATGTGCCGAGCTATGCCGAGCTGATGAAGACCGGCAAAGTGAGCGGTCGGCAGATTGTGAAGCACTTTGCCACCTACACGCGGGCGCTACGGGCGTGCAATCTGGAAAGAGTGTGCGGCGGAAACAAGCTGCCGCTGGAAAGGCTTTTCCTGGACTGGGCGACGGTGACGCGGCGACTGGGAAAGATTCCCAGCCGGGCAGAATTCGCGCACATGGGCCAGCACAGCGACACGCCGCTGAAGACACGGTTTGGAAGCTGGGGGCAGGTACCGCGTTACCTGCGGCGCTACATTGAAGAACAGGGCCGGACGGAAGAATGGAAGGATGTGCTGGCGCTGATCCGCGAGTACGAACAGGGGCAGGACGGGATGGAGATGGCGGCAACCCCGGAGTGTGAACAGAAAAAACCCAGGGTGATGACGGACCGTCCTGTGTATGGACCCCTGATACGGCCATACCCGATGATTCATGGGCCTATTAATGAGTCCGGGGTGCTTTATCTGTTCGGAACGGTGTCAGAAAGGCTGGGCTTTGTGGTGACGCTGATCCAGACGGGTTTCCCGGACTGCCTGGCGATGAGGCTGGTGGATGTAGATCGGTGGCAGCCGGTGAGGATTGAGTTTGAATACGAGAGCCGCAACTTTCTGCGGCATCTGCACGATCCCAGCCAATGCGACATTATTGTGTGCTGGAAGCATAACTGGCCGGAGTGTCCGCTGGAGGTGATTGAGCTGAGCAAGATAGTGGGACAGATCGGGTGATCGCGCGTAATCGGGAAAGCAAAAGCTCACCGCGGAGTCGACCACCCCAGCAAGCCAAAACCGGGCATGCCGGGGGCCCCGGACGCGGAGGCGCGGAGAAGAAAGACCTTTTGCCGCAGATTGCGCAGATAGTCGCTGATCAGAAAAGCAAAAGCCTTACCGCAGCTCCGCGTACCGGAAGCATTCCACGAGGTGGTCGTTCACCATGCCCACGGCCTGCATGAAGGCGTAGCAGATGGTGGGGCCCACAAAGCGGAAGCCGCGCTTCAGCAGGTCTTTGCTCATGGCGTCTGACTCAGGGGTGCGCGCCGGAAGC
>DASSXL010000201.1:0-39701 GCA_035703825.1 Candidatus Angelobacter sp.
AGGCGTCATTGCCCTCTTTGATGAATTTCATGCCGCCCTTCTCGTTGGCGTCCATCCCCACCCATTCGCCCAGCAGCGACTCGTCAAAGACAACGTCTTTGTCGGTATAGAGCGGGTTGATGGAGTCGACTGGGACGCAGCCGGTGAGACACGCCAGAAGCGCAAGCAAGACCAGATGTTTCTTGTTCATGCCGAGCATTGTAGACCAGTTCGAATCGCCGGAAATCGGAATTTTCAACCGCAAAGGGAAACAATTTCACCGCGGAGAGCGCAGAGATCGCAGAGAGAAAATGGATTCCTGATTCAGATCAGCAAGGGTTATCGTTCCTCTGCGCCCTCAGCGATCTCCGCGGTAAATTCTTTTGTCTTATGCGTTCTTCGCGTCCTTGCGGTGAAGTTCGGCTCGGGCATTGGCTGATTGCTGCCTGCTGAGCGCTGAATGCTAAAATAAAGGTGTTCATGTCCCTGACCAAACAACAAGCGCTTGACTTTTTCCGCTCGGACGACCTGATCGGCCTGGGCATGGAGGCCGATTCGCTGCGCCGCAAGCTGCATCCGGAAGGCGTGGCCACCTACATCATCGATCGCAATATTAATTACACCAACTTCTGCACCGAATACTGCACCTTCTGCGCCTTTTACGCGCCGGTAAAAGGGCCGGGCCGCGCCAAGGGCTACGTGCTGGAGATGGAAACGATCTATGACAAGATCCGCGAGACCGTGGAGCTGGGCGGCACCGGCGTACTCATGCAGGGCGGACTGCATCCGGACTTGAAGATCGAGTGGTATGAAGCCATGCTGCGCGGCATCAAGCAGCGCTTCCCGCAGGTGCATCTGCACTGCTTCTCCGCTTCAGAGATCATTCACTTTGCCGACGTCAGCGGGCTTTCGATTGAAGAGACTATCATTCGCCTGCGCGCGGCGGGACTGGATTCGATTCCCGGCGGCGGCGCGGAAATTCTGGATGACGAAGTGCGTTACAAGATCGCGCGCTTAAAGTGCCTGACCGACGACTGGCTTAACGTGCATCGGACGGCTCATAGGCTCGGCATGCGCACCACGGCCACGATGATGTTTGGCGTGGGAGAGACTTTTGAGCATCGAATCAACCACTTCCAGCGCGTTTACGAACTACAGGAAGAGACCGGCGGGTTCACCGCGTTTATCCCATGGAGCTTTCAGCCCGGAAACACCGCGCTGGGTGGACGCCACTGGGAAGAAGCTACGGCAGTCGAGTACCTGAAAGTGCTGGCCATTGCGCGGCTTTATCTTTCCAACTTCAAAAACGTGCAATCAAGCTGGGTAACGCAGGGGCTGAAAGTCTGCCAGCTTGGGCTGCGCTTTGGCGGCAATGATGTTGGCTCGGTAATGCTGGAAGAAAACGTCGTCCGCTCGGCCGGCGTCGCGAACTGCACCACAGAAGAAGAGCTGCGCCGCATGATCCGCGATGCCGGCTTTGTGCCTAAGCGAAGAGATACGTTGTATCGGCAGTTGTTTTTGAATTAGCCTTTTCTTGAAATCCCGAATCCCGCGAAGCGGGTGAGGGAGCCCTATTCCGGCCAATTCATTTATGGAGCACGAAGTGCTTCTCACGTTTGATGCTGGACACGGATTTTGGCACATGTAGTGTTCCCTCGCTTCGCTTCGGGACTTCAGAAGAAAGCGCCAATACATAGCTTTCCGAATCGATTCGCCCTTTAATCGCCATCTATGATTTACAATCTAACCCTTCGAGCCTGAGTTCTTTGGGAGCCTGTATTTGAACGTCTGTTTCAATCTTGCGCTGATGCTCTTTGCCAATTCGCAGAAGGGGCTGGTCCACTATTTCAAGAGCCAGTTCATGGACCGGACCTTCAAGGGTCTCTATTCCCCGAATGGCTTTGATCTGGCGCTGCTCATTCCGTATTTCGTGGTGATGATCATCCTTGCCGGATACGGCATGCACCGGTACGCGCTGGTGTACATGTATTATCGGAACCGCAAGAACCGGACCACCGAGCCTCCGTCAAAGTTTGCCGAGCTTCCGCGCGTGACCATCCAGCTGCCGATTTACAACGAGCAGTTTGTGGTGGACCGCCTGGTGGAATCCATCTGCAAGCTCGACTATCCCAAAGACAAGCTTGATATCCAGGTGCTGGATGATTCAACCGACGAGACGGTGACGGTAGCTCAAGCCGTCGTGGATCGATACGCGGCGCTGGGCCATCCCATCACTTATATTCACCGCACGAACCGTGAAGGATTTAAAGCGGGCGCGCTGCAAAACGGCCTGAAAACGGCCAGGGGCGAGTTTGTTGCAATCTTTGACGCCGACTTTGTTCCCCCGGAAGACTGGCTGATGCGCGTGGTGCACCACTTTACCGATCCCAGGATCGGCATGGTGCAAACGCGCTGGACGCACCTGAACCGCAATTACTCATTCCTGACCGAGGTCGAGGCGATTCTTCTGGACGGGCACTTTGTGCTGGAGCATGGCGGACGCTCGCGCAGCCAGGTGTTTTTCAACTTCAACGGCACGGCAGGCATGTGGCGCAGGCAGGCAATCGCCGACGCGGGCGGCTGGGAGCATGACACGCTGACCGAAGACACGGACCTTTCTTATCGCTCACAGCTTGCGGGATGGCAGTTCAAATATTTGCAGGACGTGGAATGCCCCGCAGAGCTGCCGATTGAAATGACGGCGTTCAAGACCCAGCAGGCGCGCTGGGCCAAGGGGCTGATCCAGACAGGCAAGAAGATTCTGCCTAAGGTCTTCAAGAGCAAAGCCCCGTTCCGCGTGAAGGTGGAGGCGTTTTATCACCTGAGCGCGAACCTGAGCTATCCGCTGATGATCGTGCTTTCCACGCTGCTCATGCCGGCCATGATCATTCGCTCGTTCGGCGGCTGGTTCCAGATGCTGGTGATCGATCTGCCGCTCTTCCTGGCCTCTACGTTTTCCATCTCCAGCTTTTATCTGGTTTCACAGAAAGAACTTTTTCCGCGGCGCTGGCCGCGCACCTTCCTGTTTTTGCCGTTCCTCATGGCTCTGGGGATCGGACTAACACTGACGAACACGCGCGCGGTAATTGAAGCGCTGCTGGGAATCAAATCGGCATTCAAGCGCACGCCCAAATATCGCGTGCAATCGAAGGCCGACAAAGCGATGGGACAGCAGTACCGCCGCAGGCTCGGCATTGTTCCCTGGCTGGAGCTGCTGGTGGGGACCTACTTTGTCGCCATGTGCGCTTACGCGTTCACCAGCGGCAATTACTGGACGATCCCCTTCCTGCTGCTTTTTGTGCTGGGATACTGGTACACGGGGCTGATGTCCCTGCTGCAAGGCAGGTTTGAACGGCGCGGCGGCGCGGCGCGCGAACCCCATACTAAGCCTTTCCCCGTGGGCGTCTAAGAGGCTTTTTCCGCCATTGGCGGCGGGCAGCTCTGGTATGCTAGCCGCAAATGCTGATGAAGGTCTTGTACGTGTTGCTGGCGCTTTCGATAGCGGCCATTGTGGCGGCGGTTGGCGCCATGCTGTGGCGGCTGCGCTGGCACCTGCGACGGCCCCATCTGACTCCGCCCAGCCCGATGATGGAAGCCCCGCCGGAGCATGAACCCGTGGAGAAAGCTTAACCGTATTAGGGTGCGTTTCATCCGTCGGGTGTGAAAACATTTTCAAGCGAGATAGATTTTTCAGCCGAACGCATGAACCGCCAGAGTGTTGTAGGATTTCAAATATGCCATCTTCGTCTGTTTCTTCCGCCGTTCGCGAAATCAGCATCGCTCACAGTCCCGACTCTGACGACGCTTTCATGTTCTATGCGCTGGCCACAAATAAAGTCCGCGTGCCGGGCCTGAAGTTTTCCCACACGCTGACGGACATCGAAACTCTCAACCGCAAAGCCATGGAAGGCTTCTATGACGTGAGCGCCATCTCCTTCCACGCGTATCCTTACGTCCAGGATAAATACGCGCTCATGCCCTGCGGCGGAAGCGTGGGCGAACAATACGGACCGATGGTGATTTCCACGCGCATGGCCGGGCTGGAAGAACTTAAGACCATGAAAATTGCAGTGCCCGGGACCATGACCACGGCATATCTGGCGCTAAAGCTGTTCGCGCCAAAGATCGAGACGGCGGTGGTGCCGTTTGATCGCATTATTCCTGAAGTTGTCGCTGGCAAGTATGAGGCCGGGCTGATCATCCATGAAGGACAGTTGACGTATGAGCGGTCGGGGCTGAAGCGCATCCTGGATCTGGGCAAGTGGTGGCATGAGCTTACCGGATTGCCGCTGCCGCTGGGCGGAAACGCGATTCGCCGCGAGCTGGGGCCGGAGTTGATCGCGCAAGTTACGCGCGCGCTGCGCGACAGCATCCAGTACGCGCTGGACCATCGCGAGCCTGCTCTTGCTTACGCCATGCAGTTTGCGCGCGATCTGGACCCGCAAATGGCGGACCGCTTTGTGGGCATGTACGTAAATGATCGCACGCTGGATTACGGCGATGATGGCAAGGAAGCCGTGGTGAAGCTTCTGGACATGGGTTACAAAGCCGGAATCATTCCGCACAAGCCGAATGTAGAGTTCGTTTAAAAGCGAAACTGGATCTAAAACGAAAGACGCAGGCTTTAAAGGCCTGCGTCTTTTGTTGCATGATTTAGTATTTGCGGAAGCCGCCACCGCCGCCGCGGCCACCACCACCGCCGCCGCGATTCCCGCCACGGCCCCCTCCACCGCCACGGCCAAACCCGCCTCCGCCACCGCCACGACTAAATCCACCGCCACCGCCGCCGGTTTTCGGACGGGCTTCATTCACGTTTAGAGCGCGCGACCCCAGTTGATATCCGTTCATCGCGCTGATAGCTTTTTCTGCTTCTTCGTCGTTTGCCATTTCCACAAAGCCAAAGCCTCGTGGCTGGCCGGTATCGCGGTCTTTCAAAACAGTGACGTTTTCGACCTGCCCGTAAGCTGCGAAAGCCTGCCGGAGTTCATCTTCACTGATGTTAAAATCCAGATTGCCTACATAGATATTCTTCATGCGATCCTTCTTTACTGGAGTGCAGGCGCATAGCTACGGGCGATCATGAGTTTGGTTGACGTGGACTTAGACAATCAATCTTTCCTGCCATTCGCGCCTGTTGAACTCCATAAGCGTACGCCAGCAGATGGCAAGATGCAAATAAGCTGCGCGCGTTTCAGAAACGTTTTCCGCTGCCCATTCTCAATTTGGATTTGCAGACGCCGTGCATTTTGCGGCTATAATCATCGCCAGGAGGACTTCTCCTATGTGGCCTCTAAGTATTTTCTTATTTTTGGCTGCCGCTGCGCCAGCGCAGCAACAGAAAACACTCGACGTATTTCAGAATTTTCGTCAGCTGCAACTCCCCATAATGCAGCACAGGCATCTGGACACTATACCTTCACGCAAATTGATAGGAGATAGCCAACGTAATACATGCTTCACCATGCGCAGCTATTTCTTTCGCCGCCAGGATGGACAGGCCCCAGTCCCCGCCGGCATGACCACCTGCACTCCAGCGAGCGTCTTGCAGCAGCGGCAGGTATCGCCTGCGCCCGACGTAAAGCTTGTTCCGCTCAGCGCACGGCCGTCCGAAGAGAAATGAGGATCCTCTAGCCCGGCCGCCGCTCCATCTGCATATACATCTGGTCTTCTCCTGTACGGACGAAGCCCAGACGTTCGTAGAGCCGCAAAGCCGGATTGGTTTGTAATACCTGCAAGCGCAACGGCAACTTCGCGCGCGAGCATTTCTGGATCAAATCGCGAAGCAGATTGCCCCCAATCGCCTGGCCTCGATGTTCCGCCAGCAACGCAATATCCACCAGCAGGGCAAAATCTTTTTCCCACATCACCATGATTCTTCCCACCGGCTTGCCATCCTGCTCCACAATCTGGTGCTCCGCCTGCCCGTATGCCGCTTCATACGCGCGATATTGCGCGTTGAATTGCATGCGCAGAAACATCTCCTGTTGCGCGGCGGGCCAGCCAAAGCCAACGATTTCATGCAGGCGCGTGCTGGCATAAAGCTGGTAAAGAAATTCCTGGTCGTCAGGGCGGAATGGCCTCAATGAAATTGTCATTATCTTAAACGTGCATTCTAGCTGAGATTTCATACTCCCTTAACATTCCGTCTGTAGTCTCAGAAGCGTTATGGGCGCATTCAACAGAACGTTGTCAGGCATTGATCGGCCAACCGAAGTAAAGCCCGCCGCTGAGGCCACGGTGAATGACAGGCAGAAAATTTTTGTTGTAGAAGACGATACCGATATTTCACGCCTGGTGCGCCACAATCTTGAAGCCGCTGGATACCGCGTGCGCTGCTATTCCAGCACCCAGTCCGTTCTCGCCGATGCGCTGAAAGAGCGGCCCGCATTGCTGCTGCTGGATATCATGCTTCCCGGCGGAGACGGAATCGAACTCTGCCGCCAGGTGCGTCAGTCCGGCCACGCGTTGGGCTCAACTCCCATTGTGTTTCTTACGGCTCGCACCAGCGAAGCTGACCGCATACGCGGGCTGGAAACTGGCGCGGACGATTACATCACCAAGCCATTCAGCCCTCGCGAGTTGGTTGCGCGTGTGAAGGCGGTTTTGCGCCGCTGTGAAGCGCCTCTCCTCCCCGGCGTCATCCACGCGGGCGACCTGGAAATTGACACTATGGCCATGGTGCTCACCGTCCGCGGCATGGCCGTCACCGCCACGGCCACGGAGTTCCGTCTTTTGCATTTTCTTGCCCAGCACGCAGGCCGCGTCTTTACCCGCGATCAGATCCTTGACGCAGTCTGGAAAGAGACCGCCTTCGTCAGCCCGCGTTCCGTGGATGTTTATGTAAGGAAATTACGATCCAAGATCGAAGTTGACCCCGAGGAGCCTCGCTATCTGCGGACCGTGCGCGGCGCCGGCTACCGTTTTGAAGCCCCAAAAAAGTGAATCCGCCCCTCCGACTCCCACATCTACTGGGATGAAAACAAGCGCTTTATGGCTTTACCCGCAATTTACTTTTAGTTTTCATGCACCGTTAACCGGCGGCAGGTATTTTCGTCTAACAGAATAACGCACACAGCAAAGGTGTTTTTATGGCGATCAGGGCAGTAAAGGCGCAAACGGCGGAAAATCAGTTCAACAACCTTCTTGTAACCATGGGGCTCAAGGTCGATGACGCCGTGGGCCAGGCCATTGCAGCGCTCCTGCATTCGAACTCGCACATTGTTGCCGGTGTAATGGAAAGCGCAGTGGCCATTCAGGAACTCGAGCGCAAGCTCGACGAGGCTGTCTTTTCGGAGCTGGAGCGGTGCGACCTGCGGCGTTCTGAAGTCCGGCGGCTGACCTCCATCGTCAACATCAGCAAGGACCTGGCGCGGCTGGGCAAGCTTGCGGCCAACCTGGGACGTAAAGTGACCGAAGTGGGAAAACACAACGAGCATGAAGATTTTTCCCGGCTTCAGCCGTTGGCCATCGCGGTCTCTCATCTTTGCCGCCAGACCCTGCGTTCTCTCACCCGGCTGGATCTGGTCTTGGCGCGCAGTGCTGCCGCAGGCGGCGCATCGGTGGATGCCTATCGCGATTATGTTTTGCGCAAGCTCAACGCCCACCAGCAGCGCTCCACGGACGAGCAGGATGACCTGCACCTGATCTTTGCTTCGCGCTGCCTGGAGCAGATTGCCGACCATGCCATTCATCTGGCGGAAAGCCTGGTGGAGTTTCTCTCAGGTGAGCACGAGCCGGAACAATGCCATACCATGGCTTCCTGAATGAAAAGGAGCTAACCCGCACCACTGATTCTCGCTGATTGCACTGATCAGAAAAAGCCACGGATCCTTACCGCGGATGAACGCGGATCTGCGCGGATTAAGGCGGTCCTTAGTTAAGGGCGTTCCTCCATTTTCTCTTCCTCCACTTCCTCGATTCCTTCTGCGTTTCAAAAATTTTAGCTTTTCTTTTCTAATCCGCGTTTATCCGCGCAAATCCGCGGTAGGGTCTTCTCTGTGGTTAGGGTTTCCCGCGGATTTTGCACAGGATTCACCACGCTTTAACCTTGTGTTCACAATCAGCCGTTATAACTCTGGGTATAGATGGCGGAAAACGCCCGATTTGAGCCGTGCTTTTCCAGATCGAAGCGCGGCAGACAAGGCAAGTGGCAGGCATGAGTTCCCACGCAGTACTCCTTACCCATCAGGCTTTAGCGCAATCCCATCTGGTGGACCTCACCGTCAGCGCCTTTTCCCTGGCGAAAGACGAGGTCTCGCACGCCATTGATGGCCTGATCAACGGCTCGCAACTGGCGTTGCTGGCCGTGCGTAAGTGCGAGGAGCGGCTGGACAGCCTGGACCGTGAAATGGACCAGGAACTCGCCACCGTGATCACGCAGGTCACGCCTCCGCAGGCCCGCAAACTGCTGGCTTGCATGAAGCTGATGATCGATCTGGAACGCCTGGGCGACCTGGTGGCAAGCTTTGCCGAGCGTTCAGCCATCGTCCGCAATCGGATTGATATGGACGATATCGAGCAGCTCACCCGCATGGGCTGCCTGCTGGAAAATATGCTCGCCACCATGGCCAAGGCCTTTGCCGCTCGCAACATTGAGCAGGCCATGCACGTGCTGCGCACTGACTCTGAGCTTGACCGTCTGCGCAACCTTATTGTGGTGCGCCATACCCAGGATGCCGAGGGGCTGAAAGGGCCAGAAAGCTTGCACGTGTTGGCCATGGCAAATGCCCTGGAGCGCGCCGGCGACCACACCAAGAACATGGCTGAAGAACTCTGCCACCTGGCCACCGGCCACACCATCCGCCACTTGATTCGGGCCAAAGACAAGCCAATTGAACAGCTTTTCCTGAGCTGGCTGGCGAAGCAGAACGGATCTTCAAGCGAATAGGGCCACCGTGGCTCTACTGGGTTAAGGCATAACATGTATCCAAGTGGCGACGCCGACTTGCGCGCCGAGCCGCCAGCGTCAGGGCCGGAGAATGTATCCACTTCAGTGCTGCTGAAGCGGTTTGGAGCAAAGCGACAGGTGAGACCAGGTGGCGAGGCCGACCACGCGCCGAGCCGCCCGTTGAAAGGGCTGACAATGTCGCCACATCGGAGCCGCTGAAGCGGTTTGGAGCGAAGCGACATAATTGAAGATCCAGCAGTTTCCAACCTTATCTCGCCGGCATCACACTCATTGGAGCGGGTGCGTCCAGAACGCGCCGGCCCACAGAGGAGATCAAAATGCGTTTGGTAGACAATCTCCGTAAGGCTGAAGAAAAAGGCGTCATGAGCATTCGGCGAGGCATGGAACGCGCCCGCGATGAATGGTCTGATGTTGAACGCCGCATTCGTCAGCGTATGCGTATTTATCCACACAAGCAAAGGGCTGCCGCTGCCGGCGGAGGACCAATGGGCCTGGATCACGATCTCGCAGAGCATTCATCGGAATCCGGCGAACAGCGCAAGCCGATTGTTTCAATTCATGGGCAGGACCAGGAAGCATCTTAAGCCATCGATTTTTATAGGTTCTGCGTTCTTCAACGCAAAAGCCGGTACGCCCTGAACGGGCTGCCGGCTTTTTGCCCAAATGACCAGAGCTATTTCTTCCGCTCTCGCGGCGGCACGTTGATGGTGGGCTTGCGCAGCGGGATGATGGCGCCCTTGCTGGGATCGGCCTGCGCATTGCTCGCGCGGAAGGCGACCTCGTCCTGCACAAATCGTACGAACTCCTGCATCTTGCGGTTCATGTCTTCCATGCGCTCGCGCATCTGCAGGATAATAGCGATCCCGGCTATGTTTACCCCCAGGTCGCGGGCCAGATTCAGAATGAACTCCAGCCGCTGCAAATCTTCCTCGGTGTAAAGACGCGTGTTTCCGTCGGTACGCGAGGGCTTCAGCAGTCCTTCACGCTCGTAGAGCCGCAACGTCTGCGGATGGATGCCGTACATCTCCGCCACGGAGGAGATCATATAAGCACCCTTCGATTTGCGTTTAGCGGTCATAATCGATCTGCCATTCCAACTTCTTCTCTATCGTGCTTGCTTCGTACGTGTTTACCCGCGTCATTTTCGCGGTGCTCTGTGAATGCCCCATCATGTCCCGTGCGACGCTTTATGCAAGATCCGCAACGTCTGACGTAGAGACGCGGCACTGCCGCGTCTCACAGCTTACGCTATACAAAACTCGCCCTTCTCCCAATGTCGCGGACCGCTTTCAACGTCTCTTCTTCGCATGATTCCAACATCAACCGCGGTTCTTCACATAAATACAATGATCGTACCCGCGCCAGAAAATAATCTTCTCGCACGTCAATCCGTTCTTTTCCGCCACCCGAACCGATTGCAAATTCTCCGGGCGGATCAGCGAAATTACATGGTCTACGCCAAGCCTGGTAAACGCGTACTGCATGCACGCCTGTGCGGCTTCCGTGGCATAGCCATTGCCCCAAAGATCGCGCCGCACATGATAGCCGATCTCAATGTCGTCCCTTCCATCTATGTCCCGCAGGAAACAGCCGCAGTCGCCAATCAATTCTCCTGAATCCTTCAAGACCATGGCCCACAATCCATAGCCATCGCTCTGGTAGCGGCTGCGATTTCTTTCGATCCATTCCTCAACGCCCTTGCGATCGAACGGCGCCGGATAATACTGCATCGCCACCGGATCGCCCAGAACGGCAGACAGAGCGTCCACATCCTGCGGAACAAACTCGCGCAGACGGAGACGGCTGGTCTCCAGCACTACACGTTGCTCTGCTAAACCTTGCTCCACAACTCCGCCCGCGGATCGTCCTTGTGAAGCTCATGCAATTCCTGCCACAGCTCGCGCGCTTTCAAGTCATGCGCTTCCGGGACCATGATCCTGATCTCCACGATCTCATCGCCGCGCTTGTCGTCGCGCGTGGCTGAAGGCACGCCTTTTTCGCGCAGCCGCAGCTTCTGCCCGCTCTGCGTTCCCGGCGGGATCTTCAACTGCGACCGCCCGTCAATGGTCGGCACTTCAATCTTGGCTCCCAGCGCGGATTCCCAGGCGGCCACCGGCACCGTGACATAAATATCGTCGCCTTCGCGGCGAAACACCGGATGCTCGCCCACGCGAATGATTACGTAAAGATCGCCCGCCCCGCCGCCGTGCGTTCCGGCATTGCCCTTGCCGGCGATGCGAATGCGCTGGCCGTCGCGCGTGCCCGCCTTTACCCTGACCTCCAGCGGCTCTGTGCGCTCCACTGCGCCTTCGCCGTGGCACACCGGGCATGGAGGCTGTACCTTGCCGGCACTGCCGCACCGCGGGCAGTTGACGTTGAATTTCATCCCGCCGCCGGACTGCGTAATGTGGCCGCTGCCGTGGCACTGCGGGCAGGTCGTTGGCGTGCCCACCACGCCGCTGCCGTGGCAGTTGGCGCATGTATCAAGGCGCGTGATGTTCAGGCGCATCACCGCGCCGCGGATCGCGTCCCAGAAGCCGACGTTCACCTGGTATTCAAGATCGGTGCCGCGTTCCGGCCCCATTTCCGCGGCTGCGCCGCCGCGCCCGCCAAAGATGCTGGAGAAAATATCACGGAACCCGCCGCCACCCGCCCGCCCGCCGGCCCCGCCTCCGAGATCGGAAAAATCAAAGCCGCTGAAGTCGAAGCCCTGGCCGCCTCGGCCGCCCGGAGGCGTCGCCCCAAAACCGCCCGCGCCAAAGCCGCCGCCGCGCGCATAGGCTTCCGCCGCCGCGGGATCGATATTGTCTGAATAAAAGCCGAGCTGGTCGTAAATCTTGCGCTTCTTGGGATCGCTCAGCACGTCATTGGCTTCAGAAATTTCCTTGAACTTTTCTTCTGACTTCTTGTCGTTGGGGTTAACGTCAGGATGGTATTTCCGGGCGAGCTTGCGGAAAGCCTTGCGGATCTCCTCCGACGAGGCAGTTTTCTTGACGCCCAGTGCGCCGTAATAATCTTTTTGTTGGGTCGTCGCCATATGTTTATTTTGCCGGCGCGGAATCGGCGATTTTCAATCCTTCTTCCGGACGCTTATAACTGTACGTCACCACTTTAGTGTCAGTCATCACAGTCAGAGTGTCACCTTTCCAACTGGGCGGATCGATCGCGGAAATAGACGCCCAGCAGGAATCGTAACGGAAATTCTTCGAATCAAGCAGCTTCCACTCCAGGTCCAGCTTGAGCCACACCAGATTGGATTCACTCCCGGCGCCGCATTCATGATTGTCCCTGGGCAGCTTCGATGGACCCGCAACATCAAGCAGCAGGTACATAAAGCCCTTGGACTCAGTGGCCGATTGCAGCTTTACTGATTCCAACTCTACGGCATCGAACAGTCCTTTGATGGAAATTTCGTGCGCTTGCCCATCTTCAATAAATCGCACCGAGCTTTCGTGCCAATGTAGTTTCAGCCGTGAACCCAGGGGAACTTTCTGCTGTGCGGAGCTCCATACCGATCCCAGCAACAGCAGCATGCCCAATGATTTTCCCATCCTGATCTTCATGATTCTCGGTTATGGTTTCGTTGCCGCCGCTTCCGGCACCTTCGTCGCCTGCCAGGCTACGACCTGCCATTTTCCGTTGCGCTTCAAAAACGTTCCCGTGTTGCGATAGTAAGCTGTCATCGGCTTGCCGTTCTCAACGTTGTGCGCGATCAGCCGGAAGTTGACGACCGCAGTCTCGCCATAGGGATGAACCGTAAAATCGTCAGCGTCATAAGTGGCCTGCGGGTCGCTGGTTGCGCGCACATCGATGTTCTTGAGAATGTCGCCCTTGGCGATGGTGACGCCCGTCGCGCGTGTATAAATCACGTCATCGGCAAAGAATTCCTGAAAGACCTTGGGATCGTTCCTGGGAACGTTGGCCAGAAAGTCGCGCACCAGCTGTGTGACCTGCTGGCTTGTCGCGTCTTGCGCAACGCCCGCAGGCTTGTTGGCCTGTGCGGTGTTTTGTGCCAGGGCCATCATGGGTACCAGGGCCGCAACAGCAAACATCTTCAAACCACGACGTTTCATGTATTTCATATGATCTCCGCGAGCTGCTAGCTTCTAGCTACTAGCGGCTAGCTAAACCGAATTTTAATCCTGCTCATTTTCCAGCAAATCCGCAAAGCTGATCCTGCCCACGCACAAGCTAGCAGCCAGCAGCTAGTGGCTACCAGCTTTCCCTACGCTGCTCCCACTTCCTGGATCATGTACCTTGCGCCGGGCTCGTCCGCCACGGCGCTATCCACAAACTGCTGCGCTGCTTCTATCGTGTACAGCCCGGGCATTACCACCCAGTTCACAACTTGGCTCCATCCTTCCGCCATTTTCACTACCAGATATTTTTTCAAAAGAGACTCCTTTTGTCGCATAGGCTAAAGGCGGCACATCCTCGGGCCCCGTGCAAGCCCGCTTTTGGCTTGCATGGGTAGAGCGGCCGCCTTTGCCACGCCGTTATTGCTGCGGAGAGCTTATCTCTTGTCCTCCACGTCAACGTACTCTGCGTCGATCACGCCTTCATCTTTCTTTTCGTGTTGGCCAGCAGCACCGTTCGGAGCGCCCGCCTGCGGGCCTGCTCCAGCGGAGCCATCAGCTGGAGGCGCCTGCTGCGCCTTGTACATGGCCTCGGCCAGTTTGTGCGAAGCTGCGGTCAATTTTTCGCGGGCTGCATTCATGGCTGCCGCGTCAGTGCCTTCCAGTGCCTTCTTGGCGTCCGCCACCGCCGACTCGACCTGGCCTTTTTCGTCGCCGGAGATCTTGTCGCCGTTTTCCTTCAGCATTTTCTCCACCTGATAGACCATGCCATCAAGCTGGTTGCGCGCCTCGATCTCCTCGCGCTTCGCCTTGTCTTCTGAAGCATGCGCTTCGGCTTCCTTGGCCATGCGTTCCACTTCTTCCTTGCTCAGGCCGGAAGAAGAGGTGATCTGGATCTTCTGCTCCTTGTTCGTGGCCTTGTCTTTCGCAGTCACGTTCAGGATTCCGTTGGCGTCGATGTCGAACGTCACCTCAATCTGCGGCACGCCACGCGGCGCCGGCGGAAGGCCGGTCAGGTGGAACTTGCCCAGAGTGCGGTTGTCCTTTGCCAATGGCCGCTCGCCCTGCAACACGTGGACTTCAACCGAAGGCTGGCTGTCCGCCGCCGTCGAAAACGTTTCCGTCTTCTTGGTCGGGATCGTGGTGTTGCGCGGAATCATCTGCGTAGCCACGCCGCCCAGCGTTTCGATCGCCAGCGTAAGCGGAGTCACGTCGAGCAGGAGCAGGTCTTTCACGTCTCCCGCCAGCACGCCCGCCTGGACCGCTGCGCCAATGGCAACAACCTCATCCGGGTTCACACCCTTGTGCGGCTCTTTGCCAAACAGCTCTTTCACCAGCGTCTGGATGCGAGGCATGCGCGTCTGTCCGCCGACCAGAACGACTTCATCGATCTTGCTGGCGTCAACGCCCGCATCTTTCAATGCCTGCTTGCACGGCGCAACGGAGCGCTGGATGATGTCATCCACCATCTGCTCCAGCTTGGTGCGCGTCAACTTCTTCACCAGGTGCTTGGGACCGCTCGCGTCCGCCGTAATAAACGGCAGGTTGATTTCGCTCTCCATGGTGGTGGAAAGCTCGATCTTGGCTTTTTCCGCCGCGTCACGCAGGCGCTGCAACGCCATCTCATTGCCTTTGGCGCGCAGGTCCAGCCCTTCATCTTTCTTGAACTCTTCCACAAGCCAGTCAACAATGCGCTGATCGATGTTGTCACCGCCCAGGTGCGTGTCACCGTTGGTGGACTTCACTTCAATCACGCCTTCGCCGACTTCAAGAATCGAAATATCAAAAGTGCCGCCGCCGAAGTCATACACGGCGATGGTCTCTTCCTTCTTCTTGTCGAGTCCGTAAGCCAGAGCGGCCGCCGTGGGCTCGTTGACGATACGCTTTACGTCAAGCCCGGCAACTTTGCCGGCATCTTTGGTCGCTTGGCGCTGTGCGTCATTGAAGTACGCGGGAACCGTAATCACGGCTTCCGTCACAGACTGGCCAAGATAATCTTCTGCCGCTTTCTTGAGCTTCTGCAGGATCATCGCTGAAACCTGCTGCGGCGTGTATTCCTGCCCCTGCGCCACCACAGCAACGTGATCGCCCTGGCGCACGACTTTGTACGGGACCATCTTCATTTCTTCATTCACTTCATCAAAGCGGCGTCCCATAAACCGCTTGATCGAATACACGGTGTTTTCCGGATTGGTGATGGCCTGCCGCTTGGCCACCTGGCCAACAAGGCGCTCACCCGACTTGGTGAATCCGACCACCGAGGGCGTGGTGCGGCCGCCTTCTTCATTGGCGATAACTTTCGGTTCGCCGCCTTCCATCACGGCCACCACTGAGTTCGTGGTTCCGAGATCAATTCCAATAATTTTCCCCATGGCTTTCAGCCTCCCAGCTTATAAGTGCTTAAAAATCAGTGCATTTACCCATTACAATAAAGTCATTATGAGATATGAGTCACTTACTGTCAAGGGATTAGATGTCAACTTCTGGCCCGAAGTTGCGGGAAAAACCGGGGTATAAATGGAGGGAAATCCCAGAGATTTGAAGAGGTTAGAAGCAGGCCAAAAATCGGCAACCTTGACCATTGTAAGTCCCGCCGAAGACCAGCCTTCGGGACAATTAACCTTGCGTTCAGGAAACCGGACGAATCGCATCCACTTGCTCTTCCGAGACAGGAGCGCTCACATTGCCGATTGGATAGCGCGGCAACAATTCCCGGAGCGCCCATTCGATACGGTCTGCTGAATCATTGATGAGCTGAAGCTGCACCGAGTCGAGGCCGGTGCGTTTTTGTCCGCCTAGAAATTTAATGACCTGCAGCGCGTTGCGGATGTGGTGATTGAGTTCCGCGATGGTCTTCATCCGCTCAGCCATCAGATCACGGCTGGCCTTGGATTCCCTGGCCATCTGCCAGAACAAACCCCCGGCGAACAGTCCGGTGAGGCCATTGCTGAAGATGAGCATGTCCAGGCGAGGAAGGCCTTCCTTTACCAGAAGCCAGTCCAGAAGGATGCCGATCAGCGAGACAACTATGGCGACCAGCAATGAAACCAACCCACTACGGCGAGACCACAACGATTCAACCGGAAGTTTGTCGTCTTTCACAGTGAAGTAATTTTAGAACAAATCGGCAGGTGGCATCGCAACAAGAAATCCGTCTTAACCAATCTTTAATTTCTGTCGCTGCGCTCCAAACCGCTTTGGGACTTATGGCGTGGAAGCTTTTTCTCTGCCTTGCTGCAGGTGGCTCGGCGCGTGATCGGCTTCCCACCCCATCACGCAAAAACCGCGCGTGCCGGGGACCCCGGCTTCGCCACTAAGGCATTACTCCACAGTTACAGACTTCGCCAGATTGCGCGGCTGATCTACGTCGCATCCTCGGCGCACGGCAATGTGATACGCCAGCAGTTGCAGCGGCACTACTTCCAGGATCGGCAACAGCAGTTCCGGCGCGTGCGGCACGTACAACACGTGATCCACGGATTCTTTGATCTCCTCGTCGCCCTCGGTGGCTACGGCAATCACAATGCCCGAACGCGCTTTTACTTCTTTCACGTTTGACATGGTTTTTTCATAGCGCAGCACTGAGTTGGGATCATTGGAATCCTTCGTCGCCACCATCACCACCGGCAGGTTTTCATCGATCAGGGCGTTGGGGCCATGCTTCATCTCGCCCGCGGGATAGCCTTCAGCGTGGATATAGGAGATTTCCTTCAGCTTGAGCGCACCTTCCAGCGCAATGGGATAGTGAATGCCGCGGCCCAGGAACAGGAAATCCTGTACGCGGTAATACTGCTTGGCCAGCGCCTCGCAATCTGGGTCACGGGCAAGAATCGCCTCGAGCTTGGAAGGCAGCTTGAGCAATTCATCAATATAGCGCCGCGCGTCTTCCGTTGACGTGGCGCCGCGCAGCTCGCCCAGATAAAGCGCCAGCAGGAACAGCGCGGTCAGCTGCGCCGTAAAAGCTTTGGTCGATGCCACGCCGATCTCCGGGCCTGCATGCGTATAAACTGTGCCGGAAGCTTCGCGGGCAATCATTGCGCCCACCACATTGCAGATGGCCAGCGTCTTGGAGCCTTTGGCTTTAGCCTCGCGCTGCGCGGCAATCGTATCGGCGGTCTCGCCGGACTGCGTAATCAGCAGCGTGATTTCCTTGCTGGAAGTAATGGGATCGCGATAGCGCCACTCGCTGGCATAATCGACCTCAACGGGAATGCGCGCCAGCCTTTCGATCATGAATTTGCCGGCAAGCGCAGCGTGCCAACTGGTGCCGCACGCGGCAATATTGATCTTCTGCACCTTGCGCAGTTCGTCTTCGGTCACGTCCATCTCTTCCAGAAAGACGCGGCCGGAATCCAGCGAGACACGGCCCAGCGTGGTATCACGCACGGCGCGGGGCTGCTCGTAAATTTCCTTGAGCATAAAGTGCTTGAAGCCGCCTTTTTCCGCCATCATGGCGTCCCAGGTCACATGCTGGATCTCGCGCTTCACCGGCTTGCCGTCAAAGTCCATCAGCTGCACGCCGGAAGTGGTGATCACCGCCAGGTCGCCATCCTGCAGAAAGAAGATGTCGCGCGTGTGTGGCAAAAGCGCCGGAATATCTGACGCCACAAAATATTCGTTGTCGCCAATACCGATCACCGCCGGCGGGCCGTTGCGCGCGGCCACGATTTTATTGGGCTCATCTTCCGAGATCACCGCCAGGGCAAAGACGCCGGTAAGCTGCTTCACCGTCTTGCGGACGGCTTCCTCAAGGCTGGGACGATGCCCGTTGCCCTTGTGATACATGGCTTGTTCGATCAGGTGCGCGATGACTTCAGTGTCCGTCTCAGTGGAGAACTTGTGGCCTTCTTCAATCAGCTTCTTTTTGAGCGAGAGATAATTTTCCACGATGCCGTTATGCACCACCACGATCTTGCCGGTGCAGTCGCGGTGGGGATGGGCATTCTCCTCTGTGGGACGGCCATGCGTGGCCCAGCGCGTGTGGCCAATGCCCCAGCTTCCTTCCAGCGGCTTCAGCCGGATCACCTCTTCCAGGTTGCGCAGCTTGCCTTCCGCCCGCCGCACCTGAAGAGCGCCGCCGTTGCCATTGCCGCAAACGGCAATCCCTGCGGAGTCATAGCCGCGATATTCGAGCTTTTTCAGGCCATCGATGATGACGGGAACAACGCGTTTCTTGCCAACGTAACCTACAATTCCGCACATATTTAAAAATCCTGTCGACTGTTGCTGGGGTTATTTACAAGCGCGCCAATCGCAACATCACGCTAATTGGACTCCGGTTCTCTCGTGGGGGATTCTGAACTAATTCTACTCCGGAAAGGTTTTAAAACCCCGAGCTTAGCGAGGGGGCCCTATTACCTTTGGCAATCCTCAGGTAATCCCGTAATCTTTTCAGCGGATTCCTATTCACGACACGAACCCTGGATGGATTCGCGTTCATTCGCGTGTATTCGCGGCCAAGATTCTCGCGCGGGTAGGGGTCCCTCCCGTCGCTTCGCTCAGGGTAGGGATTTTCGCAACATTTATTCCTCGATCCGGTACGAAAATTCCTCAATCACGGGGTTGGTGAGCACGTCTTTGGCAATGCGCTCAACTTCGGCCCTGGCGGCATTTTTGTCCAGACCGCCATCCAGCGCAAGCTCAAAGAACTTGCCCTGCCGGACCGCGCCCACGCCCTTATAGCCCATCTTTTTGAGCGCGCCGTGAATGGTTTTGCCCTGGGGATCAAGGACGGTGGTCTTGAGCATGACTGTGACGTAGGCCTTCATGGATAAGCTATTCTACAAAACGTTGCTGCGGATGACACGGACCGGAAATCGGGAATTGGGCTACTCTTTTTCCCGATGCGGAATAAACAGGCTGAACACTGTGCCGTGGTGCTGGGGTGAGGTACTGCTCTTTACCTGGATATGGCCTTCATGCTTCTGGATGATTCCCATGCTCACCCATAGTCCCAGGCCGGTTCCGGTGATGCCTTTGGTCGAAAAGAATGGCTCAAAGATGCGGTCCAGCGTTTCTTTTGACATGCCGTGGCCGCGGTCGGCCACGGTGATGCGCACGCCTTTGCGGCCGGTGCGCCAATCAGTGGCGTCGCGCTCGCGCAGCGTCATTCTGCCGCCGTTGCGGGATGCGTCCAGGGCGTTGCCGACAAAGTTGGTAAATACCTGCCGCAGCTCGCCTTCAAAGGCCAGCAGCGGGCCGCTACTGCGATAGTCGCGAACAACCTCAACGCCGGCGGAGGTGAGTCTCCCCTGATAGAGCTTGAGCACGGAATCCAGTTGTTCTGAGATGCGCACCGCTGTCCGTGCGGTAGGCTGGCGATAAAAGCGCAGCGTCTGCGTGGCAATCTGGCTCACGCGCGCCAGCTCCTGCTGCGCCAGCCGGGTGAAGCCGCGGACCTGTTCCGGCAAGTCGTGTTCCTGCTCGATCAGGTAGAGCAGGTTGGTCACGGCTTCCAGTGGATTGTTGATTTCATGCGCAATGGACGCCGAGAGGCGGCCCACGGCGGCGAGTTTTTCGCTCTGCACCAGCGCAGACTGCGCGCGCTTGAGTTCGGTGATGTCACGCCCTTCAGGCACGATAAACGTGACCTCGCCCCGGGCATTGCGTACCGGTAGCAGGGAGAAATCAAACGTGAGAGTCTCGCCTGAAGGCCGGTTCAGCGCGGCCTCATAACGGACAAATTCGCCCGCCGCCGCCTGTTGCAGCGCGTCGCGAAGAAGTTCCGGCGCGCTCGGCGTGTTGATGAACCACGGCGTTTCCCAGAAGGGCAGCCCAATCACGTCCTCGCGGGTATTTCCGGCAAACTGGAGAGAAGCCTCGTTGCAGTCAAGAACAATCCCATCGCGTGAGAGCAGGCCGATGTACTCATGCATGCTGCTGTACATGGCTTTGAGCCGCGCCTCGTTCGCTTCCAGCGCTTCCTGGACACGGCGGCGCTCGGTGACGTCCACGCCCAGCACCAAAATGCCGGAAATCGTATCGTCGGCTTCGCGCATCGGCTGGTATACGAAATCCAGGTATCTCTTTTCCATCGGCTGCCCGGGCGTTCGGGCAATGCTGATGCTGCGGCCGTTGGCGACGAAAGGCTCTCCGGTTTGATAAACCATGTCAAGAATCGCCACAAAGCCCTGCTCCGCCGTTTCGGGCAGCGCTTCTCGCAGAGGCTTGCCCAGCACCTCGCGGTTGCCGATCAAATCCTGATATTGGCGGTTGGTCCTTTCAAAAACGTGGTCAGGGCCGTGCAGCACTGCCAGGAAAGCCGGCGCCTGGCGGAACATTTCCACCAGTCGTGCGCGCTCGGTGCGGACGGCCTGCTCAGCCATGCGCGTCTCATGCACATCACTGCCCACGCCCAGCCAGCGTTCGATTGCGCCGTTCTCGTCGCGCAGAGGAAGCGCGCGCAGATGCCACCAGCGAGCGGCGCCGTCGGCAGCTCGCACCAGGCGCACGTCGATTGCGAAGTCCTCGCCGGTGGTTACGCTATGTGTCCATGCAGCCAGAGACCGCTGGCGATCTTCCTCGTAAAACAGGTTGAGATACTCCTGAGGGTCGTGAGGCAGGGCCTGTTTGCCGGCATAGTCCAGAAATCTACGGTTCGCGTAACGCACCCGGCCTTCGCGGTCGGCGGTCCACAGCGCCTGCGGACTCAGTTCCGCCAGCAGCCGGTAGCGCGACTCGCTGGCGCGTAGCGCGGCTTCCGCTTTTTTGTGCTCACGAACATCGCGCGTTACCGTGCCCAGGCCCACGGTCTTGCCGCTTTCCGGGTCCCTCACTGGAAAGACGTGGTAGTCAACTGGAATGCTCTCGCCGGATTGAAAATGGCGGAAATGCACCTCGCCCTGCCAGCGCCCGTCGCGCAAGACCGCGGGGATCATCGTGCTTTCCAGCGAATCGACGTCTTGAGGAAAAAAGAAGTCCTTGATCCGCAGCCGGCTTACGTCCTCTGTCTCGCCCAGCCCCACCAGGGAACGCGCGTTCCTGTTCATGTACAAGACATGACCTTCCACATCGGCCAGGCCGATAAAATCCGTGGACTGGTCCATCACCGCCAGCAGCCGCAACTGCTCTCGTTCGGAAGCGCGCAGCTCAGCTTGAAGACGTTTTTCCGTTTCCTGCGCATCGCGGCGGAAAGCGGCGATCTTGATGTGCGCTTCAACGCGGGCCAGCAGCTCGCGCGCCGTAAACGGCTTCACCACGTAATCGTCCGCCCCGGAGAGCATGCCTTCAATCAGGGAATCCTCGCCCGCGCGCGCGGAAAGCAGGATTACGGGCACCGAAGATGTGGATTGATTTTCGCGCAGCGCCGCCAGCAACTGGAAGCCATCCATCTCCGGCATCATTACATCGCTCAAGACCAGGTCCGGCGGGCTGTTAACTGCCTTCAGCAAAGCTTCGCGGCCATTTTTCGCGGTGGAGACCGCAAAGCGCGGGCTGAGCAGCCGGCGGACATAATCGCGCATGTCTCGGTTGTCATCCACCAGCAGCACGCGAGGCATTTTGCCGGCCTCTGGAAGCGGCGCGGGCAATCCATCCGGAGATTCCAGATCGGCGCGGCTGACCGCATCGCTGGCAACCTGCTCGTCCGGCAGCCAGCTAAGCGCCTCCTGCACGAACGCCTGGCGCGAAGTGCCGGTAATCACTTTTTCGGTTTCAGACCTGATCCGGTCCTTGGGCAGATGTCTTTTGCCATAAGGCAGGGACACGGTGAACGTGGTGCCCTTCCCAGGCTGGCTCTGCACGACAATATTGCCGCCGTGCATGGCAACCAGCTCATGCACCAGGGCCAGGCCGATCCCGCTGCCTTCATGCGTGCGCCTGCGCGCATTTTCCACGCGGCGGAAGCGCTCAAACACGCGGCTGAGCTCCTGCTCTGGAATGCCCGTCCCCGTATCGCGCACGCTGAATTCCATATGGTCCGCTTTGCCGGTGAGCGTGAGCGCAATCGAACCCTCAAACGTGGACTTTAATGCGTTCGAGATCAGGTTCAGCACGATCTTCTCCCACATCTCATGGTCCACATAGACGGGTTGCGGCAGGGACTCGCAATCGATCACATATTTGAGTCCGGCTTTCTCCACCGCCGAGTGGAAGACGCTTGCCAGTTCCAGGGTGTAAGCGCACAGGTTCGTCGGCTGATAACTCGCGCTCACGCGTCCGGCTTCCAGCCGGGAAAAATCCAGCAGAGTATTCACCAGCTTGAGCAGCCGCAGCTCATTGCGGTGAACAGTTTCCAAATCTTTTCCATGCAACGTCTTTTCCGGATGTGCCAGCGCATCTTCGGTCGGCCCCAGCATCAGTGTCAACGGCGTGCGGAACTCATGGCTCACGTTGCTGAAGAAAGTTGTCTTTGCCCGATCGAGCGCCGCCAGCGCTTCTGCGCGTTGCCGCTCACTTTCATAAGCGCGCGCATTGGCAATTCCCGCGGCGATTTGTCCCGCGACCAGATCGAGGAATCCGGAATAACCGGCGTCGAGCTGACGGTAAGGATTCAGCGCCGTAATGAACACTCCCGCGGGGCGGTCCTGGCCTTGTCCGGTGATCGGGACAAGGATTGCGCGCATCGGGGGGCGGTCCCACGCGCCGGTCGGCATCGAGCCGAAACGTTCCACCAGGTTCTCCACGAATACCGGGCCGTTCGCGGCCAGAAGCTCACGAATCGGCCATACCGAATCCGCCGAATCAATTTCGATCTTTGCGGGCGCCGCCGGATGGCCGCGTTTGATTCCGGTTTCGCAAGCCAGCCGCACGCGTGCTTCTCCGTTTTCAAACAGGTAGACCAGCGCAAATGGCATATCTTGCGGATTGGTTCTCAGGCTGGCCGTAACAGCAATGTAAACATCCTCTTCAGTGTTTTTTGAGCTTAGGCCTGCCGCCAGATGCCGCAACAAGCCTAGCTGCCGCTCGCCGATAACGCGCTCGCTCTCCTCGGTAACGACGCAAAACATGCCGTAAATCTTGCCATCATCCGCAGTCAGAGGACTGTACGAGAAGGTGTGGTAAGTTTCCTCCGTGTAGCCGCTGCGCTCCAGGAACAGCAGCAGGGCTTCATCCCAGGTGGCCTCGCCCGTTTCCAGGACCTTGCGGATTCGCGGACCGACATCAGCCCAGATCTCTGCCCACACATCGCGGGCCGGCCGGCCCAGCGCCCAGGGATGTTTCTTGCCCAGGGTCATGTGCGCGTAGGCATCGTTATAAAAGAAGAGAAGATCCGGTCCCCAGCCCAGCCACATGGCGTAGCGCGAGGTGATCATGATGCGAACAGCGGTTTTCAGGCTTTGAGGCCAGGCGGAAATCGGGCCCATGGGCGTGCTGGACCAATCAAAGGAGCGAATTCTCTCGCCCAACTCCCCCCCGCCCGGGAAAACCTCTTCAGGCGTTGGGCCATTAGTGGAAGAAGCGTAGATTCGTGTTGCTTCTGGAGGCTCGGGATGTCTCTGAGTGGCCAATGGTGTATGGGTCCCGCCTGCTGGAAGACAGTTCAACCCCGAGCTTTTCTTGCCAAGCTAATTGAACCGAATTGTTAAAGTCTCACTCGACCGTCTTTGTGCACCGTTTGGTCCGCGGTTCCACGAATTGCACGGGGGCCCCGAATGTAGGCGTCGTTTTTTGTCAGGGCTGCCAGCCAGAGTACTTTGATGCGGGTTCTTGGTAGCCGGGATGCCGCGTGAAATCGCCGATTTTGCGGTTAACCTCTTTACCACCAGAGCGTTGGCCCCAGTTTGAATAATGATGTCAGGCTGGGCCGTACCAGGTTGGCAACTTCGGCATAGGCCCGTTTGGCTCTTCGCCTTGTTGCCCCGCCCACTTGGGGTACAGTATCGCCTGGAATAGAATGCATTTCCGGGGGGCGGCAAATGGCCAGATTTTACGAAGATGTGCCGATACAGTGGAAAGAGGGCGAGACCACCTACGGACGCGGGCTTGGCAATCATGTGGCCTGGCGCTGCAAGTGCGACTACCTGATGCTGGCGCCGCATGAGGAACTTTACTTTGTTCCTCCCTGCCCTACGTGCGGACGAAAATTCAGGGTGGTTAAAGGTAAAAAGCCGCGGTACGTCAAACGTGTCATTGAGCGTGTGGAAAGGCCCTACAGGCCAACCTAGGCTGCGCTTTCGATCTGCATCGCAGCTTCAAAGCACGGATTTCTGCAAGCGAATTCATTCGCTTTCACTTGTCATGAAAGGCGAGGCCCAGCAATTTCTTTGTGATGATCTATGCTGCGCCGGCGGCCCTGGCCTTTGCTTTCGCGGCCTGGGGCTGCTGTTCCACGATGTTCATTTCATGCAGAATTGATGCTATCTCCACCGTTTCATCCCTGCCGGAAAAGCGGTTGAAGAAATAAGCGAAAACAAAGAGTGAAAGGCAGAAGACCAGAATATCCAGAAGAGAGAGGGCAGTGAGAAGCGACATTGATCGACACTCCTGACGCGGGAAACAGCAGGGCAAAACAGTATGGTCCCACTCATCCCATAGGGTCAATGCCTTGGCGAACAAAAAAATCTCTTAATTCTTTTGGGCCATTGCTGGTTCATGCAGTAGACAGGCCTTCCATGAGCCGTTTTGCCATCTCCGCTCCCCACATCTCATACATCCGGGGCCCAGGATGAAAGCCATCTTCCGCCATCATCGGCCCGCAACTGACTGCGGGTGTAGCGACGAACACGCAGTCTGATTGCGGCTCCGCCCACCTGCGCAGCAAGCGGTCAAACCATTTCGCCCTGGCGCCCAGATACCAGCGCAACGGCTGCGGCAGCGCGGGAAATTCATGCATCGGCGGCACCCCGCTCCACAGCATCCGTTGTGCAGCAAACTTCAGGCGCAAGAGACCGGCCAGCTCATCCAGCTCGGCCAGCCACGTAGTTGCGCGCCTTCCGCACGTTACATCATTGACCCCAAGCGATATTGCGACGGCGGCAAATGGTTCCTGCACCATGCTTTTGAGCCTGGCTATGGTGCTGCGTGTGGTTGCGCCCGTCTGCGCTTCGACTCTCCACACCACACGAAACCTCTTCTTGAGTCCGCTCAACAAATAACCGGCAAGCGCCTCTTCCTGGGTGCGCACACCCACTCCCGCCGCGGCCGAATCGCCCAGGACCAGCAATCGCAACGGCACTCCGGAGCCGCTTTCGCCTGAGCGCGGTCCATCGGCTTCCGGCAACCTGGGCGTAACACGACGGACATAGATTCCCTGGCATAGCAGCAGCGGCGATAGCACAACCATCGCGGCCCCCAGCAGGGCGCCGCTCTTGTCAGAAACATCCATAGTGTCGCCCAAGACTCGAGTATACGCAGCGGTGCCTCCGGCTGGGACGTCGATTCAGGGTGCGCAACATCTTTCAGCGTCTTATAATTCGCCGCATCGTGATTTCGCACCCTTTTTATCCAGGAGGCAGTTCTGTGTCGAGCAAATCAGAGCAGAAAAACTTGAAAGACAACACAGCGCCAGCGGAACCCATCACCAATCCTTTGGGCCGCCGCGGCTTCCTGGTGGGCGCAGCTGCGGGAGCTGCGACTCTCGCAATGCCCAGGTGGGCGGGCGCTGCTGAAAATATGTTTGCTTCGGCCGCCGGCCTCAATGCGTTTGACGACGATCTCGCCGCCATCCGCACGGAAGTCGCCAGGCGCCACGATGAATCAGTACAGCGGTTGCAGACCTGGATCAAACAGCCGTCGATCGCGGCGGAAAATCGCGGCATGAATGAAGGCTGCGAGCTGATGATGCAGATGCTGCGCGAAGCCGGCTTTCAGCAGGTAACCAAAGTGCCTACGGACGGCCAGCCGGGAATCTTCGCCACGCTGGACGCGGGCGCGCCAAAAACTCTTGGCCTCTACTTCATGTATGACGTCAAGCAGGTTGATCCCTCAGAATGGTCGTCGCCGCCCTTTGAAGCCCGCCTAGTCGATAAGCCTGGCTTCGGCAAAGTAATTGTGGGACGCGGGGCGGTCAACCAGAAAGGCCCCGAGGCCACGTTTCTCGCCGCGCTCCATGCCATTCGCGGCGCGGGCCGCAAGCTGCCGGTGAATTTTGTTTTTGTGGCTGAAGGCGAAGAAGAAATTGGCTCGCCGCATTTTCCCCAGGTCGTTCGCCGGCCTGAAGTGCTGGCCGCGCTCAAGCGCACCATGGGGATCTTTATGCCTTTTGCCGCGCAGGACCCCGATGGGAAAGTCACGGCTTTTCTGGGCGCCAAGGGCGTTGTTGAACTGGAATTGGTTTCAAGCGGCGAAAAGTGGGGACGCGGTCCCCGGGCGGACATCCACTCCAGCAACAAGGCGCGGCTCGATTCGCCGGCATGGCATCTGATAAAGGCGCTCAACACGCTGGTCTCGGCTGACGGCAATGATCCCGCGATTGCCGGATTTGCCGACAAGGCGCGGCCTATCTCCCCACAAGAGAAAGCAATGGTGGCTGAAGCCGCCCGCCGCTTCGACGAAAAAACACTGATGAAGCAGATGGGCGTGGAGCACTGGGTACACGACGTAAGTTTTCAGGAATCACTGGAGCTTCTGGTGTCCAAACCGACCGTGAACATAGAAGGGCTGGTGGGCGGCTATACCGGCCCCGGCGGAAAGACCGTTCTTCCGCATCGCGCGGTGGCCAAAATCGATATGCGCCTTGTTCCCGATATGACCGCCGCAGGTGCGCTGGCCGCGCTCAAGGCGCATCTGGCAAAGAACGGCTTTGGCGATATCGAAGTCAACATGACCGGCGGCTATGATCCCACCTCTACTCCGGCTGACGCCGCGCTCGTCCGCGCCGAGCACGCGGTGTACAAACGCAATGGAATCGATCCGATCGTTATGCCGCGATTGGCTGGTTCGTGGCCCGGCTATGTTTTTACCGGCGATCCGCTGCGGCTCCCAGCCGGACATTTTGGCCTTGGCCACGGCAGCGGCGCGCATGCCCCGAACGAGTATTACGTCATCGAATCCAGCAATCCGGCAGTTCAGGGCATCGATGGCGCGGTGATGTCGTACGTTGAATATCTCTATGAGGTGGCAAGGACGGCGTGAACTTCTTCTTCGCTGCAGATTTGCGCTGATTCCCGCAGATAAGAAACTTCAGCCGCGAATTTTGCGAATAAATACGGATCAAGTTAGAAATGATTCGTTTCTTTCGCGTTGATTCGCGGCCAATTATTTTGATCTGCGCCGATCTGCGTAATCTGCGGCTGACGCCGGTTTTGCCAATTTGCTTCTACTGCACCGTCAGATTCACCGTGCTTGTCGCCGTTGCGCCGCCGCCGGCGCTGGAAGCGGTAACTGTCACAGCGAACGTCCCGGCAGGCGTTCCCGGATTGTGCGACGGTGCAGGCGTCTTCATGCTGACTCCGCATCCGGCCAGTACGAGCAATGCTGCGACCGCCATGCCCGCAGCGAATCGTAATCTGAACTCTCTGATCTGCCATCTGCTGAAGACCGTGACCATTGTTCCCAGAATTGCGAGCAGCGCCGCATAGGGCAGCGTCGGCCACAGTAAGCGGGGCGAGAAGACGACGGATTTTGCCGTGGTGGCAATACTCATCGTCACCTGCGAAGTTGTTGTAACCGACGCGGGATTGAAGCTGCACGTTGCGCCCGACGGCAGCCCGCTACAGGCAAAAGTGATTGCGCCAAGTCCTGAACCATTGGTCGTGACGTCGAGAGTGGTGTTGGCAGTACCACCGGCAGCAACGCTGGCCGTGGTTGTTTGAGCGGCCAGCACGAGCGCGGCCACGGTTTGCGTGGGATCACTGGCCGTGTCATTGGCTGTATTCGATTCCCCGCCGCCGGAGACCGTAGCGCTTGCTGTGAACGATGCAGGCGCGCTGTTCGCAACATCCACCGTCAGCGTGATGTCCTCAAAGCTCGTGCCTGCAAACAGAGTGTCGCCACGGGTGCACTGCAGTGGACTGAGCGTGCAGTTCCAGTTGGGGCCGCCAAGCGCCGTCGCCGTGAGCCCGGCAGGCAGATGGATATCCACCGTGATCAGGGCTGAAGTATCGGCCCCGCTGTTGGATACGGTAATCGTATAAGTCGCGCCGGTCTGCGGACGCAGGAAATTCCCGCTGTGCGACATCGTGATCGTCAGATCGGGCACAACCACGTCTAAAGCAGCAGTTGCTGTTCCACCCGTGCCCCCTTCGGTAGAAGTAATAGGGTCGGTGGTGTTCACTTGAGTCCCGGCTGAGATGGCAAGCACGTCCACAGAAAAAGTGCAGGTCGCGTTGGCGGGAATTTGTCCGCCGATCAGGTTAATGCTGTTGGTTTGTGGAGTGATCGTCCCCGTGGTGCCGGTGGGATCGCAAGCGCCCTGGACCGGATCAAGCACAAGGCTGTCAGGATTGGCGATGATCAACCCAGCCGGCAAATTGTCATTCACACTGACATTCGTCAAGTCCGTTGCCGGATTGGGGTTCGTGATCGTGAAGGTCAGGGCGGCGCTCGCATTCAACGGGACTGATGCCGCAGAAAAAGCCTTGGTAATCGTCGGCGGTGATTGCGCCTGCGCAATTCCGGCGCAAACTAGCGCCGTCACGCACAGCCGGAAGATCGACTGCTTCCTATGAATAACCGCGGCCTGGCCAAAAGAGACTATGCGCAAAATGGGTATGGACAATAGCGACGACCAGACTGCATTCATTATTTTCTCCGGAAGGATGGCGACATTGTACTTGCATTCGCCCTGGCGACAAAGAAGGAAAATCCAACGTAGTTGTTACTCAAGTGTCCAATTGCACAAAATGAAAATCCTCCGCTGTTGGCAACGGAGGATTGGAATTGTTCGGGTGCTGGTCTTACGCGCGGCCCACGCCCAGGTACTCAAACCCCAGCGCTTTCATCCGCGGACCATCGAGCAGGTTCTTGGTATCCACGACCACGGGGTTGCGGATGATGCGGCGGATGCGATCGAAGTCCAGCGTGCGGAATTCCGGCCAGCCGGTTCCGAGCACCAGCGCGTCCGCGCCTTCGGCCACGGAATACGCTGAGTCGCAATAGCGCACATTACCACTCAACTCCTGCTGTGCGTCCGGCATGGCGATAGGATCGTAGGCTTTTACGTGCGCGCCGCTTTCCATCAGTCGCCGCGCCAGCCGAATGGAACCCGAGCTGACCACGGAATTCGTATTGGGCTTGAATGCCAGTCCCAGCAGCCCAACCTGCTTGCCGTCGAGCGTTTCCAGGGCGCCGGAGATTTTTTTCATGATGCGTCCGCAAAATTCCTGATTCACTTCACGCGCCGCGCTCAGGATCTTGAGTGAAATACCTGAACCGGCGGCCAGGTTGGCCAGCGAGTCCATGTCCGATTCGGTAAAACTTCCACCCAGCGAGCCCGGCTGCAGGCAGCGTGGCGCAATGCGCTTATCCAGGCCAAGCGCCAGCGAGAGATCGACCGCATCGGCGTTGATGCGCTCACACAAATTTGAGAGTTCATTGATGAAGGAAACCTTGGTCGCCAGGAAAGCGGTGGACGCTTCACGAACCAGCTCAGCCGTCTGGTGCGTGGTAACAATCACCGGCACGCCGCGCATCACCAGCGGACGATAAAGAGCTTTTAATGAAGTTACGGCCGCGTTCGAATTTGTTCCCAAAACGATCCGGTCAGGCCAATTGAAGTCTTCAACCGCACAGCCTTCAGAGAGGAACAGCGGATGGGACACTACCGTGATGTTCCGTCCGGAAGCTTTCAGGCGTTCTTCAATCCTGTGTGCCGTGCCCACTGGTACAGGTGTTACCAAGACCAGAATCTGGCCATGGTCGCAATAATTGGCAATCTCCATGGAGATTGCTTCCATGTCTCGATTCGCGTCTTCCGCCAGGTAGATGATCTCCGCACGCTGCACCATCGACTGCAGATGGGTGGAATACATGAGCCGTCCCGAGCGCACGCCGCGGCGGACAATGTCACTTAAATTCTTTTCATGGAAGGGTAAAATGCCGCTGGCCAGCAGGGTGGTGTTGACTGAGTCACTGCCATACGCCGTTACCGGAACGCCAAAATCAGCAAGACACGCAGCCACCACAGTTCCCAGATATCCACAACCGTAGACACCGATCTGCATAAACTCTCCTGGAGAAAACTAGAGCATCGGCGACTCGGGGGAAGTTTTGAGGGTTCGCCAACTGGTCTTTAATTTTTCTGTTGTCCTACTGACTTACTCGGGCAGTTGTGATTAGAAGCTTTTACTTAGTACATGCGCAAGATCGATTTAGTACATGTACCAAGCATAAAGTCCATGCACCATCGACCTTTCAGCGTCTCTCCCATCGCCTGACCCGCATTTTTACTGCTCAAATCCATCTGCACGATTTCTGGTGCAGCTCTGCAAAGTTCTGCATCTCGCTTAGCTCAATCCACCTTGATCTCGATCTTATTTCCATCCGGATCGCGCACCCAGGTGGAAAGCCCTTTGCCTTTCGACCCGTTATTGACCTCGGCCGGCGAAGGGTCCATCCCCTTGCGCTTAAACGTGGCGATCACATCGTAAATACTTGATCCTGTGGCGGATAGGCAGATATGTTCTTCGCTCAGGTTGGCCATCGGAGCCGGGTTTACGGGCGATGCCTCAAACAAATCGATCAATGACTCTCCCGCCCTCAGCGTCACCACGTTGTAACCGGCCTTGGACTTGCCTTCCTGCTCCAGAGTGAGCCCAAGGCTCTCCGTATAGAAGGTCTTCATGGCGGCAAGCCTCTTGGTTACCAGCGCAATGTGGTCAACGCCCTTATAGGTGAACACAGTCCTTCATTCTGCGGCTGGAATCTCCCCCACTCAAGCGGATTCTTTCGTCCCGTACCACATTCCGCACCCTGAAGCCGGTGACCGGACTGCCCTCTTGCCGCCTCATCCAGCCCCGAACTGCTCGCTCTCAATCGTGAAACCCATGCCGTTTCTGCTACTTATCGGTTGATCTCCGTTTTACCGCCAGTTGAGCCCGCGTGCATTGCCGGTTGAGCGCGACCGGGAGCAAAGTGCCGTCATAGCAAGCGACACGTTTCGCCAAAGGCTGGCGGAAAGGCCAAAAGCTCCTTCCAAGACCTTTCCCCCAGCCTCGGCGGGGCCAGTCGCAAGCGATCGGCAATCGGAGGTGATTCAAATCATGCTTAACATTCGGCCCACAACTCATTCATCGGCAATGCAAGCGTCTCCCAATCCCAATTTC
This sequence comes from Candidatus Angelobacter sp., assembly GCA_035703825.1. Lineage (GTDB taxonomy): Bacteria > Acidobacteriota > Terriglobia > Terriglobales > Acidobacteriaceae > Angelobacter. The sequence continues at coordinate 31,107 of DASSXL010000201.1, forward strand.
CGCGAAGCCAAGCGGATACAGCAGAGCTTCCTGTCCAACCTGGAAAAGCGAACTTTGATCTGGCTGGCGGCCCGCACTCCCGCCTGGATCAACTCTGATCATCTCACCCTGCTGGGCCTGCTTTCCATGGCAGGCGCCGGCGCGGCTTACTGGTGGTCGGCTACAAACCGGCTGGGCCTGGCTCTGGTTGTCCTTTGCCTGGCCCTCAACTGGTTCGGCGATTCGCTGGACGGCACCCTCGCTCGCTTCCGTGACCACTCCCGGCCGCGCTACGGCTTTTACGTTGACCACGTCGTGGACGCCTTCAGCGCTTTCTTCCTGCTCGGCGGCCTCGCTCTCTCCGGATACATGGCTCCCTTGGTCGCGCTCGGGCTGCTCGTCGCTTATCTTATGTTGTCGGTTGAGGTCTACCTCGCAACTTACGCCCTGGGCGACTTCAAAATCTCCTATTACAAGATGGGGCCCACTGAGCTGCGCATCCTGCTCTCGATTGGCAATCTGGCTCTGCTCTGGAAGCCCACGGTGCATGTCCTGGGCCGCGCCCACCGGCTCTTTGACGTGGCAGGGACTCTTGGCATCTCCGGAATGTTGCTGATCATGGTGATCTCCGCCGTACGAAACACAATTCGTCTTTACCGTGAAGAACCGATTCCGGTCGGCAAACCGGTTCCAGCCCAAAAGCAGCTTCCTTTGGGATTGGAAAAAACCTCTCCTGCCGCGACTTAGCGTCTCAGGGATGAATACGGAAACATTCTTGTTTGCACAGGGGAGACCGGCATCTATTTCTTCACCAGCTCTACATTCAACTCCGGATGCGCCGGCCTCCATTTCAGATCGCGGCCCGCTTCTTGCTCTGGGGTCGATTCCACAAGGTCTGGAGGCTGAGGAGGCGGTATGAAGTGCATGCGTGAATGGCTGATAAACGATTGCACTCCCGGATCGTAATGGCAGGCCTGGCACCGGAAAATGGGCGCGTCTTGCGGCGGCATGGGAGATTCAAAATCATCGACGCCGTGCGTCATGAACGTGGGAAACTCTTTTTCATTGGCGCCCACGGCACGCAGGCTGTTCTCTCCCGCGAGCAGCTTCCTGCGGTCCAGCCTGAATTCAAAAACATCCTGCTGGGCGCGAAATCTTTCAGTGTTGATGTAGTTTCTTCTCGGGTCCGGATCAATCGCGCGATACACGCGCAGCTGCACGCTCTCGGTCAGATGAGTTGGCACGAATTTTCCCTGGTCGCTGATAAGCGCCATCTGCCGCACCAGCGCCACCTGTGTTCCCACCGGAAACTGCTGCGGCTGCGGATAGCGCGAACGTGGGGCCGAATCCCGCGGAAAGCCAGGCTGCGGCGTCCACTTGCTGGGAATTTTTCTTAGTTCTTGCAGGTAGTTGAGTGTCTCGCTGCGTCCCTCCGGCAGCCGCAGGAAGACGAGAAAAACGGAACGCCCCTGAAAAAATTCCAGATGCACCGATGCGACGGGCATTCCCTGCCGCTGGCCCAGGCAAACCCATGGACCATCTGGATTGAAAAGGTCTGGCAGAAACGCCGCTTCACGATGCTGCTCATCAGCGCTCCGCGGAAAGGCATTCGCCTGGATCGCTGTTTGATAGTTCTCCGGCAGCGCCCGGATCTGCTGTTCCGTCAACGCTAGCCGGCGGATGATCTCTCCCAGCGGCTTGAGCAATTTTAGGGCAGCGTCCGCGTGGTCTTGTCTTCGCATGGCCACCCAGTCATAGACCGCCCATAGATCGCGTTGCATCATCGCCCGGCGAAGCGGATCTGTGATTAGCCGGTCTGCATGCATCTGCAGAAATTCATCCAGCAACTTCACCGCGGCTTTGTGCGACGGCCCTTCGAGCAAATAGCGTGTCTGCTGCCAGAGATACGGATCAAGCTCATCGCCGCCGTATACATGTCCATCTGGAGTTGCCCTTACGTAGAAGAGACGGAACAGGCGGTTCCAGGGATGAGTGGGGTCCGGGGAATACAAATCGGCGGCTGCCCCTGGGGCAACGGCGTATTGCGCAGTGCTTGCCTGTGCATGGCTGGACAATCCAGAGTGATGTGACAGGGAAAATAGCGCGAGAACAAGGGCTCCAGGATAAAGTGCGGACGGCCTCATACGGCGAAGATTTTAGCACTTGGGTCTACTGCCCTTGGTCGGCTCGTATTTTCAATCGCAAGCCCGGCAACGGAGCAGCACAATCTGCATCCAAATGTTCGACGGTAGACTTATGGCCCAATTAGTTGTTACGGAAAAAATCGACGGCAACCCGGTGGCGTGGCGCTGTTCCGCGTGCAACCAGGTTTTCTCTGCCGTCCGCGAACTGAGTTCGCAGGAGCGGCTCGAAAAGATCACGACGGAATTTAAGACTCACATGGAAGAGTGCCACAAAGGTGAAAAGGCCAAGCCCATGGCCTTCGCCGCGGCTGTGCCACTTCTGAAAGAGCGCTACTAGTCCCCGCGATTTAGCAACGCGTTCAATTTGTGCAGTACAGCGGAATAAGTAGAGGCGACGGCGTCTATCCCGTGGGGCAGGCTCTGTTCGTGAACGTTTCCCAGCAACACCACCGGAAGGTGCGGCTTGACCATCTTGAGCGTCTGGGCGGCTGACCAGCCGGTCTCCGTGGAGAACTCGGAATCCAGCACCACTGCGGCCAGAGTGTTGCCCACGCACACTGCCACTGCCTGTTCCGGTGTAGTGGCGGACACCACTTCATACTCCCTGCGAGGAAGAGCTGAGCAGATGGCCTCCAAATGAGAAGAGGAGCGAGAAACGCACAGGATTCTAGGCTTTTCCCGACCCATTATCGCCCGATAACTCCTTCCGGGCTTCAGCAGCTAAGTGGGTCTGGGTAGCCTTGAGCTAGAACAGGCGGACCGCGGCAAAAGCTATTCTTCGATCATAACACGCTTAAAAAATCCCGGTTGAATGGAAGCTTCAGCCTCTGCCCCGGAACTGGATGATTTTCCGGCGATCGCGCTTGGATGGCCTACCTGTCGGGACAGGCTCGAACTGGCGCATCGCTTTGCGCTCTTCTGCCGCCTTTAGCCGCGCCGCGCGGCTCTCTTCCGTTTCGCGATAGAGCGTCTGGGCCACCGATGCAGGGCCGCGAACATCGCTGAGCAGCAGGACCTCCACATGAAAGTCGCCGCCGTCGTTCGTCACGCGCAGCATGTCCCCGATTCGGACCTCGCGCGCGGGTTTGGCGAGTTGCCCGTTGGATTGTATCCGTCCAAGCTCGCAGGCCCGCGCGGCCAGAGCTCGAGTCTTGAAAAATCTGGCGGCCCAAAGCCATTTGTCCATGCGCACGGAACTCATTGATTCATTTTCCTATAAATGAGCCTCGTCCAGACATTTTTCAGGCCCACCGCCGCGTCTCTATCGGCGCGTCAATCTTGGATCGGCTTGTTCCGTCCGCCTTTGTGCTGGGGACATCCGCTCAGGATTCTGTTAGCTTGGAAATCGGGATGATCTCTTTTTCCAACATCAACAAGCAGTACGGTAAGCAACTGGTCTTTGTTGACGCGTCATTTCAGCTCAACCCGGGTGAAAAAGTTGGCCTGGTGGGCCCGAACGGAGCGGGCAAGACAACTTTGTTTCGCATGGTTGTGGGCGAGGAAGAGCCGGACGAGGGCGAAGTCTCCGTTCCCAGGCGGCTGACGATAGGTTACTTCCGCCAGGATGTCGAGGAAATGTCCGGCCGCTCGGTCCTGGATGAAGCCATCGCCGGCAGCGGCCGCGTGGGCGATCTTCATCATGAACTGGAGTCGTTGCAGCATGAAATGTCCGATCCCGCCAAAGCGGACGAAATGGAACGCGTGCTGGCACGCTTTGGTGAAGTGCAGGAAGAGTATGAGCACCTGGGCGGCTACGCGCTTGAGGCACAGGCGCGAGAGGTGCTGCATGGCCTGGGTTTTAAAGATGACCAGATTGATGGCGACGTGGGAGCGCTTTCCGGCGGCTGGAAGATGCGCGTTGCGCTGGCGCGCGTACTTTTAGGACGGCCCGACGTGCTGCTGATGGACGAGCCCACGAATCATCTCGATCTGGAGTCGATTATCTGGCTGGAGCAGTTTCTCAAGTCTTATCAGGGCGCTCTGCTGATGACCACGCACGACCGCGAGTTTATGAACCGCCTGGTTTCTAAAATTGCGGAAATTGAATCGGGCGAGATCATCACCTACTCCGGCAATTACGATTTCTACGAGCGTGAGCGCAACATTCGCGCGGCCAACCAGCAGGCCGCGTTCGCGCGGCAGCAGTCCATGCTGGCCAAGGAGCAGCGCTTCATTGACCGCTTTCGCACGCATGCCGCGAAAGCCGCCCAGGTCCAGAGCCGCATTAAAGCGCTGGACAAGATCGAAAAAATCGAGCTGCCCAAGAAGCGCCAGATCGTGAAGTTTGAGTTCCGCACCCCGCCGCGCTCCGGCGAGCAAGTGGCCGTGATTGAAGACCTGCACAAGCGTTACGGGCCGCGCGTGATCTATGAGGGCTTCAACCTCACCATCCGCCGTGGTGAGCGATGGGCGGTGATGGGCAGAAACGGCGCCGGCAAGACCACTCTGCTTAAGATGATTGCCGGGGCGACGCAGCCCGACGCGGGAAGAGTCCGCCTGGGCTCAAGCCTTAACATGGGCTATTTTGCGCAGCAGTCGCTAGACCTGCTCGATCCTGACCTGACCATCCTTGAGCAGTTACAGAGAGATTTTCCTCATGACGGTCTGGGATCGTTGCGCACTCTGGCGGGCGCTTTTCAGTTTTCCGGAGAGGATGTCGATAAGAAAATTCGCGCACTTTCAGGCGGAGAAAAGTCGCGGCTGGTGATGGCCCTGATGCTCTACAATCCGCCAAACTTTCTCGTGCTCGACGAACCGACGAACCATCTTGACCTGGCCACCAAGGAGATGCTGGTGGAAGCGCTAAAGGATTTTGAAGGCACCATGATCTTCGTCTCGCACGACCGCATGTTTCTGCGCGGGCTGGGATCGCGTGTGCTGGAACTGGGCGGGGAGAGCGGCACTGATCGCAACCCGCAGGTCTATCCCGGATCGTATGTTGAGTATGTGCAGAAGATCGGCCATGAAGCGCCGGGCATTTACGCGTAACAGCCAACCTCATTAGCACGGAATCAAAGGCGCTTGCGGGAACCAATCAGACCTCAAAGAAAACGGTCTCCTCCTCGCCCTGTAGGTGAATATCGAAAAGCCATTTTCCCGCAAGCACCCCATCAGGAAACGCCATGAGCGTCTCCCTTCGATCTTCTGGAACAAGCTGGAGCACGGGGTCTTCCCGATTGGCTGGATCGGCAGCAAAATAGATGCGTGTGAAGAGCTGCTTGAGCATTCCCCGCGCGAATAGCGCCACTTCCAGGTGCGGAGCCTGCAAAACGCCGCCAGGTCCTGGGACGCGTCCCGGCCTGATGGTTTCAAACTCGCAACTGCCGTCTTGATCGGTGGCCAAGCGACCGAAGCCCCGCCAGCCCGGGTCGTCTTCGCTCTTCAGAACCGCGCCGTCGTGAACCGCGCCGGCTGCGTAATAGCGGCCCTCCGCATCGGCCTGCCAGATTTCAATCATGGCATCGGGAACCGCCTCGCCAGCGCCATCCAGCAGGCGGCACGACAGCCAGACACGTTCGCCTTTGGCCTGCGGGCCGGCAATGCATCGCACGCAGTTCTCAACCGTGGTGAGATTGACGTGAAAAAATGGGCCAACCGTTTGTGAAGGTGTGGGGACCGTATCCATATTATGTCTCGAAGGGCGTGGCTTCGGGGCCGCGCAGCACAATGTCAAACTTGTAGCCGGTGGCCCACTGAGGCTGGGTTGTCTCCAGGTCGAAGCGGGAAATCATGCGCTGCCGCGCCTTTTCGTCCGGCACCGATTGGAAGATGGGATCAAAGGCGAACAAGGGATCGCCGGGAAAGTACATCTGCGTTACCAGACGCGAAATGAACGCCGCCCCAAAGACCGAAAAATGTATGTGCGCGGGCCGCCAGGCGTTGTAATGGTTCAACCATGGGTAGGGCCCCGGCTTGATAGTGATAAACCGGTAAGCGCCATGCTCGTCTGTCAGCGTGCGTCCGGCGCCGGTGAAATTAGGATCGAGCGGCGCGGGATGCTGGTCGTTCACATGGGCATAGCGGCCCGCTGCATTCGCCTGCCAGATTTCAATCAACGTGTTACGCACCGGACGGCCGTTGCTATCCAGCACGCGCCCGGAGACGATGATCCGCTCGCCCAGAGGCTCGGCAGAATGCTGGCGCGTGAGGTCATGGTCGCTCTCGCCGACCGCATCCTGGCCATAGACCGGCCCTGTGACTTCTGAAAGAGTATGCGGCAGAAAGATCAGAGGCTTGCGCGGCGACCGCAACACCGTGGCGCGATACGGTTCATAGAGAATTGGTGGCTGGCTGCCCGGATCGGGCCGCATGTACTGCAAGACCCCCGCACTGTTTTTTGTGGTGCGATCCATCGAAGCACTGATTCTATCGCGCAGCCAAGATGGGTGGCCAATGCCTATCGTGATTCACCCCAGGGCTGAGTATAGCGCGTACTCAAAGGCATCAATGCTTACGCTGGCCCGTCTAAGCCTTCGAACATTTGAACCAAAGGCTCCACTGTCATGAACATTTTTTCGAAATCGACCGCGGTGTACTTTTTTCGGTCTTCAATTGGTACATTCTTGAACTGTCCAAAAACATGAACCACTCGTTCCGCGAGATGACAGTTTTGCGATTGCTCTTGTATCTGGAAGCACTCCTGAAACCTTTTTGCACTTTTGGCAACTGAATCAATCCATGCCCAAACATTTGAGGGCTCGAAATTATTTTTCCGTAGTTGTGAAAATTGTTCTTTCAATTTCAGGAAGAACGCGCGAAATTTAGGATTCAGAGCGTCTTGAATTTTCAGCTTCAAAGATCGGAACTCGGCGCAATCTGCACATTGGCATTGCTTATCATCAGGCCAATTCCATGCTGTCTCGGTCGTATGTTCTGCTCGTCTGGCTTTTAAATCCTCGTATCGGACAACCTCCCACTCATTTAAACTCTCAATAGCGGCGGCCTGTTCAAACGCCGCTCGAATATCACTAAACAATTCATCGCGTTTGTCGCCAAATTCGGCAATGGTTCCGCTGATGAAACTGAATCTTCCCATCTCGGTTATCCTACGTGTCAAGAACTGGAGATTCTGTCTGGCCTCCTTTATTCGTGACACCTTCGGCAATGCTATGCAATCAAGCACGAGTGGTCGGAGCTTTTCCAATACTAGTGGAAAATCGTTTACTACCTGAGTGGTCTCAAGTTCTGCTTGAATTCTATTTAACGCAGCGTTTTTGTCTTGCAGCCAACCATTGGGGAGCATTTCGCGGTCAGGTGCGGTGCCCTCGCGAAATCGGGCAATTGCCTGTGGCAGATGAACGGTCAGCCGCTCCCGAAACCGAGCAGGCGATTTGAAAGCCCAATACAATCCATTGTTAAGGGACTTTCTATATTCTCTCACTTGGTCAACTTTGGTTATATCAGCATCGTGGGGGAGTCGAGCTTCAGAGAAATACAGCATCACTGGTCGGCCAGAGTCCCTAAAGCGCTCAATTTCTTCTATGGTTCCCGATGACGCTACGCCTGTCGGGCTACCGATACTCTTCCAGAAAACCGCTATCAAAAGATCACACCGATCAACAAGTTGCCTGTTTATGACACCCTGCGGCCTATCACCAATTTCAGGAAAAGCGTGAGTATCCCAATAAATTGCTTGCAATAACGTGTTCTCCGCGTGCGAATGAGCAGCGTTCCAGGCCTCGATGACATCACGGGCCACCTGAAGCTCTCGCTTGACATCGGATGGGCCCGCCAAAAGGATTTCAATTGCACGAGCATTCTTTCGCATTGTGTCCCTCATCCGTTTGCATCTTGTGTTTCATGACCGGATGCTGTTGGTTGAGAAAATTATACTTCCACCAACTCACCCCGCTCGTTGACTTCAATACGCTTTGAAGCATGCAGCGGCACTGCGAGCTGATAGCGAGTGTGCCGCAATTCTCCGGCGCGGACCAACGCTCCTTTTTTGACAAGGTCCGCAAGGTCGCGCGTGGCAGTGGCCGGGGATGCGCCGGTGATGGTGGCATACTTGCCCGCGGAGAGCCCGCCTTTAAATCCGTTCGGGCCTTCCCGGAACATGCGGGCCAATGCCTTTTCCTGTCTTTCATTGATCTGTCCCCGCAGGCGCGCAAACAGTTTGGCCTTGTCGATCAGGAATTCGATCATTGCAAGCGTGTGCCTCTGGGCTTCTATCGTTATGCCGGCAAACCAGGCAAGCCAGCCGGTGATTTCGGTTTGCTTGTTTGCGGCTTCCAGCGCATCGTAGTAGCTTTTGCGCCGGGCAAGGATCGTCGCCGCCAGAGCAGTCAGCGTTGGCTGGCCCAGGCTTTGCGCGAGGGCCTTCTCTGCGAGCGCCCGCCCGACACGCCCATTGCCGTCCTCAAACGGGTGGATGGACTCAAAGTAAAGATGCGCAGCGCCTGCCCTCGTCACCGCGGGCAACGGTTCCAGCCCTCCGGGCGCGGTCCTGTTAAACCAATCAATAAACTGCGCC
>DASSXL010000242.1:0-11541 GCA_035703825.1 Candidatus Angelobacter sp.
CCGAATGCGGCTTCCAATGTTGTCCTTTGCTTCAACTCTCATTTATTCTGCCAAGCAGTAGTGAATATCCGCATGTCCGTGTCCAATGAAATGGCTCAAGCGCTGGAAGACCCAGACCCTGCTGCTGCTGGCAGTGATCGGGCCGGGGTTTATTACCGCGAACGTTGACAATGATGCCGGTGGCATCTTTACCTACTCGTTCGCCGGCGCGCAGTTTGGCTACAGGCCTCTCTTCACCATTCTCCCCATGACCCTGGCCCTGATCGTGATTCAGGAGATGTCCGCCCGCATGGGCGCGATCACCGGCAAGGGCCTGAGCGACCTGATCCGGGAAGAGTTCGGGCTGCGCCTCACTTTTGTGATGATGCTGCTGCTGGTGGCCACCAACTTTGCCAACGTGATGGCCGAGTTCGCCGGCGTGGCCAGTTCCATGGAGCTTTTTCACGTCTCGAAGTTCATCAGTGTGCCCATAGCCGCAGCCGTGGTCTGGCTGATTGTGGTCAAAGGAAACTACAAAACGGTGGAGAAGGTTTTTCTCACCGCATCCTTTTTCTATATTGCCTATATCATCGCCGGCGTGCTCGCGCACCCCAACTGGAACGCCGCGGCCCTGAGCACGCTGAAGCCGCCGACACAAACATCGGTTTTCCGCATCCCCGGCTATACCTACATGGTCATCGGCATTATGGGCGCAACCATTGCGCCGTGGATGCAGTTCTATCTTCAGGCTTCCGTGGTTGAGAAAGGCGTGACCGAGCGGGATTACAAAACCACGCGGATCGACATTCTGGTGGGCTCGATTTTTGCGGTGCTCGTGGCGGCCTTCATCATCATCGCCTGCGCCGCCACGCTCAATAAGTACGGCCACCCCGTGATCGCCGACGCCGCCGATGCCGCCCGCGCCCTAGGGCCCCTTGCCGGCAAGTATGCTTCGGTGTTGTTTGGCGCGGGATTGTTCAATGCCTCGCTCTTTGCCGCATCGATTCTGCCTCTTTCGACGGCTTACACCGTGTGTGAAGGCCTGGGGTTTGAATCCGGGCTGGACAAAAAGTTCAGCGAAGCTTCTGTCTTTTACTGGCTCTATACCGTACTGGTAGGCGCAGGCGCTGCGGTGGTCCTGCTGCCGCGGTTTCCGCTGCTTAAGATGCCGGTGCTCTCGCAGGTCTTCAACGGTGTGCTGCTGCCTTTTGTTCTGATCTTCATGCTTCTGCTGATTAACAAGACCAGCCTGATGGGTAAGCATGTAAACTCTACGTTCTTTAATTGGGTGGCGTGGGGCACGGCCAGCGTGATGATCGTGCTCAGCGTGCTTCTGGTATTCCAGTAAGGCGCGGCCTGCCAGGATCCAAATCAAGTTCCGCTCCAACAATCGCAAAAACATTTGTAGGGACCATGAAGCTGAAACTATTCAAACGAGACCTCAGCCTGCCCCGCCGGGTCGCCGGATTCGGCGTCCTCAAGTACAGGCTGATCGCCTTTCTCGCTGTTTTTGGTCCCGGCTTCATCACAGCCAATGTCGATAACGATCCTGGCGGCATCCTCACTTATTCCCAGGCCGGAGCCAAATATGGTTACGCGCTGCTCTGGACCCTGATTCCCACGACGATCGCGTTGATCGTGGTTCAGGAAATGGCGGCGCGTATGGGCGCCGTCACGGGCAAAGGCCTGGCCGATCTTATCCGCGAAGAGTTTGGCCTGCGGGCTACTTTCTTCGTGATGGTCGTCCTGGGCTTGGCTGACTTCGGCAACATCATGGCGGAGTTTGCCGGCTTGGCATCCGGGATGGGGATTTTTGGCGTGAGCAAATATCTGGTGGTGCCGGTGGGCGCGGCCATCGTTTGGTTTGTGGTGGTGCGCGGATCGTACAAGCCGGTGGAACGTATCCTGATTTTATTTTCGCTCGTCTACTTCACTTATCCCGTCTCCGCCCTGCTGGCGCATCCTGACTGGCATCAGGCGCTGAAAGACACCTTTGTTCCCGTGATCAACAATCATGCCGACTACATCCTGCTGGTGGTGGGACTGGTAGGGACCACGATCACGCCGTGGATGCAGTTTTACCTGCAAGCATCAATCGTGGAAAAAGGCATCGGCAAGCGCCAGTATGCGCTGTCCCGCTGGGACGTGGTGCTGGGCTGCATCGTTACTGACGTGATTGCGTTCTTCATCGTGGTGGCGTGCGCGGCCACGCTCTATGTGAATGGCAACCACAACATCAATGACGCTGCCGATGCTGCGCTGGCCTTGAAGCCGCTCGCCGGCAGATGGGCCTCCCTGCTGTTTGCCGTAGGACTGGTCAACGCCGCCATGCTCTCCGCCGCGATTCTTCCGCTGGCCACGGCCTACAACATTTGTGAAGGCCTGGGCGTGGAATCCGGGGTGAACAAAAAGTTTTCTGAGGCGCCCACGTTTTACTGGATTTATACATTCCTGATCCTGGGCGGCGCAAGTTTCGTGTTGATTCCCCACCTGCCGCTGATCAAGCTGATTCTTTTCTCCCAGGTCGCCAACGGCGTTCTGCTGCCCTTTGTGTTGATCTTTATGCTCAAGCTGGTGAACAAGACGGAACTGATGGGCAACTACAAAAACTCGCTGGCGGGCAACGTGATTGCATGGAGCACCAGCGCAATCATGATCGGGCTGACGGTGGCCTTGATCTGGATGCAGATCACCGGCCACGGCTAAAGGAGGTTGCCGGCGCTGATCTCCAGCACCAGCCTCACATCGGCTTCAAGAAAATCATAAGTGGGCAGGTCTTTGCGGTCGATCCAGCGTACGTCGCGGAAGATGCGGTTTTCAATCTCACGCGTAAACTGGTCGACTCGGTAAAAATAAAGTTCGAGCGAAGCGCCGCTGGCGTAGGTGTGCTGGATGGCGGCGATCTTCCGTCCGATGACGGCATCGATGCCCAGCTCTTCATCCAGCTCGCGATGCAGCGCGTCGCGAAGGTCTTCACCATGCTCGACCTTGCCGCCGGGAAACTCCCATTTAAGCGGCATAGCCTGATCTTCCATGCGCTGGCAGATCAGGATTTTGCTATCTTGAATAATGAGTGCGGCCACTACCTGTTTCATTTTTGCTGAGCTCAGAGATGTCAGATATCTTACTCATCGGTATAACATTGCGTGCGCTGAGAGCTTACCACCCTATTTTATATGTCAGATTATCTACCGCTTCCTCCCGAAGTTCTTGAGATTTGCCGATTGGTTGCGGCGCCGCCTCGACTTATTGCTCACTTGACTCTGGTGCATGATGTCGCTGAGAAGCTTGTGAACGCGCTCCATCGCGCCTTTCCCGGGCTGGATCTTGACGGTGAGGCTGTTCTGTTCGGAGCCGCTACTCATGACATTGGAAAATCTCTGTGTCCTGAGGAACTTTCCGGGCCGGGCGCTCAACATGAGCGATATGGCCCAGACCTCCTGAAAAGATTCCAAGTCTCAGAAGCTAGGACCCGATTCGCTTATACGCACGCAAACTGGCAGGATAAATCCGCGCCGCTTGAAGATCTTCTGGTAGCTCTTGCGGATACCTGCTGGAAGGGTAAAAGACTGGGTCCACTAGAGGAGGAAATCGTTCGGACTATCTCAGTAAAGAGCGAACAGCAAGAGTGGGAGGTTTTCGGGCTTCTCGACGAAATATTGCAGCAACTGACGTCCGATGCTGATGCACGCCTGGCCTGGCAAGCGTCGTTCCCGGTCACAACTTAGCTCAAGCCATTCCTGGCAAATCTAGGTGTGAACCTCAGCGATTTTTCGCAAGCCCTTTGGTGCGGCAAACAGCTCCGGATGGATCGCCGCCGCCAGCGCATGCAACCCCTGAATCAGCGTGCTGGCCGGCGTGTTGAGAAACTCATCGTTGATGCAATACACACGTCCGTTCTTTGCCGCTTTCGTTTGCTCCCAGCCGCGTTTCGGGATGATTTTTTCCAGCGGCACGCGGTCCCCCGCACCGCACCATGCGGCCACGATCACGTCAGGATTGGCGGCGGCAACTTCCTCTTCTGTAACCTGCTTGCCGGGCTGGCCATAGAAGCGCCCGCCGGCGGCTTCCACCAGTTCAGCTACCCAGGTCTGCGAAAGGATCAGCGGCTTGCCCCACTCTTCGCAGTAGACCAGGGGCCGCTGCGCGCCCATCGTCTTCTGCCACATGGCCTGGATTTCTCTTTCCATCCTGGCAACGATGGCCGCGCCGGGCTGGCGCTCGTCCCGTCCCTCCAAACCCATGACCTGCGCAATCATCATGATGTCTTTGTAGATCTCGTCCAGCGATTTGGGCGCCAGCCCAAGGAAAGGCACGCCGCTCTTGAGGATCTCCGCCACCGATTCCAGCCGGTACGGCACCGAGGCAATCACCAGATCAGGCTTCGCTGCCATGATCTGATCGGCTTTAGCGGACCATGAATCTTCCACGATGATGCAGCCGGTCTCGCGAACTTCGGGACAGACATCGACGCAATATTTGGTGCAGGCCACCAGCCGGTCGAGCGCGCCAAGATCGCGCAGTGTGACCGTGACGCTGGGCTGGAGCGACACGACTCGCTGCGGAATCAGGTTTTCTGGCATCATTGGATTATATAAATTCAAAACCTTTGCAACGCAGACGAAAGGAGGAAAAGGAGGAATCGGTAATTGGGTAATCTGATCAACGCGGGTTTCCGTTCACAGGATCACCCACTCACACGCGATCACCCGATCTTGATACCTCTGCTCCTCCGTTCCTCCGTGTTTCAAAGGTTTTCGGTTGAGCGGTCCAAAATGTCGTATTCGGAAAAAGTCCTCGATCATTTCGAGCATCCGCGCAATGTGGGCGAGCTGCCATCGCCGGACGCCGAGGCGCGCCTGGAACATCCGGTGTGCGGCGACATTATGAACCTGGCAGTCAAAGTTGCCGGCGGGCGAATCGACCAGGTACGCTATCGCACGCGCGGCTGCGTGGCCTCCATCGCGGCAGGCTCGTGCCTGACCGAGCTGATCCAGGGAAAGTCTCTGGCGGAAGCTTCCGCGCTCCAGCGCGAGCAGCTGCTGGAAGCCCTGGGCGGGCTGCCTAATGCCTCTGTGCACGCCACCCACCTGGCCATTGACGTTCTGGCGCAAGTGCTGAAGAAGCTAAAGCCATCAGGCTGATTAGTCCTACTGGGCTCACCGTAATAAACTAATAAATAGTATTAACTGTTGAGGCAACAGCCCCGGCGGCGACCGCCGTCACACATTAAAAGTGCTGCGCTGGCGCCGATTGGCAGTACAATAAATCCCCACAAGCACGACCATTGCCCGGTGCGAGAGAAGGAAATGAATATGCCGCTAGCGATGCTGCTGCTGGTCTATTGGACTACGCTGACCTCACCGAATCCTTCCATCAATGGCATTAAGATCGTCACCCGGCAGGTCACGGGCGGCTTTACCGATACCCGCACGGAATACTTGGCGCCCGACCGCCTGAGAAATGAATGGCAATCGCAGATGCGCGATGGCAGCGGCCCGCCCATGGCCACCATCATCCTGCGCGGCGAACGCGACCGCGTCTTTATGCTGGACCTGAACGCCCATGAATACGTGACGTATGAAACCGACCCGCGCGGCTCCACCGTGGCGATGAAGTCGCGCCCCGTGGTGGATTCCGGCGGCACCCTGACGATATGGATCGATACCGTTGATACGGGCGAGCGCAAAGAGATTTTTGGGCACACCGCGCGGCACATCATCACGCATGAAAAGCGGATCGCCGGACCCGGCGCATGCTCCAAGCCTTCAGTAAGCGAGACGGACGGCTGGTACATTGACGGCGCCGTAATGCCGGAATGGCGCCAGCAGAAGAAAGGCACTGCCGGCGTGGTGGTGGCGGCCGAAGTTGCGGTGGGATCAAACGACAAGTGCTACAACAAAATGGACAAAATTGAGGTCCACAGAAGCGGCGTGGAAACCGGCTTCCCGGTAAAGCTCATCACCACCTTAAGCAGTGACATCACGCAGCCCGACGGCAGCAAGCGCCCGCTCTCTTCCACCTGGGGCTCAGAAGTGGTGGAGATGAAAGAGGGCCCGCTGGAGCTGACGCTGTTTGACGTTCCCAAAGACTTTCACCGCGTGGAATCACTGCGGAGCTGGACAGCCAAGCCTCCACGGCAGCTTACCGGCTGGGAGTGGTTCAAGGAAAGGGTCGCGGAGATGTTCAAATAAGGACGTTCTCCTTCTCTTTCAATTGCGAAGCGTATTTGCCGGCGATTCCGACGCCCGCCGTCCTAAATCCTGTCTCTCAACAAACTGATAATGTCGTCTGCGGTGATAATCCCCGCCAGGCGCTGTTCTTCGTCGACCACCGGCAGGGTGAGCAGATTGTACTTGTCGAACATTTCAGCCACGTCTTTGTCTGAGGCGTTGGCTTCCACAAAAATCACGTGGTCCGGCGTGAGTGCGCCCAGTCGGGTGCCCCCTGAAGCCAGCACCAGCGAAACCAGCGGCACGGAACCAACGAGTTTTTCCTGTGCGTCCACCAGGTAAATGCTGCTGATGGTCTCCACCGGGCCTTCAAAGCTGCGCAGGCGGTCAATGGCGTCTCCAACGGTGTGCTCCGGAGAGAGCGCAATGTAGTCGGTGGTCATGCGGCCGGCGGCGCTGTTCTCATGGAACGCCAGCAGCTCTGAAACTTCCTGCCGCTCTTCCGGCTCCATCTCTTCCAGTATCTCTTCTGACGTTTCCTGGGGCAGGTCGCCCAGCAGGTCGGCGGCGGCATCGGGGTCCATTTCCTCCACGATGTCGGCGGCCTTGTCCGAATCGATAGACCGCATGAGCTCGATCTGCATCTTGGGATCGATCTCTTCCAGCGCCTCGGCGGCCACTTCTTCATTCAGCGATCCGAAAACGGCTTCGCGCTCGGCCGGCGCCAGCTCTTCCAGAATGTCCGCAATATCGGCCGGATGCAGCTTGGAGAGCCGGTCATACGCCAGCCTTAGGCGCACGCGCCGCGCCGGATCGGTCTCAATCAGGTCCACGGCCTCCCAGGGAATGGACTTTTCCGGCATGCGCATGGCCAGCGCTTCCACGGCCCGACTGGGGGCCATGCCCTTGAGCAGCCGGCGGATCGCCCCGCGCAGCCCGATATCGACGCGCCCTATCCTGAGCTTGAGTGTGCCGTTCTGCTGCTCACGCAGCAGGTCAACGTCATTCACGCGCACAACTTTGCGCCCGGAAACGTCAATAATCTGCTGATCGAGCAGGTCGCGTTCCAGCAGCAACATGCCCTCAGAACTGGAAAGCGGCACCCAGTCCTGGGCTGAGCCGTTCACCTGGATAGAGGAGCCGATCACGGTCTTGATCTGGCGAGAAGGCAGCAGGCGGTCGCCTTCCTTGGTTTTCACCACAAAGTCAGAGATGCGGTTGGGATCTTCCTGGGGAAAGATGGCCACTTCGCGCACGTGTCCGGCGTACGCGCCGGTGCTGTCATAAACGGACGCGCCCAGAATGCTCGAAAGTGCGATTTCTTCCCGCATTTTTCCCTATCAGGCAGAATAACCAATGTGGTTTGCCCTGACCAGACCTATTCTTGCTTTCTCCGTAAAAATCGCATCGCGGCACGGCGCGGCATCCCCGCCGATAAGATGCGCTTTGCCTGGTAAAGATCGGCCTGATCTGCAATGGGACGTTTGCGCCGTATCACACCGGACCTGGCTTTTACAGGTGCGTGACCACGCTCGATGGGGTTACACTGCAATCGGCGCCATGGCAGAAGAGAAAACCCAGGAAGCTGCAAGCCCCGTCCAGCAGGTCCAGCCTGCGCGGAAACCTGACCTTTCCAGCTATTGTCCCAACTGTGGCACGCAAATGCGCGATTCACGCTGCAAAATGGTCTGCAAGACCTGCGGCTTCTTTCTGAGTTGCAGCGACTTTTACTGACAGACACGGAGGCAAGAGATCGCCAGCCGGAGAAGCACTGACCATTTTGTATTGGAGCGCAGCGATGATTGCGCCTTGCTGCGCCTGGCCTCGCCCGAGGGGACCAATAAACTGACAAGCGCCAGTCTCGCAGCCTTGTTGGAGGCTGTTCAGGGATTGCAGTCAGAAGCCGAAAGCGGACAACTCAGAGCCCTTATCATCACCGGTAATGAAAAGTTCTTTTCCGCTGGGGCCGATTTGAACGAAGTTTCGCAGCTCAGCGGGCCGCAAGCTTTTGCGTCTTCCCGCAAGGGACAGGCCCTGATGCTCGCCATCGACCAGTTCCCTGTTCCGGTGATTGCGGTCATCCGCGGCTACTGCATGGGCGGCGGCATGGACCTGGCGCTGGCCTGCGACTATCGCATTGCCGCGCCGAATGCCGTCTTTGGGCACCGCGGCGCAAGCCTGGGCGTGATGACCGGCTGGGGCGGCACGCAGCGTCTGCCGCGTCTGATTGGCAAAGCTTGAGCGATGCAGATGTTTCTACTGGCGGAAATGGTGAAGGCGGAAGAGGCGTTGCGGATCGGCCTAGTGGATGCCCTCGCGGATGACCCAATCGCGCAGGCGCTATATTACATCAGAGGCATTCACGACAGACTCTCCGTAGAGACGTAGCAGTGCGACCCCTCTATTTGCAGTGCTCATACGGCTGTTGTTCTTGTCAAAATCGTTTTCTGAATCAGTGAGAACCCGCGCCATCAGCGGTAGGGTTTGCAGCGGTAAGGTATTGCCCCGGCGTTTGCGCGCCTTTCTCTCCCTCATTTAATCTAACTGGTTTGCCCAACTTCTATGGCCGATCAGATACCTAAGCTCCCAACTAAAGTCGACGCCACCTCCATCCGCTTTGAAAACAACATGCGCGCCATGGCGGAGTTGGTGGCCGCTGTCCGCAATGAAGAGGAACAGATCAGGCTGGGCGGCGGCGAAAAGGCCATCGAGGCGCAGCACAACAAGAAGCGCCTGACCGCTCGCGAGCGCATCAACCTGCTCATCGACCGCGACACCGAGTTCTTCGAACTCGGGCTTTACGCCGCCTACGAGATGTATGAAGAGTGGGGCGGCGCGCCTTCAGCGGGAGTGGTCACAGGCCTGGGACGCGTGCATGGCCGGCTCTTTATGCTGATCGTGAATGACGCCACGGTGAAGGCGGGCGCGTTCTTTCCCATGACGGCCAAGAAGGTGATCCGGGCGCAGAATATTGCCATCGAAAACCATATTCCGACGATCTATCTCGTCGACTCGGCCGGAGTATTTCTGCCACTGCAGGAAGACGTATTCCCGGACACGGACGATTTTGGCCGCGTCTTTCGCAACAATGCGGTCATGTCCGCCATGGGGATTCCGCAGATTACGGCCATTATGGGCATGTGCGTGGCCGGTGGCGCGTACCTGCCCGTCATGTGTGACACCATATTAATGACGGAAGGCAGCGGGCTCTTTCTGGCCGGACCGGCGCTGGTGCAGGCAGCGATTGGCGCGAAATATTCGGCTGAAGAGCTAGGCGGCGCGCAGATGCATGCCCAGATCGCCGGCACCATCGACTATCGCGAGCCCAACGACCACATCTGCCTGGAGCGCATACGCTCGGTCGTGAGCAAGCTCGGCCACAAACCGGGCGCGCCGTTTAACCGCGTGAAGGCCGAACCTCCGGCATACGCGGCGGAAGAAATCTACGGCATCTTTGAAGCCGACGGCATGCGTCCTTATGACATGAAGGAGATCATCGCTCGCATCGTCGACGGCGCAAAGTTCGACGAATACAAGGCCGAATACGGCAAGACCGTGATCTGCGGGCTGGCGCGCATCGGTGGATTCGCCGTGGGTATTGTGGCCAACCAGGCATCGCCTGCGCAGCAGACCGATCCCTCGTCGGGCGCAAAGCGCGTGGAGTTTGGTCGCGTGATCTATACGGAAAGCGCCGAGAAAGCCGCGCGCTTCATCATGGACTGCAACCAGAACCTTGTCCCGCTGATTTTTCTGCATGACGTGAACGGCTTCATGGTGGGCCGCGACGCCGAGTGGAGCGGCATTATCAAAGCCGGGGCCAAGATGGTGAATGCCGTGGCCAACTCCGTGGTGCCGAAGATCGCGGTCATCGTCGGCGGGTCTTTTGGCGCGGGACACTACGCCATGTGCGGCAAGGCATATGATCCGCGCTTTGTCTTTGCGTGGCCCTCCGCGCGATACGCTGTGATGAGTGGGGCGGCAGCCGCGGGGACGCTGGTGGAAATCAAAATCAAGCAACTTGAACGCGGCGGCAAAAAGCTGAGCGAGCAGGACCGCAAGGAACTTTTCGACGCCACCAAGGCCACTTACGACCATCAGACCGATCCCCGTTACGGCGCAGCGCGCTTGTGGATCGACAAGATCATCGACCCGATGGAGACACGCCAGGCGCTGATTACGGCGCTGGAAGCGGCTGCGCTGAATCCGGAGGTGAAGGAGTTTAAGGTGGGAGTTTTACAAACGTAGGTTTTGTCTGTAATCCCGAACGAAGCGAGGGAACCCTGCCTTATCTATGATGTGAAGGTGGACATTAAGGTGCTCGTGATTATAGGGATCTCTCGCTGCGCTCGAGATTTCAGAAAGAACTCCGCGCCTCCGCGGTGAATGAGCTTTTGGATCTTATGTCGAATGAAATCAAGATCATCGAATGCCCGCGCGATGCCTGGCAGGGACTGAAGGGCCAAATCCCCACGGCCGTCAAGGTGCAATACCTGCGCGGGCTAATAGGCGCCGGATTCAAGCATATTGACGCTGTGTCATTCGTCTCGCCCAAGGCCATTCCGCAGATGGCGGATTCTGAAGCAGTCTTGAAAGAACTCGATCCTCCGGATGACGTAGAGATCATTGGCATTGTGGTGAACCAGA
This sequence comes from Candidatus Angelobacter sp., assembly GCA_035703825.1. Classification (GTDB taxonomy): domain Bacteria; phylum Acidobacteriota; class Terriglobia; order Terriglobales; family Acidobacteriaceae; genus Angelobacter. The sequence goes on from DASSXL010000242.1 coordinate 10,797, forward strand.
AAGGCGCGGAGCGCGCGATTGCGACTGAAGCCGTGCAGACGCTCGGGTTCCCGTATTCCGTCTCCCCAACGTTTCTCGAACGAAATCAGCACCAGACTCTGGAAGCTGCCGCCGACGAACTGGAGCAGATCAAGTTGAAGGCCGACGCCGCAGGACTGAACGTTGTAGCGTATATATCGATGGCTTTTGGCAATCCTTACGGCGATCTGTGGAACGCCGAAGAAGTGATTGAGGCAGTGGGGATTCTTGCCGACATGAACATCACGCAGATTTCGTTGGCCGATACGGTTGGCCTTTCGACGCCTGCGCAGGTAAAAGATCTGATCTCCGCCGTAAGCTCGGCCTACGATTATCTGGAGATCGGCGCGCACCTGCACAGCACGAAAGCAGGCGCGGCGGAGAAAATCATCGCCGCATACGACGCCGGTTGCCGCCGATTTGATTCCGCCATCGGCGGGCTGGGCGGATGTCCGTTTGCGCAGGATGCGTTGGTGGGCAATATCGCAACGGAGGTTCTGCTGGCCGAGTTGAAGGAACGGGGGGCGGAGCTGCCTCCGCTGCGGCCGCTGGATGGCTTGATTGCGGCTAGTGCGGAGATTGAACGAAAGTATGGAGCGCATGTGCAGTAGGAAAGTGGCTAGTGATTAGGAGTGTGATGAGTTATTCGACGATTCTGGTGACGGAAGAGGATGGGGTTCGACGGATTACGCTGAATCGTCCGGAGCGGCGGAATGCGATGACGCCT
>DASSXL010000170.1:0-61452 GCA_035703825.1 Candidatus Angelobacter sp.
CGCGCCAGATCGGGGTAGTGCATGGACTGCGCTTCTTCGTAGGTCAGCCGCACTCCGTTGCGCGCCAGCCGGATGGCCGGTTCCATCACGGCCCTAAGCGAAAGCTTGCCCCAGTGCTGTTCCGCGTAAACCAGTCCAGCCACGGAACCGGGAACGCCGGCAGCTTTGTAGCCGATCAGGCTGGCCTCAGGTATCACATTGCCCTGAGCATCCAGGTACATGTCACGGCTGGCAGCTTTGGGAGCTTTTTCGCGGAAGTCGAGGAAGTGCAGCTCGCCATTGGCTTTGCGCAGCAGCATGAATCCGCCGCCGCCGATGTTTCCCGCCGCGGGATGGACCACCGCCAGGGCAAATCCGGTGGCGACTGCCGCGTCCACGGCGTTTCCGCCCTGCCGCAGAATTTCTGCGCCCACCTGGGAGGCCTGGGGATGGATGCTAACCACCATCGCCTTGCGGGCATGGACCGGCCGAAGCCCTTGCGCATGGCCCAGCTCCGCCACTGCCATGCAGCAGACAACTAGCTTACAAATCAGAAGTTTGCGTAGAACTGTCATCTGAATTGCGGACTCCGATGAGCTGATGCAAGCCGGCCTTGCTTGCTGACAACTCTTGCCGCCAGGGGCAGGCCTGTATGGTCGCACCCCGAGCTTACAGGCCAGCTAATGAGGCTAGCTTACCCGTTGCAGGGCAGTCAAATCACGGGAGCGCAATGAGTAACGCCCCAAGGCGAATGTCACGCTAATCCTTTGGCGCCGTTTCTGAGGTCTCTTCCGACTCTCCGCTCTCATTGCCGCGAAGGTCGACGGCGCTGACTGAGTAAAAATACTTCATTCCTGGCTGAATGCCTGGATCCGGGTAGCGCGGCGTCTTGACCAGCTCAGAATTGATCTTGACCGGCGGCCCATTTCCGCTGTGGCGATAGACGTTGTAGCCGGCGAGGTCCGGTTCCGTATTGGCGGTCCAGGTAAGGTCGATGAACGAATTCTGTGGCACAGCGCTGAAGACTGCCTGCAAGCCAGTGGGCGCAGCGGGCGGGAACGAGTCATGGGCCAGGATTTCAACGATGGCTGAGTCATCGCCCTCAATTACGCCCTTACGATTTTCAGTTTGCCAGAGCGTGATGGGCGTGATCCAGTATTGATACGTTTTCTCCCACTCAATCGTGTCATCAACCAGCTCTCCCTCAGAGGAGGCAGCGATTTGCTTTACCAAGACTGCTTCATTTGGGCCTTGCAGCCGCCGCATCACTTTAAACTGCTGTATCTCCGGAGCGGAACCGGCAGCCTGCGGTAGATCCGCTTCCCACTTGAGCATTACTCCCATGGGAACAAGGCTGGCGGCAACATTCTTGGGCGGAGGAAGGCTCCGCATCAGCGGTACGGAGACGCGATTCGGCACGCCGAAGGATTTTCCATTGCGGCCCTGCGCCAGAATTGAATAGACGGCAAATTCAGCGCCGCCGGAGCGCAGCGCATCGGTCAGTGTGTCTTTGGCCGTTGCCTGGTCGCCACGGCCCTCGTTCAAGGTCGGCGGCAGCGGCAATTCGGAGATGGTGTGGAATTGAAGGTCCGCCAGTCCTGAGCCCAGCGCGCGTTGCACCAGCATCTTGCCGGGCTTGCGGATGAGTTCACCATCACTGGTTTCTGTCGGGGTGGTCCAGGTGAGTGTGACGGTTGCGCCTTTGCGCTGGGCCTTCAGGTCGCCCACAAACTTGGGAATTTCGGCCGAAGGCGGCAGAGGAGCGCCGGGGACGCCGCAGCCCGTGCTCCAAATCCCAAATCCCGCGACCAGCAAGAAGCGGAGGACTTGCTGACTACATTGGAGCGGGTGAGGGATCACTATTCTCATGAAGAGTGCGAATAGGAATCTTATCAGGTTGGCCGGTTCCTGAAATCCCCGAACCCTGCTCTTGCGAGTCTGGGCAGCTCCCAGGTGGGCGCCTGCCAACTAATTATTTCTGGCCAATCTCTGTCTTTCAATGCCATCCAGGGCCCGCCAGAGCGCCCGGGCAATTCTTTCCGCGGCTTGCAGCGCCTGCGTCTGGCTATCAGCGTCGCCGTGTACCTGTTTTTCAAGTTGCTCGTTCCACACGCGGGCATGGTGAACGTCCGCGGTTTGATGGACTGTGAAGTAGGCGCACGTACTGGCATCAGCGCCGTACATCTCCAGCAGGCCTCGGGCCTTCTCCTGGGCGATCCGCGGAACCTGCGATTCATAAGCATAAAAGGCAGCCAGCGCCTCCGCAGCGGAGCCTTCGCGGGCTACGTTCTGGAAGGTATCAATCAAATCCTGGATCTCGGCAAGCGGCTGCTCACTGGACACCGTGGCACGGTCTGCTCCCATGCCTTCCGCAAAATCCAGCCACAGCTCCGCGTGGCCGTCTTCCCCGGCCCGGTTTTCAGCTACGGCCTGCATTAGTTCGCCGTCGAGTTGCGGACGTGACTCAAACATCTCAAGGTAATCCGGAAACGCCGCAACATGATGAAAGTACTGCATCGCGTAGAAGCGAAGGTCTTCACCCGTGAGTTCGCCTTTGGCCCACGCCTGGTAAAACGGATGCGTCAACAAGTCGTGCCGGGCGATCCGGGCATTAAGCTCTGTGCGGAATTCCTGACTGTTCATTTATGTTCCTTTGAAGTTGAGTCGTGACACAGCAGAATACGCGAAGCAGAAAGACGGTTCAACTTCCCGCTCTAAATCCTGAATCCCGCGTAGCGGGTTAGGCAGCCCAATCCGCCGCTGAATTTCTAGGCGGAAATTTGCCGCTATTTCAGTGCCCCAAGAGCTTCGTAGCGAATAGCGATCCCTCGCTTCGCTCGGGATTTCAGAAAAGACGATTCGTGTTTGTTCGCGTGTATTCGCGGCCCGCGTTCCTACAGGATGTACCGCGACAAATCCTGGTCTTTCACGATATCGGCCAGCATTTTTTTCACGTAGTCGGCATCCACGTTGACCCCTTTCTCTATCATGTCCGGGGCGTTGAAACTGATTTCGTCGAGCACGCGCTCCATGATGGTATGCAGGCGGCGCGCGCCAATGTTCTCCGTGGCCTCATTGACTTGAAAGGCGAAGCGGGCAACTTCGTCCAGCGCTTCGCGCGTAAAGGTCAGCTTGAGACCCTCGGTTTCCAGCAGCGCCGTGTACTGCTTCACCAGAGATGATTTCGGCTCGGTGAGAATGGCAATGAAGTCAGACATGGTCAGCGACTTCAACTCCACGCGGATGGGGAAGCGGCCCTGCAACTCTGGAATCAGGTCACTGGGCTTGGAGACGTGGAACGCGCCGGCGGCGACGAACAGGATATGGTCTGTGCGCACCATGCCGTAACGCGTATTGACCGTGGTGCCTTCCACGATCGGCAGAATGTCACGCTGTACGCCTTCACGGGAAACATCAGGCCCGTGGCCGCTTTCGCGTCCGGCGATCTTATCGATTTCGTCCAGGAAGATAATGCCGGATTGCTCCACGCGCTCCACCGCGGTCCGCGTGACCTGGTCCATATCGATCAGCCGCGATTCTTCTTCCTGCACCAGATATTCAAACGCCTCGCTGACTTTCATTTTGCGCTTCTTGGTGCGCTGGCCAAAAATGTTGGGCAGCATGTCCTTGATGTTGATGTCCATCTCCTCAACGCCCTGGTTGGAGATGATTTCAAAGGCCGGAGTGGAGCGCTCGCGCACTTCCAGTTCGACCATGCGTTCGTCGAGCTTGCCTTCCCGCAGTTGATCGCGCAGCTTTTCCCGCGTGCGGGCAGTAGAGTCGCCTTCTTCAGTGACCAGCGCAAAACCGGCGGTGGAGCTGGTTGCGGCCGGAGTGGAGGGCAGCAACAGGTCGAGCAGACGCTCTTCCGCCTGCTGCTCGGCTTTTTCCGTGACCTCTTCCAGCTTCTCTTCGCGCACCATGTCAATGGCGATTTCCACCAGGTCGCGGATCATCGATTCAACGTCACGGCCCACATAGCCGACTTCAGTGAACTTGGAGGCTTCGACCTTCAGAAACGGAGAATTAGCCAGCCGGGCCAGGCGGCGCGCGATTTCGGTTTTGCCCACGCCGGTGGGCCCGATCATGATGATGTTTTTGGGCATGATCTCTTCCGCGATGTCAGGCGGAAGCTTCTGCCGGCGCATGCGGTTGCGCAGCGCAATGGCCACGGCGCGCTTGGCGTCGTGCTGGCCGACCACGTATTTATCCAATTCAGAAACAATTTCCTTGGGCGTAAGATCGTCCAGCAGGACGTCGCTTTCTTCGGCCACGCTGGGTAGATAGATTGCCATCTTTTACTCCTGTCGCTTCGCTCCAACACCCTGGCAATTAGCAACTAGCAATTGGCAATTAGCCAAACAATAGATCCAAAACTCCCAGTATGATCGGACTCACGACTACTTGATTTTGCTAATTGCTAATTGCTAATTGCTAATTGCTAATTGCTTTCCTGTCCTTCACTCGAATCACAAACTTCAATCCTGACCATGTCTCGTCGATGGCGCAAACTTTCACGTCCACCAGGCCGCATGCGAGTCCCACGCGGCGTACGATGTCTTCTGTCAGATCGGTGGGCCGTCCGCTGGCTTTCTTGGGCCAGCCGATCCACAGCATGCCATCAGGAACCAGCGCAGCCGAAAGCCGCTCAAAGTCCTTTTCCAACTCCGCTAGCCGCTCGGTGAAATAAACAATAACGTTGGCCTTGCCGGAAAGCCTGTCCGCGCTTTTTGCTCCTTCAGGAAATTTCCCCAGGTCCTTCACAAAGCTCGCCGGGTGATTGCGCAGGATGACGCGATGCCCGGGTTTGATCCCGATTTTCTGGATGAGCGGCGTTCCTGAATAGCCTGCCATGCAGTTTGACGGCGTTCAACGCACGGGCACCGGGGTGCCCGCCTTTTCCGGGACCGATGAGAGCTCCTCAACGGTGACATTGTCATTGGTGAAGATGCAGATTTTTCCGGCGATCTTCATGGCTTCCTCGGCGATCTTGCGCGCCGGAAGCTCAGTGTTATCCATCAGGGCGCGTGCCGCGGCCAGCGCGTAAGAGCCTCCGCTGCCGATGGCGGCCACGCCGCCGTCCGGCTCAATCACATCTCCTGCGCCGCTGATGAGGAAAGTCAAAGTATTGTCGGCCACCAGCAGCAGCGCTTCCAGATGGCGCAGCATCTTGTCCGTGCGCCACTCCTTGGCCAGCTCGACGGCGGCGCGGCCCAGGTTGCCGTGATATTGCTCCAGTTTGGCCTCAAACCGGCTGAAGAGAGAGAAGGCATCGGCCGTGGCGCCGGCGAATCCGGCAAGAATCTTGTCACTGTAAAGCCGGCGAATCTTGCGGGCAGTGTGCTTAATCACGCCTTCGCCCAGTGTCACCTGGCCGTCGGCAGCCATCACCACACTGCTGCCACGGCGGACGCACACCACTGTGGTGGAGCGGATCTTGTTCTGGTTTGTTGCGGAATTCACTGAATGCTTGGCTGACATGAGGACAATTCTTAATTATACAGCGATATAGATTGCTGCGCTGACACTACGGATTCAGATGTCTGGCGTGCCTGTACGCGCCTTCAAGAGTACGATGTAGGGGCAAGCCGAGGAGGAAGCATGCTCAAGAAGGCCAGAACTCTTATTGCGGCGTTGGTGATCTGTTCGTTCCTGGGAGGGGTGGTTCCCGCGCGGGCGCTGGACCGCGACCACGACAGAAAGTGCGAGCAGCGAATCCGCAATGCGGAGCGAAGATTGCGCGATGCCGAGCGCAGGCACGGTGCACACAGCCGCCAGGCGCAGGCCCGCCGCCACGATCTGGAAGAAGCGCGCGAACGGTGCCACCGCGGAGACCGGGACCACGATCATGATCGCCGCTAAACTCCGTTCAGGAGAGCGGGACAAACAGATCCATTGTCATTTTGCGCTGGCCGGGCTTCTGCCGCCTGGCCTTTTCTTTTTCTCACAACGTTTTTCCCGCGAACGGCGAGTTTGATAAATTCCTTGCATGGCAAATAAGGTCCCTCTGGGCATTCGCGGACAGGCGCAGGAAACCGTGGAGCACAAGCACACGCTCAGCTATCACCATGACAAGCTGCCGCCAATTTACTCCACGCCCAACATGATCGGGCTGATGGAGTGGGCGGCGGCAAACGCCCTGTTGCCTTTTCTGGACGAAGGCGAGATCAGCGTGGGCACGGCCATCAACATTGAGCATCGCGCGCCCACCACGATTGGCGACCTGGTAAAGACCGAGGCGGTGCTGGAGTCGCACGACGAGCGGTTCTACATTTTTCGCGTGACCGCGCACAACGGCAAGGCCGAGATCGGCCGGGGAACGGTGACGCGGGCGATTGTGAATCCAGCGAAAGTAGCGGAGCGGCACGCCAAGCGGCACAGCAAATAACTTTTGCGACGACCAGGAATTCCTGCGCATCTCTCAACTGATCTCGGGAGAAATCTTTGTTCACAGGACATTACAGCTTTAGCTTTGCGGGAAAGGCCCTCGCCGGGGAATCCGGCGATCAGGAAAGCGAGAGACGCATTCCGCTCTGGCTTTTGTTCCTTGCTGTTCAATGGATCGACGTGATGTGGAGCATCTTCGTTCTTTTGGGGATTGAGAAGGTGCGCATCGTTCCCGGCATCACCGCCTCCAACGCGCTCGACCTGTATTACATGCCTTATACGCACAGCTTGCTGGGAGCGCTGTGCTGGTCGGCGGCGGCTTATATGGCTTGCCAGTTGAGCGCAGGCCTTCGCGGCGTACGGACGAGGTTGATCCTGGCTGCCGCCGTCTTTTCCCATTGGATTCTCGACCTGATCGTGCATCGCCCGGACCTTGCGCTCTATGACAGTGTGGGCAAGATGGGACTTGGGTTGTGGAATTATCGCGGCGCGGCCTTCGCGCTGGAAATGGGCGTGTTGCTCTGTGGAGCGGCGATGCTTTACCAGACCGCGACGCACAAAGTTCGCCTGGCAGGCTTTGTTATTTTTCTGGCCGCCCTGCAAATCTTTGGGACGTTCTTCTTTCCGCCGCCGACAAGCGATCACGCTGCGGCGATGACTGCCTTGGGTTCTTACATTGTGCTTGCGTTAATAGCGTGGTGGGTGGATCGAGGCGCGTCTTCGCGAGCTTGATCGAGCACGTAGGGATTCCTCGCCGCGCTCGGAATTTCAGAAAAAGAGTCTGTACCATAGTTGTGTGACACTTCCGTTTACAATCCAGGCCCAGGCCGGTCCGGCCCGCCAGGCCCGTATCCATACCGCTCATGGCCCGGTGGAGACGCCCGCGTTCATGCCTGTCGGCACCGCAGGGACGGTGAAAGCTGTTTCGCAGGACATTCTGGAAGAGCTGGGCGCGCAGATCATTCTGGGCAATACCTATCACCTGTATCTGCGGCCGGGACACGAACTGGTGCGCAAGCTGGGCGGGCTGCACAGGTTCATGAGCTGGGACAGGGCCTTGCTCACCGACTCTGGCGGCTTCCAGGTCTTCAGCTTGAGCGAGCTGCGCAAGGTGAAAGAAGAAGGCGTTAGCTTCCGCTCGCATCTTGACGGCACGTCACACCTGTTTACCCCGGAGCGGTCGATGGAGATACAGATCGCACTGGGCGCGGACATTGTGATGGCTTTTGACGAATGCACCGAGCATCCGGCAGAGCGCGATCGCGCGCGAGAGTCGATGGAGATGACCCTGCGCTGGGCCAGGCGTTCGAAAGACTATTTTGAAGCCCACAAGCAGGAAGTGCCATGGTCGGAATCGGGTCATCGGGTCATCGGGTCATCGGATCATCGGAAAAGCGGTGGCACACCGGCTACGCAGCCGGGGGCGGCTGCGGTCCACGAGTCAATCACCAAACCCAATGTGCCTGCCCTCTTCGGCATTGTCCAGGGAGGCATGTACACCGATCTGAGGCGCGAATCGGCGGAGCGGACGATTGAGCTGGATTTTCCGGGATATGCAATTGGCGGGTTGAGCGTAGGTGAATCGCGCGCCAAGACCATGGAGATGATCGGGACTGTGCTGGAGATCCTGCCAAAGGACAAGCCGCGGTATGTGATGGGTGTGGGGTATCCGGAGGAAATCGTACAGTACGCCGCCATGGGCGTTGACATGATGGACTGCGTGCTGCCCACGCGAGCGGCGCGGCACGGCTTGCTCTTTACCTCAGAGGGACGAATCAACATCAAGAACGCCCGTTACGCGCAGGACCAGGGCCCAGCCGACCCCAAATGTAGATGCCGGGTGTGCGCGCGGTACACGCGGGCCTATCTACGGCATCTTTTTGTTTCGGCGGAGCCTCTGGCGGGCGTGCTCAACACGGTGCATAATCTGGCCTTCTACCTTGACACTATGCGGTCAGTGCGTCATGCTATAACGCTTGGGGACCTCTCAGGAATGCTTGCAGGAAGTGTGTCCTTGGCCTGAGTTCCCTGATTCAAGCGTCAAGCGAAAACCTCCGAAATACTCCAGCACCCGGCGTGCCATGTGCGGAGTCCCGGGCGGGATTTGATCAGCGGTCACAAATCAGGGTATAGGCTCTCCACTCACTGAGAGGCGAGTGTGCGTGCGGCTGTGAAGGCAATCTTTGCATGATGAACAACGCGATTAATCTGTTTCTGTTCCAGGGTGGCTCCGCCGGCGGCGGCCTGGGCATCTTTCTGCTGCTCCCCTTGCTTTTTATCTTTGCCACGTTTTATTTTCAGCAGCGCAAAACCAAAAAATGGCAGGAAGTGCTGAGCAACCTGAAAAACGGCGACCGGGTAACGACCAGCGGAGGAATCCGGGGGCTGGTCATCGCGCTGAAGGACGATGCGGTGCATCTGCGCGTGCCGCCGGACAATTTGCGGCTGGAAGTGGTGAAAACCTCCATTACGGCCATCAATCGTGAAGAAGAAAAGAAACCATCGTAGAGAAGCTCTTAGAACATGCAGAAAAACTTACTCCTGAAAACCGTAATCATCGTTGCGATCCTGCTGATTTTCATCTATGGCATGCTGGGAATTCCCAAGAGCTTCAGCACGGAAGGGCTCAAGAACGCCATGCTTGACAGGATCCACCTGGGCCTGGACCTGAAGGGCGGGACCCACCTGATCCTTCAAGTGATGGTGAATGACGCTGTGGGCGCGCAGTCAGACCACGCGATTGAAGTACTCAAGGACGAGCTGCAAAAAGCCAAGGTCGCGTACGCGGATATCGCCAAGGCCGATAACCAGCCGGAAAAGATTGTGATCAAGGGCGCGCCTTTGGATGCGTCTTCCACGGTGCGCGGCATCGTGAGCGATCGCCTGCAGGAATACGACGTAGCGTCTGGGACCGAGAACAGCTGGGTCCTGACAATGAAACCCCAGATGCTGGCCGATCTGAAAGATCGCACGCTGGAGCAGTCGATTGAAGCCATCCGTCAACGGGTGGACAGCCTGGGCGTGAGCGAGCCGCTGATCCAGAAAAACGGCCTGGGAGAAAACCAGATCCTGGTGCAACTGCCGGGCGTGGATGATCCGGGCCGGGTAAAGGAAATCATTCAGTCCACCGCGCGGCTGGAGTTGCGCGAGGCGCTCGATCACGGTCAAGTCTATCCCACTGAAGCAGCGGCGTTGCAGGCACACCAGGGAATTTTGCCGCCCAACACCGTTGTAATGCCATCCAAACCGCAGCGCGGCGAACCAGAGGGTGGATTCAGAATCGTCAGCCGCATTCCGGTGGTCAGCGGCACGGACATTCGCAGCGCCGATCCGGGCAATAAATCGGACACGAACGAGCCGATCGTCAACTTTTACCTGACTGCCGCGGCCGGGAAGAAGTTTGGCACGTTTACGGCGGCACACAGCAAAGACAGCGCTGACCCCAGCAATCTGGCTATTGTGCTGGACAATAAGGTGATCACCGCTCCTTCCATCAATTCGCAAATCAATGACAGCGGCATCATCGAAGGCGGCTTTACCACCGAAAGCGCGAAAGATCTGGCCATGCTGCTGCGGTCTGGCGCGTTGCCGGCAAGCTTGCACTACCTGACTGAGCGCACTGTCGGTCCTTCTCTGGGCGCGGATTCGATTCGCGCAGGCGTCAAGGCCGCTATCGCCGGCATGGCTGCCGTGCTGATCTTCATGCTGATCTATTACCGTGGCGCGGGAATCAACGCTGATCTGGCGCTGGTGCTGAATCTGGTGATCCTGCTGGGTTTTATGGGTTTCTTTGGCGCGGTGCTTACGCTGCCGGGCATTGCCGGAGTGATTCTTACGGTTGGTATGGGCGTGGACTCCAATGTGCTGATCTTTGAGCGCATCCGGGAAGAGCTGCGCAACGGCAAAGCCGCGGCTGCCGCCGTGGACCAGGGCTTTGACCGTGCCTGGACGACCATCCTGGATACCCACGTGACCACGATTGTTTCCGCTTTGATTTTGTTTTTCGTAGGCACCGGCCCGGTGAGCGGATTCGGTCTTACGCTGATCTTTGGCCTTTTGGCCAATCTGTTTACCGCGGTCTTTGTTTCTCGCGTAATCTTCGATGCCGTGCTCAGCCGCAAGGGGCGGGGTGAAGCTCTAAGCATCTAGCTCAAAAGGTCAAAACACAGTGGAATTTTTTCGCAATACAAATATCGATTTCCTGGGCAAAAAGTGGTACTTCCTCAGCTTCTCGCTGATCTTCAGCGTGGCCGGCATCCTTTCCATGCTGTTCTGGCACGGCATTCCGCTGGGCGTGGATTTCCGCGGCGGCACGCTGGTCTATGTGAAGTTTGTGGATACCCCCAACATCGGCGGGATCCGCGCCGACCTGGACAAGGTGGGGCTGCACAACGCCACAATCCAGCGTTATGGCAATGCTTCAGAGAACGAAGTTGTGATCAAGCTGGACCTGAAGGAAACCAGCGAGTCCGATCTCGATAAAGGCAAGAACCAGATCCTCAATGCTCTGGACACAAATCCAGTTCCGGGCAAACAAAACATAAACAATAGTGACAGGATAGGCTTTGCCGCGGTGCGCAATGCTCTGCTGGCGCGCGATCCAATGCATGCGGAGCCGGCGGAGTATGATCGGCAGGCGCGGCGCGTGCTGGATGCGCGCGACAAGGACCACGGCGGCGTGCTCAGAAACATGGACGAGTTAAAGGGCCTGGTTCCAGACTCGCTGCTGGAAGCGCTGAAACAGGATTTCCATGCCGGCAATTATGGCGTAAAGGGCGGCGATATCGTTGGGCCGCAGGTGGGGGCCCAGTTGAGAAAGCAGGCCACGCTTGCCGTGTTGTTTTCGCTGATTGCCATGCTGGTGTACCTGTGGTTCCGTTTTGAACTGATTTATGGCGTGGCGGCGGTGGTGGCGGTTTTTCACGATACCTTAATCACCGTAGGAGCTTTCTCCTTGACGAATCAGGAGATAACCCTTACTGTTATCGCCGCGATTCTAACCCTAGTTGGCTACTCGATGAACGACACCATCGTGGTGTTTGATCGCATTCGAGAGAACGTGAAGCTCATGCGCCGGGAGAGCCTGGCGGAGATCGTCAATAAGAGCATCAACCAGACGCTGAGCCGGACGATTTTAACTTCAGGGCTCACTTTCCTGACGGTGCTCTCGTTGTATCTTTTTGGTGGAGAAGTGCTTCACGGGTTTTCCTTTGCTCTGGTAGTCGGCATCATAATAGGTACGTATTCGTCGATTGCCGTGGCAGCTCCCATGCTCGTGGCTTATACGGAATGGCGCTCCAAGAGCTCTGGAAAAGGTGCAATTCCGCTCCCCACCCCCGGCGCGAAGGGTAAAGTTCGCGTCAAAGTATAGGGCTGGAAAAAATTCCGGCTTTTGGGAGCAAAACAAGCAGTCCCGGTGTCCAATGTTCTAATCGCATAGTCCCCCTAGGAGATTTGGCATGTTTGAAGACAGCCTGATGGAATCCGGAGGCAGAATTAAGACCAACCAGAAGTGGACCGGATTGATTTCAACTCTGGTGCAGCTTGGGCTGGTTGGCTTTCTGGTATTGCTGCCTCTTATTTTCACTGAGGCGCTACCCAAGGGACAGCTCACGACCTGGCTGGTTGCGCCGCCGCCGCCCCCGCCCCCCCCGCCCCCGGCAGCTCCACAGATTCAGCATGTGCAGAAGGTCAGCGAGATTGTGGATGGCTCACTGCGGGCGCCCACCAAGATTCCAAAGCAAGTGAAGATGATTGAGGAAGATGCTGCCCCGCCGCCGAGTTCCGGCGTGGTGGGCGGAGTTGTGGGAGGCGTTCCGGGTGGGTCAGCCGGCGGAGTGATTGGCGGCATTATAGGATCGGCCGCGCCGCCGCCTAAGGTGGCCACACCGCAGAAGTTACGCGTTTCCTCGGGCGTGGTGGAAGGTCTGAAGCTAAGTGCGCCCAACCCCACGTATCCTCAAATGGCGCGCATCGCGCACATCCAGGGTGACGTGATCTTGCAGGCAACCATAAGTAAATCGGGCGTTGTCGAAAACCTGCGCGGGGTAAGCGGGCATCCAATTCTCATTCAGGCTGCTCTGGATGCTGTTCGGCAGTGGAAGTACAAGCCCTACATCTTGAACGGTGAGCCAGTGGAAGTGGAAACAACGATTAAAGTCCAGTTCCACATGTAAAGCGGTTTGTTCAGTGAAGAAGGACGGCGGTTCAACGCCGGCCGTCCCCGGCCCCGAGAATGAAAGAAGGTCCATCGCGTCCTGATGTCGCGCTGTTCTCCGTTCTAGCCTGACCCCGTGAAGGGGGCAACGCTCTCGGCAAACACAAAGTTCTAAAAAGTTCTGAGGAGGAAAACTTAACCCATGCTTGTCGCAAACATTGCAACTCTTTTGATAGCCAAAGCGCATATGGTGGCCTTCTGGCTGTTCCAGCAGGCAACTGACGACGCCGGCTCCATCGGATGGGACCCCATCCACTTGTGGAAACAGATGAGCTGGGTCGCCCAGGTCGTCGTGGTCATTCTCTTTATTATGTCGGCGTGGTCGATCGGCGTCATGATTGACCGTTGGATCGCCTTCAGCGCGGCCCGCAAACAGTCACGCCAATTTGCACCGGTAGTTGCCGGCGCCCTGCGCGAAGGCAAACTGGATGAAGCCATCCGCGTGGCCGAGCGCAACAAGAAAAGCCATCTGGCCAAGGTAGTGACCGCAGGGTTACAGGAATTCAAGGCCCACGGCGAGTCCACCGAAATCCCCGGTGAGCAGATTGAAGCCAGCAAGCGCGCCCTGGAACGGGCGGAAGCCATTGTGCACGCGGAATTGAAGCGCGGCCTGGGCGGACTGGCGACCATCGGATCCACAGCGCCGTTCGTCGGCCTGTTCGGAACGGTCATCGGAATTCTCAACGCGTTCAAAAAGATCTCTGAGCAGAAAGCGACCGGCCTGGGCGCAGTGGCCGGCGGTATTTCTGAAGCTCTGGTAACCACGGCCCTGGGACTGTTCGTCGCCATCCCCGCCGTGATGATGTTCAACTATTTCACCGGCAAAGTGGAAGCCTTTGACGTGGAAATGGACAACTCGTCAAGCGAGCTGGTTGATTACTTCCTGAAGCGGACCAGCGCTACCACGGTGCGGCGGTAAGCCGGGAGTTGACCAATGGCCATAAGCGTTCGTAATGAAGGCGCAAAAGTAAATTCCAACATCAACGTTACGCCCATGGTGGACGTGATGCTGGTGCTGCTGATCATCTTTATGGTGATCACGCCGATGTTGCAGAAAGGCGTGTCGGTGGACATGGCCAAGACCAACAACCCCATGCCTCTGCCGGATGCGGACAAAGAAGATGCATTGATCGTGGCCGTCCAGAGGGACGGCGCGGTATTCTTCGATTCGCAAAAAGTGTCGGCGGAAGAACTCACGCAAAAGGTCAAGGACCGCGTACAGAGCCGGACCAATAAGCAGGTATTTATCCGGGCTGACGCGCGCGCCAAATACAAACCGGTGGTGGATGTGGTGGATGATGTCCGCTCGGCCGGCGTTGACCAGGTGGGTTTGCTGACCGAACAGAGGCGCGATGCAAATAAGCCGCCGCAGTAATAAACCAGAGACAGATAGAAGAGGATTAATTCTATGGCAATGACAACAGGCGGAGGAGGCGGTCAAACCGCCGATATCAACGTCACGCCCCTGATCGACGTCTTGCTGGTGCTGCTGATCATCTTCATGGTCATCACACCGCTGACGCCGAAGGGACTTGAGGCGCTGGTCCCGCAGCCGCCGCCGCCGCACCAGCCTGAGACCAATACTGATCGCACTGTGGTGGTCCAGGTGCTGCTGGAAAACGGCAAGACCAAATTTAAGATCAACCAGGAAGACGTGGCCCTGGAAAACCTCCAGACGCGGCTTACTGACATCTTCAAGACGCGCGCGGAACGGGTAATGTTCGTGAAAGGCGACAATGATGTCGAATTTCAAAACGTGGCCCAGGTGATTGATATTGCCCGGGGCACCAATGTGATTGACAGGATCGGTCTGATTACGGCAAAGATCGAAGCAGGACAGTAACCGGGTAACTCCTCAGAAATGGGGATGGGCGGAAGGGCCGCTCATCCCCGCAAGTTTTGTCCATCCTCGGGGGACGGAAAATTTCTCTACTCCGGCAAGGGAGCAGCAAAGATGAACACGACCGCACGTCTCGTGACGGTAGTAGCCGTCGCAGCCGCGCTACTGAGCACGGCGGGTTGCAATAAACTCAAGGCCCGCGACCAGCTCAATAAGGGCGTCCAGTCCTTTCGCGGCGCGAACTACGAAGAGGCGATTGAGCACTTCAAGAATGCCGTCAACCTCGATAGCGACCTCAAAGTGGCCAAAATGTATCTGGCCACCGCTTATGCCCAGCAGTACGTGCCGGGCGTAGACACGCCGGAGAATTTGCGCAACGCGCAACTGGCAATTGACCAGTACAAGCAGGTGCTGGCCCAGGACGCCAGCAACGTTACCAGCCTGAAGGGAATCGCGTTTCTATACATGCAGCAGAAGAAGTTCGATGAAGCGCGCGAGTATTACAAAAAGGCCATTGATGCCGATCCCAACGATCCCGAGACCTACTATTCGGTCGGGGTCATTGACTGGTCGGCGACCTACAAGGACGCGGCGGAGCTGAAATCGAAAGAAGGCCTCAAAGTTGAAGATGAGCTCAAAGGCAAGGGCAGCCAGAAACTCTGCGACCAGATGAAGGCCAAAGACGGCGCCGTGGTGGATGAAGGCATGAAGATGCTCCAGACGGCCATCGACAAGCGCCAGGATTACGATGACGCAATGGCCTATATGAACCTGCTCTACCGGCGCAAGGCCAATGACATGACGTGCGAAGACGCCGGGACGCGGGCCGAATACGTGAAGACGGCCAACGAGTGGAGTGACAAGGCCATGGCGGCGCGCAAGAAGAAGGCTGAAGAAGCCGCCAAAAAGACCAGCGGCGGTATCCACCTGGATCAAACCAAGTAAGCAGATTCGAGCTCGAACGGCCCCTCCTGCGGGAGGGGCATTTTACTTGAATAGCTGTTGGCTGTGAGTTATTAGCCTCCAGCGGGTTTGTTCTCGCGCTGCTCCATGCATGAAGGCAAGGCAGGCGCCTGATGAAGCTCCCGCGGTTCAACCCGAAATAACCGAGCTTGCTACGTCGGATTTCCAGAAAGCAGCGTGCCTTTTCAGCTTCATCTGCTCTTGCAGGAGAGCCAGATTCAAGGCTCGGAGCTGGTGGCTAGCAGCTAGTAGCTGTTCTACAATCAAAGTTTCCGCCATGTTCAAGAAAGTACTCATTGCGAATCGCGGCGAGATCGCCGTACGTGTTATCCGGGCATGTCGCGAGATGGGCATCGCTTCCGTTGCGGTTTTCTCCGACGTGGACCGTGCCGCTCCGCACGTGAGCAAGGCCGATGAAGCTTATCTGCTGGGTCCCGCTCCCGCGCGCGAATCCTATCTAAGCGTCCCCAAAATTCTGGAAGTAGCCAGGCGCAGCGGGGCTGAAGCTATCCATCCCGGCTACGGTTTTCTTTCTGAGAACGCACAGTTTGCCCGTGCCTGCGCCGAGGCGGGAATCAAATTCATTGGCCCGCCGCCTTCAGCCATGGAGTTGATGGGCTCCAAGACGCGCGCGCGCACGGCCATGCAGGCTGCCGGCGTTCCCATGGTGCCTGGCTCGGCGCGTGGTCTGACACTGGCGGAAGCCGGGGAAATGGCCGCCAAGGTCGGTTATCCCGTAATGATCAAGGCCGCGGCCGGCGGTGGCGGCAAGGGCATGCGGCTGGTGAGCAATCCTTCAGAATTGAAGTCAAGTTTTGAAACGGCGCAAAGCGAAGCCGTGCGCTCCTTCAATGACGGCGAGATTTACGTAGAGAAATTTATTGAGAACCCGCGCCACATTGAGATCCAGGTGCTGGGCGATGAGCACGGCAACGTGGTTTATCTGGGAGAACGCGAATGCTCAGTGCAGCGCCGCCACCAGAAGGTGATTGAAGAAGCCCCCTCGGCCATTGTCGATGAGGATATGCGCCGGCGCATGGGCGCCGTGGCGGTCCAGGCCGCCAAATCGGCGGGATACACGAATGCAGGCACAATCGAATTTCTGGTTGACGCCGACCGCAACTTTTATTTCCTGGAAATGAACACGCGTCTTCAGGTGGAGCATCCTGTCACCGAGTTGGTCACAGGACTGGACCTGGTCCATCTGCAACTGCGGATCGCCTGCGGAGAGAAGCTGCCTTTCCGGCAGGAGGACGTTGCCCTGCGCGGGCACGCCATTGAATGCCGGATTTACGCGGAAGATCCCGAGAACAATTTTTTCCCTTCGCCGGGCAAGATCAGCAAGCTGATGCGGCCGTCAGGGCCGGGCGTGAGGGAAGACAGCGGCGTTTACGAGGGCTGGACGGTGCCGCTCGATTACGATCCCATGCTGTCCAAGCTGATTGTGTACGCGCCGGACCGCACCACTGCCATCGCGCGGATGCGGCGCGCCCTGGATGAATACTTTGTCGGCGGCATCAAAACCAACCTGCCTCTGTTCCGGCGCATACTGGAACATCCGGACTTTGTAGCGGCGCGCATCGATACCGGCTTTCTGGACCGGCTGCTGGCCAGTCAATCCGTTCCCACCATCGGCGCCAATGGCCTGGTGGAGATCGCCGCGGTCTCAGCCGCGCTGTTCGCAGCCACGGCGCAGCAGAAAAACGGCCAGCAAGGCAGTGCTGCATCTGCCGTTGAGCAGCGAAATGACGCCTCAGCATGGAAGCGCACCGCGCGCAGCGAAGGAGTCCGCAGCGAATGATTTATGAGGTGACCATTGCGGAGAAGGTCTATCGCGTCGAGCTGCTGCGGACAGAGCAGGAATGGAAGTGCAAGCTGGATGGACAGGACATGCCGCTGGACGTGGTCTCGGCTCAGGATGGCAGCTTGTCACTCCTGTTGCGGGGCAAGTCTTATGAAGTGAAGCAAGAGACCGTGGGCGCCGAGTCCAACGTGGTTATTGGCCATGAGCGGTTCAGCGCCACGGTACGCGACCCGCGGTCACTTCGATCACGCCGCCGCTCCGGCGCCAGCGAGCAGGGAGTGATGAAGATCAAGGCCCCCATGCCGGGCAAGGTCGTGCGTATCCTGGCGCCGGCAGGCGCCTCCGTGCAGAACGGGCAGAGCGTTCTGGTGATTGAAGCCATGAAAATGCAGAATGAGTTGAAGGCCCCGAAGAGCGGTGTGGTGAAAAAGATCAACGTCGCAGAAGGCGCCGCCGTTGAAGCTGGTCAGGCGCTGGCGGAAGTGGAATAACTACTCGAAGGCCTAAGACGTTTTCGACTTTTTCGCGACTGCTTTTTTTGCTTTTTTGGCTGAAGCAAAACTCTTTTCTTGTTTTGACGCCCCTTGTCCGCCGGTTGTCAATTGAAAATCCAGGATCTTGGAGAAGCTGGCTTTTATTGTGCTGGTGGGCTGGTTGAGTCCCTGCAAGCCGGGCTTTTCCATCTTCTCAAAGACAGGCTGACCATCCTTGTCGACGATCGCCCGACCCTTGCCATCCAAAGCTGGGCGCACATATGTCTCTTTCATTTGGGCCTGTTTCGCGCCGGCAATGGCCGTAATAACATGAGAAACGGCGGTACTTATGAGTGTAGTGGTAAGGCCGGCCGCTAGAAGCAGCAAGACCAGATCGCGATCTTCACTCTTCGATCCCGGAACGGGTGCATAGGTAAAACTGGCGTCATGTCCGCTTTTTTTTAGTTCATCACGCAGGCGTGCTTCAATACCCACCTTGTCCTTGCGAATTAGCTTGTTCATTTCCGGGGAGAACTTGAGGTAAAAGCGCTCTTCAGGCATTGCGCCTCCTAAATTGCGGCATTGATGGTACCATTTGGCAAATGATAGTTTCAAACCTCGACCCATGGCAAAATTCAAGATCCAATTTGTAAGTGCCAACGAGGTTGCTGGTGCTCGTCTCCAGATCGACAAGGAGCTGCGCGGAATCACGGCCGCGCTTGGCTCCCAGGTCGATATTCCGACTACGCCGGCGGCGCGGCTGGACGATGTTATCCGGGCATTGAAAGACGGGAAACCGAAGCCGGATATTGTGCATTTTAGTGCGCACGGCAGTCCCACCGGCGAAATAATTCTTCTCGGTGGCAAGGATGACCAGCCTAAACCCCTGGCAAGAGAGGCCTTCGAGCAGTTGTTCAAGGTGCTGAAGGGAAATGTCCGCCTGGTTACCTTAAATGCCTGCTTTTCAGCGCCTCAGGCAAGGAAGATCGCAAAGTATATCGATTGCGTAATCGGGATTGAAGAAACCATACCTGACAACGTTGCGTCCGCTTCTTATACAGCCTTGCTTTATGAAGAGTTGGCAAAAGGCAAATCCGTTAAAGACGCCTTTGAGATCTCCAGGATACCTATTCTGGATGCGCGCCTGCCGCGAACGCAGCAGCCGCAGCTCATTACCCGCAAAGCAGTAGACCCTGCGAAAGTCTTTATAGGCCGTACAAAGCGTACGGTAAAGGTGGCAAAGGCAAGGACTGCCGGAAGAGGCGGAAACTCCTCGCTCAAAGCAAAGCAGGTACGATACGAAGATAACGAATCGCGTTACGGCGTCTGGGCAGAGAGCCTGTCATTAACGAAAGTCTGCAACGCGGATGGATCATCGCTGCTGCACTACGAACTTAAGAATTTACGGGTCCGCAACGGTGAAATCAAAGGAATACGTTTCGCGGTCGAATCCACGGCTGGGCTGGTAGGCGCACCAGTGCGCGATCAGAATGCTATCGATCTTGCAATCACATGGGAGACGGACCGCCCTCTGGCGCCGCAAACCATGGATGACGTGGTGGAACAGGCGCGAACTCTGCGCGGATCATTTCATTTTGGCCAGCCCTTGCGCCAGGGGCGTGCGGCTTACACGTTTGGCTGGTCCCTGAAGATCTTCAACAATGACGCGCTAACGGCATGGGAGTTTTATAACCTCTATTCCACCAAACAGCAGTTGCACGTTGACGGCAAGCCCCTGGGTGGACCTATAGAATACTTTGCCCGGTTGGAGTGGTTTCCAGTGAAGCAGTTAGTCTTAACGCTCGACCTGCCATCCGGCATCAGTGCAAAACCAAGGCTGCGCGTGTTTGGCATGAAAGACAATCTACCGATGCCGAAAGATGAGATTGTTTATGATGACAAACTGTGGTTCCTGCCCAGAGCTGACTCAGCATGGTACACGCAGAACGGCAGGTGGGAAACTGTGCTGGACGAGCAAAAGAACGAGATTGGCGCTCTGCAGTGCAAAGAGAGGCAATCCACACTGACAATTGATTATCCACAACTGGGCGCCTATTACTCATTGGACTGGGACCTCCCCCAGCCGCCGGTCAAACAGTTTCTGATTCGCGAGGCGGACGTGGTGCGTGCCGGCCTTCTGCGGCACAGGTCAAAGCGCATACAGAAAGTTGCAGACCCCGTGGCTGAGCAAATTACACAATGGTTTTCTGATCTGCACGAGAATATCTGGAAGAGATACAGCTCGAAACGCCCTGAAGATCAATTGCAGACCAGCTTTATCACTTACGACAAGGAAGAACTTAAGCTGCGCGTGGTGGAGGGGCGAGTGAACAATGCTGACCTGGACGAGAAGTCATGGCAGTTCTGGTTGCCGTTTGGATTGGGCCTTGCCGGTCACTGCTTTCGCTCAGGAAAGACGGTTCGTTATCTGCGTCCGTTAGATGCCGGCGATCCCGAGCAGCCGGAGAATTATCTCCCCGTACCGGGCGCTACCGACTATGAATGCTTAATTGCTTTTCCGATTGACCATCCCAAGCTGACAGAGCAAATGGCCAAGGATTCGGGGTTGCCCAGGGGGCGGCAGCTTGCGGGAGTGTTGACGATCGGCTCCACTTTTCGAGCATCGCAACTCTACCATCTTTGCCGTGGCGAAGCCCTTAAGGCTAAAGTACAGGAATTAAAAGAGTTGCGAGACGAGTGCCAACGCGTATGTGACCTGATTTCCGGCCTGATCCTTAACGGGAACTCAGTTAATGCAACTTGAGTCAGGATGGTATAATCTAAATTGTCATGGCATACGATTGGATAAAAATTACGCCTGCCACAGCAAGTCTGGACCTCCCGCCCAAGTCAGGTTCGACGGGCAATACTGCTTTGTGGCCCACGCAAACCCAGAGGAAACCAAGCCCTCTGACGGGTAAGATTCCGAAGTAATCTAACTGACAGGCCGTCGGTTGTAACTACTTTGTGCCTGAATTCTTCAAAATCTGTTCTGCGTAATAGTTGTGTATCTCGGCATTGTCGCGCAGGACTTCATCATAAGCAGCGCGCAGAATCTGCTCGCGCTGGCTGCGCAGTTGGTTGCGGATGAACTGCTGCACCTGGGGATCGTTCAAGTCGCGCTGTCCGGCCGCTTCCTTGCCAATCAATTTCACGATGCGATAGCCGAATGGCTGGTGCGTGGTGGGATTCACCACAGGGATCACCTCGCTAAATTGACCTGGTTTCAGTTTGAGGATTGCGTCTCGGGTTGCCGGCTCAGTGTTCTTCAGTTGTGACTCAGGCATGGGACCCAGTTCGCCGCCATTACGCGCGGTATCGGGGTCCTCAGAAAATTTTGCCGCAATGCTGGCAAAATCGTCGCCGCTTTCCAGCCGCTTGTGGGCTTCGGTGATCTTCCTGTGCGCTTCGGCATCATTCTGGGCTTTGCCCGGGGTTTCTCCCGGCTGGCCCATCGGCTGGCCCGTGACCATTATGTGGGCCACGAAATATCGCGGCTCAATCAGGTTGAAGTCGGCTTTGTGCTGGTTGTAATAGTTCTGGAGGTCAAAATCGGATATGGTCACCTTTGATCCGATTTCCTTGTTTAAAAGCTTCTCAATGGTCAGATTGCGGCGTATCTCCTGCTTGGAGTCTTCTTCGGTGAGGCCCAGGTCTTTGAGTCTTTTTTGAAATTCCTCTTGCGTATAGGGCGCTTTGGCCTGGGTGAACTTGCCTTCCACCTCGTCGTCCGTTGCCACTATTCCAAGCTTTTCAGCCTTCTGCAGGTGAAGCTGGGTATCAATGATACCGCTCAGGATGTTCAAACGAAGGGCCTCTTCCTCAGTGGCGGTGGGCTTTTGCGGAGAGCCAGCTATCCGGGCGTTATAGTTCTTGTCGAGTTCGGAACGGAAAATTTTATAGCTGTTTACCTTGGCCATTACTTCTTTGTCCGTGCCGCGGCCCTGACAGCCGGCCATCGCCAAAGCGAGCATGAGAACAAGCAAAGACAGACTGCTCCGATATTTGCGCGCCTGGATCAACAGTCGCCTCCCTGGCAATTCAGATACGGTACGATAACCGAATTCCACTGACACGTGACTAGTTTTTTGCGTTCGTTGGAGCTTGCTGCCCGCTATCGGCCAGAGCGCGGTTCAGGACTGCGCGCAACTCCTGTTCAGGCACGGCGCCGGTAAACCGTTCCCCGTTGATAAACAGGGTCGGAGTGGAATCCACGCCCAGCTTATCGCCTTCCGCCATGGACGCGCGCACCGAACTCTCATCCTGCTTCTGGACACAAGCCTGCAACTTTTCCTGATCGAGCTGATGTTTCTGCGCCTGGGTCTTGGCTGCATTGTCCAGATTTGAATACGCGTCCGTGCGTGAAGCGCCCGCTACCAGCTTCTGATTGGCATGCACATAGTCGGCAAAGTCCCAGTACGCCTCATTGTTCTGTTCTGCCAGGCAATTGCCATCGATGGCGGCATGCATGGCCCAGGGGTGGATCTCAATCAGGGGATAGTCCTTGTAAACGATCTTCACCCTGTCGGCATAGTCCTTAAAGACAGTGGTAAAGAGGTTGGCATGCATGCGGGAGCAGAAGGGACATTGAAAATCGTCAAAATTAACGATCGTGACCTTGGCATTCGGGTTACCCCGCACCGCCCTGCCTTTTACGTCGATCTTGGACATTAGGTCCTGGGAGACATCGTACTTCTCCATGTGCGCCAGGGTCTTGCGGTCTTTGGAGATCAGGAATTCATGGGTCGAGGGATGGTTCCCTCCCAGCAGGGTGATCGCCAGGTCATCGTAGCCGGGAACGCTGCCCGGCGTGGGAGGCGCCACGGAAATCGTGATCTGCTGCGGCACATTGTAGTGGGTGCGGATCTCAGTCTGGATTCTGTGGACCACCTCGGGAGAAAGTGGGTCGGCTTTCTCGGCCGGCTTTGCGGTTTCAGCAGTCTTACTTGGAGCAGCAGCCGGTTTGCTCGCCGATGTAGCTGCCTTGGCAGCCTTCTTTTGCGGCGAGGAAGCGCTCTGGACCGGAAAAGTTGCTCCGGCAAGCACAAGGAATAGAACGATGAAAATTACACCCAATCTAGCCAAAGGAACCACCTTTTTGAAAATACGAATTGCCCTAAATTATCTCATGAAGGGGTATCAGAGACCTTCAGGAGATGAGCTTAATCAGTGGCTGGGACGACACCGGGGTATTCATGGAACCGGAGCGGAACCCTTCAGTATCGAGTGCAACAAAAGCGAATCCCAAGCCCTTGAAAATACGGGTGAACTCGGCAAACATCTCCGGGGTAAGGGCGCGCGCCATCTCATCTTTGGCGATCTCAATGCGGGCAATCTCGCCGTGATGGCGCACCCGGCATTGGCGAAAGCCCAGGCCGCGCAGGGCATCTTCACCCTGCTCCACGGCGGAGAGCGCCTCCAGAGTGACCGGGCGGCCGTATTCAATACGCGACGACAGGCAGGCTGAAGCAGGCTTTTCCCACACGCGAAGGCCCGCTGTGCGCGCCAGTTCGCGAATTTCCGCCTTGGTCAATCCCGCATCGAGAAGTGGAGCGGCAACCTGATGCTGCCGCGCAGCAGCCTGGCCGGGCCGGAAATCGCTCTGGTCGTCGACATTCACGCCATACGTTATCGACCGAAAGCCGCGGTCGGCCGCAAAGCGCTCCATCACCTGGAAAAGCTCGTCTTTGCAGTGGAAACAGCGCTGGCGGTCATTGCGGACATATTCCGGGCGCTCCATCTCTCCAGTCTGAATGATCTCAATCGCAATCCCGTGTTCATGGGCGAAGGCCAGCGCGTCCTGCAACTGCGTGCGGGCCAGGCTGGGGGAGTCCGCGATTACAGCGAGCATGTCTTTGCCCAGAACGCGGTTCGCGGTCCAGGCAAGATAGGCTGAGTCGACGCCGCCCGAGTAAGCAACCAGGGTGCGGCGCAGCTCCCGGAGCGAGACTTCAAGACGCTGCTGCTTGGCGGCGAGATCCATAGTTTAGATTTTAAACCTGAAAAGACTGTTCTTTCTGAAATCCCGAGCCAGGCGAGGGATCGCTATCGTGCCGACGCTATCACTCGGAACCCATGGTATGTTTTGGCAAAAGGGTTCCCTCACTACGTTCGGGATCAAAACTAGAACAACCGTTCCTGGCGCTTCAAATTGCCGAACGATCCGATATTGGCCAGCGTGAAAGCGAAGCGGTACTGGTTCTCATTGCGGACCGAGCCCAGCGAGAAGCGCCGGTACTCAAAGCTCAGGCCGCAGCAATCCCAGTTGTAAGACGTTTGGGCGGCGGAGTATTGCAGCAGGTTGAATTCGCGGTCAAAGCCGATGTTGGCGGCGGCGCTCCAGCCTCGTTTGGTGGGACTGCCATAGCCAAGCTGGGCGCGCAGTTGGTCAAACAGCGGCGGCACGCAGGAAGGCTGGTTGAAGACGTGTGGGATGCATGTGGGCAGGGCCGTTCCCGTGGTGGGATTGTCCACTACTTCGCCGGGGACCTGTAGATAGGCGTGACTCGCGCCGACGAAGAAATCGCCGAAGTGAAAGCCGGTGTAAAACGTGCTGGAATTGATGCGGCCTTTCTTGGTGTCATAGTCAAGCTGCCATTCCAGGTCACTGTTGGCGCTGGTGCGAATGCGCAACTGTGACACGACGGGAGAAAAGCGCCGCGGGTCAGTAAGAAAGGCGATTCCGGTGAAATTCGCGGTGGTGGTGAGCACGTTGCGGGTGCCGGGAACCACCGCGCCGCCGAAAGTGGGGTCAGAAAAATATTTCATCTTTATGTCCCAGCTCACAAATTCGTCGGCCCCGGCCGGCGCGCAGGGCGTGGAGCCGTTGCCGCCTGCTGTTTCCTCGTCACAGCCGGCGCGCTTGCGCTTGAGAAAGAGCCTCTGAAGAAGGCCAAACTCCGCCTCATTGGTGTTGCTGAGGATGTCACGATAATCAAAGCGGATGATGGAGCCAAAATTCTCCACGCCGTTGGTGTAACGGTAGACGAGGCGCGGCTCGATGGTGTGCTTGAGCTTTCTGCCCGCCACTGTACTGCCAAATACCTTGCCCAGGGTCGGCGGTCGCAGCTCAACGCTGGTGGCGATGGTGCGGCGGTTGAAAATGTTGTGGCTTGTATCGGTGACGCCCTGCACCGTGATCTGTTGCTGGGAGTAGATCGTATTGCGCAGTTGGACTTCCGGCCGGAATGTCCAGCCATGGAAAAAGAGGGGAAGACTGAGATCGGGATCTACATCGAACCGGCCAACCACGCCGGGAGTAACAAAGCCCGGCTGGCTGCGCCGCACGCCCTCGGCCGCAACGCCATAGGACCAATAGACAGGCGAGCCGAACACTTTGCGATCGACGCTGGAGAGTTCAAAACCGGGCGCGTGCAGGATCACGATGGCATCGTCATTGTTCTGGCTCTGGAAGTTCTGGTAACGCGCCACAAAGCCGTTAAAGGAAAATCCCTGCGTATTCTTGGTGAGAAAGGCCGCCGACCTGACTTCAGAATCCACGGCCTGGGAAAAATTCTCAGTGAATGCCAGCCGGAAAATAAACGAGCTCAGGTAATCCACGGAGGCGACCCCGCGAACGCCATTGGAGAAGTTGGTTTCAGCGTTGAGCTTTACGTCCTCGCCGCCCTGTTTCACCGTTTTAGAAACCGTCTGGCTGACCCCGTTCACCGTCGCCACAGAGGTCGTGGTGATTCCACGGTCAAGCACGCCGAAATAATTCAGGTTGAGGAATGAAGACTCGCTGGGGCGATAGCGGAAGTTTTCCTGGAGTCCCCATCCTCGCTTGGAAAGAAATTCTCCGCCCAATGTGGCATCCATGCTGCGGTTGATGGCCCAGTAGAACGAATCGCCGACCACCGTGCCCTTGGTGTTCGAGGTGCCGAAGTTGGGAATAAGGAATCCGCTGGCGCGCCCCAGCCGCTCAACCGGAGGCGATGCATAGGGAAGGTAGAAAACCGGAACGCCTTTAAGCCGAAACGTGGTGTTGTAAACGTGCGCGTAATTTCCCACTCGCAGAATGATCCTGGCCGCGTTGAAGGTCCACTTGGGATGAGGTAGCTCACATGAAGTCACTGAACCGTTATGCAGGACATACTCCTCCGGCCCGGTCTGCTCCACCATTTTGCCGGAAAATGAAATAGGGCTGGAGGAGGTGAGGGTAACGCTTCTTCCCTTAAAGCGCGCTCCGGTGGAGCCGCGCACGTCGTAAAACTTGCCCGTCTGCGAGTGAAGGCTATAGGTCCCTTCGCTGCCGCTGATGTGTATGTCACGCGGGCCGCCATCCAATGAAATATGGCCCTTGGCGCTGACATCGCCAGTGGCCGAATCATAAGTCACCAGGTCACCGCGGAAGTCGTAGCCGGCGAACTGGATTTCGGCATTGCCGCGCAGCGTGTAAACCTTGCCCGCCTGCTCGCATTCCTGAGCATCGATGATGACGGGATGCTCCTGGCTGATAGGAATCCTTGGCTTGCGCGCGCCTTGCGCGGGAGTGGCGGCGCCCTCGTTGGGTTGCGCGGTGCCCGTGGGCGAAACTTGCCGCGCTGCCGGCGGCGCAGTGATGACTGAATGGCAATTTCCGGTGCGTTCCTCTGAAGAAGGATTCTGTGCCGGCCCCGGCGGAGTGGGAGCCGGGATGGGCGCGGCTTGCTCCACCGCGGCGCCGGGATTTTGCCCAGCCTGTTCCGCGAGCGCCTGGGTTGCCACTAGCTGCGCGGTGACAAACAAGTGACAAAGCAGCCCTGCTGTGATAACAAACTTATGTTGGGAACGCATGCCGTAGAAAGCCAAGACTGGGAAGTTATCACGTCAAGTTTTGGAAAAGCAAAACCTCTCCCGGCACGGGTGCATCCCACTCCTGGCGAAATTCTCCGAACCGGCCCATGACTTGCCCCTTATGCGGTAAGGCGACTCCCTGCGCCCACACAGGCAGAAACAGTTCGGCCATGGCTGAGCGCGCCCACAACGAAGCCTTTGTTGATGACGATCTGGCGCGGGCCGCGGCCCCTTTGCGCGCAGTTGCGGGCGAGCAGCGTTCCGCGGCCGATCCGGCGTGGAGACGCGAAATTGTCTCGCGAGTGCAGCAGCATCGCGCACGCCGCCGCCGCGCCGCCGATCCCAACGCCATGGAGCTGGACTTTTCCGGCGATACGCCGCATTCCTTCGGCGCAGAGCCGCAGGATGACGATCTGCCGCCTCCGCCGGAGCGCTTTCATGAGATCGTGATTCCCCAGAACATGGTCAAGCCGGTGATGGGCAGGACTGAGCCGCCCAAGGTCATTCGCTTTCCGCGGACCCAGCCGGCTTACGTTCCTACGGTGGAAGAGGTAATGCTCGATGAGCTGGAGCAAGTTGCGCCTGCGCCGGAAACGCCCCGAATCACGGAGGCCTATGACACCGAGCCGGTCGAACTTATTCCGCCGGAGATCACGCCTTCCCTTGCAGGCGAGCAGATGGAGCTGCTGCCGAATTTTTCCGATATCCGGCTGGAACCTGAAGATGCCCGCTATGACGATGATCGCGAGATCATCCCGCGGCCGGCGCCGCTGGGCCAGCGTTTCTTCTCCGGCGTCGTCGACGCCGGGTTGGTCTTTATCGCCACCGGTTCTTTCGCGATCACCTTTCTGGAACTCGCGGAAGAGATGCCGCAGTCACGCATGACGTTGGTGTGCATGCTGGCGGCTGCTGGAATATTCTGGCTGCTCTTTCAGTACATCTTCCTCACCTATCGCCGGGCCACACCCGGGATGCGCATGGCGCAGCTTGAACTGTGCACGTTTGAAGGGAAAGCCACGACCATGTTCGATCGCCAGATCCGCGCGGCTGGCAGCGCGCTCTCGGCTTTTTCCATTGGGCTAGGCTATGCCTGGGCGCTGGTGGATGAAGACCGGCTGGGCTGGCACGACAGGATCAGCCAGACGCATTTGAGGGCAGCACTCAGCAGTCAGCCTTCAGCACTCAGCCAAAGAGAAATTTACCGCTAAGGACGCAAAGGATCCTGCCCCTGAGCTGAGGGCCAGTGATCGGCAATCTGCACCCAGCCGAAAGATATTTGACCGCAGAGAATGCAGAGGCGCTGAGCAACTCGGTTCTATTTTTTCAGCTCCTTTGCGTCCTTTTGCGGTAAAAATGGTTTGGCTGAATGCTGAATGCTGAGTGCTGACGGCTGACTGCTGCTGCTCACGCCACCAACTGCTCCGGCGCTTTCTCGACGGTTGAAGCAGTCGTAGCAGAAGCATCGCCGGAGAGCAGCGGCCAGCCTTTGCGCAGTACAAACTCCAGCCATGCGCCTGCTGCCTGTGATGTGAGCACGGCGACTAGAACCAGCGTGGTGTAAAACGCCGCGCTGATGATCCCGGCTTCAAAGGCCACGCTGGCCAGCACAATGCCGGGGCCGCCGCGAGCGTTGGTGGCAACAGCGAGGTTCGTGATGTCGAGCCCTCGGAAGCCCGCCAGCCACGCTCCCAGCGCTACGGCCAGCAGCTTAAGCACGCAGGCGCCGGCAAGAAAGGCCAGCAGCATTGGAATTGAGAAGGCCTTGCCAAAGATCAGGCTATAGCCCACCAGCGCGAAATAGACTGGGATGAACAGCGCGAAAGAGAAACCGGAGATCGTGGCCAGTGATTCACCCAGACGCTTGCGCGAGACGGCAAAGCCGGCAAGGAACGCCGCGAAGACCAGGTTCACATCAAGAAGTCCTGCTACAGCGACGTAGGCGAATGCGATCAACAGAGTGAAGGTCACCGGAGAGTTGATGGCCAGCAGGTTGAATCGCGATTTCGAAATGCGCTTGGTGGCGCGCGGAAACAGAACAAGGCCGAGAATGAAGTAGACCAGCGTGATAATGATGTGAAGCGCAATCTTGCGGCCCGGAAGTCCAGCGGAGTCGGCAATCGCGGTCGCAATGGCCAGCACGGCCCAGAGAACGATATCTTCAAGCACGGCCACGCCCAGCACCAACCGGGCAAAACGCGTGTGCAGAATCTTGAGATCGAAGAAGATACGCGAGATCACGGGAATCGAAGTCACGGCTACCGCGATGCTCATCACCAGAAGCAGGGAAGCGCGGCTGGATTTAACGCCCATGAACCAGCCGAGCGGCAGCACCGATCCCAGGGCCAGCATGATGAAGAACGGCAGCGCCGTGCCTACGGCGGCCAGCCACCCAATTTGCTTACGTTCATGCTTCTGGAAGAGCGCTTTGGTTTCCGCGCCGGAGAGAAACATGAGCATGAGCAGGCCAAGATAGTAGAGCAGGTCGAGCGCTGCTTTCTTCTCGTTGGCGGCCACGTCAAGCTGAAGAAAGTGCGTGTAAGCAGCCCATCGACCGAGAACAAATGGCCCAAGGATGCAGCCGGCAAGAATTTCTCCAATCACGCGGGGCTGCCGCAGTCGCGCAAAGAGATAGCCCAGCAGATGCGCGCCGGTAAGCAGGATTGCGAGAAACAGAATGAGTGGGCCGATGGCGCTGGAAGGCATGAATGGGAATCCCGAGCTGCTGTCAATGGTTCAGATGAAATTCCGGCTGCGGGCGTTGGCTGGCCAAAGCAGGCGATTGGCTTTTGTTACCATGGATATAGATGCCTCAGAACGATAAAGTTCGCGTCCGTTTTGCTCCGTCACCCACGGGCCACATCCACCTTGGAAACGTGCGCACGGCGCTGTTTAACTGGCTCTTTGCCCGCCAGAAGGGCGGCACGTTTATTTTGCGGATTGAAGACACTGACCTGGAGCGCAGCGAGGCGCGTTACGAAACGCAGCTCATGGAAGACCTGAAGTGGTTGGGCCTTGACTGGGATGAAGGGCCGGACGTCGGCGGGCCGTATCCGCCTTACCGCCAGTCCGACAAGATGGATGTTTACAAAGGCTATGCCGAACGGCTCATCAAAGAGCGGAAGGCATATTACTGCTTTTGTACGGCGGAAGAACTGGAGCGCGACCGCCAGCAGGCGATGGCGGAGCAGCGCCAGCCGATCTACTCCGGCAAATGCAGGAGCATCGATCCAGCGGAGGCCGAGCGGCGTCGTGCGGCAGGCGAGCCTGCCGCGATACGGTTGCAGATCCCGGAGCATCCGATCCGTTTCCATGACATTGTGCGTGGCGACGTGGAGTTTTCGAATGAAGTGGTGAGCGATCCCATTATCGTGCGCTCCAGCGGCATGCCGATCTACAACTACGTGGTGGTGATTGACGACGCCGATATGAAGATTACGCACGTCATCCGGGGCGACGACCACATTTCCAACACGCCGAAACAGGTGGCCGTGTATGAAGCGCTGGGACTGCCGGTGCCGGAGTTTGCGCATCTCTCAACCATTCTTGGCCCGGACCGTGAGCGGTTGTCGAAGCGGCACGGGGCGACGTCGGTGGCCGCGTTCCGCGACATGGGAGTCCTGCCTGAAGCGCTGATGAATTACCTGGCGCTGCTGGGCTGGGCGCCGAGCGGCGGCGACAAAGAGATCTTCCCCAAAGACGAATTGATCAGGGAGTTTTCACTGGAGCGGGTCACGCCATCGCCTGCGGTGTTCGACACGGAAAAGCTGCACTGGCTGAACCGGCATTACATCAAGCAGAGTCCGCCGGAGCGCATTCATCAAATGGGCACGGAAGTGCTACAGCGCGCGAGGCTGCTGCCGACCAGCGTGAATGGAAACATCAGCGGCTGGACCTGCAGTTTGATCGATCTGCTGACGCCATACGTCGATCAACTGGACCAGTTGCCGGAGAAAGCGAAGATTATTTTCAACCATGACGCGGCCGCAGCGCTGGCTCTGCCAGAGAACGCTGAAGTATTTGCCAGCGACAAGGCAAAAGCCGTGATGCAGGCGTTTGCGAAGCGCGCGGGAACCGAGTCCCCGCTGACGCCGGAGCGGTTCAAGGCGATCATGGATGAGATCAAGGCTGAAACAGGAGCAAAGGGCAAAGACCTGTTTCATCCGGTAAGGGTCATGCTGATTGGCTCGCATTCCGGGCCGGACTTCAACAAGTTGATTCCGCTGATTGAAGACGGAAGCAGGCTGGAGCTGCCGGTGCATGTGAAGAGCGTGCGCGAGCGGGTTGCGGAGTTTGAAGCGGCGCAAAAGAACTGAGCGGGAGCGCAGGCGCCCTCACCTGCGTCCCATCAAACTCTTCATCGCAGCCGAGGGCGGCTGCGGTCCACATTTATTTTTTTGGGCTTTTTCGATAATCGCGAGACATTCCGGCGCCGGCAGCTTCCCTTGGATCTGAAAGAACACCATGAAACAGCACTTCCGCTTCGACTTCACCTTTCCGCGCAACTACGAAGTCAGAATCCTGGAAGCTGCTCCGCCTGTCCACCCGGTAGAAAAGCTGTACCACTATCCAGTCGAGCTTGAAGAAGGCGACCGCAGCGGCGCTTACGTGCGCGTTATTCCGCAGAGCGGGCTGGCGTGGGCGGCATTCTTTGCCCTGGGCTTTGACTCGGACCAGGTGGTCAGCCAGCTTTGTTCAACGCCCGATCCGGACTCTTTCTGCGTTGTGGTGGGCGGTTACGCCTACGTGGTGAAAGCCTCTGATCCTGCTGAATGGCAGCGTATTGAGCAGCGTCCCGTGGTGGATTTGCGCGTGCTTTCGCAGCAGGGCCTTCTGCTGTTCGCGGGGTTTACGTCGATTACGGCCCTGGGCAGTTCAGGCATTGCTTGGACTACCGAGCGGCTCACCTGGGAAGGCCTGACGATTAACTCGATCGATGGAGATACGCTGCTGGGCCATGGGTGGGACGCGGTGGCCGATAAAGAAGTGCCGTTTGAAGTGGACTTGAAAACCGGGAAGCACACGGGAGGGGCGAAACCGTAATGTGTTGCCGAACGGCTGCATTCGCGATAACTTAAAGTCCAATTGAAGTCGGAAACGGCAAGATGACTTGAAAGGTACGACGTGAAAGACCTTATTAGGATGTTATTTGTGGCACTTGTCTTATCCATTACTGTGACCGCACAGTCGAAATCGCCGACAGAAAATAAGCAACCAAAGAGCAATCAAGAACTTGCCAGCGATTATCACCAGCACGCTAATGTGGCCATGCATGAAAAGAGATTTGATGATGCGATTCGACTCTTCGAAAAAGCTGCTGCGGCTGGCGACGGGAGCGCAATGCGGTTTCTGGGGGATGTGTTTTACTACGGAAAATTCCGAGCTCAAGACTACCCCACAGCCCGTTCCTATTATGAGAAGGCTGAAGCTATAGGCTATTTGGGTGGTTTGGGTGCAAATAATTTGGGAGTGATTTACGCAAAAGGTTTGGGTGTGAAGCAAGACTATAAGCGAGCGTTTCAATTGTTTCAAAAGAGTGCCGATAGAGACGAATCTTGGGGCATGTACAACCTCGGTTCCTCTTATGAGCAAGGCTTAGGCGTGGCGCAGGACTATAAGCAGGCCCGCCAGTGGTATGAAAAAGCAGCGGCTAAAGGCAATGAGGCTGCGAAGAGCAGGCTGGAGAAGATGTCCAATGGCGATTTCAAAAGTCTCCAGTAGGCCGTTCTAAGAAGCTCCCGTGTTCTCACGTTATAATTGAACATGGCGACAAACCCGCAGCCCGCTTCGCAGAAAGAGCTGAAGCTGCTGAATGGCAAATTCCAGCAACTGCTGGCCAAGGTCGCCGAAAACCGCCCTACAGACGATCTGGAAATCATCCGCAAGGCCTACGATTTTTCTCTAAAACATCATCAGGGACAGACGCGCGCTTCCGGCGAGCCCTATCTGATTCACCCGCTGGAAGTGTCTCTGGTACTGGCCGATATGAAGCTGGATTCCACGGCCATCGCCGCCGGGCTGCTGCACGATGCCATTGAAGATACGGGCGTAACGCACGAGGACGTGCGCCGCGAATTCGGCGAGCACGTGGTGCACATTGTGGAAGGCGTCACCAAGATCGACAAGATCAATCTGGCCAGCCGGGAAGAGCGCCAGGCGGAAAATGTGCGCAAGATGGTGCTGGCCATGGTGGATGACATCCGCGTGGTGCTGATCAAGCTGGCGGACCGCCTACACAATATGCGCACGCTCAAGCACCTGCCGGAAGAGCGCAGGCAGCAGGTGGCAAAAGAAACGCTGGAAATTTACGCTCCGCTGGCGCATCGGCTGGGCATGGGCAAGGTTCGCGGCGAGTTGGAAGATCTTTCATTCCGATACGTCGATCCCATCGGCTATGACCAGGTGCGGACTGCCGTTGAACAACGGCGCAAGGCCGGTGAAGCGTTCCTGGCCAAGCTGGTGAAGATCCTGCAAGGCAAGCTCAAGGAAAACGGCGTTGACGCGAAGGTCGAGAGCCGAATCAAGCGGCTGTTCAGCATCCACCAGAAGTTGTTGCGGCAGCGCATTACGGTGGACCAGGTTTATGACCTGCTGGCGGTGCGCATCATCACCAAGTCAGTGAAGGATTGTTACACCGTGCTGGGGGCGATCCACCAGATGTGGCGGCCGGTGCCGGGACGGATCAAAGATTTCATCGCCATGCCGCGGCCGAACCTCTACCAGTCACTGCACACGACGGTGATCACGGAAGACGGCCACCAGTTTGAAGTGCAGATCCGCACGGAAGAGATGCACAAGATGGCGGAAGAAGGCATTGCCGCGCACTGGAAGTACAAAGACGGCAGCCCGGTGAGCGCCAAGGACGAGCAGCGGCTGGCGTGGCTGCGGCAGGTGGTGGAGTGGCAGCAGGACGTAAAAGACCCGAGCGAGTTTCTTTCCACGCTGAAGGTCGATCTTTACCCGGAAGAGGTTTATTGCTTTACGCCCATGGGCAAGGTCGTGATCCTGCCGCGTGACGCCAGCGCCATTGATTTTGCCTACGCGATCCATACGGAAGTGGGACACACGTGCGTGGGCGCCAAGGTGAACGGGCGCATTGTGCCGCTGCGGAACAAGCTGCGCAACGGCGACGTGGTGGAGATCATGACGCAGCCGGGGCACAATCCCAGCCGCGACTGGCTGGGCTTTGCTAAGTCCACGCGCGCGCGCAACAAAATACGACACTGGCTGAACATCCACCAGCGCGAGCGGGCCATTGAGATCGGCAAGAAGCTGCTGGAAAAGCAGGCGCGCAAATATCGCCTGGCGCTGAAAGATTTTAACGACAAGACCATGGACGCGATCGCCAAGGAATACGGCCTGGGCGGCGGACCGGACCTGCTGGCGGGGATCGGTTATGGGAAGTATTCCGCGCGGCAGATACTGGCCAAGCTTTCCCCGGAAATTTCAGAGCAGACGCCCGCCGCGGAAGAGACGCCGAAGACCGGCAGCACGCTGGGCACGGTGATCCGTCGCGTGTTTGGCCAGAGCGCGGACACGGGCGCAATCAAGGTAAAAGGCTATAACGATCTGCTGGTGTATCGCGCGCGATGTTGCAATCCGATCCGGGGTGAAGCGATTGTGGGCTACGTGACGCGCGGCAAGGGCGTGGCCGTACACGCGGTAAGCTGCCCCAACGTGAATAACCTGATGTATGAGGCCGACCGCAGGATCGCGGTGGAATGGGCCAAAGCGCCGAAGGTGGACAAGACCGACGGGCGCGGGACCTATCCGGTGAAGCTGACAGTTTTCTGCGACGACCGTCCGGCCATGCTGAAGCAGCTTACGGCCGTGATCTCTGACGACAACACAAACATCCGCAACATTGAAGCCCGCACCGCGGACAGCCAGGCGACGATCGACATTGTGATTGACATTGAAGACGTGAAGCACCTGGAGCGCGTGATCAGCGGCTTGAGAAAGATTCCGGGGATACACGACGTGCAAAGGTTGAACAAAGTCTAACTAAAGCATCCCGCCGTGGCCGTTCCAGGTTGAGCAACGGATGCGCAGATCGCACAACGCGCATAGTCCGTCCCAACTCAGGTGCTATACTGCTCGCAAATTTTACTTGTGGGAGGTTCTATGAAGTGGAAAGCCACACTGGTGGTCTTTTTGTTTTTAGCGTTCTCGGTCCTTGCTGTTGCCCAAACGAAAATCTCAGGCACGGTCAAGTGCGGCAACCCTGACCAGTTTCAGAAAATCGATGTCGGCGACAAACCAGGCCATGCTTTGGCCGTCAGCCAAGGCAAGTGCACGTGGACCAAGCCGATGACCATCGCCGGGATCCAGACCAAAGACGATAGCGGCACAAGCATGCAGGACATGACGGCCAGCAGCGCTCATGATCTGGGATACGTGCTGGGCACCATGACAAACGGCGATAAGTTCACGGTTTATACGGATGGAACCGACACCCTGAAGGACGGGAAACCAGAAACCACGAAGGGCACATGGAGCTTTGTCAGCGGCACGGGAAAACTCCACGGCATTAAAGGCAAGGGTACGTTTAAGGGAAAGCCGGACGCCGAGGGCGCCATGATCATCGATGTGGAAGGTGAGTACACGTTACCCAAGTCGTCCGCGCAAAAATGACAAGAGTTCCCGCTCAGCGCAAAGGTGCTGGGCGGTTTGTGCGTGTGAGCAGCTTTCCGGCGAAAATTTCCGCCACCCTTCCACTGTACTGCGATGATGGGCAGGTTTCTATCTTCCGCCCACTTTTCCGTGATGGCGGCCGCCATTCCCGCCAAAGCCACTCGGCTGGTTCCGGAATCGACCTTGAGGTTCGAATAAACCGGGCACGGCACAAACAAAAGCCGATTTGCTATGCTCAATGGTCGCAAAATCTTTGCTGCACCTGGAGCTAAAATGAGCGGCTTTAACCGAGACGTGGTTTCAACCCCCAACGCGCCCAAGGCGATCGGGCCGTATTCACAGGCCATCAAGGCCAACGGATTTGTCTTTATCTCCGGGCAGATCCCTATTGATCCGGCGACCGGCAACCTGATTACCGGCGGAATCGAAGCGCAAACGGAGCAGGCGCTGAAAAACCTGAGCGCAATCCTTCAAGCGGCGGGCAGCAGTTGGGAAAAAGTGGTCAAGACCACGGTATTCCTGAAGAACATGGGAGAGTTCGGCCAGATGAATGAGGTTTACGGAAAAATATGCAAGAACGCGCCGCCGGCACGTTCCACGGTGGAAGTAGCCCGCCTGCCGAAGGACGTCTCAGTGGAGATTGACGTGATCGCGCTGGCGTAAAAACTGCAAGGAGCAACGATGGCTAGAAGTCGTTTTGCTGTTCTGCTGGTTTTTCTGCTTGTAGCAAGCGCCGCATTTGCCCAATCCAATGATGTAGCAGTAACTTTCGGCGGGACTTTTTCGCCGGGCGCCGAGGGACCGGCGCAATGCGAGGCCATCCTTACCTGTCCCGCAGGGATTGTCAGCCGTTCGGTGGACCCGGCCTTTACGGTTGAAGGCACGTATGCCCATCGCCTGGCAAACTTCAGGGTAGCGTCGCTCCACCTGGAACTGCCATTCATGTTTTCCCCGACGCGCAAGACCGGGTTCTTGTCGCCGGATTTTTCGACGTTCTTTTTCACGCCATCCTTGCGGCTGAAGTTTCTGCCATCATCAAGCGTCTCTCCGTTTGTGAGCGCGGGAGGCGGACTGGGCCGCTTTAAAGCGGGGGCAACATCTGATAATCATGGAGCTTTCCAGGTGGGCGGCGGACTGGACTTCAAAACGCGCCTGCCTCTGCTGGGCTTTCGCGTTGAAACGCGCGACTTTATTGCCGGAGCGCCCTCATTCTCCACGCTCACCAACAATCATTTGAACAATTTGTTTGTAGGCGGCGGGGTGACGCTGCATTTCTGAAGAAGGCATGCACGGATTGAACGATGGCAATGCACGTCTGGCGGGCCTGCCGCATAAGCTCGGACCGAGTGTTGGAGACGCGCAGGGACTTGACCTTTGGTTACCAGGATGGTTCCCGCAGTGAGCATTTTTCTGTGCCATCAGACCGGAAATCCGCATCTCACGTTGCCAGAGCCAACTAAAAACTTGAATCCAGCAAAAGGAGCTTCCTAATGAAGCGCTATCTCATTTTGTTTGTCATATTGTGTGCCTCCACGTTCGCGATGGCGCAGAAGGCGGACGTGGCGTTTGTAGTGGGAGGATCGTTTGTTTCAGACACGAACGGCACGTTCCTGGTGCCGGTCATCGGGAGCACGCCCGCGACCATCAAGACCGACCACCACATTTTTCTTGAAGGCGCTCTGGGAGTGCGCCTGCTGAACGCGCACCTGGTTTCACTGCACGCGGAGCTGCCGGTGGCGGGAATACCGTCAACGCCGCTGACGGTTGCCGGAGTATCAACGGCGCTCGATCACATTGGCACGTTGTTTATCACTCCGGGATTGCGGCTCAAAATTGCCCCAATCGCGCCTATTTCTCCGTGGGTGAGCATTGGCGGCGGGTGGGCGCACTATTCCCTGGATACCGCCGGCCTGACACAGAACAAAGGAGCAATCCAGTACGGCGGCGGGCTCGACTTCAAGACCGGACTTCCGTTGCTGGGCTTCCGGGCTGAGGTCCGCGACTTTGTGACCGGCGATCCGGACTTTGGGTTTGGCAGCATATTTACTACCAACAGCGGGCTGCACCATCACAAC
This sequence comes from Candidatus Angelobacter sp., assembly GCA_035703825.1. Taxonomy (GTDB): domain Bacteria; phylum Acidobacteriota; class Terriglobia; order Terriglobales; family Acidobacteriaceae; genus Angelobacter. The sequence goes on from DASSXL010000170.1 coordinate 37,145, forward strand.
ATTCTGGCCGGCGGAGGAATCGTGCTGCGGTTCTGAAGTAGCACTCAGCGGTCAGCATTCAGGCGGTTCTCAATCCATGAACGTCCAGGCCAGTTGCGGAGTAATCCGCAAGGTTCTGGCGATATCCAGTCAAGAAGGCCTCCCGCGGGAGGCCTTTGGATTTCAAATGCTTCTTGGAACTTTTGCTTAGTTAGGCCGTCTTCTTGCCGACGGACGCCTTAACGACCTTGCCTGACTTGAGGCAGGTGGTGCAGACGCGAACGCGCTTGTTGGCGCCGTTTACATGGGCGCGCACGGGACGCAGGTTTACATTCCAGCGGCGGCGGCTCACGTTGTGAGCGTGGCTGATCTTGTTTCCAAATTGCGGGCCTTTGCCGCAGATGTCGCAAACTTGTGCCATTCGATTGACTCCAGATATCTGACGCAGAAGGGCCGTGGGGCTTCAGGTCGTGTGGTTAAAGGTAAATTTTACAGGAAGATAGCTCTAAGCGCAAACCAATTTCAGTTCGATTCCCATCAGCTTCTTTTCTTACTGTTGTCGCCGCCAAAGAGTGTTTGAAATCCGTCGCGATCGAGGTCCTTTAGCCCCATAATCGTCATCGGGAATCGTGGCGAATCCATGCGATAGCAGTCATAAAACCACGCGCCCGACAAAGTTTCAACCTGCCACGCCATCGGCCCCAGCGCTGGTCTGAAGGGCGTTGAATCCGATGGGCTTTCGCTATCAGGGCTGAAATCGGTCATGGCATCAGAGCATTGCGGTGGAGACACTGAGGAACACAGAGGAAGAGCGATGGACCGATAAGCATATCTGGAAACATTTGCTGAAACCGTCTGGGAAAGTGCTAACATGCTGCTCCCCCTTGAAATGATGGCCTGGCGCAATCATGCGTCGCCGGAGGAAAGACATGGCAGACGATAAAACCAAGCGCGGTCCTGCTGACCGGAGCAAAATCAGCCTGAAAGAAGACTATGAAGTCCGCTACTGGACCAAGGCATTGGGAGTAAGCAAAGCGGAACTTCAAAAACTGGTAAAGAAGCACGGACATTCTGCAGCAATAATACGCAAGCACCTGAAGGAGTAATCAGCCGTTAGCAGCTTCAAAGCTAAGCAATTTCCTCCGAATTTAGCTTTCGAGTTTGCCATGCGCCTCGTAGTGTTTACACGGTTACACACGTAATGGCTCGCCAGCTTGGATATCCGCGTGGTAAATCGGTGGACGTAAATTGCGTCGTAAGAACTCCCTGATACAACGCGGCTGAGGAAAGGTTTTCGGGAGTCTTCCACCGCCCTCACTCCTACGTCGCTCGGATCAAGGGCATCGCGTGTTCGAAACTCTTCAAGACGGTGTCCTTCACCGAATCGAGTTTCGAGAAATCGTTGTGATGTTGTATTGCCGGGGCGTCAGCGTCCGTCGTTCCGTTCATCTTCCAGAATGAGAAGATATTCCGCCCGGGCGGAGTTGAAAGCAAGATGGGTGACCGCGTACCCGGCAGGGGTAAAGACTGGATCGTTCAGTTTTGCTTCCAGGTCCTGTGCATCTTTTCCAAACACTACCTTGTAACGGGGACGGCCTGAGTGCGACGGTGGTGGTGTCATAGCGGATAGAGTTTACATTGTTATACCCGATGAACCAAATCCAGGATGGAACTATTCCATTACCACCACAACCTTCCCAAACGTCTCATTTGATTCCAGGCGCTGGTGGGCCTTGCGGATTTCGGCCAGCGGGAAAACGCTATCGACGTTGGGGCGGATGATGCCACGGGCGAGCAGCGGGACGACTTCAGAGGCAAAGAGGCGGGTAGCGACGATCTTTTCGTCCAGCGAGCGCGAGCGCAGGACGGTCCCGCGAATCTCCAGCCGTTTGCTCATCACGTAGCGGGCGTCAAGCTCATAGCTGCCGCCGGCGGCGGTGCCGACGAGAATCATACGGCCTTTGTGTGCCATGGCTTTCTGGCTGGCTTTGACGTATGAACCGCCGACTAGATCGAGCAGAACGTTGATGCCTTTTCCGGTGGTCCATTTTTCGGCGGCAGCGGGCAGGTCGTCGAAATTATGGTTTAGAACAAGTCCATCTTCCAGGCCAATGGCTTTAGACTTTTCGATTTTGTGGGCGGTGCGCGAAGTCCCATAAGGCACAGTCTGGATCGTACGGGCCAGTTGCACGGCGGCCAAGCCAACGCCGCTGCCCACGGCATGGATGAGCACGGTTTCGCCGGGACGCAACTGTGCTTGAGTCCAGAGAGCGTCATGGGCGGTGATAAAGACTTCGGGCACCGCGGCGGCCTGAACCCAGTCAAGGTTGGCGGGGATTTCCGCCAGCAGATGCTCGTAGGTAAGCACGTATTCGGCATGGGCCCCGCCGCCGATCAGCCCGAAGACACGCTGGCCGGGCTTCCACAGGCGGACGGAAGGGCTGACTTCGGCGACTTCCCCGGCAAACTCCATGCCGGGGATTTCGGCGGGGAACCCGGGCGGTGGAGGATATTTGCCCTGGCGCTGGAGCAGGTCTGCGCGGTTGAGCGAGGACGCGCGGACGCGGACCAGCACATGGTCATCGCTGATAAGGGGCTTGCCCACGGTGCGGATTTCCAGCACTTCAGGGCCGCCAAAGGTCGAGATCCAGACCGCCTGCATGGTGTTGTTCATGGAAAGGAAAGCGTGCAGAACGATTATAAGTCTCGACCGCGACACGGCCCTGAGAGAGGCGCACTCCTGGGGCATCGCGGCGGGCATGTTTACTCGCTGAATTCCAGGCATAGTGTCCTTTTCGGGCTGTGATTAGAATCACATCCGGCCCAAGGGCGCCGGCCTTATATTGGCCGGTCGATTATTTGCTGGTTTTGGGGCCGCTCCGCTATATTTTTAGACAGCATGTATCAGGACTTTCACGCTACCGACCGCTGGACCGGAGAGAAACTCCACTGTACTTACCAGGCCCTGATTGTCGCCATTGCGACCCGGCACGCTGACGCCGTAGACATAAAGTTTCTTGCCAGCGGACGTCCGGTATGGATTGCGTTGCCGCATCCAACATGGGTGGAGTACAAGGAGCGGACCGGGCGGGTGATTACCGATCCGCTGGCCATCCAGACCGCCGGGCATTTTTTGAAGACGGCGATCGAATCCGGCACGTACGAACACGGCCGGGAGATGTATACGCTGACGGTGGATGAAACGCTGGAACACCTGAATGCGGTCCTGAAGGAAGTTGGCGCGCCCCAGGACGCAATGATCAAGACGGCCTAGCCGTTAGAACGCCAAAACCACTGCTCGCGACCAGCCCTCTGTCGCCAACAGGAACAGGAGATCTTTTCCGCCATGTCTACCATGCCAGCCATTGATACAGCCGCTACCCTGGAAACACTTCTCAAAGGCGATAAGGTCCATCGCAATCTTCATTCAGGAATCCTTGTGGAGCACGCGGTGCGCCGGGGTGAAGGATTGCTGGCGGACAACGGCGCGCTGGTGGCCTATACGGGCAAGTACACCGGCCGCACGCCGAAAGACAAATTCACGGTGAAAGACCCGGCGACCACGGAGCTGGTGAACTGGGGCGAGGTGAACCAGCCGTTTGATCCGGAGAAATTCGATGCGCTGTTTGATCGCGTAACGGCTTCACTGCGGGGCAAAGAGCTTTTTGTCCAGGACCTGTATGCCGGCGCCGATTCCAAGTACAGGCTGCCTATCCGCGTAATCAACGAATATGCCTGGCACAACCTTTTTGTCCGCGCGCTGTTTGTGCGGCCCAGCGCGGAAGAGCTGAAGACGCATCGCGCCGAATTCACGATTGTGGCTGCGCCGGAATTTCAGGCCGATCCGCAGCGCGATGGCACTCGCTCAGAGGCGTTCATTGTGGTGAGCTTTACCCGCAAGATCGTCTTGATCGGCGGAACGAAATACGCCGGTGAAATGAAGAAATCGATCTTTGGCGTAATGAACTTCCTGCTGCCGCAGAACAACGTCTTCCCCATGCACTGCTCGGCCAATGTTGGCAAAAGAGGCGAGACCGCACTTTTCTTTGGTCTCTCAGGCACAGGAAAGACGACATTGTCGGCTGATCCGGAACGTTTGCTGATTGGCGACGACGAGCACGGATGGAGTCCGACCGGCATTTTCAACTTTGAAGGCGGCTGTTACGCCAAGTGCATCAAGCTGTCGAAGGAGAATGAGCCGCAAATCTGGAACGCGATCCGTTTCGGCTCAGTGCTGGAAAACGTAACGGTCAACGCGGATACACGCGTTCCCGATTACAACGATGACAGCCGCACGGAGAACACGCGCTGCGCCTATCCGGTGGACTATATTGAAGGCGCGGTGATCCCGGGAGTCGGCGGGCATCCCAAGAACGTGATCTTTCTTACCGCCGACGCGTTCGGCGTTCTGCCTCCAATTTCCAAGCTCACCACGGACCAGGCCATGTACCACTTTCTTTCCGGCTACACAGCGAAGGTGGCAGGGACTGAAGCGGGCGTGAAAGAGCCGCAGCCGAATTTTTCTACCTGCTTTGGCTCGCCATTTCTGCCGCTGCGTCCCAAGGTCTATGCGGAGATGCTCGGACGGCGCATGCAGGAGCATGGCTCACAGTGCTGGCTGGTGAATACGGGATGGTTCGGAGGCCCTTACGGCGTAGGCTCGCGCATGAAGCTGCCCTACACGCGCGCGATGGTGAATGCCGCGATTGAGGGCGCGCTGAACGATGTGGAGTTCGAGGCCGATCCGGCATTCGGGCTGACCATACCGAAGTCTGTGCCGGGCGTGCCTGCGGAGTTCCTGCGGCCGCGCGATGCCTGGAAAGACAAGGCAGCGTATGACAAGACCGCGGGCGATCTGGCGGCGCGATTTGCCAAGAACTTTGAGAAGTTTGATGTGCCGGCGAATGTCCGCGCGGCGGGGCCGGGGTTAAAGAAGTAATTTGCGCGTTGCGCGGGTTCTTGGTTTTTGGCTCTTGGTATTTGGTCCGATTCTCAAAGCAGAAAACACTTTGGCCACGAGACAGGGCCAATGACTAACTGCCAAGCAGGATTTGAAACAAGAATAAAGAGGCGTGCTTTGCGGCACGTCTCTCGTATTTTAGAACGCAGTTCTTGAACAGTTTTAGGATGTCAACCCGGACATCGCTCAGGCAATCATGAGTCAGGCTGCCTTGTCGCCGCGCAGGCGTTCGGTTACGGCCGCGTTGATGCGCTCAATGAACGATACCGGTTGATCGTCAGTCGGCGGAACCAGGCGCTTGCGCAGGAGCTGGAGAAATCTGGTGACGCGATGCAATCTTTGCGAATCCATGCTTTCCTGCATGCGCTGAGGGTTCACCTCAGAAGCGGTTTCAATGTATTGCCAGAGCAGCAGGCGCATATCGTCCACCGCGCTCTTCAGCTCGGCAAGGGTATTTACGTTGAGTTCGGCAGCCGGAACCGCCGGTTTGTCATTGGCGTTTGGGGGCTGCATGGCTAGCCAGTAGAGATCTTCATGGACAGCCGTCAACGCAGTCGTTAGCTCCTTAAGATGGGTTACGAGTTCGGTAGAATTGGTATGTAAGCGGCCGTCCGTCATTTGGGGGATCCCTTCACTTATGTAAGTACGTCTATTAGTGTCTAGGATGCGCCAGACGTTGCAAAAATGCCGGTTACGCAAGTGCATGTACGTCGTGTTAAGGTCTGTGTTTTCAGCAACTCTGGATTCTTGAGGCGGAATGGAAGCGTATACTCGCATTTGGCGTATATGCATCTTGTTGTCAATAAGATAGCAATATTTTGCATAGAAAATAAGGCTATCCGTCGGCCAGTTGCTCGCACCCGAATCGGCCTAAGCGACCGAATAGATGGTGAACCATCGGAATAACGGTTTGACCGCGGGGAGTAACGGTTTCGTCCGTAAGGTGAGTTTGGCAGTTTCAAAAGAGAACACGCTTATGTATGCGCGACACATCAAGGTGCGATATCAGGCGAATGGGAAGCTGGCGGCCTGTCCCATGAAATGGCTCGACAATTTTTCCATGCGCAGCTTTACCAACGATTCCATTTTTGATGACACGCTTCCGGTAGCCGATGGCGAGATGAGGATTGGAACACGCGTGCCGCTGCAACGGCTGAAAGAGGCGATGGAAGACTGGTTCCGCAGAAAAGGCTATCTGGGGAAAGAGCAAGAGTTGGTGATTGAAGAAAGAAAACCTAACCACTGACAACACTGATTCCACGGATTTGCACTGATCATAGCGGCTGGCGCAAAGATCAGCCAGCGTTCTTTGCTTCTTCCACAGCGGCATCTTTATCCGCTGTCACTTTGAGCACGATGAGGACTTTGTCATCGTCATTCATGCTGGCTGTGGAATAGGCTGAGACCTCGGCCAGGACGGCGTCGGCGATGCCCTGGGCGGTGCGGTCGCGATGGCGGCGCACGAAGTCAGTCAGCCGGCGCGCGCCGTATTCATGCTTCTGCTCGTCAGAGATGTGCAGAATGCCGTCCGTGGAGCAGACCAGCACGTCGTCTTTTTCCAGCTTGACCGATCCGCGGGTGTAATCCACCTGCGGGAACAGACCAATGACGGTCCCGCCTTCCTGCAGCAATTTGACTTCGCCGGTCTTGCGCACCAGGATCGGCGGCACGTGCCCGGCGTTAACGTATTGCAGCACGTTGCGGCGGGTATCGACCAGGCCGAGGAAAACGCTGAGATGCTTGCCCGCTCGGGTATAGGTATAAAGCATTTCATTCAGCGAAAAAGCCAGCACCTCCAGCGAATGCAGATGCATGACCAGCGCGCGCAACGTGGCCTGAAGGTTGGCCATGATCAGCGCTGAGGAAACGCCTTTGCCTTCCACCTCGGCGCTTACGACGAGAAGGGATTGCGGGCCGAGATTGATGAAGTCGTAATAGTCGGCGGCGACGTCGAAACAGAAATCGCTCAGCACCGCGATATCGTAACCAGGGACAACCGGCGGAGCCTCCGGCAGAAGGCGGTGCTGGATGCTGCGGGCCAGGGAGAGCTCGCGCTCCATGCGCTGCTTCTCCATGGTGTCACGATGCATCTGGGCGTTTTCCAGCGCCATGGCCATGTGGCCGGAAAGCTTGTTCAGAAAACCTATGTCATCGCTGGAGAATTTTCCGCCCTGCGCGTTCAGCAGTTGCAGCACGCCAACGATTTCACCGGAATGGTGCTTGATGGGGAGGCTCAGCAGTGATTTGGTGCGATAGTTCAGCCGCTGGTCAAGGCTGGGATCAAAGGCCTCCAGGCTGTAAGCATCGTCGGTGTTGATAAGTTCGCCGGAGACGGCCACCTGGCCGGCAATGCCTTTGCCAAAGGGAATGCGTATTTCCTGGTGGTCGAGCCCGGAGGCGGCAATCGACCAGAGCTCTTTGCGCTTGCTATCGGCGAGAAAGACGGTGCCGCGTTCGGCTTTTACTTCAGTGCGCGCGATTTTCAGGATCAGCTCCAGCAGCTCCGGCAGATCGAGCGTAGAGTTGAGCATGCGCGTGGCTTCAAAGAGCAGGGAAAGCTGGTTAATGCGCTTGTCTTTTTCCTGCGCGGCCAGAACGTTGTTGAGCTTGGCCGCGCTCATTTCCGAATACAGCCGCCACCATAGCAGCAGGTCTTCAGGGACTTCACCGGTGGTATAGATGGCCAGAACGCCGGCGAGCTGTCCGGCCGCGAGCAGAGGATATCCGGCGATGTGCGTGAGGCCGGTTTCGCGGGAAAATTCCTGATCGTCGCCGCCGAAGGTGGAGAGCACGATGTTTTCAATGGTGGTCTTGTTGTGAGCGATCTTGCCCACGGCGCCGGCACCGGCTGCGGCGTAGTCAAGGCGATGCGAGGCCTTCATGCCGGCAGCATGAGTGAGATAGCAGGAGCCGGAAGAGCCGTCCCACAGCCAGAGCTCGGCGCGGGCGGCGTCAAAATCCGTGACCAGCATTTCCAGGACGCGAGCGGTGAGGTCTTCTCCGGCGCGGCTGAGCGCAGCCACGGCGCTGGCAAAGGCGTTAACGTAATTTTTGCTCTGCGTTTTTGTCTTTATCACGCTGTCTTTAAACCAAACTACTGGCGCCCACTCAAGCTGTTTCCCGGATGGAAGCCGGAAAAAGGGCATGTATCTGCTCCAAGTTTACCGGGATTCCTGAATACTTCACGGAAAGAGTGACGTTAGTTTATGAAGGAGGTACCCGGAATGTAAAGAAAAAGCAATGGATTGAGAAAACTAGAGTACCTGTTTCTTAGCCAGGACGTACAAGTGAAAGTCATACGCTGTTATGCGCGGGCCCTAAGCGTAATCATTGCGTGGGGCATAAAAAAATCGTGCCTTTGGCCACCAGCGCTAAAGCGCATATCCAAGACATTACTTCTCACGGCCCTGAAGGGCCGTTCTTCCACCGGTTCTTCGCGCTGAAGCGCGAAGAAAAACGGACCGTGAAATGGGCGGCGCGTTCTTGGTGGAAGATGAAGAGCCGTCCTTTCCACCACGAAGTCTGGCCGCAATATCGAACGCGGTTCGCGAATTGCTTTATCCAGGAACGGTTTACCTCGGTGGCTCAAGCCCTGTTGCTTCAACGACCATACCGCAGGCATTTATGCCGGCCTTTAAGACAGGCCTTTAAGCCTTCTCCACCCCGCGAGGGTACAGCAAACTTCGGAGCTGATCTACGGTCCAAAGACCGATCCCCAAAAGATGGAGCGCCGGCGGGTCAGCATTTCATCCAGCGCGCCCTGCATGGCGGTCCGCACCTGGAGGCTGATGGCCTTTACGACTGAGCGGTCGCGCGCGGATTCAGGAGGATAGTCCTTCTGGACATCGATCGGTGGCAGGAACTGTATGTGCCATTTTGAAGGCAGGGGAAAGGGAACAATGGGGAAAGTGGAAATTGGCAGATAGGGCCAGTCGAGATGTTTTGTCCACCAACGGGATTTTATGCGGGCAAACATGGGCAGGATCTCCGCGTTGCCGACGATCACATAGGGAATGATCGGAGCGCGGCCGCGCAGGGCGATCTTCACAAAATCGTCGCGGCCGAAACTCGCAAGCCTGTAGGCATCGCGATAAAGAGAAAAGGCTCCCTCAACACCTTCCGGCAGAATGCCCAGAAGTTCATCCGCCTCTAGAATGCGCTCCGCGTTCTCACGGCAAGCCAGAACGCCGCCCAGCCGGGTGATGAAGTTTGCGATAACCTGGAATTTCAGCAATCCGGGATGACACAGGAAGCGCGGGACCCTGCCGCGGTTGCGCACAATCAAGTGCAGGGTCATTACGGCGTCCCAGGGCATGAAGCCGCGATGTGTCCCAACCAGGATGGCGCGGCCCTGAAGGGGGACGTGCTCCAGACCCCGGGTTTCAATGCGCCAGTAGTACCGGCAAAGGAAATTGAATAGCGTTTTACTCCAGGACTCGATGTAATCGCGGTCCATGCCGAAGCCATCCAGACGCGGTCCTGGCGGAGCGATAGCAGGGCTGTTCATTTCAGTTCCACGCGGGCGGGCTGGCGGTCGAAAAGCTGATGCGTAGCGGTCAGATCAGATGATATCTGCGAGAGGCCGCGCGAATATCTGGTTGAACGCCAGTTGGACATCTTCGGCTTTGTCATACAGGAACGCCATGGTCGGGGAGACGCCGAGTTGGCGGAAAACCTCATTGCGGTCGTAGTCGTTCCATACCTCGGCGATCTTGCCGTTCACGATGCGGAAGCGGCTGGCGCCATGCACCAGAATGCGCTTTCCCGTGGGACGAACAAGCCCGTTGCCCTTGCCGGTGTGTGTTCCTTTGGCCGTCCAGGAGACGGTGACAATATCGCCCTGAACGCTCATCTCATCGGGAGTCATACGGAGATCGGGAGCAGCTGAGCGCCACCCTTTGCCTTCAGCCACGGCCTGATCAAGGCCCGTGGTCTTGCCATTGTGGTGCACGACGCAGTCCTTTGAGTAAATCTCTGAGATGGCCTCATAGCGGCCGCTGTTAAAGAGGTCATCGAAGACGCGGCGAGTGACGGCCTTGTGCTGTTCCGGCGATGCTTGGACCTGTCCCGGCAACCGGGGCTGCACGGGCGGCCTTCTCTGCTCGCCGGATGCAAACATCAAGACACAAAAACACAGGACGGTGGAGAGATAGAGAGCCGCAGCTTTGACCATGAACGCCTCCGAATGAATGGGCGCTGACGGCTGTGATTATACCCTGACCAAAATGAAACTGCTCCAAGAACCTGAGTGTGCACGGGATGAATCGCCTTAGAGGCAATTCACTGCTTGCGTTTGCGGCCCGGGGGTGATAAAAAGCGCAACATCCGCCCTTCCGCACGAGACAAGTATGTGTGCCGCAGTGGGCCAAGGGAGCATCAGGAAATGAAAATTATTCAGCGAGTTGCATGCGCGCTGTTCGTACTCATGTTGGCCGGTTCCGCGTTTTCCCAGACAGCCGCTACCGCCGATTTGCACGGCATAGTGAAGGACCCCAACGGAGCAGTCGTTCAGAATGCGACCATCACGGTACGCGACGAAGCCAGAAACTTCGAACGAACAGTGCAGAGCGATGCAAGCGGGTCCTATACTTTGCTCTCATTGCCGCCCGGCCATTACACGCTGACGGTGGAATCCAAGGGCTTTGCCAAATATACCGCGAAGGACGTGGGCCTTACGGTAGGCCAGGCAGCCGATTATCCGGTGAACCTGCAGCTGCCCACCGCGCAAACAGAGGTAACGGTGACGGGCGAGCCGCTGCTGGTGGAGACGGCCAAGACCTCCACGAGCACCACGATTGGCGAGGAGCGGATTGACAACCTGCCGATCAACGGCCGCAACTACGTGAACTTTTCCCTGACCAACTCCCAGGTGCAGCGCGATGTGGCTCCCAGCATTGGCGCCGCGCCAACCTCAGGCCTGAACTTTGGCGGGCAGCGCGCGCGCTCCAATGCGGTGAACGTTGACGGCATGGACGCGGTGGACAACGGCGTGAACGGCATTCGTTCCACACTGTCACAGGAAGGCGTGCAGGAGTTCCAGATCATCACCAACGGATATGAAGCGGAATTTGGGCGCGCTTCAGGCGGCGTGGTGAACATCATCACCAAATCCGGAACCAACAGTTTCCACGGAAGCCTTTTCGGCTACCTGCGCAACCGCAATATCCAGGCGCAAAACCCGTTTACCAATACTCCCGATCCGGCGTACACGCGCGTGCAGGCGGGCGCGGCGGCCGGAGGGGCGCTCAAGAAGGACAAGACCTTTGCCTACTTCTCTTTTGAGCTGACGCGGCGGCAGGAAACAGGGTTCTCGACCATCGGCGAGGCCAATTTTGGGCTGGTGCCGCTGGCCAACGCAGCCAGCTTTGGCCTTCCCGCGGGATCGCTGGTCACTCCGGCGCAGGCGCAATTTCTTGGGACAGCGCCGATCAGTCCTTTTACGGTCGCGTATGCGCAGCTTGCGGCGGGAGGCTCCGGGGTTGCACTGGCCGGAACGCCGGGGGCATTGTCGCCACTGGGGTTCTTTCCCACCACCGGAGCGCCGTTGCCCGCCTCCTTCCATAACCTGATCAGCCAGAAAGGCAACTATCCTGTTGCGGAGAAGACAGAGATCTATTCACTGCGCCTGGACCACAAATTCAACGCCAACAACTCGCTGATGGTGCGCGGCGGACTCAGCCCCAGCGACCAGACCGGCATTCAGGTAAACGCGCAAAACCAGGGTTTTGGGCAAAACGCGTTTTCACGCACCTCCACGCAGAACTACCATGATGGCAGCATTGGCGCGCAGGAAACATGGATCCTGGGCAACAACAAGATCAATGAAGCGCGGTATCAGTACTCGCGGCGCGGGCTGCTCTATAACTTCTCCCGCGGACCGGGAGGCGGCGATGTGGCCATCAACATTCCTGGAGTAGCGTTCTTTGGGCGCGAGCCGTTTTCGTTTGTCGACCGCGTGGAGCAGCGGCACCAGATCAGCGACAATTTCTCGCTGATCAAAGGCCACCACAGCTTCAAGTTCGGCGGCGACGTGAACCATCTGCCGGTGACGGCGGACTTCACCGTGAACTTCGGCGGCATTTACAACTTCGGCGAGTTGAGCGGATCGTCACTCAGCCCAGCCTTTGCAACCTTCCCGAATTTCTCCGCCGTGCAGTCTTATGGGCTGGGGATCCCGCAGGTCTTCATTCAGGGCATCGGCAACCCGCATGACGCATTCAGCATGACCTCACTGGGCTTCTTTGCCCAGGACTCCTGGCGGATCCGCAATAACCTGACGCTGAACTATGGCGTGCGTTATGACTACGAACTTACGCCAACGTTCGCGGCGGTAAACCAGATATCGCAGGCGGCGCAGGACGCGCTGAACATTACGCAGGGGATTCCGCGCGACAACAACAACGTTGCGCCGCGCGTTGGCCTGGCCTGGGACCCCAAGGGCGACGGCAAGACGGCGATCCGCATGTCGTACGGCATATTCTACGACCATCCGCTGCTGGCGCTGGCATTTGACTCCGACGTGGCCGATGGCAGCCAGGCGCCGCAGTTCATCCTGTTTGGCGGCGCGCCCTGCAATCCGGCAGCGCCGCCTTCGCCGGCGGCCGCGCTCAACCTGAATGCGACGAACGCTTTCCAGGGGCTGCTGGGAGTGGGCAACTGCCTGCCTCCGGGATTGGCGGCGGCGGCGAACTTCATCGATTCGCAACAGCGCTTTAATCCCGCGCCCAATGCGCCTTCAGTCTTCACCAACCAGGCATATCTGACGGCGGGAGTGCCGCTGATCTCCCAGCCATTTGGCTTTCCCACAGGCAAGAACTTTGAGTATGGATACGCCGAGCAGGCCGGACTTTCCATAGAGCGCGATCTGGGCCACAACTTTGCCATCAGCGCTACCTATAACTACACCGGTGGGCACCACATCAACCGCCCCATCAACGTGAATCCGGCGAACTCGAAGGCGCTGGTGGAAAACTGGGAGCGCGCGAATGCCTGGGCCGTGGCTAATGCCCAGCCTCTGTTCACCAATCCATTGACGATTGCCACCTGCAACATTGGGCCGGCCGGGGCGTTTGTGCCGCCCGCGCTGCTGAGCTTCTTCCGTCCCTCGGGAATCAACCCCTCGCTGACCACAGTGTTTGCCCCCTGCATGGGATTGGCCAACCTGGTGGCGGGACAATACCGGCTGGGCCTGGGAACCGCGGTGCCGTTCAGCGACATGGTGGGCAACTTCTCCAACGGCAGCTCGGTCTACCACGGGATGACGGTAAACCTGCGCAAGCGCATGAAGAGCCACTATGAGTTCCTGGCTTCCTATACCTGGTCGCATGCGATTGACGATTCCACCGACCTGCAAACGCTGCTTTCACCGCAGGACGACCTACGGCCGGATCTGGAGCGCTCAAACTCGACGTTTGATCAGCGCCATCGCTTTGTTTTCAGCGGCGTATACCAGAGCGGCAACGCGGGCAGCGGATTCTGGGGCAAATTGTTCAGCAACGTGACGCTGGCGCCGATCGTGGAGCTCAGCTCAGGGCGGCCTTTCAACATTGTGACCGCAACCGACCAGAACTTTAACTTCAGCACCTCAACTGATCGTCCAAACGCCGTGCCGGTGGGCACGCCGACGAATGCCTGCGGCTTGCCCACAGTGCCTTCCAAGGCGTCACCGACGGGAGCTTTCCAGATACCGTGCTTCATTGATTCCAACCCTCTGGATGGAATCTTCAACGGGACCCTGAACGGGAATCTGGGACGCAATGCCGGAATAAGGCCGATGACGATCTTTACCGACATGCGCGTGGCAAAGACCCTGAAATTCAACGAACGCGTGAAGCTGGAAGGGCTGGTGGACATGTTCAACCTGATCAACCGCTTCAACGTGGCCGACGTGAATACGCTCTATACCCTGGCTGGCACGCCCACGGCGGCGTTTGATCCGCGCCAGTTCCAGTTCGGCTTGCGGCTGAGCTGGTAGTTTGTCGAAAGTAACCTGCGGCCCCGGCGGTTTCCGGGGCCTTTTCTTTTGCAATCATGGGACAATGGGTGGAAGCCTATCTGGTGACAGAGGGTTTGATTGCTGTCGTCCGGCGGCCAGACCCGTCCAACGAAAAGGTATGATGCAAGGAGAGAGCGCGTTGAATTGGCGTCCGTCGATCTGGAGAGCCGTCAACCTAGAGAGCGTCGGATCCTAAAGATCAGGGATTTGGAGACCTGTGTGAAGCGTTTAAGTATTCTCGTGCTGGGTGGCGGGTTGATGCTGCTGGCCGGGTGCGAAAGCAAAGACACAAAGCAGTCGGCGCGTCCCGCGCAGCAGGCCATGGCGCCAAGCGTTGAGGAAATGAGCGGCGGGTCATCGTCTTTATCACCCGCGGCGAAACAGCAGCAGACGCCCGCGCCAGCGCAAACGCCCCAGCCAGAAAAGCCTGATCCGGTCCCCGGCATTATTGCCGAGGCGGAAAAGGCCTACGCGACCGGACAGGAAGATTACAAAGCCGGCCATCTTGACGCGGCCAAGCAGGACTTTAATCGCGCGGTGGACATCCTGATGCAAGGCCCCGTGGAGATCAAGGCCGACGACCGGCTACAACAGGAATTCGACAAGATTACCGAAGAAGTCAACAAGCTGGAGATGGTCGCCTTTAAAGAAGGTGATGGCTTTGCCGAGCAGCAACCCGAGCCTGCGCCCATTGACGAAGCGAACCAGGTGACGTTTCCCGCCGATGCCAAGGTGACGGCCAAGGCGGAGGCCGACCTGAAAAATACGCAATCGGACCTGCCGCTGATGATCAATGAGTACGTGGCCGGCTACATTAATTATTTTTCCACGCATGGGCGCAACGTTTTTGAGGGAGCGTTTGTCCGCTCCGGGCGCTATCGCGAGATGATCCTGCGCATTTTCAAGGAAGAGGGCATTCCGCAGGACCTGATTTACCTGGCGCAGGCGGAATCAGGGTTCAAGCCGCTGGCGCTTTCACGCGCGCGGGCCCGCGGCATGTGGCAGTTTATGGCCAGCCGAGGCGTAGGTTACGGCCTGCGGCGGAACTGGTGGGTGGACGACCGGCAGGACCCGGAAAAAGCCACACGCGCTGCGGCGCGCCACCTGAAAGATCTCTACAACCAGTTTGGCGACTGGTACCTGGCCATGGCGGCGTATAACTCCGGGCCGGGCAACGTGCAGCAGGCGGTGCGGCGGACGGGCTACGCCGATTTCTGGGAGCTTTACAAGCGCAACGTGCTGCCGGCTGAGACCAAGAATTACGTGCCGATCATCCTGGCCATGACCATCATGTCAAAGAATCCGGCGCAGTACGGTTTGGACGCCGTGCAGCCCGACCCGGCGATGAAGTATGACGAGGTAAAGGTGGACTATCCGGTGGACCTGCGGCTGGTGGCTGAGTGCGTGGACGTGCCGGTGGAGCAGATGATCGATCTAAACCCCAGTTTGTTGCGGCGCACCACGCCCAAGGACCAGCCATTTGACCTGCGACTGCCCCCCGGAACAAAAGAGAAGTACCAGGCGGCCATAGCAAGCATTCCGGTGGAAAAACGCGTGGCATGGCGATACTACAAAGTGCAGCCGGGAGACACGCTGGCGGGGATCGCGCACAAATACCGCACCACGGACAAGGCCATTGCGCAGGCCAACAATCTTGAGGGATCGGCGCTTGCGCCTGAAGCCAGGCTGGTGATCCCGGTGAACGGGAGCGCGAACGGCAAGATTGTGTATTCACGATACGCCTCACGCTACAAAACCCATACGGGAGACACGGTGCTGACAGTGGCGGAAGATTTTGGCGTGCCTCCGGACCGGCTGCGCCGCTGGAACGGGTTGAAAGGAAACGGGTTACGCCGGGGCCGGGTGCTGCTGATCTATAAGCCGCTGGGGCCGGGCGAGGCCGACAAAGCGCCGCCGCACAGGCGCAAAAAGACCGCCCATGCGGCGCCCAAGCCAAAAGCCAGCGCCGCCACGACCGGCAAGAAAGAATCTCTTCACGCCAGCAGCCAATAGCCACGCTTGATTATTCGCGCGGCAAGTTGCACACTTGGTGCGCAAATGTTGACAGGCAATTCATCCGGCTTGATATAATCCGCGCCTGATTTATTTTTGACGTTTTGTGGTTTGCCAGCGGCCTTAATTTTCTGGAGGAAACATGAGCTTTTACGATGAGACCCTCAAGGCAAGACATGAGGACGATATGGACGACGACTACGGCGAAATCGGCGGCTATGGAAGCGGCTCAACCGAAGAGGATTACGAAGAAGAAGAGGAAGAGTCGATTGGCGCCGAGACCGGCGGTGGCGGCGGCGCTGAGGAGTCAATGGGCGGAGAAGCTCCAGCCCCAGTGAGCACGCCTGCGCCGGCGCGCAAGAGCGGCGGCGGTGGCGGAGGCAAAAAGAAGAAGGCCGCCAAGAAGAAACCTGCCGCCAAGAAAAAAGCTGCGAAGAAAAAACCCGCGAAGAAAAAAGCGGCCAAGAAGGCAGCTAAGAAAAAGTCCAGCGGCAAAAAGAAAGCCGCAAAGAAATCCGGCGGGAAGAAGAAAGCCAGGAAAAAGAAATAGCCACCGCCAGGAAGTTTCAGTGGAATTTAGAAGGCCGCGAAAAGATCGCGGCCTTTTATACTTTTCTTTGTTGCTGCGCTTTAGATCGCGAGAGATTCTTCCCAGATCGGCGGCGGTTGGCACCCGTTGCGCACTTCTCAGTGATTGATTCTATCTCCACGGGCGACACCGAATTCGTTTTTTGTCAGAAGGCAACTTCACCGTTCTGCAATCGACCACTTCGTTGCCCTGTATTGTTGAAAGAACGTAAATGTCTTCGGGCAGGCCAGCTATTTCGAATTTTCCATCGGTGGTAGCTTTGCCTTCGCCGATCACATAAGAATAGAGGTCTTTGTGCTTGTACCCAAAGAGAATCCTGAGATCGAGAACCACTGATGTTTCCCGACAACGTATATGTTCTGGGCCCGTCCTCGATACCGACCGAGAGCTGCACAGAAATCCATACGTCCAAGGACGCAGAGGCACAAAGGGAAGCGGGAGGCTTGTTACCGCGGATGATCGCAGGCTGAAACCGGCTCACTACCAAACGCTCTTTTGAAATTCAATTCAAACAGTCCTAATTCCCTTACATCTGAATCATTCGATGATGCAAGCTGTTTCGGGTTTTGCGGACAAAAACAAATTCTCTTTTGAAATGTTCCATCGTAATAATCCGCAAGAGCCAACGGTCATTCTGCTGATAACTGTCCAGCTCTGGACATTCGATTCCAGCAATGGACGTTTGGGGCGTTGAAATGTCCGGCACATTCCCAAAATGAAACGAACCCAGCATGAGCCGAACCAGGGCAAGTTGTAAGGCACGACTGTGCATACCGCATAGGAGAACGCGCGCATTTTGATTCTGCGGATGCCGCATTACAAATCCATCGACAAGATTACAGCGTTGCCGAAAATCCATCGACAAGAAGGAAACCTTCTCGCAAAGTATAGATTTCAACGGCAGCCTGCGGTTTCCTGCGCTAGAAATCACTGCGGCCCTGCTTTCATCAGGGGCAAAACGTGTCCGCGCGAGCGTGTGCAGCAGTTGCCAGATGGAATTGGTTGAAGAGGAGGTTTTCAAAATGTGTTCACGCTCGCGTTTGCTCCTGATGGTGCAGTGTTTTCAAATCTTCTACGAAAGTAGAGGAGGCGATTGCGGTGCACAGCTCCAGCGAACCGTGCAGTTCCGTTCCATTTTGGGAGGTGGCAGCCCTCGTGCATAACACAGTTCTGAAATGCGGTGACGTTGTACTCAATTGCAGTTTCCCGCAAGAAAGAGGTCTTCCATGCACATTCGTCCTCGATACGCTGTCGCCATTCTGGCGCTCTCGATGCTGGCGGTCGCGCCAAGCGCCGTCGCACAACTTACATGCCCGCCTAATCCGCAGCCGCCGGCAGTGCCGGTGCCGGGCAAGCCTGGCGAAACGGGCTGGCTGCTTGACGACACGGAGGCTGACGCAAACGGAAACAAGATCCAGGTCTGGTGCCTTAAGGCTGTGCCAGGACCTAATCCGCCCGCACACGGTGGCCCTGATTTCGCATTGCTCTATAAGCCCGCGGGAGCGAAAGACGCCGACGCAGTCTGGGTGGGCGCGTGCACATTTCCAGGCGGGCAGAATAAGCCGAATAAGGACTTTACGAAGCTGCCCAACGGCAAGCCCAAGCAATTCACGAAGGTGACGTGGTTCAATTACGAGCCTCCGCCGAACGGGGCCAACGATTGGGACTACTCATATGACCCGGCCACAAACAAGCTTACCTTGAGCAAGACCGCGGGCGGTTATTTTCTCGTCCAAACACCCACGGGATGGATCATTGTGTACAAGTGGAGAATTGTCGGCACGGATACCTATCCGGCGCCGAAAAATTTTGGCGACATCAAATTCACCAACGCCGGCACCACGACCCAGGTCACGCAGTTGTTTCCCGGACCCGGCGGCATCGGAGCTGAAGCGGTTGCGGCAGTTGCCAGCGTAAACGGCAACAACTGGAGTTATGCGCTGAACGTGAACGCGATGGGCGGCTCCGGCACGCAAAACGATCCGTTCGTCGGCACGTACGCCGACTTGAAGGCGGGCGACACTTTTTCTATCGCCGCTTTTGGTATCCAGAACCCGTTTGTGTCGGGTGCAGCAGCAAATCCCGCCAACGGTGGATGGGTGGTGGATTCGTTTAACAGCAACTTTGTTACTTTCCGTGCGACTGTGGACGCGGAACTGTCTCCCGGAACGCAAATTACCGGATTCGGATTCGCCAGCTCGGCGCCGGCGGGAGGCACCATCGCGTGGGGTCTGCAAAGCTCGAACGAGGCGATCGGTTCGCAGGGAGTGGTGAGCGGCCCGGCGATGCCACCCGATCAGCTTGCGGTTGCGGGGCCGTCCACCGGCGTTCCCGCCGGAGAGCAAGTATCGATCACGGCAACGGTGCAGGCCGTCGCCAATGACCTGCCGGGAATCCCAGTAACGTTTACCAGTACGATGCGCGGCGTTACATTCAACAATGGAAACATTTCCGCCGATGGCATCTCGACCACGATCATAACATCGACCAATGGCCAGGCCGTGGCATCAATAAACGTCAACGCCGCCGATAAAGTGCAAGTCAGCGTCCCAGGGACTGCTCTGAATGGCTCGGTGACGTTGAGCACCGCACTGCCAGCACCAGCACCAAGTCCAACACCGATTGCAACACAGGTATCAACAGCAAGCCAGGGCGTCGGGCGCCAGGGCGTGGGGCAATCGTGGATGCGAATGCTGAAATTGTTCTTTTGACAAATAGAGACAAAGTACGTCGAAAAAACAAACCGCCTGCCGCGAGGCAGGCGGTGTTTTGCTCTGAACATCGTTATAGTCACAGGCGAGGGCACCTCCACCCCAGACCGCGCAAGAACCGCGCGCTCTGGGGGCCCCGGCGCCTGCGCTCCACATTTTCTCTAGGCGTAAATACCACGCAGCTTGATCGTGTGCGCGACCCGGCTGATGGCGAGCATGTATGCCGCGATGCGGTTGTTGACGCTGTGCGTGTCAGAGAAGTGCACCACGTCTTCAAAGGCCTCGCGCAAGATGAACTCAAGCTGCTCATTCACGGCGGATTCCTTCCAGAAATAGCCCTGGCGGTCCTGCACCCACTCAAAGTAAGAAGCGGTGACGCCGCCGGCGTTGGCGAGAATGTCTGGAATGACGAAGACTTTTTTATCGGCGAGGATTTCGTCGGCGGCGGCCGTGGTGGGACCGTTGGCGCCTTCGCAGACAATCTTGGCCCTGATGCCCGCCGCGTTCTGGCTGGTGATGACGTTCTCAGTGGCCGCGGGAATCAGGATTTCGCAATCGGCCAGCAGGAGCTGCTTGGGATCATAAGCTTCAGCCTCGGAGAAGCCGACAATCGTCTTGTTGCGGTCACGATGCTCCAGCAGGCCATCGATGTCGATACCGTTTTTGTTGTAGAGGCCGCCATCGTATTCCGCAATGCCGATGATCTTGTATCCGGCATCCTGCATGAGCTTGGCGGCGTTGGAGCCCACGTTGCCAAAACCCTGAATGATCACGCGCGTGGATTCGCGGCTCATCTCAAATTTTCTGAGTGCTTCATCGCAGTTGATCATCACGCCGCGGCCGGTGGCTTCGCGGCGTCCACGAGAGCCGCCGATGTTGATCGGTTTGCCAGTAACGACAGCCGTCACAGTCTGGCGCATGTGCATGGAGTAGGTATCCATCATCCAGGCCATGGTTTGTTCGTTGGTATTAACGTCAGGGGCAGGAACATCTTTTTCGGGGCCTAAAAATTCGATCAACTCAGCGGTGTAGCGGCGGGTCATCTTTTCCAGTTCGGAAAGGCTCAGCTTTTTGGGATCGACAATGATGCCGCCTTTGGCGCCGCCGAACGGAATGTTGACCACGGCGCATTTCCAGGTCATCCAACTGGCCAGCGCGCGCACTTCGTCGAGCGTGACATCGGGCGAGTAGCGGACGCCGCCCTTGGCGGGGCCGCGCGCAATCGAGTGCTGTACGCGGAAGCCGGTAAACACTTCCAGCGTGCCGTTATCCATGGCCACGGGGATGTGCACGATGATTTCGCGCTGGGGATAGCGCAGGATCTTCCACAATCCTTCATCAAGGTTGAGTTTCTGTGCCGCGAAGTCGAAGCGGGCGGCTTGCGCCTCCCAGGGGTTCAACTCCTGCTCTAGCGATACTGTTTTCATCTTTGCTCCAAAGGAATTTTAAAAACGGAAAAGGGCGCGCCTGTATTGCAAGCGCGGCCTGAGGGATGCAACATCCGTCCCTGTTGTACTATTATGTCGTGATCCGGTGTTCGGGTCTAACTGCTCCTGGTTTCCCGGGCTTTACAATTATAGCCTCTTTCCTGATTACCCCCTTTCAGGCGGGGCCCCGGACGAAATGCGGATTTAGTGTGGCTCTGTGGTCGATCTTCCTCACCCGGTGGATGGGCCGATTTTCGAGGGGGGCTAATGGCAAACATCCTTTTGGTGGGCTATATAGCCGACCTCTTGCAGGAGCGCGAGCGCACGCTTCGCGCAGCCGGCTATTCGGTCACCGTGGCCTCGGCCTTTGCCACCGCCTCCGCCGCCATTCAGCGGGAAAGATTCGACCTGGCCATACTGACCTTCAGCGTCCCTGAAGATGATCGCAACCGGCTGGCCCGAGCCCTAAAAGACGCTTGTCCGAATGCAAAGATCATCATGACCTACTATGCCAGCGTAAGAAACACTGAGCTGGCGGACGCGCTCATGCAAAACATCGCCAGCGCTGAGGACATACTCCGCGCCGTCAATCACCTGCTGAACGATCGCAATCGGGAGCAGGCCGGCTGACTTTTCGGCTATCATTGCCTGCGGAAGTTTCTTCCAATCAGTGTTATCAGCGTTAATCAGTGGTAGAAATATGACTTCACCAAACGGCTTCCAAAAATATGTCTTCCGCGCAAAAAGCTTCGCGGCTGCTTGAGCTGCATCACGCCTCGCAGCCTCTTGTCCTGATCAATGCCTGGGACGCCGCCAGCGCCGCCATGGTCGAGCACTGCGGACTTCCCGCCGTTGCCACCAGCAGCGCCGCGCTCGCCAACTCTCTGGGTTTCGCCGATGGCCAGCATCTTCCCTGGGAGCAGATGCTCGAGGCTGTCGCCAGGATTTGCCGCGCCGTCAAAGTGCCGGTCACCGCCGATATCGAAGCCGGCTTTGCCCACGACACCAAAGGCCTTGAAATTTCGATCACCGAGATCGTCCAGGCCGGCGCCGTCGGCGTGAATTTAGAAGACGCCATGCCCGATCTTCAAAGTGGCCATCTTCAAAACGCCGATCTTAAAGATGACGGCCTTAATAACGCCGACCCTAAAAACGCTGGCTCTGAAAATTCTGACCCTAAGAAAGCCAACGCAAACGTCCGCCATGGCAGTCCGCTGTATCCGGTGGCGGAGCAAATCGCGCGTATCCAGGCCGCGCGCCGCGCCAGTGAAAAGCAAGGCCTGCACCTCGTCATCAATGCCCGCACGGATGCCTACTGGCAATCCGGCGTCGATCCCGCGGAAGCCATGCGCGGCGCGCTTGAGCGCGGCATGGCCTATCTGCAGGCAGGCGCGGACTGCATCTTTGTGCCGGGGCTGCGCAACTCTGACCATATCAAGACCGTCATCGACCATCTGAGCGCCCCGGATCTTCACACTAACGACATGAGCAGCAACGATCCACAGAACAACGACCTGCGCGCCGCCGATTTGCGGACGGATGACCTGACCGCCGTTCATCGGGTGTCCCCCGTGAATATTCTTGCTGGTCCGGGCGTGCCGTCGATTCCCGAACTGACCAAGCTGGGAGTCAAGCGCGTGAGCTACGGCTCCGGCCCGCATCGCGCAGCCATGGGCCTGCTCCGCCGCATGGCCGAAGAAGCCAGAACTTCAGGCACCTACACGGCGCTGACGGAAGGCGCGGTGCCATACGAGGAGATGAATGGGTTGTTTAAGGGGTAGCCGCCATTTGCAGATTTTTCAGCAGGCAGCATTGGCCGAATAACGTTTCTGTCTATGGAGGTAAGCGATGGACACTCCTAACGGACGCACCGAAATCGAAGCGACTTTTGGCAATCCCGCCAACCCTGACGGTACTCTCAACCATGCTTGGCAGACGGCGAATATTCGCACTGTAGCTCCGCCCGTCGGCTGGAAGCTCTTCTTCCAGTCCAATACCGGCCCGGTTCCCACGCGCGGGATCAGCATCCATCGCCTGTTGCAGGATAGTTTCATCGCCGCCATGAATGACATTTGGAACCACGCCAAGCAGGACGCCGGCGCTGACGCGACCGATGACGACGTGCGCGCGTTGTTGCACTCGCTTCGTCTGGATCTGACCGGGGGCGGTTTCAATTTCCGCCCCATCACCGGAGGCCATCAGCTCTCTCTGCACAGTTTTGGTATCGCCATTGACTGGGACCCGCTCAACAACCCTCGCGGCAACCCTCTTACTTTTACATTGCCCTTCTGGTGGTACGACATCTGGAAGTCGCATGGCTGGTCAGATGGCCGCCATTTCCCCACCCCTGATCCCATGCATATCCAGTTTGCCACCGGAGCGTGAAATCCTTAGAACTCGAAGATTGCGCAATCTTGCTGCCCTCGATTCTTGTCCAAGGTATCGAATGGTATATCACTTTTCAATAAGAACATGTCGTACCTTGGATGATTCGCGCGAAAGACCGCCCCGGCATTCTACGCATGGATGTCTTCGCGCTTTAGCGCGAAGAATTGGTGGAAGAACGCCCCTTCAGGGCCCCAACCAGGGACCACAGTTGCTTTCCAGTTCACGCGGCGATTACATCCCTTTAGGGTTTTGCTCAATTAACTCCAATCGTCCAGCATTCCAGCCCATGACTCCAACGCTCAGCGCCGTTAGGCGCGTCGCGAAATTAGCCCAGCACGGCGCGAGGCGCGCTGAAGGGGTAAGTGCTGGGTAAAGGAGCAAAAGATCGATTCCTCGCTGCCGCAGGCCTGAGCGCAGCGCAGCGGAGCGACACTTAAAGATGCAGCAGCAAAGCGGAGCGACAAGGAACAACCTTCAACTTGCAGTGCATGCCTTTCGCAAAAGGCGTCGGGTTCCAACTTCTACAGCCTGGGGTCCACTGGTTCGCTCTCAAGAGCAAGCACTCCAAACACGCATTCGTGAACCCGGCGAAGAGGCTCTAAACGAACGAAGCGCTCAAGGCCCTCGATTCCCAGCGCGAATTCGCGCAGCGCCAGCGAGCGTTTTGCGCCGAGTCCCCGGGCACGTAGGCGGATGAGATTTTCCAGGGCGGTGTATTCCGGCCCATAGATAATGCGAAGGTACTCGCGGCCGCGGCACTTGAGAGCAGGTTGAACAATCCCGCGAACGCCGGTGGCGATGAATTCGAGTGGCTTTACCACCATCCCCTCGCCGCCCGCTGCGGTCATTTCTTCCCACCAGGTCGCGGCTCGTGACTGAGATTCGTTATCAACCAGGTCCACGAGCAAATGCGGCGTAGCCAAAAGGAATTGTGGGTCATGGCCACAGATACGAGCTATGGTTTCCATGTGCCAAACATGATCTTTCTTCGTGTGCACCATTCCTTCCGTCGCGAGAAGGTGAAAAGGCGCAAGCCGCAAGTCGTCAAGGGAAGAAACGGACCAGCAATATTGGCGGTAGGCCGCGATGTACTTCTCGGCCATCTCAAGTCGCTGGCGGTAACGCTCCACGAGCGGCGAAATATCGGAGTTGTGCGTGGCGGCGGTTTCCAGGGCCGCGATTGCATCAGGCAAGGCAGCGCGAGCGGCAGCGCCGGCAGGCGCGTATTGCAGGCGCAACAATTCCT
>DASSXL010000226.1:0-18427 GCA_035703825.1 Candidatus Angelobacter sp.
CGGCCTGCCTTCGTGGACTACAACACTTGTACGCAGGCTCTCGTGACGACGCACAATCTCATTCAAGCTGCGCCGCAGCGCCGGGCGGTCCAATACCCCCTCAAGCCTAAGCGCGCATGGAATGCTGTAGGCCGCACTTGCCGGCTCCAGTTGCTGAACAAACCACAACCGCTGTTGAGCATAAGAAAGAGGGTAGGCCTTCGCTTTCCGCGGTTGCTGGGAGTCCTTTTTGACTGGCGCTTTCCCCGCATCGGAAGACAGATTTCCGATAAGTATGAGGACATCACTCATCTGTATCTCTCGAATGTTATTGGAATGTTTCTATAAGGCCCGGGTGAGGTTCCCAAGCTATCTGCTTCTAAAGGCTTGCAGCGGCACGGCCGCCGCGGCTGACCAGGCCATAGCCCTTGTTGTATTTAATGGCTGCGACATGATGGAGACAACATCGAGAAGCGGATCGATGCAAAACTCCCTCTGAAAACGGCCACTGGCGCGGGCCTTTTGCCTGGCTATCATGTGCATCTCCGTACATCCGGCAATGAATGAACTCACGCCGTACTTTTGCATAAGGTCCTCAACCAGTTGGAGATGTCGTACGCTGCGCTGGTTCATTTTGACTTCATAAATCATGGAATGGATGGCAGCCTGGTCCACATCATCTGGGAGAAGAATGAAAGACGCAGCTTCATTCCAAGCTACGTGACCCTGGAATATTCCCATCTGCCTTGTTCCTTCAGTGCAAAAAAGCAGAGATTTCTTACCGCCCTGAAGCACCGAATCAAAAACAAGGTCCACAAGCGATACGGTTTTCTCTCGCAGAAGCGGCGCAAGACGAGAAATCAATGGGTGGATGGTTACACAGCACACGACGATCCTGCTAGCACCCATGGACTGGAGCTTGTTCATTCCTGACGTAAAGTGTTCCAGCAACAGATGTTCCGTCCCATCCAGAAGGCACTTGGTCCTGTCTGGAATCGTAGGATCGGATATCAGATATACGATGGGACACAGCTGCTCTGGCCTGCCTGCCGTTTCCTCATAAATAGTATTGAGGAACTCAGCCGACGCCAGTGGGCCCATTCCGCCCAACACGCCCCATATTTCGTTTTGATTACACGCGGTGCTTGCGTGTTCTATGGCGCTCATGAAGGTTTTCATTGAAGAAAGGATTCGATCAGAAGAACTTATGGATGCGGGCAGAGCTGCCGCACAAGCATCCAACCCAGCGGGGAAACTTGAACTAACTAAGTATTGAAAGCAACAATGAAAGCGATATTAGCATAATGCGCTGTCCAAGGAAGTTAATCGACGCAAAAAAATTCCGGCGGTTTCCCATTTTGGTATCTGGAAATTAAAATTCTCCATTTTTTAAATTCATATAAAGATTTTATCGTTCATCATAATTGTATTTTCTTGTGACACGCTGCGCGTCTTGCAATCACTTACTAAATGTTCCAGTCGAAACCTTAAGGAGGTTAGTGCCTTGCTGTTCAATGGTAGTGAATGGTTTGCTTTGCAGGTAAAGAGTCGAACGGAATACCAGGTAGCAACTATATTGCGAGCTAAGGGATACGAGGAATTCTTGCCTGCGCGCAACGCCAAAAAGAAGGGATTCACATCGCAGGCGCCGCTTTTTCCCGGCTATGTTTTTTGCCGGATGAATCTGCACGCGCATGGACTTGTGGTGACAACACCAGGGGTAATTCGCATTGTTGGCTTCGGGGGCAGGCCCGTTCCGATTGACCCTGAGGAGATACATTCCATTCAACTCATAGTCAAGTCAGGGGTGCCAACCTGCGTCTTGCGAGGTCTTCACCCAGGAGACAGGGTTTCCATCACAGAAGGTCCTCTGCAAGGAGCAATTGGAGTGCTCACGTCAATTCGCGGGCAACGCCGCTTCGTGGTCTCGCTGGAGATGATGATGAGGACAGTCACTGTGGAGGTCAACCCAGAGTGGATTGACACGCTCGAACCACTTCCGCCAAGACCGCATCTGGGTTCAAGCTGCCGCATCCTGACGGCAGAGAGGGCGTACAGCTCCGGCACCGCGCACAACTGGAACGAAACCCTTAGCCGGCGATTAGCGTAGAGAAGGCTTTCCTGCTAAAACAACACTGTACGTCAACAATGCCATTAACGAGGTTACATAATTCATGCTGAATTTGATGAAGCTAGCCATCGCAGTGGTCCTCCTTAGTGCGGTTGTTACAAGTTCGCCCGCGCGATGCCAGACGGCCGCGCCATCAGAAGAGAGCGCGATCAAGCAAACGGCGCTCGACTATATCGAAGGTTGGTACGAAGGAGACGCCGTTCGCATGGAGCGCGCATTGCATCCCGAACTGGCAAAACGCATGGTCGCGCCGGACTCGCGGGGCGTTAGCCGGCTGAACCAGATGAGCGCCATGACTTTGGTGCAGAACACCAAAGCAGGCGGCGGTACTCACACGCCGAAGGACCAACAGCAGAAGGACATCACCATCCTGGACCGCTTCAACAATGCGGCGGTTGTAAGGATTGTGGCTTCTGGCTGGGTGGACTACCTGGAAGAAGTAAAGTTCAATGGCCAATGGAAGATCATTAACGTGCTCTGGGAGCTTAAGCCGCAGCCAACCACCCCGAAACCGGATAAATAAGACCAGGCAGCGCCGTAAGCGCCTGAAAAGATTGGCTCCTCAGGTAGGACTCGAACCTACAACCCTCCGGTTAACAGCCGGATGCTCTGCCATTGAGCTACTGAGGAGTGTGCAAACGCGCCGCCACGGGGTGGGCGACCGATTGAATTGTCATCTTCAAAATAGCATCTTTTTGGCACAATTAGCAATGTGAAATCCGCCACGCGCCGCAAGAGCCTGCGGGCTAAGAGGAACTAATTAGCCGCGAGATTGCGGAGCCGTTAACATAAGAAAGTGTCTCGTGGGGCGTGCGGCCGGAATTCGCTTCCACGAAGAGATTGAAGCCTTCTTCATCAATGAAGCACGAACCAAAATCCCGAACGTTGTTGCAGCCTTTCGACCGTGCAAGGCCGCCCAAAGCCGCCAGCGCAATCGTGTCCGATGATTACCACGGGCGGCGGATCAACGATCCGTACCGCTGGCTGGAGAATGCCGACTCACCGGAGACGCAGCGGTTTGTCGAAGAACAAAACGCTTATACGCGAAGCGTGCTTGAAGACGGTCCCGGGCGGGACGAACTGCGCCGGCGCATCGAACAGCTACTGACCATTGGCAGAGTGGCTTCTCCACGGGTGGGCGGCAACCGGTATTTTTATGAGCGGCGCCATGGCCGCCAAAACCAGGCGGTGGTCTATGTACGCGAAGGCAAAAAGGGCCAGGGTCTCCAAGATACTGACCGCGCCCTGATCGACGTGAACGCATTGGCGCCGGACGGCACGATCGCGCTGGACTGGTGGTATCCCTCAGAGGACGGCAAGTATGTGGCGTTTGGCACGTCGCCAAACGGCTCAGAGTTGAGCACGCTTCAGGTGATCGACGCAGGCAGCGGAGCGTTGCTGGCTGAGAGAATTGAGCGCACTCGCGCCGCCAGTGTGGCGTGGCTGCCGGACAGCTCCGGCTTCTTTTACACTCGGTATCCGCATCCGGGCGAAGTGCCTGCCGGAGAGGAAATGTACAATCGCCGCGTCTTCTTTCACCACCTGGCGTCAGGCGGCCTTGTAAGCAACGCTAGCCAAGGCGGTAATGATGCAAGCGGGATGAGCGATCCGCTCGTCTTTCCCGCCGAGGGCGCGGAGTTGGCGCCGGAACACTGGCCCGACGTTTCCCTCTCCAACGACGGCCGCTGGTTGCTGGTGGAAGTAAACGAAAGCTGGACCAAAACCGAGCTGTACTTGAAGGACCTTTCGGTGAATGGAGGCCGGTTCCAGCGCATCACAGGCGGCAGAGACTTTCTCTATCACGCTAAAGCGCTGGACGGGCAGCTCTACATCACCACAAATGAAGATGCGCCGCGTTTCCGCGTTTTCAAAGCGGAATGCGCGACTCCCGAGCGCGCAAACTGGAAAGAGATCATCCCGGAATCGGACGCCGTGATAGAAGGCCGGGCAACTATCATCGCCGGAAGGCTTTTTGTACACGCCATCAAGAATGCCAGCTCGCAGCTCAGGCTCTTCGATCTCGAAGGTGGGGCGGTGGCGGAGGTCGCCATGCCCGCGCTGGGCAGCATCTTTGACCTGGGCGGCCATTGGAACAGCGATTCGGGCTTTTTCGGGTTTGTGTCTTATGCCGTACCTCCCAGCGTTTATGAAGTCAGCCTGAACGGGCGGACGGCGGAATGGGCTCGGGTGGAATCGTCGATTGATCCGCACCGCTATCAGGTGGAGCAACTCTGGTTCAGCTCGAAAGATGGAACGCGGGCGCCGATGTTCGTGGTGAGCAAGAAAGGCATGATCAGGAACGGCCAGAATCCCACGCTGCTCTCCGGTTATGGCGGATTCAATGTTGGGCGCACGCCGTTTTTCAATCGCAACATGATGCTGCTTCTGCTGGAGCAGGGCGGCGTGTATGTTGACGTCCAGCTACGCGGAGGAAACGAGTTCGGCGAGGACTGGCATCGCGACGGCATGCTGGAGAAGAAGCAAAATGTTTTTGATGACTTCATAGCCGCAGCCGAACACCTGATCGCGGAAAGATACACTAATTCCGCGCATCTTGCGATCCAGGGCGGCAGCAACGGCGGGCTGCTGATGGGAGCGGCGCTCACTCAAAAGCCGGAGCTGTTCCGCGCCGTGGTGTGCCAGGTGCCGCTGCTGGACATGCTGCGCTACCAGAATTTTCAGATCGCCAAGCTATGGGTCCCCGAATACGGATCCTCGGACGATCCAAAACAGTTTGAATATCTTTACGCTTACTCGCCTTATCACAACGTGAAGCCGGGAGTACGCTATCCGGCGGTTTTATTTATGACGGCGGAAAGCGATACGCGCGTCGATCCCATGCACGCAGTGAAGATGGCGGCGCTGCTTCAGGCGGAGTCGGCCAACGGGCCAGAGCAGCCGATCCTGTTGCGCGTGGATTCAAAGGCCGGTCATGGAGCGGGAAAGCCAATCATGAAACTCGCGGACGACGCCGTGGATGTGTGGAGTTTCTTGTTCTGGCAGTTGGGGGTAGAGGTGTAAGCCCAGTCCATCAAGGCCGCCCGGCATTTTATAACTTAAAGAAAAAGGAGCCGCTCGCGCAGCTCCTTGCTTTTACCTTAAACCCCGTGGAAAAAATCTAGCTCGCGTTCAGCGGCTGCGTCAGTCTGAAGCCAAGGCGGCGCTCCGCCACAAACCCGACTTCTTTTTTGCCGGTAGCGTAAGCGGCCGTTGTGCCTCCGGCCGCGCCCACAGCGGAACCGACAACCGCGCCCTTGCCGCCGCCAACCAATGCGCCCAGCAGCGCGCCTCCGCCGGCTCCTCCGCCGATGAAAGCCAGATTGCGTTTCTTGTAACTGCCTCCGCTCACAAACACGCTGTTGGTCTGCAACGGCACGGCTTTACCGTTCAGGGTTATGGATGAGAGGGTAATGCGCAGGTATCCGGCATTGTGCAGATGTCCTGATTCACGGGCTGCAACCACCCGGCCCGTGACGGACGCGCCTTTCGGGGCCAGTGTCTGCCCTTCCGCCACAAGAGGCTCATCCAGCACGGCAGAAAAATTCTGTCCCGATTGCGCGGTTGCGCTGGAAATTGACTGCTGCAAACGCACATAGATTGCGGTATTCGCCGGAACCACCAGCGCCTTGCTTTCAGCGAAAGGCGGCTGCTGCTTCGATGCCTGAGTATCTGTGGCGGCAAGCGTTGTAGGTGGTTTCGCGTTCACGGAGCAACCCGTGGCCAGTCCCGCTAAAACCAGCACACAAAGCAACAAAGTCCTGTTGCAATTTCTGCGAATCATACTCGTACCCCGGCAGTGTGGGGGGCACTGCCGAGCAAGGTAGAGTGCAAGGCCTTTGCCAAAACATGACCTTTATTTTCTTAAGTTTGGAGGCCTTAGAAATTTACAACTGTGTAGTTTTTACCACTAGCAGAGTAGCTGTTTCGTTGACTTAGCGAGTGCCGCTGCCGGAAACAGCCTCAATTCCAGCGGTGACTTCAGGCTGAATCACCACGCCGTCAAAGGCCGTGGTCGCCACCAGGCGTCCGCGGGCAAGGCGCAGATTGCGCAGCCGCCAGCCCATACCAATGGCGCTCCAGGTTTTTCCGTTGTCGCTGGATTCAAAGATGTTGGTGGAGCTTCCGCTCGTCACCAGGATGCGATGATTGTCATCGTCGAATTGCACAGTCTGTATGTTGGCAAGGCGCAATGACGATATGCTCTTCCAAGAGTCGCCTGCGTCTGTGCTGCGGAAAAGCCCGGTACGGGCCGCCAGCCAGATGTCACCGCTGGCATCCACAGCAACAGAGTTGATGGCGAAGTCGGGATCGAGCGGTTTGGATGGCAGCCAGCTTTCCCCGCCACTCACGGAGACGGCAACCATATTGCGGCCGGCAATCGCCACAACCTTGCCGGAAACGCTCATGCTCAGCGGGACGCCAATTCCCGGAATCGATTCCTGCCGCCAGCTCTCACCTGAATCTGAACTGACCAGCAGCGCGGTTGAGGTCGCTGCGAACCATCTTGGCCCAGCGATTTCCAGAACGCTCACACGAGCGGCAAGTTCGTTCGCAGCCGCAGCGCGGCCGGGAACTTTTTTTGCTGTTGCGATTTCAGCCTTTCCGGCAAGGAGGTTGCGTGGGGTCCATCTTGAAGCATCCGGCCGCAACGCGAAAATGCCGCGATCAGTCCCGGCCACCAATGAGCCATCAGCGGCCTGGCGGAGCACAAAGACATCGCGTCCATCCAGTCCGTCGCTGGTTTGCTTCCACGTCTGGCCGGAATCGCGTGAAATGAAGACGCCGCCAAACTCCTTGTCATTGAGGACGCCGGCGTAAAGAGTGCTGTCCTTGCGGTCCACCAGCAGGGCCGCGGCCTGGCGATGAGTAAATCCGCGGTTTGAAGCCGTAAAAGTTACTCCGCCATCGTCACTGGCCAGAACACCGCCGCGGTCGGTGGCCAGCAATACCCGCGATGAGCGCCGGGGATCGATCAGCACATCATTAATCACGATGTTTGAGCCGGTCATGTGTTTCCAGGTCGCGCCCGCGTCAGTGGTCTTCCACAGGCCTTCGGTCGTGCCGGCATAGACCACATTGTGGTCCTCCGGATCCATCCGCAGCATGCGCGTGCGGCGCGCGGAATAAGGAATGCCCTGGATTTTGCGGAAAAGCTCGCCGGCCGATTCACTGCGATAAATGCCGGAGCAAGCGCTAATGAACAGGTTCGCAGGCTGCGATGGATCAATCACGATGGAAAAAACATCGGAGTCGTCAATCACGCCCTTCTTGATGTTGTGCCATGTTTTGCCGCCATCCTCCGTCTTCCACGGCAAATGCCACGTTCCGGCATAAATCACGTCGGGATTCACGGGATCGATGGCGATGGATTCAACGTTCTTGATCTCAGCGTGGTTCTCCGGGGAGATTCTGTCCCAATCGTGGCCGCCGTTGCGGCTGCGGTAGATTCCATCCAGCGCGCCCACTACAAGAATTTTTGGATCGGACGCGGAAATGCTCAGAGCGCGCAGCGATTTTCCGTGCAGATCGGGGACGATTTCCCAGTTCTTGCCGCCGTCTTTGCTGCGATATAAGTCGCCATCACTGTTGGGCAGTTGCGCATTCCAGGCGGCAACGAAAATATTCCGGGAATCGGTGGGATCGATCACGATGTGGTCCAGCACCATTTCCGCCGAATTGCCGGGCCGGGCCAGGCGCGACCAGCTTGCACCCTTATCCGTTGAGAGGTAGAGATTGCCCGCGCTGGTGCCGAGAAAAATCCGGCCTGGATCCTTTGGATCGATGGCCAGGCTGCGCACGGTACCGCCATCAGGCCCAACCGGCTGCCATGGTTGTTCCGCAGCGAATGCGCTAGACATCCACAGCGCCATCAGTAAGACCGGAATTGTTCGCATCGTTGGACGCATAACCGGAGGACGCATGAAACCGGGACAGCCTTGCCCTGTATGAGAATGCAATGAGATTGACATGTTGATTTTGCTTCAACAAGTTACCGAAGGGCAATTGATAAAAAGTATGGGCCAGCGGACGGAAAAAGGAGGGGCTCTTGCGCCTGGAGCTTGGGAGCACGGCGCGCGGAGCGGACCGCGTGGCGGTCCCATGTTGACGCCCGCGCGCTCCGGCTATTTCGCCTTTCCCGTGGCTGTTGGGATTTCCACCTTTAGTACGCGCAGAAGGATCTGCGTGCCGGACTCAAGTTTGACATTATCTGTATTCGATACGATCACCGGACCAGGAGTGCTCGCGCTAGGGGCCGAACTCAGGCTCAACCCCTTCAGCCCCCTGACTCCCTGTGGCATTCCAATGCTCAGGGGGGTGCCGCCGGGAGTGGTTTCCAGTTGGGCGGATGAACCATCGGGACGGTTGCTGGGAGATTGCTTGACCGTAATCGAAGATTGAAATGTTGTGGTACTGGCTGCCTGGGACATGGTTGAATTCGTACTGGTGCTCGCCTGCCCGCGCCTTGAAGCCGCGCTGCTTGTGCCGCCAACGGGCGTGGCGCCGTTATCTCTGGCGCCCACAATCATGGATGGCGGAAGCATCTGGGAAGGCTGGTCAACCCGGGAGGGACGCGGCGCCGGCGGCGCCACAGCCTGCACCACCGCCTGAAAATTGATGTCGTGGAAGTGCTTCAGCAAAATTCTGTCAAAGACAATCCCCAGTCGCGACTCTGGATTGGCGGAATCGTGCGGGCATACTTCCGTGACGTGACCGACCAGCTCGGTTTCAACGGGGATGATGACTTTGCCATGAGAAACAACGTCCTGCGCCACTTCGGCTTTTACTTTGTCGCCGGGCTTGAGTTTCTTGGCTGTCAGGCCTTTTGTCAATTCCACCAGCATGTACGAGGCTTTGCTCTGTGAATTTGCCGCGGGAGCAGCAGCCGGCGCAGTCGCCACTTCTGTTGTTGCCGCCACGGACGCTTGAACTGAACTTTGAGCATTCGCCACATTGGCGGAAGGTTGGGCTTGCTGGACCGGCGTTTCGAGCGACGTTGCCTGACTCAGTCCTGAAACATACGCTGTCGAGCTTGAGGGCCATGCGGTCAACAAAACAACCGCGGCAGAGATCCAGTAGCTTTTCATTCTTCACCTCTCGCGATGGAAAGAAGCACCGGGCCGTCGACTTGGCATACCATTGTGCGACCAGGAAATGAGAAAGTCCAACAAATAAGCAGATGGAAAGCAGAGCGGGAGAGTTGTCACTGCCGGATCAACTCAGGCCATTATTAGTTATTGCCAAGAAAGAGCGGCCAGGTCCGGGACCTGACCGCCGAAATTAGTATGATCGTTTAATGAGCAGCAGCAGAGCCGGTTATCTGCAAAATCATTTGCGTACCGCTATCCAGTTTGATATTGCGGCTGGCTGAGCTGATGACCGAACCCTGAGCGCCGCCCGCGGCCGCACCCGTGAGTTCCACTCCTTGCATTCCTACCACGCCGTGAGCCGCGGAGTTAAGCGCTCCATTGGCGGCCACGCCAGCGGTCCGGTTTACAGCTCCGTTGACGGCACCGGTTGAGTTGGTAACCGAGCTGGCTGTGTTGCCCACTGCGCCCGTGGCGGAGCTCACGGTGGAACCCGCGGCGCTGGTAGCCGCGCCAATTGGCGCAATCCCGCCGCCGCTATGTCCACCTCCCATGGAACTGCCGCTGCCCATTCCGCCGCCCAGGCTGCTGTTTTCGTCGCCCGCAACGGAAAGCGCGCCCTGCACCGGAGGCGCCACGGCCTGGATCACGCCATTGAACGCCATTTCCTCTCCACCCTTTAGAACGGCCTTGTCAAAAACCACGCCAAGCTTGGATTCCGCATTCTCCTTGCTTTTGGCCTGAGCTTCAGTCACATGACCGAGCAGCTTTGAGCCCTTGTGCAGCACGACCTTCCCGTTTTCCTTTACGTCTTGCGTCAGCTTCGCGGTCACTTCGTCGCCCGGTTTGGCCTTTTTGGAATCGAGAGTCTTGCTCAGCTCCGCCTGTAGCGTGGTTCCACTGCTCAGCGCTCCAGAAGCGCCGCTTGTTCCTGCAGCGCCCGCGCCATTGCCGGATGCTCCGGCGGCAGCTCCTTTATCCTTTTCGCCTTGCTTCTCCCCGTTGTGGGACGCCTTGGCGCTGGCAGAGCCATCGACGTTGGCTGACGCGCCCGGGGTCTGCGCGCTCTGGCTGGCGTTGGCGCCGGCGCCGGCCTGGCCGGGAGTGACCGATGCATTGCCAGAAGCCGAACCATTGGCGGATGTTTGCGCGACCGCGGACATCGTCAACAACGCCGCAGTCATTGCGGCAATCCAAACCTTCTTCATATTCAAATTCATTCCTTTCTCGTATCGCAAGAGTGTGAAATTTTGGGACTTGTGGCCTGGGCTTACCCGTAAGAATCTCAGATGCAATCTTTTGAAAAAGCGTCTACTCTCAAAATAAACGTCGTATATTCAATAGATTAGATGGCAGCTAGACTTTTTTACACGGTTTGACATCTAAGACAGGGTTGCTGCTCCATGGGATTTTCAGTCCTGGTGGTAATCTCTTAAAAAAGGGGAATCGTTTTGGGAATACAGGAAAAAGTCCTGATTGTGGAAGACGAGGAAAATGAACGGTCAGGGTTGGCCGAACTCGTGTCTGCCTGGGGCTACCGAACGGAAACGGCTAAAGACGGACTGGAAGGACTTGAAAAAGTAGCTACATGGTCTCCGGGCATTGTCGTCACCGACTTCAGAATGCCTCGCATGGATGGCATGGAGTTGCTTCAGCGCCTGTCTGACCAGCCGCAGCAGATTGCGGTGGTATTGCTTACGGCACAGGGCAGCATTGATGTCGCCGTCGACGCCATGAAGGCCGGGGCGTATGATTTTATCCAGAAGCCGGTGGACCCGGCGCGGCTGAAGCAGATCCTGCAGAATGCCTCGCGCCAGCGCGGAACAGAACTGGAACTGGAAGCCACCAAGCGCAAGCTGCGCGATACAGGCCTCTTTGGCCAGATGGTCGGGTCATCACGCCCGATGCAGGAAATCTTTCACCTGGTTGAGATGGTGGCGCCGAGCACGGCATCTGTGCTGATCACCGGCGAGAGCGGCACGGGAAAAGAAATGGTAGCCCGTACCATTCACGATCTGAGCCCGCGCAAGAACAAGCCGTTTGTGGCGATCAATTGCTCCGCCATTCCGGAAACACTGATTGAAAGCGAGATCTTTGGCCATGAGAAAGGCGCGTTCACCGGAGCCATGGAGCGACGCGCCGGCTGCTTTGAACTGGCCGAGGAAGGCACGCTGCTGCTGGATGAAATCGGGGAGATGCCGGCGGCAACGCAAGCCAAGCTGCTGCGCGTCCTGGAAGACCGCAAGCTGCGCCGCCTGGGCAGCAAGGTAGAAACGCCCGTAGATGTGCGAGTGCTGGCGGCCACCAACAAAGTCCCGGAAGAAGCGGTGGCCAAGGGCGAACTGCGCGGCGATCTTTATTACCGGCTCAACGTTTTTAATATCCACCTGCCGCCCTTGCGCGACCACAAGGAAGATATCCCGCAACTGGTGGACGCGCTGCTGGCCGACATGAACACTAAACATGGCCGCAAAGTGGCCGGCGTGGCGGACAATGTGCTGCAAATGTTCCAGGGCCACAACTGGCCGGGCAACGTGCGTGAACTGCGAAACACCATGGAACGCGGCGTGATTGTTTGCGACGGCTCCCTGGTGGAAGCCCGCCACCTGCCGCCGAATTTCGGCAACATGGGCGTGAGAACGCCCGCCAGCGATGGCGAAGGCATCCGGTTGGAAGTTGGGACCACGGTGGGCGAGGCGGAAAAAATGCTGATCCTGAAAACGCTGGCCGCAAACAACAACAATAAGACGCGCGCGGCTGAGGTGCTGGGAATCAGCCTGAAGACCTTGCACAATAAGCTGAAAGAGTACGGCAACGCGTCTGCCATGGCCAGCGAGGCTGCGAACTAAATCCTTTGCAATTGGCCTGGCAATGGCTGAATATTGCAGAGGAGCGGAGCAACCAAAGCCCTTTAGGGCCCTAGAAGTGATTCATGCCTGCCTTGCGTCTGAAAACCAAGCTGGTGCTCTCCATCACCGCCATGGTGGTGGCGATCGTGGCCACGCTCTCCACTCTTTATATCTCTGAAGTCGTGCATCAGCGCATTCAGGAGGTCGCTTCAATCGCAGATGTCATCAAACTCCACATTTTTGCGGCGGCAAAACCCGCGTTTGCGGTTGACCTGAGCAGCACCAAGATCGACCTGAACGATCCCCAGAAAGTTGAAGCGGCGATGCAGGATTTGCTGCAATCCGATCCCGTGATCACCTCCCTCCTGGATTCGGTGACCGGTGATTCGCCAAACATTCTTGATGTGTGCATTGTCGATGCCAGTGGAATGGCGCTGCTGCACACAAATCCAGCCTTGCAAAACACCATAGTTCCCGCGCGTGAGGACTTTGCCAACGTTCTGAATGGCGGTATTCGCCGCCAGTATCAGCTGATTTATGGTCCGGCGCAAACGTATGACGTGCGTTTGCCGTTGATCGATAACGCTAGCGGGAAACCATTCGGAGAAGTGCGTGTAGGGGTCAACACGTCGCTTTTGAGAGGTACCCTCCGGCCCCAGATCAAACAGGCTTTAATCTGGTCAGGCTCGGCAATCCTGCTTAGTCTGATCCTGGCCGCTGGACTTTCCAACCTTGCCCTTCAGCCGCTTGGCGCCATCAGCCGCCGCCTCGATTTGATCAGTTCCGGCAAGGCTGACCTGGTGGAAACAACTTCCAAACGCTCCGACGAGTACGGCACAGTTTCCACCAAGATCGAGCGGCTGGGCCGGCAGATGCGCGACGTGAAAGAGGTCTTCTCCGCCCTGAAGGAAAATTTGGACCAGATGATGGCCAACCTGCAGGACGGCGTGATGCTGTTCACCAGCGACTCCAACGCGGTGCTGGTCAGCGCTTCAGCGGAGCGGTTTATCGGCAAGCCGCGCGGAGAGATGCTGGGACGCCAGCCGGCGGAGATCTTCTCGCGCGAATCGGTGCTGGGCCGGACGATCCTGGACGCGTTCGCTTCACGCGAGCCCGTAGGCCAGGACGAAATAGAGGACGCGCTGGGACGGCACATACAGATTTCACTCGACTTCATTGAGGAACACGGCGAGCGCATTGGAGCTCTGCTTACGCTGCGCGACGCCGAATCTGTCCATCGCATTGAGGATGAAATCGAGCTTTCGCGGCGCCTTTCCGCCATTGGCCGGCTGACCTCGGGCGTCGCCCATGAAGTAAAGAACCCGATCAATGCAATCGTGGTGCACCTGGAAGTGCTGCGCCAGAAAATGAAGGAGATCGATCCGGACACGCGCCGCCATGTGGACGTGATCAGCAGCGAGATACAGCGGCTGGACCGCGTGGTGCAAACGCTGGTGGACTTTACCCGTCCGGTGGAATTGCGCCTGAGCGACATGGACCTGCGCAAAGTGGTGGACGACGTCGTAAGCCTGGCCTCGCCGGCGGCGGAAAAGCACAACGTGCTGATCGAGCGCGAGGCTTCGCCGGACGCGCTGCCCGTGCGCATTGACGCGGACCTGGTCAAGCAGGCGGTGCTGAATATTGTGCTCAACGGCGTGCAAGCCATGCCGAATGGAGGCGCCCTGCGCCTGACGTCGAAGCGCGAAGGCGATGGCGCCTTGATCAGCGTGCGCGACCAGGGACCGGGGATTCCGGACAATATCCGCGACAAAATTTTTAATTTATACTTCACTACAAAGAGCGGTGGAAGCGGAATCGGCCTGGCCATGGCATACCGCGTGGTGCAGTTACACCACGGATCGGTGGAATTCAGCACGATCATCGATCATGGGACCACGTTTTACCTGCGGTTCCCGCTTGCCGAGATTGCCACCAGCGGCGAAGCGACCGCCGTGGCCAAAGAGGATTCAGTCAGCAAAGCATGAAAGCACTTCGTCTAAATGCAACGGCCGTTGCCCTGGTGTTTCTCCTGGGGACCTTGCTCGGTTGCGAACACAAGAAGCCGGTGCTGGTGATGCCGCAGCAGCCGCCGCCTACGGCAGTTCCGCAGCCAAGCCCGACACCCGAGCCGGTAACGCAAGCCGCCGACCAACCACTGGTCCCAACGCCGACGCCCACTCCGGCGGAGCAGCCCAAGACCGCGGAAAAGAGCAAGCCTAGTCAGCCGCGGCATGCGGCCGCGAAGAAGCCGCCCAAAGTGGTAGTGCAGGCGGAAAAAACCGAACCTCCGCCGACCTCGATTGGTCAGATTTCGCCCGGACCGGCCCCGGCGGATTCCGCGCACAGCCAGAGCTCGACTGACCAGCTTTTACAGGGCGCCGAGGCCAACCTGAACAGCATTACTCGCCAGCTCTCCAAGGAAGAAGAGGCTATGCGGGCGCAGATCAGGGAATTCATCAACCAGAGCCGCAAAGCCAGCACGGAGAATGATCCGGCGCGCGCACACAACCTTGCGGTGAAGGCACGGCTGCTCTCAGACGACCTGGTCAAGCAAAGATAGCCGTCGCGGCGCCCAATCTACTTCGCTGACGGATCCGACTGAAAAACCCCGACGACATTGCCTTCTGTATCCATGAAATATGCCTGATAGCCGACCCCGGGAATCGACATTTTGGGCTTGGCCACCTTGCCGCCATTGCGCGTGGCTTTCTCCATATACTCATCGACTGACTTCACTTCTACGCTGTTGATCGTGCGCGGCATTTTGTCCCGGTAACGAAGAATGCCGCCGTCAATCCCAGGGCCGTCTGAACCGGTTTTTACCAGCCAGTAGTCCATGGGACCTCCCCACTGGGAAGATTCCCAGCCGAAGACCTCGCGATAAAACTTTGCCGCCCGTTCGGGATTGTCTGCTGCAAATTCAAAATGAATAACACGTGGCATGATGGCCTCCTTCAAATATTTTGGATGACTGAACGTAAACACATGAAGCTTCCGCGTGCGCGCGGCGAACCGCGGCCCGGAACAATTGATTTTGCGTGCTTGCGCTATGCTCGCTGCACCTGGCTTGCCGCTCCGTATTTCTGCGTGGCATAGCCTACGATCAGGCCGACCATCGCGCCGGGCAACATGATCTGGAAGTAGTATCCGTGCTGCATAAAAGCGATGATCCATGCAAGAAATGCTCCCACGGCCAGGCCGAAGACAATGCCGAGCGCAAGCGAATTGACTTTGCGGGCGAAGAAGCCGATGAGCACACCGGCGATCAGGCCTTTGATCATTGACCCGATTACGATGCCGACAATCCCGGAGCGCACCGCCGGCGTGAACCACGCGGTAAGACCATCCAAAATGCCCAGCACCCCGCCCAGCAACAAACCGAGCACAATCTTATTCATGGCTGCCAACTCCTGTTGAGAGATGATGTCTCTACTGTTGTATTAACCGCTTTTGCCCGAACCTTTAAAGCCGCCCAGCTTTGCACAACCCAACCCTTACCACTGATAACACTGATAGCACTGATTTACACGGATCCAAAAAGTTCAATTAGGACCATTTTTACGTTTGTAAGTCCGTGTTATCCGTAGTGAGATTTATTTTTTATGCAAAGCCAAACCTTCCCGCGCAATCATTACCCTGTAAATCGTTACCCGGCAAATTATCGCCGCGAAAAAAGAATAAATAACAAGCGCATCAGCAGATAGGCCAGCACCAGCACCACCGCCACGCGATTGCGATCGACCAGGCGCGCAGCGCGCTCCAAAATGTTCTCACGGTAGGCGCTTACGGGAAGGCCGTCAAGATACTTGCCGACATCGGCGGCCAACTCCTGCACCGATGAGTAGCGAGCGGACATCTCCCGCGCCATGGCTTTGCCGCAAATCGCCCGCAGCGGGCGCGAGGCACGTTCGTTAGCGCCGGGTTTTTCCCGCAGGAGATCATTGAGGATTGAGCCCAGGGCAAAGACATCCGTGCGCTCATCGATGAGATTAATCTCGCCGCGCTCCTGCTCTGGGGCCATGTATCCGGGCGTGCCGAGGACAGTGCCGTGGGCCGTCGAATTTTCCGACACTTGCTTCGCCGCTGTCGATGCGACCGTTGCCTCCGTGACATCGCCGGATATCTGACCCGACGACGACGCGTCAGAGACACCGGCCATGACGCGGGCGAGACCCCAATCCATGATCAAGACTTCACCGAAAGGGCCAATCATGATGTTGGCGGGCTTCAGGTCGCGGTGAATGACGCCGCGAGAATGGGCAAAAGCGAGGGGCTCAGCGATGCGCTGGAACAATTGCAGGCGTTGGCGCAGAGGTAAGGGATCGGCATAGCGGTCCAGCGTCTGGCCTTCCACATGTTTCATGCAGTAGAAGGTGCGTCCGTCGGTGAGCGTGCCTGCATCATGCACGGGAACGATGCCGGGATGCTCAAGGCGAGCCAGGACGATGGCTTCCCGCATCAGCCGCGCGGCCAGATCAGCCGGGCCGCTTTCAGCCGCCAGAATCTTGAGGGCCACGGGGCGTTGCAGGATGGAATCTTCCGCCAGCCAGACCGATCCCATGCCGCCATGCCCGAGGAACCGGAGCGCACGATAGCGCGTACCGGACAGGTCCGGAGTTTGCATCTGGGTTTGCAGACGGGCAACGACCTGGTCCGGCAGGAACTTCATTTTGGGGCGACCCCAAGCAGAGATCGCGCTTCGCGCTGGAACTCTTCGTCGCTCCCGGTCATGTCGCGCAACTGAGCGAGCACGGCGCGGCGGAATTCCCGCCGGGCAAAGGCCAGGTAGTTGGTCACGTCAGTCACGGCGACGTGAAATTCTTCAGCCAACGCGGCGTATGAGGGCCGCGCGGCGTCGTCCGCGTCGCCGAGGTCATAGCGTTCAAAGACCGCGAAGTGCGTTGTCTTCCCTGCTTGCCGGCATTGGGCGCGCAGCCGCTCCACGGCCAGAGCGAACAGAGTCCTTACCCATTCTTTTTCAAAGTAATCTTCCGGCGATACGGTCTGGACGGAGGCAGCCAGTTCGTGCTCGGCTTCTTCGAAGTCGAGCGAGACGTGGATGGCGGCGTCACCACGCTTCTGGCGGCGCGCATCGCGCACCTGGTTCATGAAGAGGCGGTCAATGCATGCGCGCAGAAACGTGCGCAGCTTGCCTTTTGCGGGATCGTAAGAGGCAAGGAAATCTTTTTCCAGCAGGCGGGAGAAAAAATCCTGGGTAAAGTCCTCAGCGTCTTCGCGCTCCACGCGCCAGCGCAGGCGCACGTACTTGTACACCGGACGCCAGTAAGAGCGGGTAATGGCGTCCATGGCGCGGACGCGTTCTTCAGGGTCGCGGCCCTGCGCGGCCGCGACTACCGAGTGGCGGGTGAGGGGAAATGCGTCGCCTTGTGGATGGGGCGCCAAGGAAAACTCTGTTTGAGAGGTGCTTGGGCGAGTTTAGTGGCGAAGAGGGCGGATGACAAGTATCCGGGGTTCTCTTCAGACGGACAATGCGAAATGCAAAGTTTCCGGAGAGAACTCCCTGATGCGGCATGGTTGAGGAAACTTTGTCGGGATCTTTCGACTCGGCGTCACTCCCTTCGGTCATGCCGCCAGCGCTCAAGATGACAGACTTAAGGGGTAATGGTCGAGCATGAACATTATCGCTATTTCATGAGCGTTTGCTATCACATCGGCATTGCATATTCAGGTAACGACGGGCACTTGATCGCACGGCGTGACCGGCGCTTTCGGCTCCTGTTATCCTTCGACGCATGAGTCTTTCCGTTTGCATCATCACGCTCAACGAAGAAGCGAACATTGGCCGCACGCTGAAGAGCGTAAAAGACATTGCCGATGAAATTATTGTGGTTGACTCCGGCAGCACGGACGCGACCGTGGCCCTGGCAAATCAGTTTGGGGCGAAGGTTTTCGTGGAGCCGTGGAAAGGGTTTGCGCGGCAGAAGAATTCGGCGCTGGAGAAAGCGACGTGCGACTGGGTCCTCTCGCTGGACGCCGATGAAGAAGCGAGCCCTGAGCTGGCCGCCAGCATCAAGGCGCTGCTGACATCCGGCGCACCGCAGTTTGCCGGATACACGATGAACCGCCGGAATATGTACTTTGGCAAGTGGATCAGGCGCAGCGGCTATTATCCCGACCCCAAGTTGCGGCTGATCCGGCGCGGCGCGGCAACATTTGAGCTGCGCGACGTGCATGAAGACATGAAGATGGCGGGCGAACTGGGTCACCTGAAGGGCGACATGATCCACCATGCGTATCCGACGCTGGAAAGTTTTATCGAGCACGCGAACCGGTATTCGTCACTGGGAGCGGACATGGTGGCGCGGGAGCGCAAGGTCGGGTTCAGCGTGGTGAATATCGTTTTGCGTCCGTTGGTGAGATTC
>DASSXL010000018.1:0-3893 GCA_035703825.1 Candidatus Angelobacter sp.
TCCTTCCCAAACTCCGCCATCCCAGCGGCCGTCTCAAAAGCAGTAACAGATACAGAAGGTGCTTTAAAACCAAGGATGAGAAACGAAAGAGAGCGGCCGCAGCCTATGGGGCTCCAATTCAAGCGAGTCACATGGCTAAATAGGGCTGGCTCCGAACCACGGCGCAAACTCCGCGCGAATGAATGGCTTTACCCCGTCACGTCCAGTCAAACGCCACCAGAGTTTGCCGCCTTCACGTCCAGACGAATGCTCACGTCAAAGAACGGGCAGCAAGCATGTTCCAACGGCGTGAACTCCGCCAGCGCCCGGTAGTTCGCCGGGTCGGGGAGAAATTCAAACTCGTAACCGT
Source organism: Candidatus Angelobacter sp. (assembly GCA_035703825.1). GTDB lineage: Bacteria > Acidobacteriota > Terriglobia > Terriglobales > Acidobacteriaceae > Angelobacter. Next base: position 350 of record DASSXL010000018.1, read on the forward strand.
CAGTTAATTCCCTGATTGCACACAATGCCGACCGCAGGAGCTCTTCCAACTCCTGGTAACGCGATCTCTGCTCACTTGAGAGCGCCGACATGTCGCATGCGAAAGGGACTACGTTTTTCATTTCGCAGGCTCTGCCACACGCAGCACCATCTGTGCGCCATACTCCAGCTTGATGCTTCCCTTCGGAGCAACAATGTACACGCCTTTGGGACTATCGCTGAGCTTGAGGTTGGGCAGGCCAAACACTCCGTTGGCTGTGGGGATGATTACTCCATAGGTAACACTGTTCTTATCACCCAGAAGAACCGGCATGGTGCTGACACGGTCCACGGCATTCCCCAGCTCAGCCTTGACGGGAAGGTCATTGAGATTGGTGCTGTTGGCAGCTGCACGGCGCTCCGGCGCCAGCGCCCGAATGAAGGCCGGATATTCGAACTCAAATTCGCGGCCATCCTTGGTAACGATCTTATGGAACGCAAGCAACAGGCGCGTCTCAGGGTCATCTTTGGCGCCGACCTTTAGATCAACTACCTTGCCCATTACCTTGGCTTCGCGAGGAACAATGATCTTGCCGTCATAGACCAGGTCCTGCGTCACGCGCCCAACAATCTCCTCATCGGCCTTCAGTTTTTTGGCGTCAATGACCCGCGGCACGTCAATACATATGGTTGTACCGCTGCCGGGCTTATAGCCAGGCTCGCCGGGGCCCGGAGGATTAGCCTGGGATGGTATAGGAAGCGCATAGGCAGCTTGTAGTAACGAAACAATAACGAGAGAAATGACTAGTTTGGCTTTCATAGCGAACCTCAGTAGCGCACTATTCTATCCAAAGACAGGCCGGTTTGGACTAGCAACTTGTTATGGAAACTAACGCAGTTGCTGGACGATCTACTTCGCCTGCAGCCAGGCCTGGGCCACGACTTCAGGACTCAGTTCACGGAGCAGACCATTGAGCTGATCGATCAACTCTTCCGGTTGGGTTGATTTCAAATTGAACTTGAGCACGCCGCCGGGAGAGAACTGCGCCCCGCGCGCTTGCGCGACGAAACGCGCCAGCCGCTCAGGCTCAATGGCGGCCTGTTCGGTGAACTTGATAGTCACGGAATCGCGTTTGCGGTCGATGGCCAGCACGCCCACGCGTTCGCAAAGCAGCTTTAACGCCGATGCCGCCAGCAGATAGCGTACCGGGGCAGGCGGCTCGCCATAACGGTCCTGCAATTCCTTGCGGACGTCATCCAAGGCCGCCTCGTTCTCTACGCCGGCAGCGCGCTTGTACATGCGGAGCCGCTGATTTTCTTCCGCAATGTATTGCGTGGGAATGCGCAGATCGATTCCAAGATTGAGCTGCGTGCTGACCTTGTCGGAAAGCTCTTCGCCCTTCAGCTCGCGGATGGCGCGGTCAAGCATGCCGGTATACATTTCAAAACCCACGGCATCGATGTTGCCGCTCTGCTCCCCACCCAGCAGATTGCCCGCGCCACGCAGTTCAAGATCAAGAGCGGCGATTTTGAACCCGGCGCCGAGATCGGAAAATTCCTTGAGCGCCGCCAGCCTCCGCCGCGCAACAGGAGTAAGCTCCTGCTCGGCCGGGACAAGCAGATAAGCGTAGGCGCGGCGGTTCGATCTGCCCACGCGGCCACGCAATTGGTACAGCTCAGAGAGACCATGGCGGTCCGCCCGATTGATGATGATAGTGTTGCAGAGCGGAATATCCAAACCGTTTTCAATGATGGTGGTCGCCACCAGAATGTCAGCTTCATGGCGGACGAAGGTGAACATCACTTTTTCCAGCTCGCCCTCAGACATCTGGCCGTGGCCCACGATCACGCGCGCGCGCGGCAACATCTCCTGCAGCTTGGCGGCAATCTCGTAAATAGATTCCACCCGGTTGTGAACGAAGTAAGCCTGGCCGCCGCGCTCCAGTTCATGCTCCAGCGCGGACTTCACCAGCTTTTCATCGTACGCGGCAACCACGGTCTGGATGGCCATGCGGTCTTTGGGCGGCGTCTCAATCACGCTCATATCGCGCAGCCCGACCATCGACATGTGTAGAGTTCGCGGGATGGGCGTGGCCGACATGGTTAGCACGTCCACTTCTTTCTTGAGCTGCTTGAGCCGCTCTTTGTGGCGCACGCCAAAGCGCTGCTCCTCGTCGACAATCACGAGCCCCAGGTCCTGGAACTTGATGTCCTGCGAAAGAATGCGGTGCGTGCCGATAACGATATCGACCTTGCCCTGCTCGATCCGCTCCGCCGTTTCTTTCTGCTGCTTGGCATTGCGGAAGCGGCTCATCATCTCAATGGTGATGGGAAACGCGGCAAAGCGGCGCTTGAAGTTTTCAAAATGCTGGAAGACAAGGACGGTTGTCGGCGCCAGCACGACGACCTGCTTGTTGTCCTGCACGGCCTTGAAGGCCGCGCGCATGGCGACTTCAGTCTTGCCATAACCGACGTCGCCACAGAGCAGGCGGTCCATAGGGAGCGTGGATTCCATGTCATGCTTGATGTCGGACGTCGCGGTGAGCTGGTCGTCGGTCTCGTTGAACTCAAACGCGTCTTCAAATTCCTTCTGCCACTGCGTATCTGGCGGATAGGCGTGGCCCTGCGCAGCTTTGCGCGACGCATACAGTTTGAGCAGCTCATCGGCCATATCTTTCATGGCCTTCTTTACGCGCGCCTTGGTCCTGGCCCAGGCAGTCCCACCCAGGCGGCTCAGCGGCGGATGCACACCTTCACTGGAGCGGTACTTCTGGATCAGGTCAAGACGTGTGAGCGGCACATAGAGCTTTGCCGCCTCAGCGAACTCCAGCACCATGTATTCGCCGGTGATATCGCCTTGCTGGATTTCCTTGAGCCCTTGATACATGCCAATCCCGTGCTCCACGTGGACGACGAAGTCGCCGACCGCGAGGTCGCGGAAGTCTGACATGAAGGCCGCGGTTTTCGATTTGCGGCGCAAGGGCTGCGTGGGCTCGATTTCTGAATCGTCAAACAGATCGCGGGCGCCGAAGATGACAAGATGCGACTCCGGCAAGGCGACACCTTCCGGCACGGTGGCGCGGACGATGGTGGTGGTGAGCAGATCGCCGGAGAAATATGCGGTTTCGTCAAGATAGGTTTCGCTTCCCGGCACAGGAGTGCGCGTTCCCAGACGGAACGGGACTTGATATTCGGTGAAGATGTCCGCCAGACGCTCCATTTCGCCTGTGTTGGGCGCGGCAAAAATCACGCGCTGGCCCTGCGCAGTGAGCTTCTTTACTTCCTCAACCATTCCGGGAACCGAGCCATGAAAGCGCGCCGTAGAGTGTACTGGAAATTCAATCAAATACTTGTCCGGCACCTGTGGATCGGCCAGGCCCAGATCTTCTTCCGCGCGCGCAATGCGCAGCACGTTCAGGTGTTCCAGGCTGCCGCCGCGCAGGCGCGTGATCAGTGCGTTCCAATCGTCGGGTGGAAGGTAAATATCTTCTGGCGTGGCCAGCTTGCCGACGAGGCTTTGCTCGTGGCGCTGCACAACTTTTTCCCACCAGTGGTCCTGCTCGGCC
>DASSXL010000050.1:0-6063 GCA_035703825.1 Candidatus Angelobacter sp.
TAGACTTAAGAGTTTGCCCTGCTCGATCAGACTCTTCATACAGTAGGTTTCTCATATGGCACAAGCTACAGACATTGCAATCGTAAGCGGCGCGCGCACGCCCATGGGCCGCTATTGCGGCAAATTGCGCGACTTTACCGCCATGGACCTGGCCGCCGTCGCCAGCCAGGAAGCAATACGGCGTTCCGGCGTCGATCCCAAAGAATTTGACCATGCCGTTTTCGGCAACGCCCAGCAAACGTCAGGCGACTCGCTCTATGGCGCGCGTCACGTTGCGTTGAAGGCCGGGTTGCCCATTGAAACTCCTGCGCTCACGGTGAACCGCCTCTGCGGCTCGGGCATGCAGTCGCTGGTGAACGCCGCGCAGATGATCCAACTGGGTGAGGCCGGCACGGTGCTGGCCGGCGGAATGGAATCCATGTCGCAGGCGCCGCATGTCGTCCGCGGCGCGCGCTGGGGCCTTGGCCTGGGTGAAGGCAAGCTGGAAGATTCGCTCATGGTTGCGCTGCTGGACACATACTGCGGCCTCTACATGGCGAACACCGCCGAGCTTTACGCCGAGCAGCAGGGCATCACGCGCCAGCACATGGACGAATTCTCTCTCCAGTCGCAGCAGAAGGCCGGCGCGGCGCAGAAGGCCTGCCGTCTGGCGGAAGAGATCGTCCCCGTGGCGTTGAAGAACCGCAAGGGCGAACCCACAGGCGAGATGTTCGATAAAGACGACCATCTCCGTCCGGAGACCACCATGGACGGCCTGGCCAAGTTGAAGCCTGCGTTCGGCAAGAATGGGACGGTCACTGCGGGTAATGCCAGCGGCATTGTCGATGGCGGCGCAGCCGTGGTGATGATGACGCTCTCTCAGGCTGAAAAGCGCGGTCTGAAACCCATGGGACGCATTGTGAGCTGGGGCATCGCCGGCGTCGATCCCAAAATCATGGGCAGCGGCCCGGTGCCTGCATCGCGCGCGGCGCTCAAAAAGGCCGGGCTAAAGCTGGATGACATCGACCTGATCGAAGTGAACGAGGCTTTCGCCGGGCAGTACCTCGCGGTCGAAAAAGAGCTTGGCCTGGATCGTAACAAAGTCAACGTGAACGGCGGCGCGATTGCGCTCGGGCATCCGCTGGGCGCGACTGGCACACGCCTGGTGATCACTCTGCTGCACGAGCTGCGGCGTCGCAAAGCGCAATACGGGCTGGCCACGGCATGCATCGGCGGCGGGCAGGGCATTGCGATGATTGTGGAGAATTTGCAGCGTTAAAAAAATCTTTACCACAGAGGGCACAGAGAACACGGAGGGAACTTCGGGGAACGACAAGACTCCTTCTGCTTTACCTCTGTGTTTCTCTGTGTCCTCTGTGGTCAAAAGGGAAAATCATGCAGATCAAAAAAGTTGGAGTACTAGGTTGCGGCCTGATGGGTTCAGGCATTGCCCAGGTGAGCGCCGTGGCCGGTTATGACGTTACCGTGCTGGAGCAGGAACAGAAGTTCCTCGACAAAGGCTTTGCCGGGATTGAAAAGTCCCTGGCCAAGTTTGCGGAAAAGCCGGAAAAGAGCGGCATCACCCCGGAGAAGGCCAAAGAGGCCCGCGCGCGCATCAAGGGCACAACCAGCCAGAAGGACCTCGCCGATTGCGACATTATTATTGAAGCCATCATCGAGAACGTGGATGTAAAAAAGAAGACTTTCGCGGAACTTGACGCGATCGTGAAGAAAGACGCGATCTTCGCCAGCAACACCTCTTCCATCTCGATTACCGAAGTCGCTGCCGCAACCAAGCGCGCTGACCGATTTGTGGGCCTGCACTTCTTCAATCCCGTCCCGCTGATGAAGCTGGTTGAGGTGGTGCGCACCATCGCCACGGACAACGCCGCGTTTGAGACGGCTTATGAATTCGGCAAAAGCCTGGGCAAAGTGCCGGTCAGAACGAGTGACAAGACCGGCTTCATCGTGAACCGGCTGCTGGTTCCGTACATGCTCGATGCGATCCGCGCCTATGAAGAAGGCGTGGGCTCTATCCCTGATATCGATAACGCGATGAAGCTGGGTTGCGGCTATCCCATGGGCCCCTTCACGTTGCTGGATTTCGTGGGGCTCGATACCACCTACTACATCACGCAGGTTATGTTTGACGAGTTCCGCGAACGCCGCTTCGCTTCTCCGCCGCTCTTGAAGAGGCTGGTGATGGCGGGCTGGTACGGACGGAAAAGCGGCAAAGGATTTTACGATTACGCAGACCCGAACAGCCCCGTTCCCATAAAGTTTTAGTCTAAAGAGGTTAGCCGCGAATCAAACCAAAAAACGCGAATCAGAAAAACCTGTTGAACCGAATTCGTGTTTATTCGCGTGGATTCGCGGCTCCCTTGGTTGAAAGCATGGAAAACGTCAAACTCGAAAAGAAAAACCAGATCGCCTACGTCACCATTGATCGCCCCAAGGTACTGAACGCCTTGAACATGGCCACCATGCAGGAGCTGTGGCAGGTCTTTAGCGATCTGAAAGAGGACAAGCAGGTTCGAGTCGTGATCCTGACCGGCGGAGGCGAGAAAGCTTTTGTCGCCGGCGCGGACATCAACGAACTGGCAAAGAACAATCCGGCTGAAGCCAAGGCATACACCCACAAGGGCCAGGCCACGCTTGACCTGATTGAGAACCTGGGCAAGCCGGTAATCGCTTGCATTAACGGGTTCGCCCTGGGTGGCGGATGCGAGATTGCCATGGCGTGCACCATGCGCATTGCGAGTGAGAACGCAAAGCTGGGCCAGCCTGAAGTCAAACTCGGCCTTATTCCCGGCTATGGCGGCACGCAGCGTCTGCCGCGCTTGGTTGGCACCGGCTTGGCGATGCAGATCCTGCTCACCGGGGAGATGATTACCGCGCAGGAAGCGCACCGCATCGGGCTGGTGAATGAAGTGGTCGCGGCTGACCGGCTGATTCCACGCGCGGAAGAGATCGCGCAGAAGATTATCGGCATGGCTCCGCTGGCGATCCAATACTGCATGGAAGCGGTGAATCAGGGCATGAACATGACCTTGCCGGAAGGCCTTTTTCTTGAAGCCACGCTGTTCGGCATTTGCTGCGCAACGGAAGACAAGCGGGAAGGCACCACGGCTTTTCTGGAAAAGCGTCCAGCCAACTTCCAGGGCAAATGAGCATGCATCCAGAGTGGGACCCTGCCAAACTAAGGACGGCTGCAATCTTCTATAACCTGCATGAGGCCGATATTGCCAAAGGCCTTCTGGACTCCTGTGGCGTAGACTGTTTCCTGTGCGATGAGCACATGCATCGCGTTCATCCGCTCACAACCGAGATCACCGGCGGCGTGCGGCTGCAGGTAGCCGAGCAGGACATTGAACTGGCAAAAGAGCTGCTCAAGGAATACAAACCCCCGGAAGATCCCGCGGGCCCCGGGCCGATAGAATAGCGATTTGAATGATTGGGTTTGCATGATTGGTTTCGCATGATAAAGAACATCACCACAATCCGCCATGTTGCCGGCAGCAAAGAATTCAAGGCGCTCATCAAGCTCTTTGACGCGCTGGGCTTTGAGCAGGGAACTCCGTGGAAGACCGCGCGCGGCCAGGGCGCTCCCTTCCGCGCGCCGCTGGGGCAGCTTGAGTTTGTTGAGGGCCTTGAAACGCTCCACGCCGATATATGGATTGAAGTCACGGACCTGGATTCGATACGCGACGTGTTGGCAAGAGAAGGCGTGAAGAGGATCGGCGAAATCCAGCAGACCGCGTGGGACTCAAGGTTCCTGGTGGCTGAACCTGTCAGGGGATTGAAAGTCCTCTTCTGGCAGAAGAACCGGCCTGCTGATGGCGCGATTGAAGGCGACTTGAATGCGCGCGGCATGCGCTTTGGCGTGGTGGTTAGCCGCTGGAACTCATTCATCACGGAACGCCTGCTGCAGGGCGCGCTGGACGCCCTGCGCCGCAGCGGCGCTCGCGCAGAAGACATTACGGTGGTGCGTGTGCCGGGCGCGTTTGAAATTCCTGCGCAGGCGCGTACGCTGGCGGAAAGTGGAAAATACGATGCCATCGTCACGCTCGGGTGCCTGATCCGGGGCGAGACCACGCACTATGAGCACATTTCCACCGAGGTCACGCGTGGAATTGGGCAATCAGCGCAGGAAACCGGCGTGCCGCACACCTACGGCGTGCTGACCTGTGAGAACCTGGAGCAAGCGCTGGATCGAGCAGGGCTAAAGGCCGGGAACAAAGGCTTTGAGGCGGCGATTTCTGCCGTCGAGATGGTGAGTCTGCAGCGGAAGACCAGCGGTCGGGCGAAAAAGAAAGCTGCTTCCGGAAAGAAGGCCAAAGGGCGTTAGAGATGGGCACACGGCGCAAATCCCGCGAGCTATGTTTGCAGATGCTCTTTCAGTTGGATATGGGAAAGCAGGAGCCGGAGCACGTGCGCAAAACTTTCTGGGCCGAGCGCGGCGAAGTGGACGATGAGACGCGCAACTTTGCCGACGACATCTTTCGCGTGGCCGTTGACCGGCAGCAAGAGATCGACGAGCTGATCCAAAAGCACGCGCAGCATTGGCGCATGGAGCGCATGGCCGCCGTGGACCGCAACGTGCTGCGGACGGGAGTGGCCGAGTTCCTGGGGCCGCACCGGACGCCTCGGCCAGTGGTGATCAATGAAGCGCTGGAAATCGCACGCAAATTTTCCGCGCCGGAGTCCGTGCAGTTCATCAATGGCGTGCTGGATTCGGTGGGGAAAGAGCTCGCTTCTGTAATCCCGAAGCGAAGCTGAGGATCCCTATCGCTTAAAGAAATCTGGGGCCGAACGGGAGCAGGCGTTTTGCTTTCAAGGGTATTCCTGGGAGACAGGACTCCCTCACCCGCTCGAGCGGGATTCGGGATTTCAGAAGAAGCAATGCTAAAATAAAGCACTCCAGCCCCCTGGTGCCCGCAATAATAATTACAAACGGACCATAGCTTTTGAAAAAGACTTCCATCACCTATGCCGACAGCGGCGTTGATATTGACCGCGCCGACCGGGCCAAGCAGCGCATCAAGTACCTAGCCCATCGCACGTTTACGCCGGGCGTCGTAAGTGAAATCGGCGGTTTTGGCGGGATGTTTGCCATCGACAGAAAAAAGTTCCGCGATCCAGTGCTGGTTTCCAGCGTGGATGGCGTCGGCACCAAGCTGAAGGTCGCGTTCATGATGAACCTGCACCATACCGTGGGCGGCGATCTGGTGAACCACTGCGTGAATGATATTGCCGTGCAAGGGGCCACGCCGCTGTTCTTTATGGATTACCTGGCCACGGGCTCTCTCGATCCCGATATCGCCGAGAAAATTGTGGAAGGGATGGCGGAAGCGTGCCGGCACAACGGCTGCGCGCTCATCGGCGGCGAGACGGCGGAGATGCCGGGCTTCTATCCCAAGGGCGAGTACGATCTGGCCGGCTTCATTGTTGGCATCGTGGATAAGAACAAGATCATCACCGGCGAAAAGGTTGCTGCCGGCGACGTGCTGGTGGGCCTGCCTTCCAACGGGCTGCATACGAACGGATACTCGCTGGCGCGCAAACTATTTTTCGACGTCGCAAAATATACCCCCGATACCTACGTGAACGAAATGAAAGCCAAGGCCGGGGCAGAGCTCATGCACACGCACAAGAGCTACTGGCCGGTATTGAAGAAACTGATTGCGGCTGACCTGCTGCATGCCATGGCCCATATCACCGGCGGCGGCATCACGGACAACCTGCCGCGCGTCCTGCCCAAGGGCGCCGGCGCGGTGGTGGAAATGGGCACATGGCCCATTCTGCCGGTGTTTACGCACATGCAGCACATAGGCAACGTGCCCAAGGAGGAGATGATGCGGACCTTCAATATGGGGATCGGCATGGTGCTGGTGGTGCCGGCAAAAAAGTTCAAGCGCGTGCAATCGATGGTTGAAAAAATGGGCGAGAAGGCATATCTCATCGGCCGGATCGTCAAAGGCGACCGCAAGGTACAGTACGCCTGAAGATGGCTGCCCTTAAAAAACTTGGCATTTTGCTTTCCGGGCGTGGCTCGAATTTTGAAGCCATCGCGGATTCCATCAA
>DASSXL010000131.1:0-7954 GCA_035703825.1 Candidatus Angelobacter sp.
TTGCTCACCAATATCTTTCATTCCCCAAGCCATCCTTGCCCTCTTTGGAGAGAGCTGATTTACTCCCGCCCTCGCTCCGTTCGGGCGGGAGTGTAAAGGATGTCTCGGAACATTGTGTAAAGGATGTCATGAAACTGAACAACTGAAGTCCTGCTCCACCCCGTCCTGGGAGACCGCAAGAAGAAAAATGGTTTAATGCCACGGTCTTGTTCAATTTCAACTTCAGGCCGGTTTGAAAAATTGCTGAAAGGCCTCGACGATCCGGGACGGAAGGTCTTCATTGGCTTTTTTCCCCAGCAGTTCGTGGCCGGAGCCTTCGACTTCAAACAGCAGAGTGGGCGCCGGAATCAGCTTGAGCGACGTCTCCATCTCGTCGTGTGAACCAAAGGGATCGCGCCCTCCGTGGACGAACAGCGCAGGCGTGTTGAGCTGGGGGAAGTGGCCGGTGCGCAGATCCGCCGGTTTGCGCGGAGGATGCAGCGGGTAAGAGAGCAGAAGAAGTCCTGCCGCAAGCTGTGGGTCTTCTGCGGCCAGCATGCTGCTTTGGCGGCCGCCATAGGAATGGCCGCCAAGAAAAATCCGTCCTGAGGTTTTCGTCCGCAGGACTTCCACGGCCCGGCGCAGGCCATCACGGTCGCGCGCGGCCAGGGCGGGAAATGGCGGGCCGTGCAGGCGCGACTGGCGAAAAGGAAGGTCGCAACGTAGCACCATGCAGCCTGAATCGGCAAAAGCTTCAGCCATGGCGATGAGCAATTTGCTCTGGCAATTGGCTCCCGCGCCGTGGGTAAGAACGAGCGCGTCGCCGGTGGGCTGCGCAGGCTCATGAAGAAAGCCGCGGACCGCTGGCTCGGCGGAGAGGTCAGAAAATTCTCGGAAGCTCACTGAGCGACCCCCACATTCACATTCCGGAGCCGTTCCACTTCCTGCCGCATCTGCTGGGCGGCCTGCTTGCGGTCAGTGAAGCGAAAGATGCTTTCGGAAAAGTTTACCGCCGCGGTCACGGAGTGCTTGCCCAGCAGGTTAATCAGGTGGGGGAAGAGGTGCATCGTGCCCCAGTAGCAGGCTTCAGTTCCAGAATCGCCGTCGGGTATGGAGTAAGCAATGTGCGCGGCTGAGACCGGCGCCTGAAGATCGACGGCGGGCTGGAAAAGCGAAGAGTGAAAACGCATGACGCTCGAGCCATCTGAGCTGGTGCCTTCAGGAAACAGGAAGAGGCGCAGGCCGGCGTTGAGCGCGGACTGGATTTCCGGCTGGATGGCGCGAGTTTCGCTGCGGCGGGAACGGTCCACGTAAATCGTGCCGGCGAGGGTGGCAATCCATCCCACGGCAGGCCAGGAACGAACCTCGCGCTTGGAGACGAATGCGCAAGGCGCGATGGCGCTGTATACGAGAATATCCAGATAGCTGAGATGATTGCTGGCAATCAGTCCGGCGGCAACGGGCGAACCCGCCACTTCAATGGCAATGCCCATGCGAGGCAGCGTCCGCCGGGACCAGCGGTGGAGGACTCCAATGCGCGTCTGCTCCGATAATCGGCCACCCATGCGGCGCACAAAGTATTCAGCCAGGCAACAAACGATGCCCCAAACCAGGGCGCTGCCGCGTATAATCACGCGCGCCATTCGCTGCGGCAATGAGGCAGGGCGGATTTCCATCGAGGAGGACACCACGGCAGCCAAGGCAACATTCAAGCCTATTCCCGCAAGAAAGTCCACGCGAAGCGTTCTCCCAGAGGCGGCTGCCGGCAAACCTGGCCGCATACAGCCGGAGAGACAACTCCTGGGGCGACTGGATAGAATAAGGGCAAACGGCTAGACTGATTTGCGGGTTGAGGGCGGCAGCAGGGTTGCGCGCGTCAAGACTGCGTTTCCAATTTCTTAAAATTGAGGAAAAAGCACCGAATGAAAGTATTCATAGGGTTAAGTTCTTTGTTCTTGGCGGCCATCCTTTGCGGTTGCCTGGGATCAAGCAGCAGTTCCGCGGCGCCAACGCTGGCCTTTGCCTACTTGGTGGGGCAGGGAGAAAATGGAATTCGCGGCTTTGCCGAAAAAACCACAGGGGAATTGCAGGCCCTGCCGGTCTTTTCATTTGCCACCAGCCCGCGTCCCGTATCGATCACGCTGCATCCCTCAAAGAATTTTCTCTATGTGCCGAATCTAACGTCGAATACGGTTTCCGGTTTCAATATCGATCACGTTGCCGGCGTGCTTACCCCGGTTGGGACGGCGGTGCCGCCCACGCCGGCTTGCACTTCACCAGCGGTGTGCTCCAATCCAGTGAGCGTGGCCGTCAACTCCGCAGGCACGTTCCTCTTCCTGCTCAATCAGGGCTCTTCGCCATCGGTGGCCGCTTCCATCTCAGTTTTCAGTATTGATCCCTCGCGAGGGCTGCTGACGCCCATTGCGGGGTCGCCGTTTTCATTCGCGTCGCTCATTGCACCGAACCCGCAATTCATCGTGGCTTCGCCCACGTCAGGGTTCCTTTATGTTTCCGATGGAGCATCCGGCACAATCTCCATGTTTTCCATTGGAGCCAGCGGCAATCTAACTGAGATTGCGCCGGCGCTCTCCATCGGCGCGGGCGCGACCGTAGCGGGAATCACCATCGATTCCAAAGGGCAATTTCTTTACGCCGCGGATTCGGCCAACAACAAGATCGCCAGCTTCAGCATCGCCGCAGGGGGTGGGCTCACGCCGGTGGCCGGATCTCCTTTTAATGCCGGCACCAAGCCGGTAGCTGTGGCGGTGAATACAGCCGCTTCATTCCTGTACGTGTCCAACCAGGGATCCAACAACGTATCAGCGTTCAAGGTCAGTGGCGGCGCATTGACTGAAATTTCCGGCTCACCTTATGCGGTGGTAACGACCGGCACGGTGGGAACACCCCAGCCAATATTCCTGACCCTGGATGTAAGCAATAAATTTCTCTATGTCGCGAACGTGGGAACATCCAGCATCTCGGCGTTTGGCGTCAATTCCACCGACGGGACACTAGCGCTGCTAACGGATTCTCCCTTTGTGCAGGCGATTCAGCCGCTGTGGATAGTTACGACGCAGTGAGCGCATGAAGGCAGGAATTCGGACCGCGCCAAAGGGACGCCCTAGGAAATAACTGACCGCAGAGGAATGACGATCGTCAGGCGGCCTGGTCAGTATTTTGATTTTGCCGCGGGCGCTCCGGAAACCGGTGTACGGTAAAGCGGCGTACCTTCCTGTCAGCGTAGTCGGCCAGGCGGAACAGGGATATCCCAGCAACAAGTACGCCCAGCCATCCGAAGCCAAGAATGATCCAGAGCAGCATCTCTTTTATAGATTCACTCCAGCTTTGCCGGGTTGGTCTTTATCCCATTTTCACTGTTACCGTAGACGGCAGTCACCATCGGAGTGCAGTTCTTTGGCGGAACGGCTGCGCAATGTGCCTGCCCGCGGACTACACCTGCAGTGAAAATGGGTTAGTGCGCGGCCGATTTGTGCACCTCGCCGCCCTTCATCACGAAGTCTATTTTCTGCAACAGGGAGATATCAGCCAGCGGATCGCCCTTCACGGCAACCAGGTCCGCATATTTGCCCACGGCGATGCTGCCGACGTCATTTTGCATGCCGAGCAGTTCCGCGGCGGCGCTGGTAGCGGACCGGACCGCCTGAATGGGCGTCATACCGTACTTCACCATGTAAGGGAACTCGACTGCGGGATCGATGCCCCAGTCAAAACCGCCAACATCAGTGCCGAAAGCGATCTTTACACCAGCGGCAAGCGCGCGGCGGAAGGTGTCCTCATGGATCTTGATCATCTCGAGCCACACCTTGGCGCCGGCGGCGGCCCGGCCCTGCGCAACGTACTCACCCACATAAATGGTGGGGACATAGAAGATTCCCTTCTGTGCCATGGTCTTCAGGTCAGCTTCCGCAATGTAGTTCCCGTGCTCGATTGAATCCACGCCCGCCTCAACTGAATTGTGCACGCCATTCAACGCCATGGCATGCGACGCCACTTTGTGGTGCTGGCGGTGGGTTTCGTCGACAATAGCGCGAAGCTCGTCCATGGTGAACGTGGGAATGTCGTCCAGGACTCCATCCGGGCGGACGAAATAACTGCGGTCGGAATAGACCTTGATCCAGTCAGCGCCAAAGCTGATTTGCTCACGCACGGCCTTACGGCCTTCGTCGGGGCCATCAACCAACTGGACGCCGTGCGGCACGGGGACCTCGGGCGAATAGCCTGAAAGGGGATAGGCGCCGGTCACGTCCATGGCGCGCGTGGCCACCCTCATGCGAGGTCCGGGGATCACGCCGCCGTTAATGGCTTTTTTCAAATCGACATCGGCATAGCCGGCGCCTTCGGTTTCAAGGTCGCGGATGGTGGTGAAACCGTAATCGAGTGCGCGGCGCACGGAGCGTGTCCCCAGAATGGCGCGGTAGGCGGTGGATTGCTTCAAGAGCTGCTCGTCATAGTCGGCCGCGGTGATGTCGCCCTGCAAGAGCACGTGAGTATGGGTATCGATCAAACCGGGCAGGCAGGTGTGATCAGAAAGGTCGATGACCTGGCCTCCGGCCGGGGCGGGGGTGTTTTCCTGGACTTCACGTACACGCTCGCCCTGAATGGTGATAAGGACGTTGCGCTGGACCTTGCCGCTTTCCGGCTGGATCAGCGCCCCACAGCGGACATAACGATTGACGATGGGGGCTTTCTGGTTCTGTTCCTGTGCGGCTGCCAGAGAGACAACGGCAAGACAAGCGATGAACATAAACTTTTTCATGGGACCACCTCGGCGAAGCTGGTAATCGTAACAGAAAGCTGTTTTTGCAAAAACTCCGCGGTGCGTTTGTGCTACGATGCTGGCCTTCCCCCTTGGCTACAGGGTTTATGGACAAAGATCTGCGTCCAATGAGCACGGCCCTTGTGCTTGATCGGACCTTTCAGATTTATCGCTCTCACTTTGCGGTGTTGGCCGGGATCGGCCTACCGTTGCCGATGATGCTCCTGTTGCTGCGGCTTGTCTTCATACCGCTGGGGTACCCGCCTCGCGGCAGCGCAGCGTTGCGCAATCCTCTGTATTTTTATTCCTTGCTGTTTGAATACTTTGGCTCTTGGACCCTGATTTACATGATTGGCCAGGCACTCACGGGCGCAGCTACTGTGTACGCGGTCTCTAAATTTCATCTTGGTGAAGCCGTAACCATCGGTGAATCCTACCGCAAAACACTGCCGCGATTCGGAACTGTCCTGAGGATCGCCTGGAATATCTACATGCGATTTGCCGGCGCCGCGATTGCGACATATTCCGGGTGTTTCGGCCTGCTGGCGGGCCTTGAGGCATGGGCTGACGTGTTATCGCGCGCTTCCAGAGGGACGGGGCTTGTGCTGCTGGGGCTGATCATCATCTTTGTTCCCATGGCAGCGGGACTTTGCTGGATGCTTTATATCTATGCCAAGTATTGCCTGGCTGTCCCGGCGGCCCTGATGGAAAGCGTGGCAGCGCGTCCAGCACTAAGGCGCAGCCGGTTTCTGGCGAAAGGCAGCATCAGAAGAATCTCGCTGATTTATAGCCTCATGTTCGCTATGGGACTGGTTTTTTCTACCGTGCTTTGGTTGCCTGACCGTATATATGCCGCATTTCGCGGCCATTCATATCTGGTTTCCATCTTGCTTGGCAATGCCGGCAGCTTTCTGGCCAGCGCGCTGGCTGGTCCCATCAGCACGATTGCCGTGGCGCTGATGTATTACGACCAACGCATACGCAAAGAGGCGTTTGATCTGCAATGGATGATGGATTCCATGGAGCAGCTAAGCCATCCTGTTACGCCGGATGTTCCCGCGACCGTGACGCAGGCTTGAACTGTAAGCTAGACCCCAGGCTTGACCAGCAAATCCCGGCCATTGTTCTGTGATACTATCAGCCCAAATTACAGGAAAATGGAGTCTTATGGACTTGGCTCTGCGTCCGATGAGCACTTCGCAAGTGCTGGACCGGACCTTTCATATCTATCGAAATCATTTTGCATTGATTGCCGGTATTGGCGCGATCCTGCCGGCCATGCTGCTGGTAATGCAACTGGCGTTCATTCCTCTAGGGTTCCCGCCACGGCCCGCCGCCAAAACGCCGCCAGAAACGCTGGCGATCGTGCTGTTGGGTTATTTTTGCTGCTATGGCGTGATCTATCTGATCGGCAACGCGCTGGCTGGGGGCGCCACAGTAGTTGGAGTGTCAAAGCTTCACCTGGGTCAAGGCGTGACCATAGGGGAGGCTTACCGGCAGGTTTTCGCGCGGTTCTGGCGAATTCTGGGTGTAATTGTACTGATCGGCCTGATCGCATTTGGATCTCTCCTTGTGGGAGAAGTTATCGCCATTATCGTGATCGCGTTTTCCGCCGGTTCGGCGTCAATCTTCGCGCGCGGCAGCACGGGGCTTGCCAGCATTGGAGTGGTAGTGGCTGTGATCTGGGCGATCGGGGTTTTCATGGCAGCGGTTTTTGCCGCGTTATTTTTTTACAGCAAACTTGCCCTGGCCATTCCAGCGTGCATTCTGGAACAATTACCCGTGGGAGTGGCGCTGCGCAGAAGCTGGTACCTTACAAAAGGTTCCGTAGGGCGCATCATGCTGGTGAATCTACTTACGTGGATCCTTAGCTTTGTGCTGGGGCTGGTTTTGACCGTACCAGGCCAGGTGCTTGCCGCGACACTACCCAACAAAGCGCTATTGCTAGGACTCGTCTTGCAGCATATAGGCGGTTTTATAGCGGGCGTAGTAGCCGGGCCAATCGCCACTACAGCAATTGCGCTTATCTATTATGACCAGCGCGTGCGCAAAGAAGCTTTTGATCTACAGCATATGATGGATGCGATGGGACAGCAGGCAGTACCGCCTCCGCAGGCTGCGGCGCCCAGCATAGGTTAGCTTCCCTAGGGTTTGTGGCTGCTCATATGTGGTACGATGCAACTCTCACCCCCCAGAGAAAGATGGCTTCTATGGACTCAACCTTGCGGCCCATGAGCACTAGCCAGGTGCTGGACAGGACCTTTCATCTTTATAGGAACCATTTTCTGCTGTTGGCGGGTATATCAGCGCTGCCTCCCGCCGTTTTACTGCTTGCGCAAGCCGGTTTCTTCCTGCTGGCATTCATTCCGGGACCGAAGCTGAACTTCTTCCCAGCAGAAGCCGCTTTTATTGTGGGAATCATCGCCCTGGTAGTAGCGTATCTGGTTGCCCTTGCATTTGCGACTGGGGCCACAGTCTACGCCGTTTCACGGGTACATTTAGGAGAAACCACAACAATCCGTGAATCCTACAGAGTGATCCGTCCGCTGTTGTGGAGGATCGTGCGAATTGTGATCACTGTTGCTGTGCGTTTCGCCGGCGCTTCCGCTGTGGCGGTGGCTGTGGGAGTGGGGCCTGTTTTCATGATGGCCAGCATCCGCGGCGGACCCAATCCGGCCCTTAGTATTGCTGTCGGGCTCCTGATAGTTGTGGCGATCATCGTGTGCGTCATCTGGGCCCTCCATTTGTATTGCAGCTATCAGCTCGCCGTCCCTGTTTGCGTTCTGGAGAAGCGCGGCGCGGCCGACTGCCTGAAGCGCAGCAGGTTCTTGAGCAAAGGCAAAGGCGTCCAGCGCATCCTTCTGGTACTTTTCCTGTCGGCGATTTTGACTTACGTATTGAGCCTCGCGCTGTCTTTGCCTGTGATCATCCTGGCGATGGTCGACACCACCAAAATCTCCGCCTTGGCAATTCCCGTGGCCCTCTGGGATTATCTTGCCGGCTTTGCCGCCGGCGTGCTTGCGGGCCCCATTGTGACCATTGCTCTTGCGCTTCTGTATTACGATGAACGTGTGCGCAAAGAAGCTTTCGATTTGCAGTTGATGATGGAAGCCATGGGACAGCAGCAAGCCTCACAAGCTGCCGCCGCTGCCGCCGCGCCAACCGCCCTCGGATGAAACACCGCAAAATTATCGGGAT
>DASSXL010000210.1:0-8213 GCA_035703825.1 Candidatus Angelobacter sp.
GTGTCAAAGCCAAAGCACAGATCGGTGCCGCTCAGGTCATTGTCAATCGTCTTGGGCACGGCAATCACGTTCACGCCACGCTCAAAAAGTTTTTGCGAGACCGACTGTGTATCATCCCCGCCGAGAGCGATGAGAGCATCAATCCCATTCTTCCTCAAATTTTCAATGCACTGCTCAAGGCCATTTTCCTTCTTGGCGGGATTGGTGCGCGAGGTCCGCAGGATGGTCCCGCCCTGCGGCAAAATACCCTTCACCGCTTCAAGGTCGAGCACGCGAGTGTTGTTTTCCAGCACGCCTCGCCAGCCTTCCAGAAAGCCCACAAACTGGTCGTCAAAATGAAAAATGCCCTTGCGAACAATCGCGCGGATTACCGCGTTGAGTCCGGGACAATCTCCTCCTCCGGTAAGAATGCCGATCTTCATTTTTTTCCAGGCCCTCACTTCACTGTATGAACGTTGATTTGATAAACGCGATACGCGCCCGCCTGAGACAACTTGGCGTACTTTGACCAGAATTGCTCATTTACCTTTAAAGATGCAAGTTCCGCCGGGCCGATGAGCACATAATCGACGCCATACTGGCGCAGCAAAGCGTCTGCTTCCGGCGCTCCTGAATAGATGCGCTGAATATCGGCTTCGCGCTCAGAATAGTTTAGACCGCGCGACCACATCCAGCCGGGATAGCCGAGCAGGGAGCGCCTGCCAGTTAGGAATGCAGGAGAGTTATAAGTGGGCGCATGCAGCACTACCGCCCGTGGCGCAGCCTGGGCGGAGATTACCCTGGCAGCGGCGATGCCATGAGCGTCAAATTCCTGGTATTCGCTGGCCTCAGAGACCACCCGGAGCACATCGAGGCCGCCCGCGAGAATTAGTGTTAGCAGCACTGCCGGGGCGATCCAACGCAAAAAAGACCGTTGCTGCCACCATCGCGCCAGGAGCCACGCCACCAGCGGAGCGGAAGCCACGTACCAGAGAAAGAGGACCTTGATGTTGTCCCAAATCCATGGAGCTACTTTCACCAGGTTGGGGGCAATGAAGCACAAGAGAAACGGCGCATAAAACCTGAGCAGGCGCGGGCTGAGCTTGAATGTGCCGCGCCGCCAAGCCAGGCAAAAAACCAGCATCGGGATGAACAGACCGGTATTGGCAAACCAGAACCAGATGACGTTGTGTGCGCCATGGTCCCATCCGGGCTGCCAGCCCAGGTAGCTGCGGATATTTACGCCGCCGGTGTTGGCGAGCCATAAAATTTCCGGGGCCGAAACAATGAGCGCAACGACAAAGAAGTACAGCCAGCTTCGCCACGTCGCGCGGAAGGCCAATGCCAGGCACGCAGCTATTCCCATCACAACCAGAAACGTGTGTGCATGGATGAGCGGCAGCAATCCCGCCAGGACACCGGCGGCCAGCATGCGGCGACGATAGAACGTTTGTGGCTCAGACGGCGGCAAAGCACCAGCCGATTTTTTTGCCGCTTTACGGCGAGCTTTGGCGAGTTTGGCCGGGGTGAGGTTTCTTTGGTCGAGGGAGGCAGAATTTGTAGGATCGGCAGCGGGGGTCTTGGCATTTTCCTGCTGCGTTATGGCAAGCCACCACTGGCAGAAAATGGTGATCGCGAGCGGCAGGCCAAACAGGATGCTGCGTTGCGGCACGAACAGAGTTGTCAACGAGTTGCCCCAGCGCAGAATGCTATTGGGAACAATGGTGTAGTCATGCTGCAGGTTTGCCAGCGTGGAAAAAAAGCCCTCTCCGCCGCTGACATCAGAGAACAGAAGCCACCACCCCATGCCGCCGCTGAAGAGCACGAGCAGAGGCGCAATGATTCCGGCAAGGCGGTTGCGTGTGAGCAGGATGGTCCAGTAATGGAGCAGGCCCACAAAGGCCATGGCCAGCACCATATTTTGCAGCCACATGGCAAAGATCACGCCCGCGCCGGCACGCACCAGCATGGCCGCGAGAAAATCGACCAGAAACGGATAGGCAAAGCGCACACCCGCGTACGTGGGGTCCTGCGGGGGCAGATTTTGCCCCTGGGTGAAGCTGTTGATGACCTGAAGATGCAGAGGCAGGTCGCCAAGATTGTTGGTCACGCCGGTGTAAATGCCGTCCGGCCGCTCAAAGACGGCGCGGCTGAAGACCATCGCCAGAAGAATGGCGATCGCAAGATAGAACGCCAGATAACCGATGCCGCTGGCGGAGCTGCCTGACTGCGACGGATTGGGACGTAGCGCCGTCAGAACCACAGTGCGCAAATCGCCGTTCAAAAGTAACAGCAGAGGCGAGAGCAACAGCAGCGCGGTCAAAATGATTGTGGCCGCGCCCAGTCCAAAGACGAGGGCCAGCAGAAAGCCGGCGGTCGCCATGAGCGCAAGGCCGATGCATGCGCCCATGCAAAGGCGAGCGGCGCGCGGAGCGCCGCGGTCAAAAAGAAAAGTGAGCAGCGTGCCGCCGGTGATCGCAATAATGAGCAAGAGAATGGCGAGCAGCATGGTCAGGCGAGGCTTTCATCGAGCGCGTCTTGATGGATGGAATGCAAAGAGAGAGCCGCCTCCGGATTGAAACGCTGCTTGATTCTAAATTATGCCTGAGAGTACGGCGCGCGGTCCGTGTTATATATAGGCGTGATGGTAACGTTCCGGACAAAAATGGCAATGTTTGTGGCGATGTTGGCGTGCGCGCTTTCCGCGGGCGCGGGAGATGCCGCGCCCAGTCTTGAACTGAGCGACCTGCAAGGCGGCAAGCACACGCTGGCCGACTATCGCGGCAAGCCGGTGGTGCTGAACTTCTGGGCCACTTGGTGCGTGCCCTGTGCCGCAGAGATGCCGCTGCTGAGCGAGATGCAAAACCGTTATAAAGACAGAATCCTGTTCATCGCCGCTTCGGTTGATGACGATGATGTTAAGCCGGAGATCGCCGCGTTCATCAAGAAGCACAAAGGCGACGCCTTGACCGTGATGACGGGCCCGACGCTCGACAGCCTGCACGATTTTGGCCTGGAGCCGGCGATGCCGGGGACCGTTTTTATCGACGCGGAAGGGAAGATCGTTGACCGTGTGAGCGGCGCGCTAAAGCGGCCGGACCTGGAACAGCGTTTGCGCAAGCTGGCGGGCGAGCCTGGGCCGGGCCCAACGCCAAAGGTAAAAAAGCCGGCCAGTACCAGGGAGAAATGATCAGGCAGGGAATTCGCGAATGATTGGGATAAATGCTTGCTGCTGGGAGGACAGGCATGTTTAAGAAAATAGTTCTCTTGTTGTGTTGCATCCTTGGTGTTTTTCTCTTTGCCGCGTTTGCTCAAATTGACCGCAATAGCCTTGGTACCGCTCGCGATACAGGTGTATCCGGCTTGTGGGTACTGGCAAATATTTCGTTTGCCGGTATGCGAGCGCAAAATCATCAGAGTATTTTCTGGCGGACCGTCGCAGCTATCTTTGGATTTCCCGGGACGATTCTGTCTCTGATTTGTGTTGTAGAAGGCAGTGAACGTGCTTATGGAATCTCGATTCCAAAGCGGCTGCCTTAAATTTCCAGCTCCTGCAAGAAACGCGAACATCGCCATTCTATGGATGACGCGGACCACGGGCGTGACTGGAAGCGTGCTCCAATCGAATGAAGAAATATCTAATTCCCACCATTGTCTTAGGGCTGATAGCTGGCGGTATTTTTGTCCGATACCAGATTGTTTCTCCAGCCAAGGCTGCGGCGCGCGATCTGGAGGCCATCAACGGTATTACAGTAGGAAAGATGACGGAAGCCGAACTGCTTGGCCGCAGCGCTTTCCAGACGGCAGTTCGTCATTGCGCCGAGGCAGATTGTGTCTATCACACGGAACGAACAAACAACTTCCTGAAGCTGTTGCACTTGGCGCCATCAACATTTGTTGGCACCGCGGTTTGGGTCCGCGATGGGATGGTTGTGGAGGTAGACGTGTTTGTAAACGGTGAAGGATTGACGCCAATCTCTTTGAGCCAAAAAAGGGCGCTGCCAGCCGAGTGCGCTTCCAATCCATGCGTGAAGCACCTGGCGCTGCCGAACAAAAAATTGGTCAAGATCCAAATTGTGTTTACTGACGAATCAGAATTCAGGAACCGAATGCCGGAAGCCGTTCAAGCTTCCTGCCTGTCGCGGATTCACGGATGCAGCACGTACAACGAACTCATGCCGCTGACAAGAGACCTGGGCCTGGACACACTTGCCGCGTTCAAGTAAACAGAAACTCTTTTGTCCGCAAGTCGCGCACCGTGTCTCGAAGCTTGGCGGCTTTTTCAAACTCAAATTTCTTGGCGGCCTCGCGCATGTCGGCTTCCATGCCGGCAATGTAGGCGTCAAGCTCTTCTTGCGACTTGAAGTCGGGCAGCCCTTCGGAGGCTTGCGTCACGTCAACGTAATCTGATTCGGCAATGCCGGCCAGCGACATCGACAGCGGACGGATGATCGATTCCGGCGTGATGCCGTGCTCCTGGTTGTACGCCACCTGGATAGCGCGGCGGCGGTCGGTTTCATCGATGGCGCGCTTCATCGAATCGGTCATCTTGTCGGCATAGAGAATGGCGCGGCCTTCCAGATTGCGCGCACAGCGGCCAATGGTCTGGATCAGCGAACCGGAGGAGCGCAGGAAGCCTTCTTTGTCCGCGTCGAGAATGGCCACGAGTGAAACTTCAGGCAGGTCCAGGCCCTCGCGCAGCAGGTTAATCCCGATCAGCACGTCGAATTCGCCCTTGCGCAGGTCGCGCAGCAGCTTGATGCGCTCCAGAGTTTCAATTTCAGAATGCATGTAGCGGCAGCGCACGCCTACCTCGGCGTAATACTCCGCCAGGTCTTCCGCCATGCGCTTGGTGAGAGTCGTCACCAGTACTCGTTCGCCCTTGTTGACGCGGTCGCGAATCTCGTGCAGAAGATCGTCAATCTGGCCTTTCACGGGTCGAATCTCCACCGGAGGATCGACAAGGCCGGTAGGCCGGATGATCTGCTCTACCACTACGCCGGAGGATTTTGTCAGCTCATACGGGCCGGGCGTGGCTGAGACATAGATGATCTGGTTGGTGCGCTCTTCAAATTCCTCAAACTTGAGCGGGCGGTTATCGAGCGCCGAAGGCAGGCGGAAGCCATAGTGCACCAGGTTTTCCTTGCGCGAGCGGTCGCCATGCCACATGCCGTGCAACTGCGGCACGGTCTGATGCGATTCGTCAATAAACATGATGAAGTCGCGGGGAACGTAATCGAGCAGGGTGGGCGGCGGCTCACCGGGCTTGCGGCCGCTGAAGTGGCGCGAATAATTCTCAATGCCGTGGCAATAGCCCACGGATTTCATCATCTCCAGGTCAAACCTGGTGCGCTGGTGTATGCGCTGCGACTCCACCAGGCGGCCTTCTTTGAGCAGCGCGTCTTCCCACCACGCCAGCTCTTCAAGAATTGTCTCGATGGCGTGGTTCTTGGTGGTGTTCGACATCACATAATGGCTCTTGGGGTAAATCGGCAGCCGCGTGTATTTCTGCTTGACGGTTCCAAACAGCGGATCGATCTGCGAGAGCGAGTCGACCTCGTCGCCGAAGAGCTCGATGCGGTAAGCGTTGTCGTCGTAGGTGGGGAAGACTTCGATTACGTCGCCGCGAACGCGGAAGGTGCCGCGCTTGAAATCCACGTCATTGCGCTCGTAGAGGATTTCCACCAGCTTGCTGAAGATATCCTGGCGTTTGATCTTCTGTCCTTTTTCCAGAAAGAGCAGCATGCCGTAATAGGCTTCGGGCGATCCCAAGCCGTAAATGCAGCTTACGGACGCGACGATGACGCAGTCGCGCCGCTCGAAGAGAGACCGCGTGGCGGAAAGGCGCAGCTTGTCCAACTCGTCATTAATCGTCGCTTCTTTTTCGATATAAACATCGCCGGCGGGAATGTAGGCTTCGGGCTGATAGTAGTCGTAATAAGAGACGAAGTATTCCACGGCGTTCGAGGGAAAGAACTGCTTGAACTCGTGATAGAGCTGCGCCGCCAGCGTTTTGTTATGGGCCAGCACCAGCGCTGGGCGATTGAGCTGCTCAATCACCTTGGCCATGGTGTATGTCTTGCCCGAGCCGGTAACGCCGAGCAGCACCTGGTGCTTTTCTCCGGCGTAGATGCCGCGGGTAAGCTCGTCAATGGCGTTGGGCTGGTCGCCTTTGGGTTTGTAGTCGGATGCTAGACGAAAATCCATATAAAAAACCAAATCTTCACCACGGAGGCACGGAGACACGGAGAAAAGGCAGGGAGCGAGGAAATAATGCCCTTGCTGATCTGATCAATGCGTCTGCCGGAAGCTTCTCAAGATGCGATTTTGAGCAATGCAAATCTCTCTATCGTGACATGGAAGGGCGCTTCCGGGCAAATGCGCCTTTGAGGATCTCTTTCCGATCAGGCATCGCTGTATAAAAAACCTAATTTTCACCACGGAGGCACGGAGACACGGAGAAAAGGGGAGCAAAAAATGCCCTTGCTGATCTTATCAATGCGTCTGCAGGAAGCTTCTTAAGATGCGATTTTGAGCAATGCAAATCTCTCTGGCTAACTGCTAATTGCCATTGCTAGTTGCTCGTTGCCATCTGTTTGTCTTCCGCCAGGTTGAGCGGTTGCGGCGTCATCTCGGCCACCGGATTTGAGAACTCCAGCCCTTCATCGTCCACGCGGGTCCATTTCAGGCTGATGGTGTCACGAAAGTAATTCTGATAAACGCGCCATGGTTTCTTGTGTCCCTGCTTGGGCCAGCTCGCAAGCGCGCGCTGAATGTAGCCGGAGCTGAAATTTTCGACAAAAGGCGCAGCGGCGCTTTCGTCCACGGGACGGGGGGTGACCTGGCGCACGCCTTTACGATCCATGAAATTCAAAAGCCGGCAGACATAGTTGCAGATCAGGTCGGCCTTGAGAGTCCATGACGCGTTGATGTAGCCAAAAACGGAGGCAAAGTTCGGCACGCCGGACATCATTACGCCTTTGTAGGCCAGCACCTGGCCTGGGTCCACCCGCTGCTTGTCCACCGTAAGCTCCATTCCGCCAAAGGCCTGCATGGCCAGGCCGGTAGCGGTCACGATGATATCGGCCTCAAGCTCTTTACCGGATTTGAGCAGGATGCCGCGTTCCGTGAAGCTCTCAATCTGGTCTGTGACCACGCCGGCGCGGCCTGACTTGATGGCCTCAAACATGTCCGCATCGGGAATCAGGCACATCCGCTGCTCCCAGGGCCGGTAACGCGGAGTAAAGTGCGTGTCCACGTCAAAATCCGTGCCTAGCTGCTTGCTTGCCTTTTTGATAATGCCTTTCTTTACGAAATTGGGGAAGCGCTGTGAAAGCTGGTAAATGTACGTCATGAAACCCACGTTTTTCCAGCGGCTGAGCCTGTAAGCCCACATTGCGGGCATGATGTGGCGCAGAAAATTGGCGATGCGGTCTTTTTCCGGCGCGGAAATCACATAGGTGGGCGAGCGCTGCAGCATGGTCACGTGCGCAGCGGTCTTGGCCATGGCCGGAACGAGCGTCACCGCCGTGGCGCCGCTGCCGATCACCACGACGCGCTTGCCCGCGTAATCAAGGCCCTCCTGCGTCTTTCCGTCGGCCAATACTTTGACCGGCCAGGCCTGCGGATGGACAAGTTGTCCTTTGAAGAGGCTGCTCTGAGGAAATTCCGGCAGATAGCCGGCGGAATAGCGGTAATAGCCCGCGCAGCAGAACAGGAAGTTGCAGGTGAGGGTGACAGGAGTCTCCTTAATCTCGTTTCCCTGCAAAAACTGCTTGACCGCCTCTACCGTCCACTTGGCTTCTTCCGACGACCATGACGCCCGCTTGATCTGATGGCGGAAGCGAATGTTTCGGTCAATGCCTTCATCGCAGGCCGTGGCCGTGATGTATTCGCGGATGTCCTCGCCCGGCGAGATGGCTTTTGGGCTCGTCCACGGACGGAACGAATAGCCCATGGTCAGCATGTCAGAGTCTGACCGGATGCCGGGATAGCGGAACAGGTCCCATGTGCCGCCAATGCGCTCACGCTGCTCCAGGATGACATAGCTTTTCCGGGGGCTGAGTTTCTGGAGGTGATGGGCGGCGCCAATGCCGGAGAGGCCCGCGCCGATGATCAGGACGTCAAAATGTTCCGGGATAGTGGACAAGTGCTGCTCCAATGCCGTGGACCGGTGGATGGAATGAACATATCATAGGGAGGAGCTGCGATTAAAAAACCCTTTCATCACGGAG
>DASSXL010000234.1:0-2227 GCA_035703825.1 Candidatus Angelobacter sp.
GGTGGCGCTTTCGCTGATCACCGACTTTGAAAACTTCACGATTTTTAAGCCCCACGAGAAGCACGACAAGGCTGTGCACGCGATGACGGACGAAGTAATCGCCTGGGGCGGCGCGCTGAAAGGCTTGAGAGAGGCCAGCGGGAAATAGTGCGTATGAACCTGTTGCACACTGACATTTGAAAACTGAGGCAGCCAGTCCGATAAGTCATACGAGAAGCGCTCGCTCCGACTAATTGGCGGCCCGAGATACTGCTTTGGCCGGATGTACTTCGCGAACACCTGAATTGCTTGGGTTTGCCGCGTGCATCTCCGCACTCAAAGCCCCTTCACCGATGGTAGCGCTGCGCCTGTACTGTCCCGGCGCCACGCCAAACTCACGTCTGAAGACTCTGCTAAACGCCGGCACCGACTCATATCCAACCTGCTCGGCAATGCTTGAAAGCGCGAGTGCTTTATTCTGAAGAAGTTTCGCTGCCAGCTGCAGGCGCCAATGTTTGAGATAGGACATAGGAGACTGTCCTACAAGCGCGGTAAAGCGCGCAGCAAAGGGCGATCGTGACATGCCGACTTGCGCGGCTAGCGAGGGAACGGTCCAACGCTTTTCTGGCGCTTTGTGAATGAGAGCAAGCGCAGCCCCAATCGCCGGATCTCGCAGAGCACCCAGCCAACCGGCTGAGCCCTCAGGCTGATCTTTGAGCCACGCGCGGACTGCCTCTACAAACATAACGTCGATCAGCCTGGTAATGATGGTTTCGGAACCCATGGCGGGCACTCGAGTCTCCTTGCGCAGAAAGCGCACTGTGGCATTGAGCCATTCGTTCGAGCGATGCTCGCGCTTTGGAACCCTAATCCATTGCGGGAGCACCGCCAACAACGACCCGGCGTGTGGTCCTTGAAATTCGAAGGCGCCGCAGATCAAGTTTGTGGGACGCCCGCCCCCGCCATGTCTGATCACGGCACGAAGACCGCCTTGGGAGTTGCCCACTATTTCCGTTAGTGGAATCGGCGGCGTCCGCTGGTTATCACTCAGCTGGTAACTCTGTCCCCGAGGGATGACCAAGAGCAGATCGCCATCCTCAACTGCGACGGCGCCAGCCTCGCCCTGAAGCTGCAGGCAACAAGTCCCGCGCTCTATCACATGGAAATGCGCAAAAACTCCAGCAGCAAAGCCCAGCGCCCATGGGGCGGAAAGCTCACATCGGCAAAAGAGCCGGCCTCGTAACTTCAGGGAGTCCAGCACGTCCGCCAAAACGTCTGTGCCCTGGTGTTCCAGTATCTCTGACATGGCGATGGCCCCCGGTTTGTCAATTAATAAAGGAGGATCGGTCAAGTCTTAGAGCGTCTGAGTCATAGACACTCCCGAACTGAGCCCGTTATTTTACCAGCGAAGCTGGATTCAAGCAGCAAGGAGCATTTTATGGCACAGACTTCGATTTCGGTAAACGGTGAAACCAAGTCGATCGACATCGATCCTGCAACACCACTGCTCTGGGTCTTGCGCGAACAACTGGGTTTGACCGGCACTAAATTCGGCTGTGGCCTCGCGCTCTGCGGTGCGTGCACGGTCCATGTCGACGGCGCCGCCGTGCGTTCGTGCGTCATGCCTGTTCGCGCAGTTGCGGGCAAGCGTGTCACCACAGTCGAAGGCTTGTCCCGCGACCGTTCTCACCCTGTGCAGAGAGCTTGGCTTCAAGTGCAGGTTCCGCAATGCGGCTACTGCCAGTCGGGACAGATGATGAGCGCAGCGGCCCTGCTGGCGGTTAATGCCAATCCATCCGACCCCGACATCGACGACGCTATGGCCGGAAATCTCTGCCGCTGCGGAACGTACGCCCGTGTTCGCCGGGCCATCCACATCGCTGCGGAGATAGCCAGGAGGCAGAAATGAATCTCCGCCTACTGCGTGCGTCATTGTTCGTCGCGGTCATTTCGTTGCTCGCATTGCCATTCGGTTTTGTGCAATTGGGCGTGCGCGCCTCGGCTCATCCGCAAACCGATCAGGAAAACGCTGAAAAAAGTTTGCGGGCATTCCGCCAAGTTGCCTCCGTTCTGACCAGCCCTCGCTGCTTGAACTGCCACGTGCCGGATGACGGTCCACTGCAAGGTGATGACGATCATCCCCACACCATGAACGTGAAGCGTGGAGCGGACGGAAAAGGTTCCGCAGCGCTGCGTTGTTTTGCGTGCCATCAATTAGAAAACGCCACGGCTCTCCACGGACCGCCGG
>DASSXL010000091.1:0-43353 GCA_035703825.1 Candidatus Angelobacter sp.
GACACACCACGACTTTCCTGAAATCAGTTAGCCTATACCGGGGGCAGGAACGCGGTATTTCTTTTAGATTAGACACCGAACGCGGAAAAACGTTCCGGCAGACGGGCCCGCGACGCGAGGAAGATTGCGGATCGACCTCCACTCAAACAAAGGACAGCAGTAAATATGAAAGACACTTTGAACGGCAAGATTGCCCTGGTTACCGGCGGCGGACGCGGGATTGGCGCTGCGATCGCGCTCCGGCTGGCGGGGCTGGGCGCGACCACAATTGTCTGCGGACGCACGCTTGCCCGCCTGCAACATACCGCTGGACACATCCGCTCAGCCGGGGGACAGAGTGAAGCGCTGGCGTGCGATGTTGCCGACTGGAACTCCGTGGCTGCGCTGGCGGAGCGGGTGCAAAAGACCTTTGGGCGGCTCGACATCCTGATCAACAACGCCGGAATCGGCACGTTCGGCGGACCGTTGCACACCATGCCGACGGACAAATGGGACGCCATGTTCAACACCAACCTGCGCGGCGTCTTTTACATGATCCGGGCGTTCGCGCCCATGATGATTTCCGGCGGCGGCGGCGACATTGTGAATATCTCGTCGATAGCCGGCAAGAACGCCGTGCCCAATGGCGCGGCCTACTCGGCTTCAAAATGGGGACTGAATGGACTTACGTACTCCGTTGCCGAGGAGTTGCGCGGCCACAAGATTCGCGTGGCGGCAATCTGTCCCGGCTCGACTCATACGGAGTTCGGTGCGCATGAAGGCAAGAGTCCGGAGAAGATGCTGATCGCGGAAGACGTCGCCCACACGGTTGAAATGCTGGTGACTCAAAGGCCGCAGGCGTTTATCAGCGAGGTGGTATTGAGGCCCACGCAGAAACCATGAGGGGCAGATCGGTTGATCGCCGTGATCGGGTGATCGCGCGTGATCAGAAAGAATTCACCGCAAAGAACGCTAAGGACGCAAAGGAAATCGGGTGATCGCGCGTGATCTGGTGATCGGGTGATCTGAAAGCCATTCCTGGTTAAGATACCTGGAAGATTGCGTGATCGCACGTCACTGCCGATTTCGCCACGGTCGGATAGACAAGCGGACGCAAAGAGACAACGGCAAAATCTCAGGTAGACCAACAAAAACAGCTCTTGGAGCCATCTTTCCCACGATCCTGGTTTTCCGATCACGCGCGATCACCAGATCACGGCGATCACCCGATCTCGCTAGGCCCTTTTCTCCGGCACAATCACCGGCTCTTGCGGCGCCAGGGGCTGGCCGGCGTTAGCGGGCATGGGCACCAGCAGGGCCTCTTTGCGATAAACCAGGTTGCTGGCGTTGAACGTCGCCAGCTTAAAGCCGTGGCCGTGGGTAATGGCGTCAGTGGGGCAGGCCTCAACGCAGTAGCCGCAGAAGATGCAGCGGTTGTAGTCAATGTTATAGATTTTGGCGTAGCGCTCAGCGCCGCTGATGCGCTTCTCTTCAGTATTATCGGCGGCCTCAATGTAAATGCAGTTGGAAGGGCAGGCGGCGGCGCAGAGGAAACACGCCACGCATTTTTCCAGGCCATTTTCGTCGCGCTGCAACTCGTGCAGTCCGCGGAAACGCTCCTGAAAAACCGCGCCCTCATTGGGCAGCTTTTTGTTGGGATAATCCTCAACAATGGTGGGAGAAAACATCTCCCGCAAGGTTACGGACATCCCTTTCGCGATGCCAGCCAGGTCGCCAAAGACACGAAAGATCGACATGCAGACAAGTATAACGGTTCGGTCGCGAAGTTGAAAACCACTCCGCGCATCGCGTCTGTCCCGCATTTATCGCCTCTTGCGAAACCCGCTGCGGTAGGTGAACAACATGTCAGTGGTCATCGCGGGATCCATGCTCATCCTTGTCGTGGCGATCGCCGTCAACCAGGCTGACGATGACGTTGTCAAACCACGCCTCCGCTTCCCATGTTGTAGAGAGCCCGATGCCGCCGGAACGAATCGGTTTCGGGTCAGTGAAGTCCACCACTTGCTCACCATTGGCCCAGACCTGGATCCGCTTTCCTGCCGCCTTGATCGTGATGGAATTTGTGCCAGTAACGCTGTTGGAATGCTCCTTGTCCACCCTTAGGACCTGTACGCCGTTTACAAACTTGGCAAAGATCACAAGCCCTTCAGGAAGCTCGTTTGCGCCATTCGTTCTAGGATCGAGAACGCCTTTCGCCCAGATTGAAACCTCGTAAAAAGTTCCGCCGCTTGGAGAGCCCACATCGAAGCCCGGCTGCTTAAACTTCTGAACGCGAAAGAAGAAATTGGCTGTATGCACGTCAGGACTTGGCAAACCGGGGGCATTCGTAATATCGAAGGTCGCCGACATGACATAATCGCGCCATGATTTGTCTCCTATATGGGTCAATGAATAACCGCCCCGCCCCAGAGCGTTGGGAAGATAGTCACCGTCCTGGATATAGTGTCCCAGAGTGACGTGCCAGCGGCGGTTTACTTGTTTCCAGCCGTTGTCGTTTCCGTCAGTGAAGTAGTCCTGGAAGATAATGGGGCCCAGCTGTTTTGAAGGATGTTCCTTATTCTGTGGAGTAAAGTTCTGTGAGGTAAATTGTTCCGCGTTTTGTGCGGCAACGTAGCTCGTCGCGAAGAGTACGAGCGCGAGTAAAGCAGTTTTCACCGCTAGCATCTGGAGTCGCAGAGCACCCCGTGTTGCTCCAGATCGGTGGCAGAGCTTCATGACAGCCTCCTGCGCGTTCTGGGATTGCACTGGTTACGAACATCAGGACGAACGCGCATCCGGGGATTTAGCCCTTTTCAGTGTCTGCCTCTTTTGCGGCGCTTGTCTGTGACGACCCTCACATCTGGGTAGCCGGCCGTTGTCCTTATCGACGTTTCCAGAACTCGAGATGCACCTGCGCCACCAGCTCTGAAATCGCGCGGCGATCGACCTTTTCCGGCAGCGGCGAACTGGCGACCGCTTCCCCCACTTCTTTGGCCAACTTCTTTGCGTGAGCCAGGACACACTCCAGCGGCCACTCTCCGCTGCGTACCTCTATCAGTAAATCCTTTTCCGGGCGCGGGAGGGTGATGCGCCGGTGCGCCATCAGTTCCAGACATTCATAGAGTAGCCGGAAACCATGCATCTAGACCGGCGGGGGATTTGCGGACTCTGTGGCAGAGATCTATTAGACCTTAGCCCGTTTGGAAGCAGCTTTAATTTGGTGACGCGGGTCTTCCAAAGAGATGGTTTGTTCCGGGTAAGCCTTCCAGTCGGGAAGAGATTCGAGCACCTGCTGCAGGTTTTCTTCAGGAGCATCCACCAACAACATGCGAGGGGAGGATTCATCCAAAATCCTAAACAATGGCGCAGATCGAATTCGTTCTACCGCATCCGCTGGTTTGGGACCCTCACCGCGAAATTTCAGAATAAAGTTAGGCATGGCACTCCATCAATTATAAGAGTGCTCCCTGCCCTTCGTAAGTTGCTCCTAAACCTAATTTCTTTGCGCCCGCCAGGACGGTCTGGACCATATACTGAGCTCGGAGTTGATCTCGCTTCATGCCCTTCAGCAGGGTAGAATCGGCCAGAATTCGCGCGGCCATCCCCACGACTGCAGGACAGGCCATACTGGTTCCATCCATTACTCCGAATCCGCCTGGAACGGTGGAAATCACGCCGACGCCTGGCCCAGTCAAGTCCACGTCAACACCATAATTAGAAAAATTCGCAAAGAAAAGCTTTGGGTCAGTCGTCGCTTTTGGTTTACCAACGGCTTCCGCGCTGGTGGTATGTCCTGGAAACGTGCCTACCCGACCAATTGCTGTGACCGCAACGGCGAGCGAGTCAGAGGAGGGAAAGCTGATGGGGTTAGCGGCGTCATTTCCGGCAGCGCAGATTGAGATGGTACCTTGGTTGTAAGCCTCGGAAATCGCGTCTTTGGTGGCCTCATCAACCGGCCCACCACCTAAGCTCATGTTGAGGATGTCGCAGCCATCCTGTACGGCACGATCAATCGCCTTGGCGATAGAATAATTGCTGGCCTTGTCCGAACCCTTTGCAAACACCCGATAACTTCTCAATTCAGCGCTTGGGGCTACCCCGCGAATTCGCCTGTTCGGCCGATGCTGTGCCGCTATGATTCCCGCCACATGCGTACCATGGCCCTCCCCATTGTCGCCGTAATCAGCGGGCTTCTCCCCTACAACCGTGTTTGCACCCCCCGCAATGTTCAAATCGGGATGCGGCCCAGAGCCGGTATCTATCACACCGACTTTGATGCCGGCTCCGCCGTCGTCGTGGAACCTATCATAGAAATAACGGACTACATCCTGGTACTGCAAATCAATAGGAACCAACGCAATGGTCATGCCATTTTTGATCGAAACGTTTTTATCTGCATAACCCCATGCAGCTAGTTTTGGGTAAATGTAGAGGCGCTCCACTTTTTTTCCCGAAGCCAACGCTAATGTTACGTTCCCTTTTGCATCCGTTGTAGCTTCGGCTCCCACACGCTGCTCAAAATCAGTGAAGGCTACCACGGAAGCGCCGGCAGCAGGTTGTGCTGTTTTTCCGATCACAACCTTTAGCTTCACGCCTGTCGAAACGGAAACTGATTTAACGGTCATTCCCGATTCAATTTTGTAGCGGGCGACCGCCGGACGATAGTAAACCACAGGCACCAAGCGCAATCCAGGTTGTGCCGCGCGTAGAGCTGAAACATATTCAGGCGCCATTTGCACTAACTTGGCTCCGTTCTCATGGATCGAGTCCAGAACACGCAGAGAGATATTTGGAGTTACCGTTGTTGCTCCAATTGCGGGGTGAAGCTGTGTCAGGAAGGAATGAATTGAGTTAATGGCTTTGCCACCAACTGCTGCAGCGGCAGCGAAAGGTGCTTGCATGCCTCGCGTCGGCAAAAGGATATATTGTTGTTCAGATGGCATATAGACATCACTCTCTTTCCTGTACCTGTGGCCAGCGGTAACTTCGGCGATACGATCCTAATCAGCTGCATTACCCCATGTTTTCTTTAAAAAATCGTGGTGAAATCACTGCGATGAGCGCCATCCACTCTACAACTACGCTTATCGGGTGACAAGCTTGAATAGTGACAATATTTTGGCGGCTTGACCAAATGTGTTGGATATAAAACTTTGAATTTTCTAATCATCTTTCCAGCTGGTCCACAAATGTCTCCCGGAGGCGTTTTCGCAATTCGTCATGGCGCTAATAGGTATCTCCCCTTTCACAGAAGAACTATTGCGCAGCCACGTTCCGCCATGTCGTCTATAAACGGAATTTGGTCTTCACTTCTCATAACTCGTCTCAAACATTTGCCCCAGTATCTGGTTCAAGTGATGCTTTAGGTGTGCGACGTAGTCCTCGGCGATCCAGCCCAGCGTTGCCGGAGCATTGTTGCCGATGTTGCAGGTATTGCCGGCGGCTGCCTCTGGCAGGTGGCCGATCACATGGGCGAGAAAGCGGTTGTAAGCGGCCCAGAAATCCACCAGGAAGTTCCAATCGATTTCGGCAAAATCCTGGAGATCGACAAGCGCGTTCTGGTCATAACCGGGAAAAGTCAGGCCGCCCTGCAGCGCGGCGCGAACAAAGCGTTGATGGTTGTTCGAGGCCGAATCCAGCAGGTGGCCAAGGATTTCCTTCCTGGCCCACTTCCCTTCGCTGGGGCGCGTGGATGTATCGGCGTTATCGAGCTTCATCAGCAGGGGTTTGGCCTGGGCCACGGTGCGCCCGAGGTCGGAGGCGATGATTGAAAAAGGATTATCCATCCCACGCTCCTTCAGGAACATTTGCCGCAGATTTCGCAGATGATCGCAGATCAGAAAAGATATTTTGCCGCGAATCAACGCTAATAAACACGAATCGGACCTGAAAATGAGTTCGTGTACGCAAGATTTTGACCGCCCCGCGATATTCCAACCCATCCTAAATCAGCGTTCATCAGCGTAAATCTGCGGCGAATAGTTTTACTCAATTCCCAGGTCTTTCCATTTTTTATCCACCCGCGCCTTGGTCTCTTCATCCATCAGGATCTCGTCGGGCCAAGGCCGGGTGAAGCCTTCAGTCGGCCATTTGCGCGTGGCGTCGATGCCCATCTTGGAGCCGAAATTCGGCAGGCGCGAGGCGTGATCGAGCGAATCCACTGGGCCGAGAGTGAACTGTATGTCGCGCTCAGGATCAATATTGTTGAAAACTTTCAGCACCACTTCCCCGATGTCCTGAACATTTACATCTTCATCGACCACGACGATGCATTTGGTGAACATAGCCTGGCCCAGCGCCCAGATGCCGCTCATGACTTTGCGCGCGTGTCCGGGATATGACTTGCGGATGGAGACGATCATCAGGTTGTGAAACACGCCTTCCACCGGCAGGTTTACGTCCACGATTTCCGGCAGCGTGAGCCGCATCAGCGGCAGGAAGATGCGCTCCACGGCCTTGCCCATCCAGGCATCTTCCATGGGCGGCTTGCCCACGATGGTGGTGGCGTAAATGGGGTTCTTGCGGTGAGTGATGCAGGTGACGTGGAAGACCGGATACTCATCTTCCAGCGAGTAGAAACCGGTGTGGTCGCCGAACGGGCCTTCCGTGCGCAGTTCGTCGAGCTTGACGTAACCTTCAAGAACGATTTCTGCCGACGCAGGAACTTCCAAATCGACGGTTTCACATTTCACCAACTCGACCGGCTTCTGGCGCAGGAATCCGGCGATGATGAACTCTTCAATCTCAGGAGGCGCGGGAACGATGGCAGAGAAAGTGAGCGCGGGCTCGGTACCGATGGCGACGGCGACTTCCATGGTCCCGCTGGGACGATCACCGGTGGCGAGCATGGAGCCTCCGCCGGATCGGGCCATAATGTCTACTCCAGCGCGTCTCTCATGCACAGGCAAGAGTGCCTGTGCCACAGAATTCTTTTCTCTCGCAGGCGGGGGCGGCTGTGCTCCTGATTTTTCTAAAGAGCCAGCGCGCAGCAGGTCGCGGTAATGCTCGGCGGCTACTTTCTGCCGCTGCCAGTGCATGCCGGCCGTGGTGGCATCGTAAACCTGGATGCGATACATGCCGACGTTGCGCTTTCCTGTCTTGGGATCGCGCGTGATAACGCACGGCAGGGTGATGAAGCGCCCGCCATCCTGCGGCCAGCATTGCAGGATGGGAAAATCGAGCAGCGAAAAGTTTTCCTTCTTGATGACCTCTTTGCACGGGCCGGTGGCAACGGTCTTGGGGAAAAACTTGCCCACATCGGCAAGCATGGGCAGCATTTTGAGCTTTTCCAAAAAGCCTTCCGGCGACTTCATGTTGAGCAACTGGCGGATGCGCTCGGCAATTTCGTCCAAGGAATCCACGCCCAACGCCATTTGCATGCGCCGCTCCGAGCCGAACTGGTTGATGAGCACGGGAACGCCATCGGCGCGCTTTACGTTTTCAAACAGCAGGGCCGGGCCCCCGGGACGGCCATATTTTTTTGCGGCGCCTTTGGACACTCGGTCGGCGATCTCAGTGATCTCCAGGATCGGATCGACTTCCGTTTTGATCTTCTTGAGTTCACCGGCGCGATCCAGCGCGGCGATCCACTCTCGCAGGTCGGCGTACGACAATCGGCACTCCTTGGCAGGCAATCTTCTTATGAACGGACGATTATATAAGGAGCACTCAGCATTCAGCACTCAGCATTCAGCCAGCACGATTTCACAGCAGAGGACGCGGAGAGGGCAAAGGAAGCAAGGACAGAGCCAGGTGATGTTGCATTAGCTCAGATGTTGAGCAGTTCTGGCGCTTGTGAAACCATCGTTGCCCGCCCTGTTTGTATTCTTCGCGACCGTTGCGCCCTTTGCGTGGAATCGAACTGACTGAATGCTGAGTACTGACGGCTTAGCGCTTTAACACCCGACAACCTGGAAGCAGCAGCCCACATCCTATTCTTCGAAGCAAACCAGCTTTCGAGCAATCATCCCAGGAGTCCCCGGTCCCCATGGCAACGGCAATACAGAATGAATCCCAGTATATTGACGCATTTCTAAAACTCACCTTGCGCCCCGCATCCGCCTCTGATCTTTTTCCCATGCTGACGTCGCTCACTCCGCAACAGCGGCAGGATTTTGTGGAGCTGGCCGACTCCAACCACGTGGTGATCCGCGCATTTGAAGTGCTGAACCGCGTGGCCGGCAATCGCGGCAACGCCGATATACAGGCGTGGGCGGTGGAGGTGCTGGCCAAAGAGCGTGCCCGCATCAGCAATGCGCTGAATCACTTGGAAGAAGTATGTAATGCGCTGGAAAAAGAAGGCTGCCCTACGGTGGTAATGAAAACGCTGGACCACTGGCCCGACCTGGGCAACGACCTTGACCTGGTGTCAACGGGCACAAAGGCGAAGATCGTGAATGTGTTTACCAAGCGCTTTGGAGGAAAGATTGAGGCGCGGAGCTGGGGCGACAGACTGGCCTGCAAGTGGAATTTTTCCATTCCGGGATTACCGGAGTCGATTGAGACGCATGTTGGCCGCCTGGGACAGACCGGAGAGCACATTGGGCTGGCGAAGCGTTGCATCGACCGGCGGGTGACGATGCGGGTGAATGGAAACCAGTTTTATGTGCCGGCGCCAGAAGAGCGGATCTTTGCTGCCACGCTGCAACGCATGTATCGCCATTTTTATTTCCGTGTGTGCGACATACTGAACGCCACGGCGATTGTTGAATCCGGCAAGGTCGACTTCCGCGAACTCCGCGCTGCGGCGCAAGTGGCCGGAATATGGCCGGGCGTGGCCAGCTTCCTGAAGATTGTTTCCGACTACGTGCAGCGCTATCGCGGCCACGGCCTGGAGCTTCCAGCCGAGTTGATCGCGGCCGCTACTGTGAACGGCGACAAGATTTATACTCGCGCGCGATTCCTGCGCCTGCCCATCATGCCGTACGGAGCGAGGCTCTATACGCGCCAGATTACCCAGGCGGCGTTCAGCGGCAATGTCCCGGCAACGTTCCGCTTGAGCCTGCTGCCGCCGCTGGCTTCAGCCGCTGCCGTGGCGTTCAAAATTACAGGCAGCGACAAAGGCGTGTGGTAGAGACCTAAGCCGCCTATTGCCAAAAAACCAAACCTTACCACGGACAACACTGATAACACTGATTTACACGGATAGAGAAAGCTCGGTAGTGGTACAGGTTTGTCGACAGGCTCATCGCTGCCGCGATGACGTCTGCCTAAAGGCACGCGATTCGCCAGCGAATCGCTAGACGCTGATACTGCTAGTGGGTCAGTTTTTCAAACTGACCCACTAGCAAAAGCAGAACGAGCGACGGTTGGTTTGCCGTCGCTCGTTCTGTCTTTCATCCTCTAGGTCCGCAGGGAAGGAGCCAGCACGCTAACGGTGCTTGGGATTCGAGGATGACTTCGAATCGCTGTGGCCACCGCCGCCACCGTGTGAAGACGAACTTCCGCCGCTGTGCGACGATGAACCACCACCACCACCACTGCTGCGCGATTCCGAGCGCGAGGGAGGCGAATAACTCCTTTCGCTGCGCGACGGAGGCGAATAGCTCCGGTCATTCCGCGATGGAGGCGAGTAGCTCCTGTCATTCCGGGACGGCGGCGGGGTATACCGCGGTTCATTGTGGACCTCCGGCGTGCGCTGCGGAGGCGGTGAATAACGCGAGTCGTTGCCGCGATTGTTACTGCGAGAGTCGTTGTTCGTGTCCTGGCGCGGCGTCACGATAGGACGGTGGAGTTCCAGAGGAGGCTTGCCGCCGCCCTGGTCAACACGGTCATTGCCGCGGTTTGATGACGAATCGTTCGCTCTTGAGCCACGGTCAGAGTTCGACGGAAATTTCTGCCAGCCACCGCTATCCGGCGTGCGCGGGGGCTGTGCAGCGCCTTTGTCAGAAGGCTGCGACACCTGCCCGCTACCCACTGACCGGTCGTTTGACTGACGGTCGTTTATCTGACGATCGTTGGATTGGCGGTCGCCGCCGGAGGGGAATCTGCTGCCCGAGGGCGCTTGTTCTGAACGACCACTTCCAACGTCGATATTGGAGCGCCCTGAAGGCGGACCAAACTTGTTCCAGCCGCCACGGTCGCCACGCCGATTGTCTTGCGCGGAGCCGTTGGAACTGCCAGAAGATCCAGCCCCCTGTCCGCCAATCTTGGGAACTTCGGCAGTGCCAGTCCTCAAATTTCCGCCAGCGTTGCCGCCGGAAGCTCCGGATCCGTCAGTCCTGGGGACCTGAGCGATGCCGGTCTTCGCATTCCCGCCAGCATTGCCGCCAATATCGTGGCGATCAACCTGGCCGGGGCCGGCATGCACGTCAGTCCTTACGTTGCCCTGGTTTCCTGAAGACGCGCCCGCGGCTTCCGGTCCCACGACGCGCTGAACACGCTGCATCTGGTCATGGAACGACTCCGGTCCAGCCGGCGGCTGATGTTTGGTAAAGAAGCGATCATTGTTGCGCGTCTGGATACCCGCTGGCGCGGCGCCTTCGCCACGGCCAGCATGCAGGCTCTCACGCGACGGCACGACCGGCAGGTTCGCCGTCATTACCCTGGATTCGCGCAGCTCGTGCTCTTCCACGCCATGCCGCCAGCCTTCGTGGCCGCCGCGGCCAAAGTTTTCAGCAGAGACGCTGGTGATGGATCCGCGAATGTGCGGGTTGGTCAACGCCAGACTCGCGTTGGAGTAATGCGGCTGCCGGCCGTGCGCCAGAGGAGCGATAAAGTCGCCGCGGCCGCGGCCGTGCACGTTGATCACATTAATGTTGGTGATGTTGACTACGTTGACGCGATTGAAGCCGCGTCCGTACCAGGGATAGAACGGATCGTGCGGGCCCACGGGAAACCACCCGATGGAGCCAAAGCCGAAGCGGGAATGGTGTCCAAAGCCGACGAAAAATACAAACGCCGGCGACCACAGCGGACGATAATGGACATGAACCGGTCCAGGCCACCAGCACCAACTGCTGCCGTAATAGAACCACCTTCCGTAGTGATAAGGGGCCCAACCCCACGGTTCATAACTTACCCAGGTCCAACCGTAATATGGCTCCCATACCCACCTTCCCGCTTGATATGGGGCCCACGTGGCTTCCTGATAAGGCTGCCAAACGTTGCCATAACCTGGGACGTAAACCCAATGTCCATAAGCATCCAGATCGTTCGCGCCGGTGTAATACCGATTCGTATGTCCCCAGCTCTCGGCAACGCGGATCACGTTGTCGCGATCGTTATTCCAGCGGTCCCAGTCATCGTTGCCGGGGGCGCTGCTGACTCTATATTCCGGCTGGTCGGTGCCGCGGATAGTAATCATCTCGCCCGACCGTACGCGCGTGCTGCCCTGGGGCGTGGTAATTTCGGCTTCGCCATCGCGGACGATCACGTTTGTCTCAGCGTCAGATTCCACCTGCATGCGATACCGTCCCGGTCGCAGTGGACGCACCGCCACGTTCGGCGAATCGATCTCGACATCCGCCTCATTGCCTTTGGCTAGAGTGTAACTGGCATAGCCCTGCGCCACCTGGACCTGAATTCGCGTGCGGGTCAGATCGGCGATCTTGGCCTGGCTACGCGCGGCCAGCCGCAGGGTATTTGCATAATCGAGCTGAATTTCCGTGCGCGACCCTTCGCCCGTCGCCACCTGGTCGCCACGCACCAGCGGAGCGTTCACCGTGGTCGACGACCACTCGCCCGTATCGCCGCGCGCCATGGAAACATCGCCATGGGTCAGGCTGATTCGCGCCACGTCCGGCGCCGGACCGTCGCTGCGGGGCGCCTCCGCGTTGGGGGGCGCAGCCGTTTCGCCGCTCGGCCGGTTGTCGTAATCCTGATCCTGGGCCCACGCGCCCGACGTTAACATCGTCACCGCAAACAGAACCGCTGCTAGAAGTTTCCCCGTTTTCATAAAAGCCTCTTTAATCACCTCGCGCGACGTTATCAATCGTCGCGCCTCAACTCGTCATCCTGAACGAGCGGCGAAGCCGGGAGAGAAGGACCTAAATCAGGCGCTTAGCGCCTATCCTTTCTTTCCCTCGTGGCACGACGGCCACCAAACCGTCGCGCCATCTGAGTCGCCCGGTGGCATCGCATTCCACCGTACCTTCAGTCTGCAGTCTGCTTCCCTCATGTAAGAGCAAGACTTCAACCGTTGCCATGGTTAAAAGCATGTTCCATGCCAATCGGACGAGCGGCTATCTCTATGATTCTGAATAGCTTGGTAAAGATAAAGATACGTAGCCACGGCGAATGGTGGTTTTCAACCATTTCAAGCGGTGGATTTGGGCCGGAACCGAAAGCGCAAAACCCTACCACTGATTGACACTGTTACCACTGATCGAAAAAGTCACGAGCAAGATCTTTACCGCGGATCAGCGCGGATGAGCGCGGATCGGGGCCGATTGCCAAAATTTTGGAAAGCAAAACCGCACCACTGGTCAACACGGATAACACTGATCTGACGGGTGCAGGCCTCGGCTACGTAGCAATTCCCATTCAGCAACCGGCATCCACTTATCGATTTTGAAATGAAGCAGAACGGCGTGACTGGCAAAAGGATCCAGGCAAGATGCTGAAAGCTAAAACAAAAAACCAAGAGCCAACAGCTAAGAGCTACTGGTTGCTGTTCCGATCCGCGCTCATCCGCGTTATAAGGTTTTGCGTTTGCCTTTTCCGATCAGTGTTATCAGTGTTGATCAATGGTAAGGCCTTACTTTTGCCTTTTTCCCGGCTAGAAGCTAGCGGCTTGGTTGCCTCCGCAAACCCCACAGCACCAGCACAGATGCCCCAACGATCGCCAGCCCGACAGACATAAAGAGCGCCGTAATCAGTGTCTCCTGCCAGGGCAGGGCGTGGTGTCCCGCGCTGGTAATGGGAGAAAGCGCCGCAATGCCCCACGCCGCTCCTAGCGCGGTGGTCGCCCAGTTTACATAGGCTCCATAAAGCGCACTCCAGTAGGCCGCGGCTTTGAGCCCGGCAGACAGCCGCACTTCCATCCACACCGCGCCCAGCGCGATAAGAAACGTCCCGTTCATCACGCCTTCCAGATGCGCCGCCAGCGCCATCCGCTGGTTGATAAACTTCGTCTCCACAAAGCCGGTCAGCAGCCCCAGCAAAAACAGGAACATTCCGTGCCAGATTAAACGACGTTTGCTGTCGTCCATGGTGGTATCTCCAATTCTGTGCGTGTGGAAGGTGGGAGGATTGTATACCGGGTTGCGGTCGTGGCCTAGTAGCGGTTGAAATGTTACCGTGCAGACTCGCCGCGCGAAAGCCCTTGCGGGCTTCCGATTCGCGCCGCCTCTGCACGAAAAACAAGAAGACACCCGGCGAAGCGCCGGGTGTCGAGATTGCACATCCCTTCTAGATAACGACAGCTTATTCTGGCCTTGGCCAAATCTTCTTTGCGACTTCGAACAGAGCGGCAGAACGCTTTTCAACACAATCTTCATTCCACGTTTGCACATTCTGAAATGGACGATTGAGGTTTAGCGCACTGTGCTTTAGTATCTCGTCTCGCTTTTTGAGCCACGGGCCATTGGAAACGGAGGGATTCAACTCTTTTGTCAGCAGGGTGAGATTGCCGATACGGTGGATGAACTCATTCCTCTTATCGGCAAGATTATCCAAATCCTCAACCGCGCTGTTCTCGACAATTATTGGCCAATGTTTCTCCCATGATACTGGCATCAAGTGCTCGATCGTGAGCCTTCGCTCAACTTGCACTTTCTCCGTCTTACCAGAGTAGCTCGCGAGTTCAAGGGCTTCCAAAATCATTCGTACTTTTGAACGCTTCAGCGATTTATAGAACCGAATGTTCATCCATGCGCTTTGAAATTCAGCCTCCAATGGCCACCGACTCGTATCAGCAGTTTGCTCTTGAAGAAAAGCGCGGATAGCAGACGACGAAAAGTCGTTCTTGCTGCGCAAGTGTTTAATAATGCGAACCACAAGTTCGTTATAATTTTTCGTCGTAAGCTCGCAAACAGTTCGTCGCACCAAAAATGATTCCAGATCGAGCAGAATTGCCTCGAATTCAGGCCTCTGCTCTGTATTCCGAAAACGCTTAAAGACTTCTAAAAGGAGTGGGAAAAAAGTTGTCGTGTCGAGTTGGTCCAAGCGATAAATGAACATGCCCTCGCGAGTTGACGATTCAAACTCGTCCATTGCGCGGTACACATCCGCGTAGTGTCGGAAAGTCGCCATCTGCCTTGCTGCGTCGGAGTTGCCATTTGCAACGTAATCTCGGAAAGTTGAAAACAGCTTCATGGCATTCACATCATCAGCCAGCATCAAGGTCAGGAAATTGTGCAGGAACAAATCCAGCCTCGGGCGATTCAATCGCCCTTGCCTCACCTCTTTGCGCCAATACGACTTGCTGGAATCAAAAGTCGCCCAATATTGTTCGTACAGCTTCGTCGTCGGTTGCTGTTGCAACTCAGCTGTTCTAAATAGATAATTTTTTACGAGGTCTGCAGCTTGCAACGGTGTCCCAAGCGCATTGAGTGTTTCAAATATCTCCTGGGCATCATCGTCCTTTTCGAGGTCGATGACCACCAGATGCAGTTGGTCCCGTAGAGTGTTATAAAGCGCATCTAGTCTCTGCAAACACATTTGGTCTTTCGCCGGGCCAACCCATTCCCTGAACGCACCTGCAAAAAACATATATGCATTGGGTATGAGATCGTCACCTTCATCCAACTCCTTCAGAAGGGTCTGTACAAGCTCTGGTGACCGAGCGCGCATTACCTGCGCGAAGATGACCCGGTCAGCATTAGTTGGCCAGACCTTGAAAACTTCATCGGGATCATCACTGAGGGGCACATCATTGTCGGTGAGCTTTCGAAAAGCAAGGGCATATTTGTGCTGTTGAAGTTCATCTGCAAGGTCCCGTGCGGCGGCGAGAGAGAGTTGGAGCGTTGTAAGCCGTTGCTGACCATCAATGATTTGGCGAGCAGGAACCTTCGCCATGATCGTATGAAGTTGATCCATTACAACCGCACCCAAGAAATGAGGTCTCACCACACGGCCAGCAATCTTGTGATCAGCTACCTCTTTAATCGACTCCCAGAAGGGGACCCAATTACGCTCCTCGTTCCACACATATGGCCTCTGAAACAACGGTGCTTCCAGTCGCTCCGTTCGGTCGAACACGCGCACGACCGTCAATTTATCTACTTTCATTCCTCTGACCTCACAAAAAAAGAATAAGACTGTGACGGGCACCCAAAACCCTCCCCGTTTTCCATCCTTACGATGCGTGTGTGCCCCGTCCTTTGCGTCCCGCACTCGCGCCTAATCACAACTCCGCCCACGGACGCAAAGGTAGGGAACAAAACTGCGCGCTACGCTTTTACGCCCCTGCCGCCTTGCGCGCCTCAGGATAAAGCGTGCTCTTATCAATGGGCAGTTGCAGCGCGGTCGCTGCTTCGGGCGTCATATCGTGCCCACCCTTTAGGTTCACCCACAACGATTGAATGGTGTAGATCGGTCCCCAGGGAATCCCCCACCATCCGGCCACCAGGGTAAGAAGCGTCCACGTTAGCCCTTTTAGCGTTGGGCTTTCATCGGCACGAAGGAAATAAATGTCCGTGCCGCGTTTAAACGTGATGATAAGGGCGGAGATGCAATACTGATACTGCACAAACCTGCCGCCGCTATGGAGTTCGTTTGCCAGTTGCTGAGGATTCATTCCCTCGATGCCTACAATTTTCGCCATATGGGCCCTCGAACGTGGATAGTTCCACTGAAGAAAGATTGAAGGGGGTGCCTTACTTTAGCCGTGGGCGACCGTCAGGGCAAGCACAAAAATCAACTGTTCCTTGCCCGCAGGCTTGCTCACTGATGAAGCAAGCGTTAACCGATGACCCTTGTCATCAACGATACCGCTCTAAAAGTTGTCGTTCTTGTAGGCGAGTTTATGTTCTTCCAGCCAATCGCGCGTGATTTGTTTGATCGCCTCCGCGCG
The DNA here is from genome assembly GCA_035703825.1 of Candidatus Angelobacter sp. Taxonomy (GTDB): domain Bacteria; phylum Acidobacteriota; class Terriglobia; order Terriglobales; family Acidobacteriaceae; genus Angelobacter. The sequence goes on from DASSXL010000091.1 coordinate 15,935, forward strand.
ATAGCGATACCAGGCATCCAGCAGTCCAAGCCGTTCCACTGCCCCACGGAAGTGGCGAAAGGCCCCGGAGCCGTGGATGGCGCCGAGCAGGGTCTGTTGGGCACGCGGGTTCTGCTCCTGCGAGAAGCGCTCCATGATGGCCCATTCATGGACTTCAAAGCGGTCCGGCAAGGCCAGAAAGCGGTCGCTCTCCAGGGCCTCGCGTATCTTGGGCATGGCCTCGCGTTGCCACTGAGGGAGGTCATCGTCGGCGGCGCCTTCTTCCACCAATGCAATTTCGTCTTCGCTCACCTGAACAATCTCGCCAGTCTCCGGGTTGAGATAGGCAGCGCCTTCATTGCTCTGGGATTCAATGGCCTCAACGATGTCGCGTAGAGAAAGGACAACGCCCATATTTTGTCGCCTCGGGGTTGAAGCTAAATCGCTGGACATTATAGGACGAAGGACGAATTACGTGCAGTTGCTTTCCGCTGATATGCCAGTGGCGCGGTTTCTCATCTCGCCTAGTGAATGACAGGCGTCCATGTACCAAAGAGTTAACTATCCCTCGTACATCGCGCGCCAAAAGCCCAGAAAGCATCAGACAATAGGACAGTCTTTACGGTGTGTATTCCTTTGATGAGACACGGTTTCAAATACGCGCTGGCTGTGTTGCTGTTTGGATACGCCACAACGGCCTCCGCGGTCCAGTCCCGTTTAGAGGCGGGTATCGACTATGGCGACACCGCGCTGGTCTCGGCCGAACAAGGGCAGGCTGTTGCCGATTTCGCACTGCAAGCCGGCCCGCGCGTCCGTCCCAAACCCGACTGCTCTCACCTGGTACACCTGCTCTATGCGCGCGCCGGACTGATTTATCCCTATGAAGATTCTCGCGTCCTTTACCGCGGCGTTGACGATTTTGAGCGCGTCAAAAAGCCGCAGCCCGGCGACTTGGCCGTTTGGCTGGGACACGTCGGCATTGTGCTCTCACCGGAAGAGAAGACATTTCTCAGCTCCGTTCGTTCCGGCATCATCACCGAATCATGGGCAGCGCCGCACTGGGCGCGCCGCGGACGGCCGCATTTCTTCCGCTATCGCATTGGCCCATCCGCCAACCTCGCGTTGCTGGCCGCGATCATGGACGACGCTCCCGCTGCTCAGAATTCGGCCGTTGGGAATGAAGACACTCGAAGTGCAAGCGTCCGAGACGCCCGGGACAATGACGTCCAAAATCAAGACGCCCAATACAATGACGCGCCTATCGGCCCTACACCGCGAAGCGCCGATACCCGAGCGCCGCGCTCTCGTCGCGTCGCTTCGCCGCAAGATGGGCCGCATGATTCTGCCGCAAGCGATCTCGCCGCCGGCCCCACTGATTTCGTCGCCACGCTGCGTCAGCGCCAAACGCCCGGCAAGCGTGAGATCGTGGCGGCAATCCTCGAAAGCAGCGCCGCACGCGCTCAGGAACTCACTGCCGGGCGCGCGCTCGATCTCGAACATCCGGTTTCAGTTTTTGATCACCTTGAAATCTCAAAGATCAAGCTGAAGCATGAGAGCGGGTCGGTCACTGTGAAGTTAAGTGAAATCGTATCGCAGGAAGGCGGCAGAGTGCTCGCGGCCAGGACGCTCGAACGCGAATTGTCCATGTCTCGCCGCAACGGCGTCTGGCTAATCTCTGATTCCCGCCGACGCGTCTACCTTCCGCAGGCGCAGGCTGTCGCTGTATTTGAATATCAGGCGGAAACTTTGCTGCGGCGCGCTCCCAACAGCAGCGCCACGCGTGCCGTCGTGAAGACCCTTGACCGCCTATATGATCAGCAGCCCGGCGCTCCGCAACGCGCCGCCAGATAGATTGCGCGCAACGGGGCAGCGCGCGTCGCGGGTACGGGCCGGGACTAAACGATGTCGCTAAGCGCTCTGCGGTGCGACATACAAATTCTTATCAAGCCACTCTGCCACCGGAGTCTGCAGTGCAAAATGGAGCTGGATTTCATCGCCATCCAGGGCGCGCCAGTGCCCCAGGGGAGAAGCGTAGGGTTTGCCATTCGCATCGAGCGCACGAAATTCGACGGCGTTCTGCTGGATGCGATACTCATTGCTCAGGGCGCCGTCCTGGGGAGCAATCCTCAGGTTGCGCAGGCCAGAGAGCACGATCCATTGCCTTTGCAAAATTCCTCCTAACTGGAGATAACCCGCGTTCGACCTTTTCGGCCCGGAAGCAAGTCGTAGTATATGTGATGTCACACAGAGCGAAGAGGTGTTATACAAAAATGAGCCTTAAAGTGAATTAATCGACCAAAATATCCCCTTTTTCCACCAATACCTTAGGGCTTCAGAGAGATTTTTCCATGTCACAGCCGGTTGCGGCACAGAAAACAGAGAAGCGCGTTCCCGGCATCGACCTTTTGCGCGGCCTGTGCATTATTGCCGTGGTGCTGCACCACATCAACCTCAGGATCCATTTCCGTGACAGCACCATGGGCCAGTGGATCGGCCCCGCCGCCAACCGCGTTCTCTTCTGGAACGGCTATTACGGCGTCCGCATGTTTTTTGTGATCTCCGGATTCCTCATTACCACATGGTCTCTCAAGCGCTGGGGCAGCCTCAGCCGGCTCGACAGCCGCCAGTTTTACCTGATGCGCTTTGCCCGCATCGTTCCCTGCCTGATCGGCCTGCTGGCCCTTCTGAGCATGCTTGACCGCTTCGGCGTGCCGCGCTTCACCATCAATCCGCAGCACACTTCTCTGCCACGCGCTCTGCTGGCCGCCCTTACATTCCACGTGAACTGGCTAGAGGCCCGCACTGGATACCTGCCCGCCGCATGGGACGTGCTCTGGTCTCTCTCAGTGGAAGAAGTCTTTTACGTTTTCTTCCCGCTGCTCTGCACCCTGCTGCGCAAGCCGATGTTGCTGATCGGGCTCTTCTCCTGCTTTGTCATCGCCGGTCCGTTTGCGCGCGTGCACACCCATAACGAACTCTGGGCAGACTATGGCTACCTTTCCTGCATGGACGGCATTGCTATTGGCTGCCTGGCGGCGCTCTTCGCCGCAAAAGCTCGTCTCAACCCCAAAGCCAATCTGGCTTTGCGGATCGCCGGCACTCTGCTCTGCCTCTTGATTACCGTCTTTCGCGGGACGGCGGCGCGCCTCGCGCTCTACAAGGCTGGTCTCGACGTAACCGTGTTGCAGGTCGGCACGGCCTTGCTGGTCATCGCGCTGCAGCAAAACTTTGAGGCGCGCGCAGCTCTCCAAGATTCAAGCGTGCGCTCCGGCGGCGCCGCTCTCTTCAGCAAGGTTGCCAATGCCCTCGCGCGATCCACTTCATTCCTCCGCTGGTTCGGGCGCAACAGCTATGAGGTCTACCTCACGCACATGCTGGTGGTCTGGCCGATGGTCGGTCTGTTCTTCTATTTCCATCAGAGTGTGAACGTGGCTGTGTTGTGGTTTCTCGGGATCACCGCTCTCACAGGCGTCGCAGGCCATGTGCTGGCGCGCTACTATTCTGATCCGCTCAACCGCCGCCTGAGATCGGGCCTCTGGCAAGCAGCGCCGAAGGGCGCCGTGGCCGCCGGCGACTGAAAAGTCCGGGGACAAGTTACGAATTTGCAAAGACACTCAAGCCAAAGCCGACGAGACGAAGTTCGCTGAGTTTGCCGGTGAATCGTCTATGCCTTGAATTGCATACATTTACACGCATGAAGCACCAGGAACAACTTCCTCCCATGGCCGGGGTTTCATTCACCGGAACCATTCTCACAACTTGACCAGATGCTGGATAAGCCAGAGGATGGGCCACGGGCCCTGACACTGAAAACTCACATCCCGAGAGGAGAACAACAGCGGTGAAGAAAATCATGATTCCTATTTTTGCTTTGGCTCTTATGTTCTACGTGGCTCCGTCGGCGCATGCGGCCAACTGGGTCTATCTTGGCCAGGCGCACGTTGACGGACAGCATGACCATGACAATATTGAAGTCGGCAAGGCGGCGGGCCGTTATCGCTTCCTGCAGATCCGCATCAAGAATGCGCCTATTGAATTCGACCGCATCGTGGTCCACTACGGAAACGGCGAGCCGGAAGTATTGCAGGTCCGTGATGTGATCCGCGCCGGAGGGCGCAGCCGCGCCATCGCACTTCAGGGCGATCGTTTTGTGAAGAGCTTTGAGCTGTGGTATGCCAAAGCCAAACCCTACTCGGTCCGCCCGGAACTCACGCTCTGGGGCCAGCACTAGACCCGCCGAGCAGGACTCTCCCCGGCATGCGTTTTGTCATGCCGGGGGATTTCGTTTCGCTCTTCCTGATCTGGGCGCTGCCCTTTTTCCGTTTACAAAAATTCCCTTCTCGCATACCCTTGTGCCGCAACGCGAGGGGGGCGCTCTATGCGACGTGCAATTCTTGCTGCTCTCATTCTTGGGTCTGCCTGCTTTCTCTCAACCGCCATAGGGTTATCCAACACTTCAGCCGCGGCGCTATCGGACGAGATCATGACCGACCGCTGCAGTGCGGAAGTCGCCTTTGTTCCGGCTTACGACGCGCGTCCCAATGCCCACGGCACCATTATCCTCAAGCGCAGCTCGAACGGCAGCACCCCGTGGTCGCGCCCCTTTGCCGTAAAGCTGGGCGACGACGGGCACATTCGCTGGTGGTGCCACTCCACCATTGGCAATGCGCTTGACGCCGGTACCTGGCGGATTTCGGTAAAGGGCAATGAGATCAGCGCATGCCTGGAAGAGGTGTTCGACATTGACAACGACAAAAAAGGCAATCCTGATTGCAAAAAGATGATCAAGCTCGGATCTTCGGCTTTTGAGGGCTGGACGCCCGAGCGCTCGCGCTGCGGCAACCACTCTTCCAGGATTCGTGCCCGGCTCCGCCCTGACCGGCTTCTGGAAACCGAGTGCCTGGGGAATTGATTTCTGAAGGCTTGGGTGCGGGCCGGCCCTTCAGTGCCGCTGGCAATTTACTGAGAATCCAGTCCTGATTTTGTGTGCGGATGCACATGCCTTCACGCCGCCTTGCGGCGGTCTGCTTGCTCGCCCCACGCCGTTGCAGGCTTATTGTTATGAATCCCCTATAACCATAAATATGGTAGGATGAGTCCAGTGCGTACCACCGTTGATATTCCGGATTCCCTCTACCGCCGTCTCAAATCGGCCGCCGCGCTTCGCGGATGTTCGGTCAAAGACCTGGTTTTGCGTGGTGTGAAGGCGGAACTGCAGGTGCACGGTGGCAGACGCAAGAAGAAGGCCGTTAGACTTCCGATTATTGCTTCCAAACGGCCCGGATCGCTCAGGCTGACCAATCGTAAGATCAATGAAGTCCTATTTCCCTGACCTCAATGTTTGGGTAGCTTTAGCTTACGGCGCCCACCAACATCATGATGCCGCTGCTCGCTGGTTTAATGGCCTGCGCGCCGATACGGCGGGTTTCTGCCGTGTAACCCAGTTGGGCTTTCTCCGTTTATTGACCCATCCCCAGGTTATGGGCGATGAGGTCCGGACCCAGGCGGACGCATGGAAAACCTACGACCAACTTACCGGCGATGAGCGTGTAGTTTTTCATTCCGAACTCGACCCAGATGCCATCGAGGCCGGATTTCGCACCCTCACAGCGATCTCTCGCCCACCACCGCAGCAATGGCCGGATGCTTATCTGGCCGCTTTTGCGCGCAGCGAAAGTCTGATTCTGGTCACCTTTGATCGCGCCCTCAGTAAACTGGCACAACCCAATGTATTGCTTTTAAAGTAGGTCTGTTCCTACTCCGCTTCGTCCGCCACGCCCAATTTTGAGAGCCGGTAGCGTAGCGCATTACGTGAGAGTCCCAGCAGCCGCGCGGCCTGGCTCTTGTTGCCGTTTGCCCGGCGCAGCGCTTCCTTGATCATGTTGTCTTCCCATTGCTCCAGCGTCATGCCTTCGGGAAGAAGCTGGTCAGGCACAGCGGAAGGCAAAACGCTGCTCTTGCCGTGGGCTGAGTCCAGGTGAATGTCCTGCACGTCAATCACTCGTCCCGCTGACAGCGCTACCGCGCGCTCCACGCTGTTCTCAAGCTGCCGGACGTTGCCCGGCCAGTGATATTCCATCAACAGGCTCACCGCGGCGGGCGTAATTCCTTCAATCTCTTTTTCGTTGTCCGCGGCAAAGCGGGCAAGAAAGTGGTTCACCAACTCGGGGATATCTTCTTTATGTTCGCGCAGCGGCGGAATATCGATCGGCACCACGTTCAGCCGATAATACAAGTCTTCACGGAACGTGCCTTCTTCCAGCGCGGCGCGCAGATCGCGGTTCGTTGCCGCGATCATCCTGATATCGACCTTCAGCGTCTTGGTCCCGCCCAGCCGCTCAAACTCGCGCTCCTGCAGCACACGCAGCAGCTTTACCTGGATAGGCGCAGGCACGTCACCAATCTCATCCAGAAAAAGCGTGCCTTTGTCGGCCAACTCGAACTTGCCCGGCTTGCTGGCCAATGCGCCGGTAAACGCGCCCCGCTCAAAGCCAAAGAGTTCGCTTTCAAACAGCGTGTCTGGGATGGCTGTGCTGTTGATCTTGATGAACGGGCCGGACGCCCGCCGCGAATTCTGGTGGATGGCCCGCGCGATCAGGTCTTTGCCCACGCCGCTCTCGCCGCCGATAAGCACAGTTGAATTGGTCGGCGCCACACGCTCCACCAGCGCCAGCACTTCCTGCATTTTCTTGCTGCGTCCGACAATATTCTGGAAGTGGTAGCGCTTGCCCAGTGCTTCCTTCAGCCGCCGGTTTTCGTCCCGCACCTGCTGGACCTCAAGCTCTTTGTTGATCACCAGCCTCATTTCGGCCATGGTGAAGGGTTTCAGCACGTAGTCGCTGGCGCCCGCTTTCATCGCGTCCACGGCGGTCTCAACGCTGCCATAGGCCGTCATCACAATAAACGGCAGCGCGGCGTTCAGCCGCTTCCCTTCTTGCAGGAACTCCAGGCCGTTCATGCCCGGCAGCTTCAGGTCGGTCACCACCAGGTCCACGCCGTTCTTGCGCAGCTGCGCCAACCCCTTTTCGGCGTCCTCCACGGAGTGGACGCTGTGTCCGTCTTCGCCCAGGCTGATCTCCAGCAGCCGGCGCATGCGCGGTTCGTCTTCGACAATAAGGATATTCGCCATATTTTTATCCCGAACCCGCCGGGGTTGCGGGCATCTTTGATCCCGAACGCGCGGTTTTTACGCGTGAGGGACCCCTGCGTTCTGGAATCTACTCATATCAGATCCGTGTGCTCTTTAGCCTGAAGCTCCTTGTGACTATAGAGATCCCTCGCTGCGCTCGGGACTTCGGAATAGCTTGCCTCCGCGCCTCCGCGGTGAGTCTAATCTTTTACGCCTGTCCCAGCATCGGCTGCTGCCGCTGGAAATGTGACCCGAAAGCACGCTCCGTGCCCCGCCTCGCTCACCAGCTTGAGCGATCCTCCGTGCGCGTCAACTATTTTTGAGACAATCGCCAGCCCCAAGCCAACTCCGGACTTTTTTGTGGTCACAAAGGGATTGAATATCTGCTCCTTCAATTCCGGCGGCACTCCCTGCCCGCTATCTTCCACTTCAACCATCACGCCGGATTCTCCATCTTTGTCGTCCGCTGCACGGACTCTAACGCGCATATCTCCGCCCTGCTCGCCCATGGCTTCACAGGCGTTCATAAACAGATTGGTAAACACCTGGTCGCACAGGTCACGGTCCAGCATCACTTTGCGCAGGCCGGTAGCATAGTCTCTCTGGATTCGTACTCTGGCGCATGCGCCCTGCTCGGAAACGGTCTTCAAGCATCGCTCCACGGCCACGGTCAGGTCAGCGGGAGCCAGGTCCAGTTGCGAAGGGCGCGCAAAGTCGAGAAAGCGGCTTACCAGCGCGCTCACTCGGTCCACTTCAGTGTAAATATATCCGGCCAGTTCTTTGGCCAGCGGAGTTGAGCCATCCAGCTTCTGGGTGAGTATCTCCGCCGAGCCTTTGATTACCCCCAGCGGGTTCCTGATCTCATGGGCCAGGCCGGCGGAAAGCTGGCCTAGCGCCGCCAGACGCTCCGCGCGCCGCGCCTCTTCCTGCGCCAGCTTCAGGCTGCGGTTGGCCTCGCTCAGCGTTTCTGAAAGCGCCTGATACTGGCGGACCTGCGCCCGGTACTGCATCACGAACCGGTTCACGGTCATGGCCACAAAGAAAAAGAACAACACGCGCATGAGCAATTCAGAAATGCTCTCCGCGGTGATCGTAAAATGCTGGTGCGCCTGGTAAAGATAAGAGCTGTATGCCGCTGAAGCTACCGCCGTCCACAACAGGGTTCCCAGCGGGCCAAAATACATTGCCGCGGTCATTACCGGCAGGTAATAGATTGGGTAGTAGTCGCTGTTGATGGCCGCCGGGTCGCCCGTGTGATTGATGAGCACCGTTGCCAGCGTAATCTTGATCAACACCGCCAGCGCTGGCCCCGGCTTGCCGGCAAGCCCTACAAAACGGTTCTCCAGCAACTGCGAGATTCCAATAATCAGCAGGATCAGCTGCTTGTGCAACTCTCCCACCGGTGGGATCAGCGCAAGCCCGCCCAGAAAAATGAGCCAGAGAACATCCAGCCAGCGCGGAGTTGCGCGTTCTGTCATAAGGGTAGAAAGATGAATGTAACACAGGCGAAAAGGCTACCGGAATTCAGCAGGGGTGATGGTGTTTAGTGCTTGGTATTTGGCATTTTAGGAACTTCGCGAGAAGGACTTGGCGGTGATTAATCCTGCGCGGATTCGCCAAGCGCATAGCACAAGGCAAATACTGGTTTCCAAGTACTAATTACCAAATACTGCCTACTGCTCTTTATCCAGAATCGCCCTGATCTTTGCGCCCAGCGCCTGAAAGGTGAAGGGCTTTTGCAGGAAACAGGAGCTATCCAGGGGAATGCCGTGGCTCAGCACCGCATCGTCGGCATAGCCTGAAATCACCAGCACGTTGGTCTGCGGACGCGCCTTGCGCACGTGTTCCACCAGCCCCCGGCCATTTAACTTGGGCATCACAATGTCAGAGATCAGCAGGGATATTGCTCCCTCATGTTCATCGCAGATCGCCGCCGCTTCCCTGCCGTCCCCCGCGGTCAGCACGCGATACCCGCAGCCTTCAAGGTATTCACATGCGGCGTTGCGCAGGTCTTCCTCATTGTCCACCAGCAGGATCGTTTCATTCCCGGTGGCGTGCGCCGGCTTCTTCGCTTCAGTCGCCCGCTCCAGGTCCGGGCCGCTGACCTTGGGCAGACAGACGCTGAAAGTCGCACCCTGGCGCGGCGCGGATTTCACTCGAATGTAACCGCCGCTTTGCCTCACAATTCCGTAGACGGTGGAAAGCCCCAGTCCGGAGCCGCCTTTCTTGGTGCTGAAGAACGGCTCGAATATTCGCGACTGGGTTTCCTCGGTCATGCCGATGCCAGTATCGCTCACGGAAAAACAGATGTATTCGCCCGCCGGAAGTTCTGACTGGTCGTCGGCATATTGATGCTCGTCGATTGTGATGGTCAGGGTCCCGCCCTCGGGCATGGCCTCATGGGCATTCGTAGCCAGGTTCATGATCACCTGTTCCAACTGGCCCTGGTCCGCTCGCACCAATCCAACGTCCTTTTTGGCTTCAATATTGATCTGGACCTCCGCCCCCATCAGGCAGTCCACCATGCTGCTGAGCCCTTCCAGCACCGCGGAAAGGTCCAGCAATTTGGGTGACATGACCTGCTTGCGGCCAAAAGCCAGCAATTGCCGCGTGAGCGACGAAGCCTTTTCCGTTGCTGAGATGATCTTTTCCGCGCGCGCCCGTTCCGCCCGGCCCGGCGCATTCGCTTCCAGCAGCTCCGCGTGCCCGCAGATGATGCCAAGAATGTTATTGAAATCGTGCGCCACGCCGCCGGCCAGACGGCCCACAGCTTCCATTTTTTGCGAATCCCGCAATTGCTCTTCCACGCTCTGCTGCTCGGTAACGTCACGCAGTACAGCCAGGTGCTGGCCGGGCAGGATGTTGGCGGAAAAACAATAGTCGACCAGCCGTCGCGCGCCACTCCGCAACTGCATCCAGAATTCGCCTCGCCCGCTTGCCGCCCCGGCCAGGCCGGCCCAAATTTCCTCAAGCCCTTTGTCGCAAAAATCGCACAGCCGGCTTCCAATCAGTTCATTGCGCGCCGCGCCTACCAGCGCCGCGGCCGCGGCGTTGGCTTCCAGGCAATTGCCGCTCTCTTCAAAGATCACGATTCCATCCAGTGAATTCTCAAAGATCGCGCGGACCGTGGCCTCGCTCTGCCGCAGAGCTTCTTCTGACCGCTTGCGCTCGATGGCATAACGAATGGAGCGGAGCAGAAGCCGTCCGTCAAACGAACCTTTTACGATGTAATCCTGCGCGCCCTCGCGCACCGTTTTAATGGCCAGTTCTTCGTCGTCTGACCCGCTCATCACCAGGATGGCCGGTTTTGCCGTGGCTTGCCGCACGCGATGGAAAGTTTCGTAGCCGGCGCTGTCGTCCAGGTTCAGGTCCAGGAGAACAACGTCCGGGTGGTCGGTGGCTAAACGGACAAGGGCCTGGTCCAGGCGGGTGACGTGGCTGCACTGAATGCCAGGCGACGACGACCGCAACAATGCCGTAATCAGCTTTGCGTCTACAGCGTTGTCCTCAACCAGGAGCACCCGAAGGAATTCTGGCTGTTGTTCATCGGTCACCCGCATTGGCATGTTGCAATCTACTCCCCTGAAATCGTTCCTTGCCGCGAGTCTTTACGGAGCTCCCGCGCAGGCGACTGGTCGCGGACCATCGCGTTCAAACCTTCCTGCAGCAGCTCGATTTCGTGCCGGAGCCTGTTAAGCAGCGGCACAGCCCCGGACAGTGGCCCGGTTTGTGCATACCCTTCCATTTCCTGAGCAGCGGCTACGGCGCTCCACGCGGAAAACTGAAGCAGCGATCCTTTCAATTTGTGGATGGCCTTTTTCACATCGCCCGCCAAACCACCCCCGATACCTTCTTCGATGCGCGCCAGCAATTTCGGCGCTTCTTCCGCAAACACGGCCACTAGTTCGCGCAGCAACGTGCCATCATGGTCTACGCGGCCCCACAACGCTTCAGGATCGAAATGCTCGCTCTTCAAAATGATGAACCTGGCCTTCCGGGGTTTCCCCCGCCGGGCAAATAGCGCCCATAAGAGACTATCGATAAAAGCCGCTAGCGAGTAGATAGTTCTGTCTTGCTTTCGAAAAACCGGAAGAGACGGCGCGCTATGGCGGCACCGGAAAAGCAGCAGCGTGTAAGCTCATGATCCTAAGCGTCTTATGCTATGCGGCAGCCGGAAAAACTTCAATGCACACTTCCCCGCCATCACTACATGAGGGGGATGGTGTCTGGAATGAACAGAGGGCGGCGCGGGTACCGCCCTCTCATGTACCTTTCTTTCTACTTCGTGGGAATGTACGGCCGCATCATCTCATTGTCCTCGTGGTCGAGGATATGGCAATGCAGCACGTAGCCTGGGCCGGTTGTGGGATCGAAGGAAAAGTAATTCGTCCCGGCAACAGTTGTTCCCACGGGGTTGGCCTGCGGGGTGAACCGCACCACGACGCGGGTGACCTCTCCGGGAAACATTTTGAAGACATCCTTCCAACCTGCTTCTTCAGGCAGAGGCGGCTGAATACCGTCTTGCAGGTACGGAGTTACGTCTGGGTTTCCGCCTACCGCGCCGGCGGCATTCGGAGTGTTGTATGGGTCAGGCGGGCCAAATCCCGGCATGAACAGGCCGCCCGGGAACGAGGCGTCATAAGTCTGCCGGTACTGCGTCACATTGAACATCTGCCGGTTGATGAGTTGGAACTGGATCAAGTGGATATGGATTGGATGCGCGTCCGCGGTCGTGTTGATGATCTCCCACACTTCCGTGGAACCCACCTGCGGCAGTTCCGTGTTCCAATTGCCATTCACCTGCGTTGCGCCGGGAATCGGAGTATTGGTTCCCTCTTCCAGGCCGTCCCATTTGCTGTTATTGACGAGCACTTCCACTGGTCCGCCACCGCCTTCCACTTCCACCAGCACCAGTTGCCGTTTGACGTTGGGCACCACACCCGCAGCGAGCGTTCCCGCAACGGGATCAGCCAGCCGCACCATGGGAGCCCGCAGAGGCGCGCCCGTGGCCGGGTTGTAACTGTTGTCCGTGCCTTGCAGCGGAGAGACGACCCGGAATTGCATTACCTCGCCAAACGTCTGCGGGTCGGGCGACATGCCGTTGGGGAAAGGCGCTTTGGCGCTGTTGACGAGCGTCAGCGTCTGCCCGGCGAGTCCGGAGAAGTCGATGATCACGTCATAGCGCTCAGAAGGCGCCATCAGCAGCCGAGGCGACATGCTGTCAGGAACGTTCGGGTCATTCAGCTTGACCGGCCGATCAAGCAGCCCGCCGTCCGTGCCGATCACAAAGAACGCCGGTCCAGCTTTCCTGGTGTCGCGGTTCATCAGCCGCAGTTCGTAGAAACGCGCATTGGAGCCATTCAGGAAGCGTAGCCGATACCGTCGCGGTTCAACGTTGAAGAATGGCCATGATTTCCCATTCACAACGATCACATCGCCGAAGAACTCAGGAATCCAGAAGGGATGGATCTCCGGGTTCGGTGGCGTGCCATTGAGCCCCGAGCTGGAACCATCCGGGAAGTACAACTGTCCATTGACGTCGAACTGCCGGTCCTGGATCAGGATCTCATTTTCATACGCGCCGGCGGGCAGGCCGATGGGGTTGTTAGCCAGCCCGGTGTCGCGATCGTCGCGAAGCAAATAAAATGCCGCCAGTCCGCTTAAGACGTTCAAACGAGTCATGCCCAGCGCATGGTCATGGAACCACAGGGTAGTGGCCTCCTGCTTATTGGGATATTGATAGACGGTTGCGTTCTTGGCTGCTTTGCTGAAAGTGCGGTAAGCGCTTCCGTGCAGTCCGGTCGCAGTGAACCAGGCCTCGGGATTGCCATCGAATTCTGAAGGGACCTCGGCGCCATGGAGATGCGTGACCAGCGGGATGGGTCCTGTATAAGGCGGAGGCGGAAAGGGCAATGTATCCATCTGATTCAGCGGGTCCGCCCAATGGACGCTCTGGTCCACCGTGAGGAATTGCTGCAGGAATGGCGACACCAGGTTGTTCACGTAGGTGATGGTGGTGGCAGTGCCTTTCTTCGCTTCCACCGTGATGCCGGGATAAGCTGGTCCTTTGTTGTTGAGGTTGTAGCCCCATACCGTGGTCTTGGGGAAAGTTGCCGGCAGGACCTGCTGCTGGAACTCCTGCATCTGGGCCGTGATGCTGGTCGCGGTCACGCGCTTGCCCGTAAACGTGGGCAGAGGATCTACATACCGCGGAACTACTCCGCCGGACAAGGGTATCTGTGGCGTGGTCACTGAAGCCGAAGCGGGAAGGCTCCACTTGAATGGCAGAGTAACTCCTGCGCCGGCCAACGCTGCGTACTTTAGAAAGTCTCGACGATTTGACATGAGGATACTCTCCTAGTTATTTCGTGGCTTCTATGAATTTTTGGGTTCCCTGTGATGCAAGCCTTGCTGGTACTCCCAACGCACCAATTGGGATTTAGCAGGGGAAGCGGTTCAGAAAGTGCGTCCCGGTGTGGAGTTCTCCACGCGATGGGGCTATGAAAGAAGGACTAATAACGTCACACGGCCGGCGAACTGGCCGAGCATGGCCCTTTTAGCCGCGCACTGAAGGGTATTGCCACATTAAGCTTGCAAAACAAAGCCGCACTGTGACCTGGATCACCTATGCAAGTGATGTAACGGCGCCGGACGGGGTCTGACGCGATGCCTTAAACTTCCAATTACTTTGTGGGGAATTTTCTGTTGAGACGGGCGCCTGCATTGTTTCTGGCCGCGCTGGCGGGAGCCTGCTAGAATTAGGCGAGCCGTTCTACGGGCGGGAGTAATTCAGTGGTAGAATGCCAGCTTCCCAAGCTGGACGTCGCCGGTTCGATCCCGGTCTCCCGCTCCAAAACTCTCTCTTTTTAAATGGACCTGTTTCACGATCAACCTTCTGGATCACGTCTCAATACGAATCCAATAACTTCGACCATTGCGGCACAAGCTCCGCTGCCGGCCCAAGGTGGACTTCATCGAAGTATTTGGCATTGGCCGGTTCTTCCAGCCCCAGAAAAACTGTGCGGGCGGGCTGTGGCCTTTGCTTGAGCATGGTTACAAAGCCGGCCACAGGCTGCACTGCGCCAGATGTCCCGATAGCGATAAATACTTCACACATTTTTAGCGCGCCATCGATGCGATCAAGATGGTATGGCTGCTCGCCGAACCAGCAGACATTCGGACGCACCAGGGCCCCGCAAGCGCAGCGCGGCAATTCGCTCTCGGCGTAACCGTTAAGGTCGGCGAACGCGGGACGTCCGCACTCCCCCGCGCACCGGCTCTCAAACAGTTTGCCGTGGATGTGGACCACGTCTTGCGAACCCGCGGCTTCATGCAGGCCATCCACGTTTTGCGTGCAGAGAAACAATCCTCCGTCGCCGCGATCTTTTTGCCACTGGGCCAGCGCAATGTGCGCCGCGTTGGGCTTGGCATCGCGGGCGCGGGCGCGACGATCAGAGTAATATTCCCAAACCAGCTTTGGGTCGCGCTCCCACGCTTCAATGTTCGCCAGTTCATAATGGCTGTGTCCGCGCCAGTTCGTCCCTTGAAAAACGGGAATCCCGCTTTCCGCGCTGATTCCCGCCCCAGTCAGGACAAAGAGCTCAGAGGGATCCCTATTGTCTTCGCTGTTTTGACGGATCATGATTTCACAACGTTCTTTTGATCCCCCTGGATTCGTGCCGTTACAAACTTAGTCAGTGGATAGGGTCGAGATTGCAGAGAAAGCGGGTAAAACCACCATCAATGCTTCATGCAAACGCCGGTGTCAACGCCACTGATTTGACAGAAACAGCCATTCGGACAGCTGGCGCCTGGAATGAAACAGGTCTGTCCGCACGTCTGGGCTTGTGTTTTTGTGCCAAGGGCATGAACGGATAGGACACCAGTCGCCAGTGTTGTCGCCAAGAAAGTTAGTGCTAAAAGTTTCTTCATCGATTGCTCCTTTCATGATTTGAATCACCGAACCAAGGTCTTTGTACTTACAATTAATCTGAAATCTGCCTCCGCGACCTCTGCTGTGGTAAAAATTCGTTCCTTTGCGTCCTTCGAGTCCTTTGCGGTGAATATTTAGTGTCTTGAGACGCAAAGGCCTGTATCGATGCCATTGCCCTGCGTCAAGTCACAAAAACAGCCGCCCGGACAACTCAATTTAGGGGCTATACAGCTGACTCCGCACGAGCTGGCTTGTGCCTTCGTGCCAAGGGCGTGAACGGAGATCACACCGGCTGTCAGGGTCGCGGACATGAAAGTTACTATCAGGAATTTCTTCATTGTGCTCCTTTCACGATAGCCATTTACTGTCTGCGCAAAAAAATTCAGACCCAGTCATTTTAGTATGCGAACAAAGTTCTTCCCGCCTGCTCGCGGTTTTAATCGAGGTGCGCTGGCCCAAAATGGCACACTGCGGCCGAAAAATTCCGCGCAGGAATTCGCACCCGTCACTCGATCTCTCCCCTGTGCGCTTTGTGGTCCAGAAGTTCCCCGACCACCGGCAATATTGCGCGATTTCTGGAAGGTCCGGGACCGGCCCCTTTGCTGAGAAGGACGGAGTTATTTTGGCCTATAATTTACTTACCTTGAGAAAACCAGCTGGTATTGTTCTCTCATTGCTGTTTCTGGCTGCATTGGCGGTAGCTCCACTCTCTTCGGCCCAGCAGCAACCCGGCCCCGTCCGTGTGAGCAAGCTGCTTTTGATCATACCGTTCGAGAATACTTCCAGCATGCCCGGGCTTGACTGGATCGGCGAATCTTTTCCTGAGGTCCTGACGACGCGGCTCAGCCCCAGCGGATTTTTCATCATGGCACGCGAAGACCGGATCAGCGCCTTCGACCGGCTCGGCATTCCGCCTAGCGCGAGGCCTTCCCGCGCCACGCTTTATCAGGTGGCGCAGCAGCTTGACGCCGACTGCGTGCTCATGGGCGACTACCGGGTTGAGGGTCCAACCATCACGACCCACGCGCGTCTGATGGACATGGAGCGGCTGCGCCTTAGCCCCGAGCTTACTGAAACAGGGCCGCTCACCAACTTGATTTCCATCCAGACCGCTCTGGCCTGGGATATCCTCAACACGCTCAATCCCGGCACTGTCGCGAAGTCGGATTTTTTGGCGGAGTTCCCCGCTCAGCGCCCTGAAGTCCTAGAAAACTACGTGCGCGGCATCACCGCCGCCAGCGAGCAGGAGAAGATCAAGCGCTTCAAGGAAGTTGTGCAACTGGAACCAACGCACGCTCTGGCCATGCTGCAACTGGGCAAGAGTTATTACAAGGCGCGTGATTATGAGTCGGCCATAAGCTGGCTGGCCCGCATCCCCAATGGCGACTTCAACGCCAATGAAGCACAGTTTTATCTTGGCCTTGCCGCCTTCTATAGCGCCCACCTGGATAAAGCGGATGCGGCCTTTCGCGCTCTTGCTTCGCGGCTGCCCCTCACGGAGGTCCTGAACAATCTTGGCGTGGTGGCTGCGCGTCGCGCGCAACATGGAGCGCGCGCTTACTTTGAGAAGGCCGTGCAGACCGACCCCAACGAGCCTGATTATCGCTTCAATCTTGCGGTGGCATTATTTCGGGAAGGCGACTCTGGCGGCGCGGCCCGCGAACTGCGTGAGTTGCTGGCGATCCACCCGGACGCTGAAGCAAAAAGCTTTCTGGAATCCATCGCCTCCGGAACGCCCCCGGCACGCATGCCTCTGGAACGCATCAAGCGCAACTATGACGAGTCCACTTTCCGTCAGCTTGCCCTGGAAATTGAAAACACCAATGAAGCGCGGCTGGCCAAGACCGACGCGGCCAGCCACGCCGCGTTCCACTTGCAGCATGGCCAGGAGCTGCTGCATGAAGGCTTGACCGGCGAAGCAGAAAAGCAGTTTCGAGAAGTCGTGGTCTTGCAACCGACCAGCGCCGAGGCCCATGCCGGTCTGGCACAGGTGCTTGAGGCCAGCCAGGACAGCGCGGGCGCGCGCAACGAGGCCCGCATGTCTTTAAAACTCCAGCCGACAGCCGACGCCTACCTGGTGCTGGCGCGGCTCGACCTGGCGGAAGGCAAGGCGGCTTCCGCCCGGCAAAATGTTGATCATGCACTCGCGCTTGATCCGGCCAATGCAGTGGCGGCCGCGCTCAAACGCGATATCGCCGCGGGCCCCGCAAAAGCCGGGTCTCCGCAACCGTGAGGTAAGATCCATGCGTCCCAATTTTCTTGCAAAAACCGGCCTCTCCAGAATCGCAATCGTCGCCGCACTGCTGTTCGCCTCGCGCGCGGCCTCAGCGGACGTGCTGAAAGCCGCGGTGGATGGAACCATTAATCCCATCACGGCAGAGTATTTTGACCGCGTGGTTCAGGAGGCGCAGCGCGTCCACACGGACGCCATCCTGGTGGAACTGAATACCCCGGGCGGCTACATGGGGTCGATGGAGCGCATCATCCAAAAAATTCTGGCGTCTCCTGTCCCGATAATCATCTATGTTTCTCCGGCGGGGAGTGACGCCGGTTCCGCAGGCTTCTTCATTCTTGAAGCCGCGGACGTCGCAGCGATGGCGCCCGGCACTCACGCCGGCGCCGCGCATCCCGTGCGCGGTGATGGAGTCACCATGGATCCGGTGATGAAAGAAAAGCTGGAGAATTATGCTTCTTCGTTGCTGCGTTCTTACGTGGGCAAGCGTGGCCGTAATATTGAAGTTGCCGAAAGCGCGATGAAGGAGTCCAAGGCTTTTACGGCGGATGAGGCCTTGGAAAAGAATCTCATCAACTATATCGCCAAAGATGAAAGCGATCTCTTCGCCCAGCTCGAGGGCAAGACCATCACCCGCTTTGACGGCTCCAAAACCGTACTTCACCTCGCCGGTAAGCCTGTGCGTCTTTACGAGATGACCACGAAGCTTCACATTCTGGCGTTTCTGATGGACCCGAATGTGCTGTACCTGCTCTTCACCGTTGGCCTGCTGTGCATCTACTTTGAGTTCAACCATCCCGGCGCAATCGTTCCCGGTGCGATTGGGTTTATCGTGCTTCTGCTCTTCTTTTACGCACTGAATCTGCTGCCGTTCCGTTCCATCGCGCTGGTGCTGATCCTCTCGGCCTTCGCATTCTTTGTGCTTGAGGCCAAGTTTCAGACGCATGGTGTTCTCGGAGTGGGTGGCATAGTGCTGATGGTTTTAGGCGCCCTCCTGCTGATCGACGGTCCCATCCCGGAGCTTCGCGTCAATATCTGGACGGCACTTGCCGTAAGTCTGCCCATGGGGGCCATTACCGTTTTTCTGATGACCATTGCCCTCAAAGCGCGCAGAAACAAGGTCGTAACTGGCGCACAAGGCATGATCGGCGAAATCGCCATTGTTTGCGTGCCGCTCACGCCTTCCGGCAAGGTCTTTGTCCAGGGAGAACTCTGGGACGCCGTCGCGCCAGTGAACGCGGATGCCGGAAGCAAGGTGGTTGTCCGGCAGGTTGAAAACCTGGTACTTCATGTGGAACCTGTGCATGAGGCGGTTCCTCAGGCGCTGGTTGCGGGATGATTTTTTTGCTTTTGGTGTCCCGTGTGCCATAGAATCCGTTCGACTTCCCCACTCGTACCAGATGGAGGCGCCTGTGCTTTTAGTTCTTGTTCCAGTTGGAATTGTTGTTCTTTATGCTCTTAACTGCATCAAGATCCTGCGTGAGTATGAACGCGGCGTAATCTTCTCCCTGGGCCGCTTGCAGCAAGACGCCAAAGGTCCCGGCTTGATCTTTGTCTTCGCGCCCGTGCAGAAGATGGTCCGCATTGACCTGCGCCAGCAGGCGCTTGAAGTCCCGCCGCAGGACATCATCACGCGCGATAACGTCACGCTGAAGGTCAACGCCGTGATCTACTGGCGTGTGGTGAACGCCCCGCAGGCCGTGGTGCAGGTACAGAACTATTACTGGCAGACGCAGCAATTTGCCCAGACTACTCTGCGTTCGGTCCTGGGTGAAGTGGAATTGGACGAACTGCTGGCCCATCGCGATAAGCTGAACACGCGCATCCAGAGTATTCTTGACCAGCACACCGCCCCCTATGGCGTGAAGGTTTCCAACGTCGAGGTGAAGCAGGTTGACCTTCCTGAATCAATGCTGCGCGCCATGGCCAAGCAGGCCGAGGCCGAGCGCGAGAAGCGCGCCAAGATCATCCATGCCGAAGGCGAATTTTCCGCCTCGCAACGGCTCATGGAGGCGGCACACATTCTTTCCGGCGAGCCCATCGCCATCCAGCTCCGCTACCTGCAAACCCTCACGGAGATCGGCGTGGAAAAGAACACCACCATCGTCTTCCCGTTACCTGTGGACATGATCTCCGCGATTACCAAGGCGCTGCAGAAAGTTGGTTAGGATTGAGGAGGAATCGGGTTACACTGGGGCGAGCTTCAGGCAGAAAACCGGGGCGCACAAACCAGGGGGACCAATGGCGGCTGGGACACAGATGGGTGAAAAGGAATCCGATCAGGCGCGGGACACAGAAATCACTTTGAGCACGGGCAAACTGCTGGGCATCTTTTTTGCCCTGGCGATTGTCTGCGGCGTGTTTTTCACCATGGGTTACCTGCTGGGCAAGAGCACCAGCGCCGGAGGCAGGACGGAAATCGTTTCCTCAGGACCCAGCGGCAGTCCAGCGGTCAAACCCACCGCGGGCAATAAGCAACCTGAGACGATCACGCAGACCTGCCCTCCGGGCTCGCCCAACTGTGCATCCGCAACCACCAGCGATACTAGTTCAGCCGGCAAGGCTGCTGATCAACAAAGTGCAGCCCAATCTTCCAGCAACAAGGCGTCCGACCAACCAGCTTCTCAACCTGCCGGCACCGACGTGAAAAACGGCGCCAACAGTTCCTTCATGGTCCAGGTCGCCGCCGTTTCCAAGCAGGAAGATGCTGAAATCCTGGTGACCGCGCTGCGCAAGAAGCAGTATCCGGTCTTTATCGCCAACTCCGCCGGCGACCCTCTCTTCCATGTACAGGTTGGCCCGTTCAGCGAAAAGAAGGACGCCGAGGCCATGCGCACGCGCCTTTCTGGAGATGGGTATAACGCGATTGTGAAGTAGCAATCAGCAGTCAGCAATCAGCCAAAGCAAAACCTAGCCGCGAATTTCGCGAATGAACACGAATCAAAACCTGGAAATGATTCGCGTATTTCGCGTTGATTCGCGGCCACTTGTTTTTGATCTGCGGTCATCAGCGGAAATCTGCGGCGATATTTTCTGGCTGATTGCTGAGTGCTGATTGCTGAGTGCTAATCAGTATCAAACCTCTGCTCCAGAAACGGATTGCCGTACATGTGGTAACCGTTCTGCTCCCAGAAGCCGGGAACGTCGCGCTCCGTAAATTCCAGCCCGCGCACCCATTTCACTGATTTCCACGCATATAGATGCGGCACGATCAAGCGCAGCGGATATCCGTGGTCGGCCATGAGCGGCTGGCCGTCATGGTGCGTGGCAAAGAGCACATCGTCGCGGTCGAGATCGGCCAGCGGAACGTTGGCGGTGAATCCCTGCTCGGCATGGACCAGAACGTATTTAGCTTCAGACTTGAGCTTCACCAGCTTGAGCACTTCCGGAAAGGCGACGCCCTGCCAGTCATTGTCAAAGCGGCTCCAGCGCGTGACGCAGTGGAAGTCACTGTGCGTTTTTACCTGCGGCAGCTTGTTGAATTCCTCCCAGGTCAGGCGCACAGGCTGCTCCACCAGTCCGCGGATGCGAAAGTCCCAGCGCGCAGGATCAAAGCGCGGCACCGAGCCGTAATGCAGCACAGGCCACTTCAACGTCAGAGACTGTCCGGGCGGCAAGCGCCCAGCGCGCAACATCTCTTGCTCTTTCTCTTTACGCTCATTGCCGGAAAAGATGCTGGAGTCGTCGTCCATGGAATCCATTCTAATGGGAGCTCTGAAAACCTACCACGGAGGCACGGAGACGCGGAGAACGGCCAAAATTGCCAGAATTGCCAAAATCGCCGAAATTGAAAATCAATCCCTTGGGAAATTGACGAACGAAGGAAGATGGTAAGGCTTCCGATCACCCGATCAACCGATCACGCGCGATCACCCGATCTTGAATTTCTCCGTGTCTCCGTGCCTCCGTGGTAGATTTTCTTGTATAGATAAAGAAATGTCTCTTCCCGACAAACAACTCGTGCTCGCCCTTAAGGCCGTGGCTGACCCGGCGCGGCTCAAGATTCTCCGTCTGCTCAAACAGAAAGGCCAGTGCTCCATCGGAAAAGGCGTGGGCATGTGCGCGTGTGACGTGCAGGACCACGTGACGCTTTCGCAACCGACGATTTCGCATCACATGTCAATCTTGCGTAAGGCGGGCCTGGTGGTGGCGGAAAAACACGGCCTGTGGATGTGGTATCGAAGAAATGAAAAGTCGCTGAAAGAGCTGGCGCATGCGGTAAGCGCCGATCTCTAGAACCCTTTAACCACAAAGGACACGAAGGAACACAACAACCGGCAATCAGCAGTCAGCATTCAGCATTCAGCCAAAAAACATCGTCTCGGATTTCCGCTGATGACATAGATCAAAACATGTAGCCGCGAATCAACGCGAAATACGCGAATCATATCTTCTTGATTTCTGATTCGTGTTGATTCGCGAAATTCGCGGCTAGTTTCTTGCCTTGGCTGACTACGGATCTAGTCTTACCGCACGACCGACGCAAACATGGGCGACTCAATCAACTGCTGGAAGCTCTTGTCGTCTGCCTTGAAGCGGACCACCAGCTTGTTTGTGTCGTTGTCCACCGTGGTGCCATCGATGGCCGTCTTCTCCGTCGGTGTCGCGTCCATTTTCTTGAACAGCATGCCGGCCTTCAGCACAGAAGACAGAGTGGAAGCCGTGACGTTATCGGCGGTAAGGACGTTCAGGTTGAAATCCACGCCGTGATCAAAGTCCATGCTGTAGCGCGAGCCCAGCAGCTTCTTCTTCATGGTGTCAAATTCGCCCAGCTCGGCGGCGGAGCCCAGCGCAGACTTCAACATGGTCTGGGTTCCGGCTGAATCAAGCACGCTCCACACAGTCCCCGCCTCTACAGAAGGAATCAGGTCAGTGATTTCAGCGTTGGCATTCAGGCTCTGGCTGGAGTTGTCGCGGGCATCCAGCGCAGCCTTCACGGCGGAGACGTCGCCAAACAACATGGTCCAGTCGTCCAGGAAGGTCATTTGCATTCCGCCGGCCATGGGATAGATTACAGAACCGTTCTTCCTGGTGCCTTTGATCTTCTGCTTGGCAATCTTGAGCAACAGCTTTTTGCGCGGGAACTGGCCCTGGGCAATGCCGATCATCTGCAGGCCGTGGTCCTTCAGCCGGAAAGAGGCCAGCGTGATCTGGTCGATGTCTTTATCGGGGTTTACGCCGATGTCTTTGAGCGCATCTTCAAACTGCTTCATGTTGGGGGGAAGCAGCTTGGCCTTCATGTCCATGGCCGTATCTGAATTTTTCATGCGCCGGTAGTCCACATTGATGATCTGCTGGACCTCAACGGGAATTACCGTTCGTGCAGCCGTACCCAGAGATGCGGCAAAGGCGGTCAGTCCGCTCGCCAGAATAGCGAGCACTATAACGAGAGTGCGTTTCATGGTCATATTTTAGTCCGGTTTTGTTCAATCTGATGCGTTCAGGTGCAGCTCAGGATGCTAATTTCCCATTACTTAAGGTATTCACCTCTGGAGCTGCCTGACTTTAGAACGCATGTCCTCGGCAAAACGCGCATCTTTTAATGACCCAAGATTGATTTCCACGTTGGCCAGCGCTCCCACAACGGCCGCGTTGGCCAGGGATGAGGCCACCGTCAGGTCAGAAGCCATGTTTGGGCTGGTAATCGGCTTGAGCGTGGTGATGATGTCGCCGACCTCGCGCGCCTTTTGCGCGGTTTCCAGCGGAACACTCGTAGCGCCCTGCATGGCGTTTTCGATTGCGGCCTCGCCGTCGCTGGAAGTCTTGGCAAGCTTGTACGCCGCCAACACCCGGTTGTAGCTTTCGGCATCGGCGTCGATGCCGGCCTTCAGCTCTTCACGGAGCTGCCCCAGCCGGGCCAGTGCCGCGCTTAGTTGCGGTTCATACTGCACATAAGCCTTCTTGGTGCGTGACATCGCCGCCACCATACTGCCCAGCCCTGCCGCCATGGCCGCAACCGCGGCCACCGCGCTGCCTCCGCCGGGAGTTGCCGTGGGCGCAGCCAGTTGCTCGATGAATGGTTCAGTCCCGGCGCGCAGGCCGCCGACAGCCATCTTGCCGCTGGTCACGGCAGCCAGGCGGTTTTCCAGGATCATGGAAGAATCGAAATTCTCTACCTGCAAAAACCATTCCGCTGCCTGCTCCAACGCCTTCTTTGGGATCAATCCGACGATCTCACTGCTCAACGGCTGCACGCCGTAGCGCTCGGCTTCGCGCTTAACGAATTCAAAGACGCGGGCAATCGGCGTCTGCTCAAAGTCCGTCAGGTTCATCGAAACCTGGGCCAGCCCGCGCACTTCAAAGCCCGCGCCTTTTACATAGCGAAGTCCGCCGGAAGAGTAGCGCACGGCCTTGGCGATCTTCTTGGCGATGTCCACGTCTTTGGTATTGAGAAACACGTTATAGGCGATCAGCGCCTTGCGCGCGCCGACGACTGTGGCTCCCGCCGTTGGATGACAGCGTGGATCGCCGAAATCAGGACGGCGCGCCGGGTTGACAAGGATGTCCTCACGCAGGCCTTCAAACTGGCCGCGACGGATGTTTTCCAGGTTTTGACGGTCTGGATTTGTAGCAGCTGACTCATAGAGATACACAGGAATCTTAAAGCGATTCCATACCTCTTCCCCGACCTTACGAGCGATGGCGACGCAGTCTTCTATCGTGACTCCTTCGATGGGGATAAACGGAATCACGTCCGACGCGCCGATGCGCGGGTGCGCACCCTGGTGCTTGGTCAGGTCGATCAGCTCAGACGCTTTGCCGACGCCGCGAATCGCCGCCTCGGCAATGGCCTCGCGGTCGCCGACGATGGTGATCACGCAGCGGTTGTGGTCGGAATCCATCTCGCGGTCGAGCAGAGAAACGCCGGGAATTTTCATGGCTTCGACAATGGCGTCGACGACGGCTTTGTCGCGGCCTTCAGAGAAATTGGGAACGCATTCAACCAGTGTGGACATCACTGGAAAGAATAAAGGCAGCCCAGTGGCAGCGCAACTGGACGTGCCGAGAGAACGCCGCTCAGCGTTATTATTTCTACGCCCGCGAGCGTCAAAGCGAAAAGGAGAACTACGCAGAGAGATGACTGTAACCGCTGTCAAAGCAGAACTGAAAGACATCCTGGCCTTGCGCGGGTTGTTTTTGCAGGAGACGAATTTTCAGATCAGGTACAACGCATGCCATGAGCGTGGCTGGAGCGATTCATACCTGCTCAAGATAGACGGTATCGACGTCGGCTACGGTTCTATCAAGGGGCAGGAGATCAAGGATCGGGACACGATATTCGAGTTTTACGTGATTCGGCCGCTCAGAAACTACGCTAGCTCTCTATTCCGGGAGCTCATCTCTGCATCTGGCGCCAGATACATCGAGTGCCAAAGCAACGATCACTTGTTGTCGGCAATGCTGTATGAATTCTCGCGCGACATTCGGTCGGATGTGGTGTTGTTCGGGCCGCACTCGGTAACGGAATACACGATTCCAGACTCCATGGTCCGACCCATACGCGCTGACGATCAGGTCTTTGAGCATGAGGTAGAACCATTTGGAGATTATGTGCTTGAAGTGAAAGGAGAGATCGTGGCCACGGGCGGATTCCTGCTCCACTACAATCCTCCATTTGCCGATCTTTATATGGAAGTGAGGAAGGACTGCCGCAGGCAAGGTTACGGAACTTTCATCCTGCAGGAGTTGCAGAAGAAATGTTATCTGGCCGGCAGGGTTCCCGCCGCCCGATGCCAGATCAAGAATGTTGGGTCACGCGCAGCATTGACCAAGTCCGGCTTGAGGATCTTTGGATTTATGCAGATCGGCAACGTAAAAGAGCCGTCATGAGATATCTGCACTGAACCTGTTTTGAGTATGGTGATGGCGGAATGCTCTATCTAAACCAATTCAATCCCACCTGAAATTGCACGGTGTTGATTCCCGGGTTCGGCACGGCCAGGCCGGCGTTGGAAATATGCTCATAGCGGATGCCTGCGGTAAACGCGCGACGATCATTATTGAAGAACTGAAAGCCCAGTGTTGCATGGGTAAGAAAGTTTACGTGTGACGTATTGAGCGGGACGGCATGATTGCTGAAGAGCACTCCGCCTCCCAGCTCAAGATACGGGATGGCGCGCGCCGAGTTAGTAAAGTTCCACTTTAAGTTCACCGGGTTAAACGCAGCAGCATAGGCATTTTGAGCTGGCGCCGGCTGCCAGATGTAATAGATCGGAATAAGGTCGGCGGACCACTCAAAGTTGCCGCGCACGAAGCCGCCCAGATGATCGTTGGTCAAGACCTTGCCCAGGCGGACGCCAGCGTTCATGGTGTGCGTATCTTTGGTTCCGCCGGGGACGCTGAAGCCGCCGCCCGCCCATACGCCAAGGTCCCAGGGTTGGCCGTCGAGGGGTTTTGAGGACTGGGCCGAAGCGAATCCGCAAAAGACAAAAAACAAAAGCACACCGCGGAGGCGCAGAGACGCGGAGAACAGCAATCGCCAGATGACGGTTGAAGGCATAGAAATCTCCCGGGAGTACGAGAGAGAGTATCAGGTCGCGCAACAAACCAAAAGCCTGCCGCCCTAAGATTCCGCACCCCCACTCCTCATCAACCTCACCTGATGGAAATTTTTGCGCTCGGCGTGATGGTAGAGCGAAACATTGCCAATGACGACGCCCTCTGCGTTGACTTGCATTGGTTCGGTACCTAAGATGGTTCTTTTGGAGGCAGAAGCATCGCCCACCCTCGCCGACCGTCGTAGGTCTTGATCATCCCGAAAAAAGGAGCACCCCGTGATCAATTTCAAAGTCAACAACAAGCCAGTGCACGTGGACGTTGAGCCTGACACGCCTCTGTTATGGGTGATCCGGGAGAACCTGGGCCTGACCGGCACCAAATTTGGCTGCGGGATGGCGCAATGCGGCGCATGCACGGTGCATATCGGCGGCCAGGCGGTGCGCTCGTGCGTTGCACCGGTCTCGCGCGCCGATGGCAAAGAAGTGACAACGATTGAGGGCTTGTCGCCTGATCTGAGCCACCCGCTGCAGCGTGCGTGGATGGAGATTGACGTGCCGCAATGCGGCTATTGCCAATCCGGCCAGATCATGAGCGCGGCGGTGCTGCTGCGCGAAAAGCCCCAGCCCACGGACGATGACATTGATCAGGCCCTGACCGGGAACATCTGCCGCTGCGGGACCTATCCGCGCATCCGGCAAGCCATTCATCGCGCGGCTGAGCTGGCCAAAGGTGGTGCCCGATGAGCGCCGCGCAACCACTGGCCCGCCGAGACTTTCTCAAGCTCACCGTAACCGCCAGCGGGGGCCTGCTGGTGGGCTTCTATTTTCCCGGCCTGTCGCTCAAAGCCGATGCCGCCGAGCCCAAACAGTTTTCCGCGAACGCCTTCGTCCGCATTGGCACCGACGAAAAAATCACCGTGATCGTGAACCACTCAGAAATGGGCCAGGGCGTTTATACAGCGCTGCCGATGATCCTGGCCGATGAACTTGATGCCGACTGGTCCAAGGTCGGCTATGAGCCGGCGCCAGTGGACCCTGCTTACAACCACCCGGTGTTCGGCATGCAGATGACGGGCGGCAGCACCAGCGTCTGGTCGTCATTTGAGCAGTTCCGCAAGGCAGGGGCCGCGGCCCGCGCCATGTTGATTGCCGCTGCTGCGCAGCAATGGAACGTTGAGCCTGCCAGTTGCACCACCGCTGACGGCAAAGTTCTGCACGCCGCCAGCAAGCGCAGCGCAACCTACGGACAGCTTGCTGAAAGCGCGGCCAAGATGACGCCGCCGGCCCAGGTCGCACTAAAGGATCCCAAAGATTTCAAGTTGATTGGCAAGCCGATCAAGCGGCTGGATACGGCGGAGAAAGTTAACGGCAAAGGCGTCTTTGGGATCGACGTGGCCCTTCCCGGAATGCTCACGGCGGTGGTCGCGCGCCCTCCGGTGTTCGGGGGCAAATCAAAGCAGGTGGATACGCATGAGGCAATGGCTCTTCCCGGCGTGAAGCAGGTCGTCACCGTGCCTTCCGGAGTGGCCGTGATTGCCGATTCTTTCTGGCACGCCAAGAAGGGCCGCGACGCGCTCAAAATTGACTGGGACCCTGGCCCCATGGCGGACTTCAGCTCCGCCGCCCAGCGCGAACAGTACCGCGCGC
>DASSXL010000214.1:0-51434 GCA_035703825.1 Candidatus Angelobacter sp.
GCTCCGCCGCAACTGACTGCGGCTGCGCCCAAACTAACTGCGGCTGCGCCCCAATTAACAAAAGACATGCTTCGCGAGGCCTCGGCCGTCGCCGGTCTTGAATTCACTGACGAGCAGTTGGACAAGATGCTCAAAGGCGTCGCGGAAAACACGGTGAAGCTGCGCGAGTTGCGCAAGATAGAGATCGATAACAGCATTGCTCCGCCGCTTTATTTCAATCCGGTGCTTCCGGGAATGAAGATCGACCGCACGCGCCGGCCGTTCCGCGCGAGCACGGCGCCGAAAGTGGTGCGCCCGCATGACCTGGAAGATGTTGCGTTTTGGCCAGTCACAAAGTTGAGCGGACTTATCCGCACGCGGCAGGCGACTTCCGTAGAGCTGACTGAAATGTATCTGGCGCGAGCCCGGCGACACAATCCCAAACTTAAATGCTTTGTCACCATCACTGATGACCTGGCGTTGCGCGAGGCGCGCCAGGCCGATCAAGAAATTGCAGCAGGCAAGTATCGCGGGCCGCTCCACGGCATTCCTTATGGAATCAAAGACCTGTTCGCGGTGAAAGGATATCCCACCACCTGGGGAGCTGCGCCGTTCAAAGACCGCATCATTGATGTAGATGCGACGGTGGTCACCCGACTGCGCGATGCCGGCGCAGTGCTCCTTGGCAAACTTGCTACCGGAGAACTGGCGCTCGATGACATATGGTTTGCGGGACAGACGATGAACCCGTGGGACACATCGATGGGATCGCAAGGTTCATCCGCTGGTCCGGGATCGGCAACCGCCGGCGGATTGGTGGGCTTTTCCATTGGCACAGAAACGCTGGGCTCGATCCTTGCGCCTTCGGCCATTTGCGGCGTGACAGGGCTGCGTCCGACATTTGGACGCGTCAGCCGTTACGGCGCAATGGCGTTGAGCTGGAGCATGGACAAGACCGGGCCGATGTGCCGCTCAGTGGAAGATTGCGCGCTGGTGCTGAACGCCATTCAAGGCGCGGACAATCTCGACCTTGCGGCCGTGGACGTGCCTTTTAACTGGGACGCCACGCTCGATGTTCGCAAGCTGCGCGTCGCATACTTGAAGGCCGCGTTTGAAAATACGCGCCAGACGCCGCAAGTGGAGGCCAATGATCGCGCGGCGCTGGATAAGATACGCAGCCTCGGCATCGAACTGGCGGAGTTCAAGCTTCCTGAAGACCCAAAGCTCGATCCCTCCGCAATCCTTAATGCTGAAGGCATTTCCGCGCTGCGCGATCCCGTGGAGACGCATCCAGGGGAACTTGCGCGCCCGGACCGCATCGTTGGCCAAAACGCTTATCGTCTCTATCCCGCAGCGGACTATGTGAACGCCAATCGCGCGCGCATGCTGCTGATGCAGGAGATGGACAAGCTCATGGCAAAGATTGACGTCTATCTGCTGCCGTATGACTACGCTGACTACACGCCCAATCCCGTGGCCGACCGGAGCACCGGCATCACCAATCTCACCGGACACCCGAGCGTAACGCTGCCGCACGGCTTTGACGAGAAGGGCCATCCGACCGGCCTGACGTTTATCGGAAAGCTGTTTGGTGAAGCGCAGATGCTGGCGCTGGCCAAGGCGTATCAGGATGCAACCGGCTGGCATCTCAAACATCCCCAACTCTGAAAAACCCAAAGCCCTGAGCGGCGGCGAAAAAACAGCGCTCGCAGCCGGCGAGAGTACTTTGCTGCAATTCGGTGCAATGGCCAGGTTACGTTTTGAAGCTGCCTGCGCGGCCATCTCTCAGAGGCCCATGCCTTATTGGCCATCTCCTGCCATGTCCTTCAGTGGATAAGACGTCCACTTTCATCGTTCGTTTTGCTGGCGAGATTGCTACTATTCGCTTCTGAGATATTGGCGGAGTCATAACGGATGAAAAAGCAGAAAGGCGTTCGTTCACCCAGGTTCGTTGTGCCGAATAACGAGCAGGCGGTTGTTTCAGTCGGCGGTGAAAAACTTAAAGGCACTCTTCGCATGCTGTCCCTTACCGGCGGCACCATCCGGCTCGAGCGGCGGTTCGCTTCCGGCACATTCGCTGACATCGGAATACAGACTGCTTCCGGGACCTTCTCCGCGGCGATTGAGCTTCTGCCCATGGCACGCGACAATGCGCAGGCTTTCCGATTCATCGCCATGGGCCCCGTAGCGCGAGGCCGGTTGAACGACGGCCTGAACAAGATGCGTGCGCAAGGATTAGCGCTCAAGAAGACTCCCTTGGACCAGTTCAGGAGCCTGGCGCGGCGCGTGCTCTCTCCTCGCTTTGCCAAATAGGACCCTGCGTCATTAATTTTTCACGCGGCCTTATCCTTCGGACCGGACACGCCGACAGCGCCGCTCGCGGTATAATTATCTTCTCCGACGCTTGGTCATCGAGGGAGGGTCATCGTGTTCCGCAGAAAGGTTTTCCTGCCTTGGGCGCTCCTGCTATCCACGGCCTTTCTATCCGCCGGCATGGCCTTTGCTTCTCCGCAAGAGCAGAAGGACCAGGACAAACAAACCGACAAGCAAAACCAAGACAAGCAAGCTCAAGAAAAGCAAAGCGGGGAAGACGACAAGTTTTACCATGGCAAGGGAATCAACGACCTGAATGCCATCGGCGAGCGCAATGTGGGCTGCAATCGCGGGTTGGGAAACTGGTACACGCTGGATAGCCAGGTGAGAATGGGCCAGGAATTTGCCCAGCAGGTGGAACAAACGCAACACCTGATCAAAGATCCCGTGGTGAATGAATATGTAAACCGCCTTGGGCAAAACCTTGTGCGCAACTCGGATTCAAAGCTGCCATTCACCATCAAGGTGCTGGACGTGGAAGAACCCAACGCTTTCGCGCTGCCCGGCGGCTATATGTTTGTGAATGCCGGGACCATTTTGCTGGCCGATGACGAGTCCGAGCTGGCGGGCGTGATGGCGCATGAGATCGGGCACGTGGCCGCCTGCCATGCCGCGCGCGGGCAGACGCGCGGGGCCATGGCGCAGATCGCGATGATCCCGGTGGTGATCATGACCGGAGGACTTGCGGGGATTGGAGTCAACCAGGCGGCAAACTTCGGGATACCGGCGATCTTCAGCAAGTTTGGCCGCAACTTTGAGGCGCAGGCGGATTACCTGGGCGTGCAGTACGCCTATAAGGCCGGTTACGATCCGAACGGTATGATCAGCTTTTTCGAGAAGCTGCATGCCCTGGAAAAAAGACGTCCGGGCTTTGCCATGAAGCTTTACGGCGACCATCCCCAGACGCCCGACCGGATTTCACAATCGCAGCGTGAGATTGGGACCATCCTGCCGGCCCGCGACCAGTACATCGTGAGCAGCTCGGATTTTGAGCAAGCCAAGAAGCGGCTGGCCTTGATTATGAAACACCGCCAGATCAAGGACGACAAGGACAAGCCGAATCCGGAGTTGCGCCGGACGGCTGGAGATAAGACCCCCAGCGATAAGAGCCCTGACCAAAACCCAAAGGGCCAAAGCGACGACCGTCCTGTGATCAAGCGCAACCCCGGCGGCAAGTAAACAGTTATTTCTTTATAAGTGGCCCAAAGGCCAGAGCATTTTCAGCCAAAAGGGAGATCGCCGCTTTGCATCCGTCCCTCTGAGGTTGGTCTCAGCGTACAGTGAGACTGAAACTGCTTAAGCTGTGGATTGTCGAAACATACCAGCAAAGGCGCACAGCCAGGGCCGCGAGCAGTGCAACCGAAATTCGTTCGCGCCCATCTAAACTCGCACTGCCGACATTCACGCGCGCCCGAACTGTTTCGCCGGCAGCTATCCGGGAGTTCCTATGGAAGGCGCCAGTCGCGGAGAAGAGCATCCTCCGGGTGAGCTCTGCACCCGGGGTGGCATCTATGAGGTCACTCATTACGCGCACCGCGTGGCGCACAAAGTGCTGGTGCGCAAGGGCGACCACTTCCCGCGATGCAATGGCTGTGGCGAGGCCGTGCGCTTCAGGCTCATCGGGCAAGCCGAGCAGCAGCCGCCGATGCGCGCCAAACGCGCGCGCAAGAAGGGTGCCGGACGCTGACCCAAAGCCGGGCCAATCTGCATCTGCGGGCTTTACATTCGAATCTAACCCAGCGTACCTTTAACAATTCCATGGAAGTCGCCCGACTCACTGACCGGCAGTTTGCGCGGATCGCTCGCGCCCTGGCTGAGCCGCGACGTTTGCAGATCCTCAAGGAAATCGGCGCGTGCCAGAACCCGACGCCCTGCACCAGGCTGCATAAGATCCATCGCGTGAGCGCCGCCACCCTTTCCCATCATGTGAAGGAGTTGGAGACAGCCGGATTGGTCCGGATCGTCCGTGAAGGCAAGTTCGCTAACCTTATTCTCCAGCGGCCGGTCCTGCGCGCTTACGTTGAGCGGCTGGCAAAAATCTAAGATCTAAGGATCTTTTTCGAATCTTCCGCCACAGGAGCGTCATCTGATCGCTTAGACAATTAGATGATCGTCTAATTGACAAACAAAGAAACGTTGCGACAGGGAGGCCGAAATGAGCGACTTAAAAGGTAAGGTGGCCGTGGTTACAGGCGCGTCGAAGGGAATTGGCGCGGGAATTGCAAAGGCCCTGGCAGCAGCCGGAGCTGCCGTGGTTGTGAATTACGCGTCAAGCAAGGCAGGCGCGGACCGCGTGGTGGCGGAGATCACCGGCAAAGGCGGCAAAGCAATCGCCGTCCAGGGCGACGTGGCCAAAGCGGCGGACGTGCAACGGCTGTTCGCGGAGACGAAGAAAGCCTTCGGCCCGCTGGATGTGCTGGTCAACAACGCCGGAGTATTTCAGTTTGAGCCGCTGGAAGCCGCCACTGAAACGGAATTTCACCGCCAGTTCAATACCAACGTGCTGGGGCTGATCCTGGCCACCAAGGAAGCGGTGAAGCATTTTGGGCCAGACGGCGGCAGCGTGATCAACATCGGCTCCGTGGCCAGCGATGACAAGCCGGCAATGTCAGTGGTCTACTCGGCGACGAAAGGCGCGGTCGACGCCATTACGGGCGTGCTGGCCAAGGAACTGGCGGCTAGAAAAATCCGTGTGAATTCCATCAATCCCGGAGGCGTAGAGACGGAAGGCACGCACACGGCTGGAATCATCGGGAGCGATTTTGCCAAGCAGATGGTTTCTCGCACCGCGCTGGGGCGCTTTGGGCAGCCCGAAGACATCGCTCCGGTCGCTGTGTTCCTGGCTTCGGCAGATTCCGGCTGGCTGACCGGCGAAATCATTCGCGCATCAGGCGGATTTCAATGAAACGAGCAGCCGCGAATTAACGCGAACGTGCGCGAACCAGGCTGGGCGATTCCTGCCACTGGAGAATTCTCAGGCCAGAAATTTCCAAGCCAGAGAATAACGGCATTGAGAACAAGAGATTTCGCGTTCTTTGCTTTGATTCGCGGCTGAGAAGTTTTTGTGCGCCGCAGCTCACGCCAGGTGCACATTCGGCTCCGCCTCTGGGGCCACGATCCCTTCCGGCAAACGGCCGCCGTTATATTCCGCGAGCCGGTTCTTCCATTTGAGGAAGTCGGTGATGGTCTGCGGCTCAATACGCACCTCAACGCGCCGCAGGCTGGCCAGCAGCAAATTCATCTCCCGCATCAGGCCGGTCTGGCTGCGCTGGCTTTGCCGGTACGGCCTCACGGCCATGCGGACTTCGCGCGCCTTGCACTCCAGCAGCCCCCATTTCTTTGGCAGCTCCGCGGCGGCGATGAGTCCTTGCGGCGCCAGATAAAACCGCTCACAGCCCATGGCCAGCTCAGGATCTTTGCGGAAAGGCTTCTCCTGGTCGGCCAGAAAATCGGCGCGTGATACCTTGCATTCCACCACCACGGAGCGGCACGCGCCCTTCCAGGCGATCACGTCCGGCGTTTCACCGCTCGAGCACGACTGCTCTGACAGCACGATTCCACAACGATATCGGGTACGAAGCCACTGCTCGGCCATCCGGACAAGCTGCTGATGGGTCATGAATGATGTTGTAACGCAGAATGCCGCCGCCGCAAAGTGTTTTGCGAGGAACGCGGAGGAAACCTACCCGGAGACACTGAGAACAGCAAAAAACTTACCGCGGATTAGCACGGATCCGACGTGGTGTATGGGGTTTGCCGCCTCCCTCCGTTTCCTCCGTTCGTCTGCGTATCAAATAGTTTTACTGTTGGCCCGATCCCGATTTTCTCTGTGCCTTCCGTGTCTCTGTGGTGAACTCTTGGGTTTGCATCCCGACGATCTTGTTTTAATCCGCGTTTATCCGTGTTAATCCGCGGTAAGTTTCTTTGTTCGTCTCCACGGCTCCGCGACGCCGTAGTGATATTCTTCGCGCATGAATCCACGACAACAAAGCGGCATGGCCAAAGCTCCGGCGATATTGCTCTTGCTGGCCGCAGCGATTTTTCTTGCCGGAGCGGTGCGCTATTACCGGCACGGAAACTTCTCGCTGGGGCAGGCCGGCTATTGCCTGGTTGCGGTGCTGGCGTCGCTGGTGGTCCTGCTGGTGTTTGATTACACTCTGCATCATGCCAAGATCGCGGCGGCGATGGTGCTGATTTTTGTCGTGCTGTTTCTGGTGGCCAGCCCGGCGTTTTGCGTCGGGATGGGATTGGCGCTGGCTGGAACAGTGTTGGTGCAGGGAAGAAGATAACAGCAAAACCTACCACTGATTTAGCGCTGATGACACTGATCGGAACGGAAGAATAGTGGCCAGCATTGCCGTGACGGCCAAAAATCGCCGAAACTCAAAAGTCGGCAAACCTACCACAGAGGCACGGAGACCCGGAGGAAAGAATGAGCGGGGCTTGCGGCTGTCGAAATCGCAAGCGAGGGCGGTTGCGCTCCACAATTTTAAGAAGAAACCTGCGGAAGTCACAGGCAAAAATACTTCCACTCCATCAAGCCAAAACCGGGCTTGCGTGGGGCCCGGCCTGTGCCACAACCTGCCTCAAACAGAAACCTTGTGATTTTCTTTCCGTTCCGCTCAGTGTGTTCAGTGCTAATCAGTGGTTAAGACAAAACAAAAAAGAGGCCGCCTTTTTTTGCGGCCCCTTCAGTTAGATCAGGCAACTAACAAGTGATGCAAACCTTCTCACTGGCACTGCTGCGGAGAGGCTCCGTCCAGGGAATCGCAGAACCTGGCCAGAGGCGCGCCGCCGGCAGCGCCGGTAGCTGGGATAGTTATTGTCTGTTCTGTCAGAACACCGTTGGACACCACTCCGCCGTTGGGAATGATGAGTGATGGATGATCGAAGGGCGCGCTCTGATTGCGCACGCGTTCATCTGTAAGAGATTTCAGGAAAGCCACCACCGCAACCTTATCCAGCGCGCCAAAGCTTGCCCGCTCAAGATTGGGGTCCATGTCCGCGGAAGGGAAGTCCCCGCGGCGGCTATAGAAGTCCACCACCTGGCCGAGCGTGGCCTCTCCGCCATTCACGAAGAACGGAGCGGTAAGTTCGATGTTGCGCAAGCTCGGCGTCTTTACGGCGCCGCCCACTGAGACCGGCGCGCCGGCCGGGACTAGAGTGCCGCTTACCTGCCCCATGGAAGCTAGCTGCGCTACGGAGAGCGAAGCCAATCCAGAAGGATCAGAAGCGGCGATGCCCATGTCGTCAGTAGTTGGACGCACGCCGATGTTGTGGAAGCCGACATCATGCCAGCGTCCTCCGGGTAGCTGCTCAACCACGCCCCTGGATTGGATGTTGGAAATCGTGGCATCCGTGAACTCAGCGCCGTTGTGGCAGTTGGTGCAGCCGCCTTTGCCCGTGAAGCGATTCATGCCAAGCTGCTCCAGGGAACTAAGAGCTGTGCGGTTGCCTTCCATAAACTGGTCAAAGCGGGAGTTATCTGAAACCAGAGTTGACTCATACATCTGGATAGCTACTCCCCAGAACATGGAGAAGTTATATTCCATCTGTGAATACTCATCGGTATTCTGCGGCGTGCCGGTATGAAGTATGTTGCTATTTGCGTCAACTACTATGCCGGAGCTCCACCACTTATCAAGGAACGCAGCCTTGATCATGGAAACATAGCCCATGGTCAAGCCATTGCCGGGGGCCGCGCTCAGGCTGCCCAGGACGCTGTCATCGGACGCGACCTGCTGCAGCGCGAGCGGCGTGAGTGTGAGCATCTTCTTGCCCATCTTCACAAACGGACGGCCCGTAGCCGACATTTCAACGTCGCTGCCCGGAGGCCCGACGGCTTGCGATGCCAGCGCCGAATTCGACAAGCGGAATGTAACTTCGATGGTCGCGCTGGGATTACCGGGATCGACCTGGAGAAGATGCGCGCTGGGATCGCCGGCGCCAAAAGGATTCACGCCATTGAAGGTGCGCTGCGCGCGGCCGTCCCAGAAATTGCGGTAGTTGAACACCGCGTTAATCACCGGAGGCGCGTTGCGCGGAGTAGAGCGGCGCACGTTGATGGCGCCGCCATTGCCGTCGGAGATGCTCCAGATTGGATCGGCGACGCCGGTTTCGTTTTCCGCGGCCTGGCCCATCACCACATCATTGAAGTTGAACCGGAACACACCCTGCGAACCCACAATGTTGTTGTTGTCGCGAGTGGAGGTGTGCAGCGGGAAATCACTGACGCTGAGCATGTGGTTGGGACCAAAGCCCGCATGGAAAGTAGTTGAGTCAGCGGCAGGGAAACCATTGCCATCGACGCGCCGCAAGCCAGGATCAGTCTGGTTGCCGGTGCGGCTGTCTGCACCCGCATTGAAATGGCAGGTAGCGCATGCTGTTTTGCCGTCGCTGCCAAACTGCATTTCCCAGAAGAATGCCTTGCCCAGCGCGATAGCTGCATTCTTGTCTTTGATTACGTTCGCTAGTTCAGCTGTAGTTGGTCCGGGGACTGTGATAGTTTTCAGCGAAGCCAGGCCACGGCCGTCATGACCGCCGCCACCATTCCCGCCTTTGCCGCCGCCATTTCCACCTTTGCCACTATTGCCATTGCTCCCATTGCCGCCTTTGCC
Organism: Candidatus Angelobacter sp.; assembly: GCA_035703825.1. Classification (GTDB taxonomy): domain Bacteria; phylum Acidobacteriota; class Terriglobia; order Terriglobales; family Acidobacteriaceae; genus Angelobacter. The sequence continues at coordinate 8,970 of DASSXL010000214.1, forward strand.
CTGACCTCCGCCATTGCCACCCTGGCCACCGCCATTTCCACCATTGCCGCCGCCAAGATCGCCGCCGCCCCCGCCATTCCCGCCTTTGCCTTTCTGTCCGCCAATCTGGGCTCCACCGCCATTTCCACCTTTGCCGCCCTGATCTTCTCCACCGCCATTGCCGCCGCCCCCGCCCTTAGCGGAGAGATATGTGACGCTTAATAGTGTGATCGCGCAGAGAGAGAGGAACAGCACAATCAGTTTTTTTAGTTTGCTCTGGGAAAGCATAGAGGCGCTCCTTGTTTTGCTCCACTGACCTGCATGCGGGGGTAAGCAAACTACTGCCAGCGCCTGACTGTTCACTGCTCGGTTCCGAAGTAAAAACTGGAGGAAGTTACAGACTACAAACCACTGGGCCGGAAGCCAGTTCTTTCCTTACGCGCCTTCAGTGACCATCAGCGCCGTTGCACCGCGGCACATGCTAAGGGTCCTATAGTTTTTTGTGGGTGCAGGGGGACTAACTGCTGGAAGAACGCGCTTCCCGTAGCTGGACCCGGAGCATCCACCCGTCGATTCCCGCTCAGAGTGCTCCCGCCAACTTAGGACTTCATTAAACCCGTATTAAAATCCTTAACAAATCGGGCAACGATATATTTTTCTTCTCGGTCCTGCACACACATGCAAAAGCCTGCGCACTTTTGTCGTGTACTCTCTGTTTCGATGTCTCATCCCAGGTCGCGACGCGTGGTTTACGCGTGGCCGCTAGGCGTCTGCTCTCCGCGGGTGTCCAGGCGCCCGGCGACGTGCTTTGCTGTTTGTCCGATTCGGTGTAAGACTGGCCCGAAGCCATCATCTTCAGGTGAGGGAGGCGAATGTGCGCGGTAGGGGCTTGAAGATTTTAGGTTTCAGTTCTAATACGAGCACACGTCAATGGGCTCGGCTTATTCTCGTCCAGCGTTTGCTATCCGCGTTCAGCATCCGCCAGTAGCTTCCCCAAGCTGGGTTTGTGCTTGTCTTTCCTGGATTGCTTCTTGTTTTCCACGCGCTTCACCGGCCTGGGCGTCCCCAGCACGGCCCGCGACGCCGCCTTTACCGCGCTCGTCGCGCTGAACTTCTTGAGCTTCTTCTTTTTCGCCACGATAGCTATTTAACCATACGGGCAGGCTAGTTACTAACTACTAACTTCCCAAGTACCTGCTTTATCGTGTATAAGTTTTGCTAACCACACCCCCTTAGGGAAAGTCCTCTGCTTTCTCGCGGCAACAAGGTTTGGACCAGCTTTCCGTCCAAATGCGCCACAGGAGTCTTTAGCTTTAGGTATCAAAGACAGCTCTGACTGTTGTTGATGGGCTGTTCTGCCAAATCAGATTGAGGGAGAAGCAAAATGAAAGCAGCCAGGCTGGCAGTGGTAATGGCTTTAGTCGTGATTGGAAGCGCACCTCTAATTGCGCAAAAAGCGCCCGATCTCGAGAACGGATTCAAGAACTATGGCTCATACGATGGCAGCCATCTGGACACCGTGAACCTCATGAACGGCAACCTGATGCTGCATGCGCCGCTGTTGTCGGGATATCCGCAACGCGGGTCACTCAGCCTGCAACCGCTGCTCACATTCAACTCTAAGACCTGGCAGGTGATCTGCGCAAACACGTCTGACAACAATGGCACGACCTGCGGTTGGTTCAAGGGCGGCACGGGAGTAACACTGCAGCGACCAATGGATGTAGGTATCCAGCGGAGCATCCTTAATTCCTGGACCGGCACACAGCTGATGGTAACCGCGCAAGGGTACTCTCTATCGAGCGCGGACGGATCGAACCACCAACTGATGCCGACTGTGGTCACCAACGGTGTCTACATGGAATTGGAGACGATAGACACAACCGGCTTCCACGTGGTGATGAGCGCTCTCGACAGCAATGGCGTTCCCACTACGGCAACTATCACAGACCGTCATGGCAACCGCTATGTCGCTGTTTTCGCTCCATCGGGTACTTGCGGCAAGCTGCCAACCAACCCGCCGCTTCCCTGGGCCGGCGCCAGTCCCAACATGGGCGGCGGATACGCGCCCATGACCGACGATACTCCAACGGGTGACCAGTTCTGCCCACAGATGGCGGGCGCTCCTTCCATCACTGACAGCAATGGGAATGTGATGCAGACGTACGATCCGGCCAATAGTGCCTCTGCCGGCAGTGACACGCTAGGCAGGCCGATTCCACTCGGACAATTCGCTCTGACCACTGATTTCAGCGGTTGCGTAAGCGCCAACGGCACCAATGGCGCATACCTACTGAGTTACAGCGCTCCGGACGGCACGACGCGCCAGATGAAGATGTGCTTTACGCTAATCCTGATGCAGACTGCCTTCAACCAATATGGAGTGGTGGAATATCCCGGCGGCCCCTCCCTGCCGCCAGGGTCGAACATGCTTGATCCGGATAATGCGTTGCCCCCGATCTCAACAATAATTCTCGCGGACGGCACCAAATGGATTTTCACCTACGACAACTATGGCGAGCTAAGCTTGATCAATCTTCCCACAGGCGGTTCGATTTCCTATACCTGGACTACAATCAGCCAGGCGACCGGGTGTGGCGGACAAACTGCGGTAAGCCGGGCCGTGGCGACGCGCACGCTTGTTGATGGACTGGGGCATTCTTCTCTCTGGACATATACGTGGGGAGCGGCGGTAAATAAAGTTATCACAAACACGGTGACTGACCCCCTGGGCAATGACACGGTCCACGTCTTTACCGCCGTGGATAATCTTTGCGCTTATTACGAGACGTCCACAAAGTCATACCAGGGAAACAAGAATGCCGGCCACCTGTTAAAGCAGGTGGATACTACATATTATCCCGTACTTCCTATCATTACCGACTCTGGTGAAAATGTTGCTGGAAATGTCGTGCCCAAGGACATCACCACTACGGTTTTTCCCAGCGGCAAGGTCAGCAAGATCCACCGTGAATACGATAGTGGCCTGGGAACGGGTAAGCCCATCTTCGGCAATGTAAAGAAAGAACTTGAGTATGACTGGGGGCAGGGTGCGCCGGGCGCGCTGCTGCGCGAAACCGACACGACGTATCAGTGGGAGACCAACTCCGCTTATCTCACCGCGCACCTGCTTGACCTGCCGGTCTCGGTGATCATTAAAGATGCCGGCAGCAACCGGGTGGCGGAAACCGACTACGCGTACGACGAGCCGGCCTATCTCACCACCCCGACTCCGGCCATCAGCACGCAGCACGTCACCCCGCCGACAGGCGTTCGCGGCAACCAGACCACCGTCAGCCGCTGGCTCAATACCACAAACAGTCTTATCGCCAGCCACACCAAATGGTATGACACGGGAGAGGTCTATCAGACGATCGATCCGCTGGGGCACACCACCAAGCACACTTACGATCCATTTTATGTGGGAGCCTACTCGACGCAGACCTGCTCGCCCACGACCAATAACGTAGCTCACTGCGTTAGCGGTACATACGATTTCACCACCGGCGTGCTCACCAGCCTGACCAATGAAAATGCCACATCACAGGCCAGCGGCAATACGCCGGGCGATGCGGCCCACACCAGCAACTACACCTACGATTTCATGTTCCGCATCACTTCGGCGCAGGCGCCGCCGGACCCGGCCAACAACAGTCTCCGCGCCACAACCAGCTTCAATTTCTCCGCGCCCAATGCTTTTCCGCTCAGCGTGCAGCGCAGTAAATCCGTAACCACTGCGCTGAGCGATTCGGCCACCAGCTTCTTTGACGGCCTGGGCCGCGGCTATAAGAGCCAGCACGCGCTGCCCAACGGCACCGCCACGGTCGATACCACGTTTGATCTGGCCGGGCATCCTGCCACGGTCAGCAATCCTTACTTCACCGCCTCTGACCCCACGTATGGAACCACGACCAACGCGTATGACGGACTTGACCGCGTCACGCAGACGACGAAGCAGGACGGCAGCATCAGCCGCGTGGCTTATAGCGTGCTAACAAGCGTCGCCGCAAATGGAGACTGCACGGTAGCCACCGACGAAGCGGGGAAGCAGCGCGGCGCTTGTTCAGATGCCCTGGGGCGGCTGGTGGAAGTGGATGAACCTTCGGGCGCTGCCGTCCAGGCCAACTACCACGCCCTGATGCAGACGGACGGCAACTTTGTGCTTCTCAACTCTGCCGGAACGCCCGTGTGGGCCACCGGCACCGCCGCCACCAACGCTGTATCCATGTTCATGCAGGATGACGGCAACCTGGTCACATACATCTTCAAGTGGCAGGCCGGAGTCTACGCCACGCCAACCCCAGGATCGTATCCGGTTTCCAGTTGCAGCATCGGGACGTATCTGGTGGCGGGAGAAATTCTGCCTTCAGGAAAGTGCATTGTTTCGCCGCACGGGCAGTACTTCCTGCTGATGAATACCGACGGAAACTTCTTCATCTATGACTGGGCGCACGCCACCGGCACCTGGGGACCGGGAACGCAGGGACATCCCGGAGCGTACGCAATTTTTCAGACCGATGGCAATCTTGTTGTCTATGACGTGAACGGGACGGCGCTGTGGTCGAGCGGCACCAGCGGCACCTACGCTGAGCGGATGAACCTGGAAGACGATGGGCGCATCATCATTTACAAATCGGCGTGGAACAGCGGAACCTCCAACGGCCAGTTTAACGGCACAACATACGCGCATCCGAGCTGCGACGTTGGCATTGGCACCGGCACAACCGGGCTCTTGTGGAGCGGGCAATGCTTTGTTTCCCCCAATGGCCGCTTTGAGCTGCTATTGCAGACGGACGGCAATCTGGTGATCTATGACCGCTCCGTCACGCCCAATGCACAGATATGGTCCACGGGCACAGGCTTCTCGACGGCTGATCCCGCAGTGGCTTACCGGACGCTTTACTTTTATGACGCGCTGGGCAACCTGACCTGCGTGGAGCAGCACGGTGACGCCGCTAGTGGCACTGGCTGCAGCGCCGCGCCCAGTTCAGACGCTAGCAGCCCGTGGCGTGTGCGCCGCTTTACCTATGATTCTTTCTCTCGTCTGTTGACGGCCAAAAACCCTGAGTCCGGCACCATCACTTACACTTATGACGCTGACGGCCAGTTGTTGCAGAAGACCTCGCCTGCGCCCAACCAGACCGGTACGGCCACCCAGACGGTCAGCTATTGCTATGATGAGTTGCATCGCGTGATCGGCAAGGGCTACGGCGCGCAGAGCTGCCCGCTGGCCACGCCCGTTGTCAGCTACGCCTATGACTCCGGCAGCAACGCCAAAGGCAAGCTCACGTCTCTGACCGATCAGGCCGGAACAGCGACGTACACGTATGACATTCTGGGAAGGATGAACAGCGAGACGCGCACACTCACGGGAGCGAATAACGGCGCTATCTCGAAGACCGTCAGCTACGAATACAACCTCGATGGCTCGCTTTACAAGCTGCACTATCCTAGCGGCGCGGTAGTTACTTACACCCCTGATTCCGCCGGCAGAACGCTCTCCGCCGTGGATAGCGGCAACGGCATCAATTACGTCACCGGCGCGACTTACGGTCCCGACAGCGCTCTCACCGGCTTTGTCAGCGGCAACAGCGGGACGTTTGCAGGGATTACCAACGCTTTCAGTTACAACAAACGCTTGCAACCACTGAACATGTCAGCCACCGCGCCCAGCCAGACTGTTTTCTCCATCGGGTATGACTTCCACCTGAGCAACGGCGACAACGGCAATGTCTACGGCATTATCAATTACAAGGACACAACCCACGGTCGCGATCAGACCTTTACGTACGATGCGCTGAACCGGCTGATCTCGGCCCAGAATGCCGGGACCAACTGCGCAACCATGGTTCTCCAGAACAAAACCGAATACTGGGGCAACAGCTACAGCTATGACGCCTGGGGCAACCTGCTACAGAAGGCCATCACTAAATGCGGCGCGGAAAATCTCAGCGTTACCGCCGACGCCCACAACTGGCTGCACGCCTCCGGCACGGACTATCAATACGACGCTGCTGGGAACATGACCTATGATGCTACGGCCAGCCTCGGCTACACATTCGATCAGGAAAACCGCCTCACCGGCGCCGCCGGATATACCTATACTTACGACGGCGACGGCAACCGCGTCAGGAAGTCGAACGGAAACCTTGCCGCGAACGGCACGCTCTACTGGTACATGACGCCCGGCGTGGTGGCAGAGAGCGACCTGGCCGGAACGCTGAAATCTGAATATGTGTTTTTTGACGGCGAGCGCGTGGCCCGCCGCGACGGCGCTACCGGTACAGGCGGCGTCTTCTATTATTTCTCTGACCATCTGAAGACAGCGTCGGTCATTACCGATTCTGCTGGCGTGATCAAGGCCGAGTCGGATTATTACCCCTGGGGCGGCGAACTCCAGTTCGTCGCGAACGATTCCAACGACTACAAATTCACCGGCAAAAAACGCGACATTGAGACAGGGCTCGACTATTTCGGGGCAAGGTATTACTCGAATGGACTGGGAAGGTGGGTAAGCGCGGATTGGTCGGCAACGCCAGTTCCCGTACCGTATGCAGATTTGTACGATCCGCAATCACTGAATCTGTATGGGTTTGTTGGTGGGAATCCCGCAAGCAAGGCTGATCCGGATGGACATTGTTGTACTCTGGGCGAAGTTGTGGATTTCGTCGGAGGTGTTTCGCAGGGCATCGTCGCAAGTGCCAGTTTCGGAGCCGTCGGAGCACCAAAGTCATCTGACTCGACCGCATCTCTCTGGGGTCAGTTAGCAGGAACGATTATCGAAGGTGCAGTGGGGACGGGGCTCCGCACTACAGGAGCTGGTGCTGTTGGTGTTGGCCTGGCTGCTGAAGCGCCGAGCGCAGGTACTTCTACAGCAGTTGTTGTTACTGGGGCAGTAGGAGTCGTTGCTGGCGGCGCCATGGAAACCGGGGCTGCCAAAAACGTGGGCGGAATCCTGAACGCGATGTCCTCGAAAAACAAGGAGAGCAAAGGGGGCGAGGTCTATGTTACAGAGCCCCAAGCAAGTGGCAAGGAATATGTTGGAAGAACGACTCAAGGTACTGAAAAACGAATGCAGACAAGAACAGACGGACGAACCGGCAAAGCGACGAAGGTCGATACCTATAAGACCAAAGGAGAAGGACGTTATAAGGAGCAAAAGGCCATTGATCAACGCGGTGGTAAAGGGAACCTAGACAACAAACGCAATGAAGTGGCACCTGATAAAATGAAGGAACTTGAAAAAAAATATGGCAAATGATCAGCCGACTCAACTTAAAGCCATTAGAAACTTTTGGGGTTGGTTTACTGTCAACGCGCAAAAGCTTAAGGCGCTGCATGCAGATCGTAAATTTTCGGATGTGGCAAAGGAAGTCAATCAGGAAATCGACAAAATTGAGCCGCAACTCGCTTGGGAAATTGGTCCAGGAAAGAATAAGTCAAACTTGCTCACGATATCGTCTGAAGGAAATTCAGAACTGCGGCCCCTTGCTGACCTAATGATTCAGATGGCACCAGAATTAAAAGGTTGGGAATTCTTTTCCTCTCGCCCGGCCCGTCCCGCTCCTGACATTGTGAGATTGCCGGAAAGTGGGATGGCATTTGATACATCTGACTGGAGCTTTATTCCCGTCGAACACCCTGAAAATGGAAGACTAGATTTAATTATTATTGATGATCAGCTTGCCCGCTCCAGTCGCGACCTAGCTCTAAAAGCTGTGTCAGTTTATCTTGACGAGTTGCTCGGAGAGGATACAGTTGAAACTTGGATTGGGCGATTTGAGACGCAAAGCAGCACTGCAGTACAGAAAAACAAAATCTATAAAATACTTGATCTCCCAGATTATCTGCTTTGGGCAACGCACCGGAATGAAAATCCACTTCGGAAGTCTAATGATTGATAGTGTCGCTAACACTTGCCCAAGGCGCGGTTCTATGCCACGAAAGTGGCGAAACCGATCTCGCCGGCACGCTGAAACCCGAACATGCGTTATTTAATGGCCTAAAAATTGCCGAACGAGACTCATCCTCTGAGTAATGCCTTTCATGACTAAGCCGGCAGACATTAGACGATACGCCTTGTCGCTTTTGGAATTATCGAGAAAATTCCTTCTTGCAGATGGAGATTTAGATCCTGTCGCGTTTATCATTACCGCGGACGAGCAGCTACTCAGACCGCTAGAACTGCGAAATGAAACCGAGAAATTGACATGCTGCAAAAAGATTGCAGAAGCACGAAGCCGAGTTGCAATTGCGATCGTGACTGTCTTTTTGGCACGGTCAAAGGACTATGGCCAAGAGAACTTTTCTCAAGAGACATACTCGTGGGGAGACCTGCAAGACTCAGACAGTGAACGATGCATCTTGGTAACTGTCTCTGGTCCGGGTATCAAGAATTGGGCGGTTGCGTTGCCTTTCAATAGCAAGGGAAAGAAGATCGTCTTTCAGAAAATTATTGAGTTCGCTGATGGTGTGGACTTGGGGCTATTCCCCGATTGGTCGGATCAGGTTACGAATCCCAGAGTTTCTTAGTAAGGAGGACAAAACGTTGGCATCAGTGTTGATAGCCAGGAAAAACGCCTGACCGGCGCCGCTGGATACACCTACACCTATGACGGCGACGGCAAACGCGTGCGCAAGTCAAACGGGAACCTGGCCTCCAACGGCACACGCTCTACTGGTACATGACGCCCGGCGTGGTAGCCGAAAGTGATCTAGCCGGAACGCTGAAGTCCAAATATATGTTCTTTGACGGTGAGCGTGTTGCCCGCCACGACGGCGCCACCGGCACGGGCGGCGTCTTCTATTACTTCTCTGACCACCTGAAGACAGCGTCGGTCATTACCGACTCCGACGGCAACATCAAAGCCGAATCCGATTACTACCCCCCGGGGCGGCGAACCAGTGCGTCATAACGGCTTCAACGACTACAAACTCACCGGCAAAGAGCGCGACCTGATTGCTTTGGAGCGCGATATTACTCGAATGCGTGGTGTATCTTGTGCCCCATTTGTCGTCCCCAACCCAGTTAACCGGCCCTTTTCATTTCTCTGTGCTCTCTGTGCCCTCTGTGGTTCATAATAGGATCAAATGGACGAGCGCGATTTTTTCGACGAAAAGGAATCCAGAAAGCCTCACACGCTTACGTGTCCGCACTGCCGTCAGGCCGGCGAGTACGAGCTCTCATGGCTGGTGCGCACCAAGAAGAAGCAGCTCTCCGGCCGCGCCGACGAGCGTGACCGCGCCAAATTCGCCAAGGCCCAGTCCTATATGGTCCGCCGCGACGACATGGTCATGTGCAAAAACGTCCGCTGCCGCAAGCGCTTTGAAGTGGCCGGGGTGCAATCGGTCGCGTTCCTGAATTAGATTCCGGGCCATGAATTTGCGCGAAAGAATTCCTGATCCGCGCCCATCCGCGTTGATCCGCGGTAACCCATTTTTGCTTCCGAATCAGTGCCATCACTGTTGAGTCAGTGGTAAAGCCCCTTGTCTCTCCACGACTCCGGCGGCGAATCTGGCCATCCGCTCTGCCCACCCGCTGTCCGAATAGCACGCTTTTTCCGCACCTCTGCGGCTCCCCACTCACGCGCCATCCCAATCTCGGCGACCACGCGCGATTTGATTTATACTTGCTGGTTTCACTAGCGACGTCCGGCGGCGCTGACAAACCGCCTGCAACTCGCATCTAAGCAGTTGAACAGGAACACACTGAATATGAAGATTCTGGTCTGCATGAAGCAGGTCCCGCAAAAAGACGCGCCACTCAAGCTCAATGAAAGCGGCACCTGGATCCGCGACGACGTTTCTTACGAAGTCAACGAGCCCGATGCTTTCGCCCTGGAAGAAGCGCTGCGGCAAAAAGAAAAGCACACCGGCGAAGTCGTGGTCATTACCGCCGGGCCGGCGCGGTCGCAGCAGGTGCTGCGTGAAGGGCTGGCCAAGGGCGCGGACCGCGCCATTCACCTGGAAGACAACGGCTTTGTCAGTCTGGACGCTTTCAACATGGCCAAGGCGTTTGTCGCGGCGATTAAAGATGAAAAATTTGATCTCATCTTCACCGGCCTGCAATCGGACGACTACGGTTACGCCCAGACCGGCGTGATCATGGCTGAGCTGCTGGGCTGGCCGCATGCCACCATCATCATGGAAATCCAGAAATCCGATAGCGGCATCAAGGTCAAGCGCGAGCTGGAATCCGGTTTCTTTCAGCACGTAAGCATGCCGCTGCCCGCGGTACTGACAATTCAATCAGGCATCAACAAGCTGCGTTACGCCACGCTGTTGGGCATCAAGCAGGCCAAGAACAAGCCGCTGCGCAAGGTCACCATGGACGAAGTAAAGTCCGCGCTGGGTGACAACCTGCAAAAGATTGAAAAGCTTTACGTCCCGCAGAAGACCAAGAAGACTGAGATGCTTGAAGGCTCGCCCGGCGAGATCGCCAAGAAGCTGGTCGATAAGCTGCGGAACGACGTGCGCGTCATTTGATCCGGCAAATTTCGTTGAAGGAGTACACCATGGAACGAATGGAATATGACCCTGAAGGCGGAAATTATCAGCCCATCACCGAACACGAGACCGGCTCCACTTTTATGGTAGTCGGCCTGATCATGCTGATTGCCGCTCTCGGCTGGATGCTCTTCGTCGGCTGGGACATTCGCGCCGGCGGCGGCCTCATGCAGGGCATCTTTGCCGCCGACGTTGTCATTGCCCTGGGTTTACTCACACTCGGTTTTATCAAAAAGAAACGGCAAATAAATTAGATGGCAGACACAATCCTTGTAATCGCTGAACAACGTGAAGGCAAACTGAACCGCGTTTCGCTTGAGACGATCGCGGCCGCGCAGGCCATTGCCTCTGAAACCGGTGCGACGGTTGAGGCTGCGCTCTTTGGCAGCGGAATCGCCGGGATTGCCACGGAAATCGCGGCTAAAAAGCTGGACAAGGTGACCGTCATCGAGTCACCCAAGCTGGCCAGGTATGAGCCGGATGGCGTGGTCGCGGCGCTCAAAGACTTTATCAATCAGAAGAAGCCCGCTCTGGTGCTGATGCCGCACACTTACCAGGTGCGCGACTTCGCTCCGCAACTGGCTACGGCGCTCCAGCGCACGCTCATCAGTGACGCCATCGGCTTCCGCAAGGACGGTGACAAGCTGGTCTTTACCCGCCAGATGTTCCAGGGCAAATTCGCCGCCGATGTTTCCTTTGCCTGCCCCGCGCCGCATTTTGTCACCTTCCAGGCTGGCGCGTTCCGTGCCGACAAAGCTGAATCCGGCGCATCGCCTGCGCCTGTCGAAACAGTGAATGCCAACATTGCTGACGGCGTGCAGCGCAACCAGCCTGAAGATCCCTTCAAAGAGGCCAAGCAGGCCGTCGATCTTACGCAGGCGGAGATCATTGTCTCCGTCGGTCGCGGTATCAAAGAGCAGAAGAACATCGACCTCGCCAAAGCGCTGGCGGACGCGCTGGGTGGCGAGATTGCCGCGTCGCGTCCCATCTGCGATTCCGGCTGGCTCCCCATGGACCGCCAGATCGGCAGCTCTGGCCAAACAGTTTCTCCCAAGCTATATCTCGCTGTCGGCATCAGCGGGGCCATTCAGCACATTGTGGGGATGAAGGGCTCGCGCAGCATCATCGCCATTAATAAAGATGCTGAAGCGCCAATCTTCGAGATCGCTGACTTCGGTGTGGTAGGGAACCTGTTTGATATCGTTCCTGCGCTGACTGAAGAAGTGAAAAAAGCGAAGGGATAACAGCAGCAATTAGCAGCTAGCAATTAGCAATTAGCTCAGCTAAAGCAATCGTAGGCAGTGTGATTCAAAATGAACATCCGCGTTGATCCGCGGTAAGAGTTTGCTTTTGCTAATTGCCAATTGCCAATTGCTATTTGCTAATTGCTTATGATCACTTTCCGCAAACCTCTTGAAGGTGTTGAGCGTCCGCAGATGGAATCGGACGTCACCATTGTTGGCGGCGGGCCCGCTGGACTGGCTTGCGCGCTGCGCTTGTCGCAGTTGATTGATCGCCATAATCGCCGCAATCCTGAAGCGCCGTTGAGCAAAGAGAACATCAACGTCCTGGAGAAGGCGCGCGAACTCGGCCAGCACTCGCTTTCCGGCGCCCTGCTTGACCCCCGCTCCATGGACGAACTTCTGCCTGGCTGGCGGAGCGAAGCGCCGCTCGATGCCGAGGTCACCCACGAAGACGTTTACTTCCTCACGGAAAAAGGCGAGCATCGCCTGCCGCTGACGCCGCCGCCGCTTCAGGACCATGGCAATTACGTGATCTCCATCAACCGCTTTGTGAAGTGGCTGGGAGAAAAAGTCGAGCAGGCCGGAATCACCGTCTTCACTGGATTTGCCGGATCTGAGCTGCTGACTGAAGGCGATCATGTGATCGGCGTCCGCACCGACGATAAAGGCGTGGACAAGCACAACCAGAAGAAATCCAACTTCGAGCCCGGCTATGACGTGAAATCGAAGATCACGGTGCTGGCGGAAGGTCCACGCGGCTCGCTGACCAAGCAACTCGTTGCCAAATACGACCTGCAGAAAGGGCTCAACCCGCAGATCTACGGCATTGGCGTGAAGGAGCTGTGGGAAGTCCCTTCCGGGGCCATCAAAAAAGGCCAGGTAATTTACACCATGGGCTGGCCGCTCACTACCAAAGAATACGGCGGCGGCTGGATTTACGGATCGAAAGACAACATCGTCTCGCTCGGCTATGTTACCAGCCTGGACTACCAGGACCCGCGTCTCGATCCGCAGCGCGTGCTTCAGGATTTCAAACAGCATCCGCTCGTCGCCGGCCTGCTGCGCGGCGGCAAGATGATTCGCTATGGCGCCAAGACGTTCCCTTACGGCGGATGGTTCTCTATGCCGCCTCTGGCCGGCAATGGCTGGATGATCGTCGGCGATTCAGCCAGCTTCCTGAACTCGCAGCGGCTCAAGGGCATTCACTTGGCAATCAAGAGCGGCATGCTTGCCGCGGAGACCGCCTTCGCCGCGCTACTCGAAAACAATTTCGCCGCCGCCAAACTCAAGCAATACAAAGAGAGCGTGGATTCCAGCTGGATCAAAGATGAGCTGTGGGAAGTGCGCAACTTCCATCAGGGTTTTGAAAACGGCCTGGTCTCCGGTCTGCTGCACACGGCCCTGCAACAGCTAACCGGTGGCCGCGGCGTGCATGAAATTTATCCCGCGCATGCCGGCCACACGCGCATGAAGCATCTTGACCAGTTGGCCGCTGATGGCGGCAAGCGCGCCCACTTGCTCGGCAAGGCTAAGGGTGATGGCCAACTTACCTTTGACAAGCTGACCGATCTCTACCACTCCGGCACCAGGCATGAAGAAGACCAGCCTTCGCACCTGATCATCGCCGATACCAACATCTGCAACACCAAATGCGTGGCTGAATTCGGCAACCCCTGCCAGAATTTCTGCCCTGCCAACGTCTATGAAATGGAAGAGGACGCTTCAGCGCCCAAGGGCAAAGTGATCCATCTGAATCCTTCAAACTGCGTGCACTGCAAGACCTGTGACGTCATGGACCCCTACGAGATCATCACCTGGGTCCCGCCCGAAGGCGGCGGTGGCCCGAACTACGACGGCATGTAAAGCAGCCCGCACTCAGCCGTCAGCATTTGGCAAAAAACTTAACCGCAAAGGTCGCACAAGGGAATTGGAAGTTGGCAATCCTGCTCCTTTGCGTTCTTCGCGCACTCTGCGGTGAAAAGGTTTAGTTGATTGCTGATCGCTCCAAACAGACGCCGGGAGAACTTTCATTCTCCCGGCCATTTCTTGCATGCTCAGTTTTTGGGCGGCTAGAAGGAGTACCTCAGCGCGATCTGCATCTCCCGCGGTCTGCCCTGGATGCCCGTGAAGTTTGCCCAGTTCGATGGTGGAGTCAGGTTGCGCCGTTGGGGATCGCGAGCCACACCGAAGCCTGACCGGCTGGTATCGATCGCGCCAAACGGCTGATAGTTGGCCACATTGAACACGTCCCAGCGGATCTGCAGCTTCTGCTGCTCGTTCCGGGGTATGTTAAAGGTTTTACTGAGGCCCATATCGCCGTTCATATATCCCGGTCCGCGCAGGTAGTTCCTCGGGCCGGCTTCGCCGGGATAGGCGTTGCGGTAGCTCTGGTAGATGGCTTTAAGATCGCAGCCTCCAAAAAGCTTCGGCGTATTGCTGCGGTTCGGGCAGGTGTTGACCGCAGTCGTCGGTGTCACGTTCGCCTGGACGTTCCAGTTGGTGGCCCAGCGCGCATCATCGTAAGGCATGGTGCCTCCGCCCACAGGCAGTCCCGTATTCCAGCGGTAAATGCCCGAGAGCTGCCATCCACCCACCAGCGCATCCACCAAACCGTTGGACGCGTTCAGGAAGGCCCTGCCCTTGCCGAATGGCATTTGCCAGACGCCCGAGGCGTTGATCTGGTGCCGGATGTCGAAGTCGGAATTGCCGTACCAGGTATTCTGGCGAATGGGATTTACGATAAACGCGGCGCCGAAGCCGCCTGCAGTTTGCAAACCAGAAGCGTCATCCAGCGAATGGGAATAGGTGTAGTTGAAATCGAGAGTCAGGCTCTTCAGGCGCTGGCGCAAGCTTGCGGTGAGACCGTTATAGCTGGAGTTTCCAATCGTGCTCCAGGCTGAAAGCGCGCCGTACTGCGCCTGCATAAACCGGGTTGGCGCACCGATGGACTACCTATTTTGTAGTCCCATTTGCAGTCTGTTGACAATTAAGGCATTGGGGGCTATAAGGTTTGCCAGTAGATAACCCTGTACGACTTAGACAGCCCTGTACGACAATTTGTTCGCGTAGTCATGAGAAGGGCCTGCAGGCGGTGTCCTCCCACGAGCCTACGCGGAACCCATGACTAATACTAAGCCAATACTAAGAGGTCATATGCGCGCAACTCGTTTCTTCTTCTCGATATTCGTCCTGACGCTTTGCTTCGCTGCCTTAGCTTTTGCACAGAGTTCGGAGACCGGCCTACCACCATTCGGATCGTTTCAGGGAAGCAATTTCGATTTGGTATCGCTCAAGAGCGGCAATTTGCATGTCGAAATTCCGCTTTGGAGTCTGCCTCAGCGTGCGGCCCCGAGCACCGGGCTCCGGCTTGTATATAACATGCCCACATGGCAGGTGGATAAATCCCATCCCACTTCCAGCACTACCCAGTGGACAGTTGCTCCTGTCAGCGGTGAAAAGGTCTATTGGAACTATTTTTCTGACCCCGCCGGTCCCGCCGGTACAAAACACGACATTGTCCTCAAAACATGTTCATATTTACCTAATGGTAGTACACAGTTTGTAACGGTTCAATATCAGGTTCACGTAAACTATGTGATGACAGACAGCCACGGAACCAAGCACCCCTTCAATCTCCGCCACGTCGATCAGCCTGCCAGTGGATGCTCCGATGCTGTACCCAGCACAGACACTGGTTTCGCGCTGGACGGAAGCGGGTACATAGCCACCATCGCCGCGAACAACGGCTCTTCAGTTCAATATCAAAGGGCGGATGATATTGGCCAATTCAACGGTAACTTAGGCAGCGAGCTTTCCACTGGAGGCAGCACGACGATACAAACAGACGCAAACGGTGTCAGGCTCTACCGAATCGATTCCGTGCTCGATTCCAATGGAAATCTCCAGCAATTTCGTGTTGATTTCGGCTCCGTCTCCAGCTTGACCAACTTCTGTCCACTTTTGCCTCTAACTCAGCCTTTACCCACCGGCACTACCTGCGTCGAGACTGGGAGCACTCTCAACCTTCCCCAGAAGCTGACTCTGCCCAACGGAAAGTTTTATCAGTTCACCTGGTCCAATGACGGCAATGCGGATTTGCTACGCATCGACCTGCCGACCGGTGGTTATATCGTCTATACCTATGAGACGCGGGTAACGACTCCACCTTTTCAACAAGGCGGGATTAAACAATACCGGGTAAGGCGCCGTGTGACCGGCCGCACGGTCAATGACGGCAGGTCCTCGCAGCCCTGGACCTACCTGCCGGGCGGGATCGTGCACGATCCTTTGGGGAATGAACAAGTCCATACCTTTGGCGCGGCGGCCGGAGGAGGTGACGATGATCCATCAAGCTATGAAGTACAGGTGGATTCTTACGAGGGAACGGCGGCGGCGGGGCAGCTGCTGCGTACGCTTAAAAAGGACTATTTGGCTGAAACCGATCTCGGATTGCCGGATAGCATTCCCCACGGGACTATCAATGCCCGCCTCGTTCGTACAACTACGATCCTCGGCGATACAGGCCAAACGCAAACAAAGACCGAAGCGGACTATGAGATGTTTACAGATACCAGCGGCAACCCTGTCACTCGTCTCAATCCTATTGAACAAAGGGAATTCGCCTACGGTGCAGGGTCTCCCGGGGCCCTGCTTCGTCGGACAGTCTACACATATCTCCACACC
This sequence comes from Candidatus Angelobacter sp., assembly GCA_035703825.1. Classification (GTDB taxonomy): domain Bacteria; phylum Acidobacteriota; class Terriglobia; order Terriglobales; family Acidobacteriaceae; genus Angelobacter. Next base: position 25,382 of record DASSXL010000214.1, read on the forward strand.
GGGAATCAAAACTATCTTAACCGGAATATTGTTCACCGGGTGCTCAGCACGACTGTCTACGACAGCAGCGACCATCAAGTTGCTCAGACCGTCAACGAATATGACAACTACTCACATCCCGGGCAGGCGATGCTTCCCAGTAACGTGATCCAACACGACCCTACCTATAGCACGAGCTTTATTTATCGGGGAAACCTCACCGCCGTCAGTCGCTGGCGCAATACTGACAACGCAATGCTTACCTCGACCAACCAGTATGACGATGCGGGCAATCTCCTTTCCACGATCGACCCGCTCGGTCATAAAACTTCTTACGACTATACCGATTCATGGGGCAACACATCTTGCGTCCCCGTCGGGCAAACCGGAGTTTTTGCTACTAAAATCACCAACGCGCTCAATCAATTCATCACCAAATCCTACAATTCCTGTACTGCTACTCTTGCCTCCGTCACGGACCCCAACTCGCAGACGACCAACTATACCTATGACGCCATGAACCGGACGGGAAGCGTTAGCCGGCCCGATAGCGGACGCACCGAGAATACCTACGATGACACCCAGCTCTTGGTAACATCCAGCACCCTGATCGCGTTGCCGGACTCCCGTGTCTTCAATCGTCAGCATTCCGACCAATTAGGGCGTCTTACGCAGGCCGAACGCTGCGAGGATGGTATGCCGGCGTGTACGACAAGCGTCAAGATCGACACAACCTTTGATGGGATCGGCCAAATCAGCACCGTCTCCAACCCGTATCGGACCGCGAATGACCCAGGCCCCACTAATGGAGTCGCGAGCACGCAGTACGATGGGCTTGGACGCATTACGCAAACCACCAGGCAGGATGGGAGCATCGGCACGATCTCCTATGACGGCAACTGCACGATAGCGACGGATGAGGCCTATAACAAGCGTAAGTCTTGCACCGATGCGCTTGGCCGCTTAGTGGAGGTGGATGAGCAAAATCCTCCTGGGGCTGCTCCTCCGCCACCCCAGGCCAACTACCATGCTCTGATGCAGCAGGACGGCAACTTTGTGCTTCTCAACTCTGCCGGAAATTTCGTGTGGGCCACCGGCACCGCCGCTACCAACGCCGCATCCATCTTCATGCAGGACGACGGCAACCTGGTCACATACATCTTCCGGTGGCAGGCCGGCGTCTACGCTGCGCCTACGCCCGGTTCGTATCCGGTTTCAAGCTGCAGCATCGGGACATACCTTGTCGCAGGCCAGATTCTGCCTTCAGGGAAATGCATTGTCTCTCCCCACGGCCAGTACTTCCTGTTGATGAATACCGACGGAAATTTTTTCATCTATGACTGGGCGCACGGCACCGGCACCTGGGGGCCGGGAACGCAGGGGCATCCCGGAGCCTATGCCATTTTCCAGACCGACGGCAATCTGGTGGTCTATGACGTGAATGGTGTTGCGCTGTGGAACAGCGGCACCAGCGGCACTTACGCCGAGCGGCTGGATCTGAATGACGATGGCCGCATCATCATCTGGAAGTCGGCGTGGAACAGCGGAACTTCCGACGGCCAGTTCAACGGCACAACTTACGCGCATCCGAGCTGCGACGTTGGCCTTGGCACCGGAACGACCGGGCTTTTGTGGGCTGGCCAGTGCTTTGTTTCACCCAACGGCCGCTTTGAGCTGCTGCTGCAGACGGACGGCAACATGGTGATCTATGACCGCTCCGTCACGCCCAATCGCATGCTGTGGTCGACTGGTACCGGTCTTCCTGCTGTGGATCCCATCTTTGGCTGGCGGACGCTTTACACCTATGATGCTTTGGGCAATCTAATCTGTGTCGAGCAGCACGGCAATATAGGGTTGGGGGCGCCTGGAGCCACCGGCTGCGCTGATTCGCCTAGTAATGACGCAACGAGTGCGTGGCGCGTGCGGCGGTTCACTTATGACTCTCTCGGTCGGCTACTTACATCTTCCAATCCTGAGACGAACACCGCGCTCATCTCGGGCACGCCCACGCGGGTAAATACCACGTACTCTTACGACGCAGACGGCGAGCTCCTGCAGAAAACCTCGCCCGCGCCGAACCAGACCAGCACGGCCATGCAGACGGTGAGCTACTGCTATGACCAACTGCATCGCGTCACCGGCAAGGCTTATTCAGCACAAACTTGTACCAACGGCTTATTGCCGGCGGGAACGGCAGTCGCCAGCTATTTTTACGATCAGGCGGCATTCAATGGCCTTACCATCGCTAATGGAATCGGCCGGCGCACAGGAATGACCGACCAGGCCGGTTCCGAAGCCTGGAGTTATGACGTGATGGGCCGTCCCACAGCCGACATGCGCACAATCGGAGGCGTCAGTAAGACCACAAGCTATGTTTACAACCTGATGGGCAGCCCCACTAGCATTACATATCCAAGTGCTCACACAATCACTTACGCATACAACGCCGCAGGTCAGGCAACTTCAGCGGCAGATACATCAACCTTGATCAACTATGCGACTCTGGCAGCCTATTCTCCAGCCGGAGTGTTGGCCTCCTTGAAGAACGGCACAAATCTAACCTCGACGTTTTATTACAACAAGCGGCTGCAGCCTTGCCGCATGTTCGTAGATACCGGGACCACCAGTCCCGCGAACTGTGCTGACAGCGCTCAAATCGGCAGTATCATGGACTTTACCTACAGCTTCAGCCTGGCCGCCGGAGACAATGGCAACGTCACGCAGATCGCGAATAACCGTGACAGTGCGCGCACGCAGAGCTTTACATATGATGCTGTGAACCGCATTGTCGGCGCCCAAACCACTTCAACCACTGGAGCCAAGTGTTTTGGAGAAAGCTTCGGCATCGACGCCTGGGGCAACCTTACCGCCATCGGCGGATTGCCCGGGTACTCCGCCTGCACTCAGGAATCCCTCTCCGTTTTTGCCAACGCCAGGAATCAGATCAGCAGCTACAACTACGATGCGGCAGGCAACGTGCTTGTCACCGGCTACACCTACGATGCTGAGAACCATCTTGTCACCACCGGGGGCGTGACCTACACCTATGATGGCGACGGCAAGCGCGTCAAGAAGTCCAATGGCAAACTTTATTGGTACGGAATGGGCGCGGATACGCTGAATGAAACTGACCTCGCTGGCAACACCAACAACACAACGTTTAATGAGTACATTTTCTTTGTTGGCAAGCGCATCGCTAGCCGTGATTCGCTCAACAACGTCTTCTACTACTTTGCTGACCACCTCGGTACCTCACGCGTGCTCGTACAGGCCGGCCAGACAACCCCCTGCTATGACGCTGACTTCTATCCCTTCGGCGGTGAACGGCCTATAGTCAGCACCTGCCCCCCGAATTACAAATTCACCGGAAAAGAACGGGATAATGAAACCGCGCTCGACAATTTCGGTGCACGCTACTATGTTTCGGCTGCGGCCCGATTCATGACGCCTGATCCGTTTGGGGCTTTGGACCTAAGCCCGAAATCGTTGAATCTGTATTCCTATGGCTTCAATAACCCAATTCGATTGAAAGACCCGTCTGGTCATTATCCTCAGGATCAACATGAGTTCTTTACCTTCTGGCTGGCTCTTGTTGCGGGTAGGTCAGATGCGCAGGAGTTGGCCGAAGGCGCTCGGCGCGCAGATAATGTCTGGAACGCGGCGGGTTTCCCGTCAGGGCTGTTTGGTTTTGGCTGGATAGTTAACAGAAATAAGCACTTCGGAACACTGCCACAAATTGTTCGCAACGGCGTTCAGGGCGGTTTTGACGCTCACAAGATTGAAGACGTCGCGGGACCGCACTCCGTAGGTATGTGGAAGCACATTGTGTCCAATATGGCAGGACATTCTGTTGACACCGCTCCTTCGACTGGGTTTGGGTTTCTCGTTTTTGGCTACATGCTGGGTATTCCTCCAAGTGATCCCGTGTTCGGCGCCTTGGAGCAAGCACGTCAATACCTTAACGCACATCACCTGACGTTCGAAGGTATCGAGATACAAGGCGGGCATGGATCCGGCATCCTGGACCAGGACATCTCAGGAAGTCGGGGAGAAGAGTGGGGTGTTGGTGACCAGGTCCTTATCGATGTTCTGGAGCATGAGGGATGGACAATTCTAATCTGGCAAGATCCAGGCTCGAAGAAAAGGAAAGAAGGATGGCGGTCTCAACTCCCAGGGGCGTCGGCACTCTTAGAAGGTGCCACAGATATGTGTGACGAGGGCAATCCCTCTGCGTGTGGATACCTCGCGGACCACAACCCCATCGTCGCCCCAGGTGTCGCGGGCCCTGACACAATACGGCCCTGATATAATAAGAAAACAGGTTCCGACCACTCCCGGCCTAAGGCATACCCGGCTGGATGTGGCGGCTCCTTGCTGATGCAAGGACGAGGGTCCGGCGCGGAAACGCCTGGGCCTCCCGTTTGGAAAGGAACCGAAACACGCCTCGGCGTCTTTCCCTCCTTTTCGTGTCCCTGCAGATCGCTCTCATCAGCAACCATCGACCGCCATCGGACCGACGAAGGATATGCGGCTTCAGGACAAACACGGGCGCTATATCACTGACCTGCGCGTCAGCATCACTGACCGTTGCAATTACAAATGCGTCTACTGCCGCACCGGCAATGAAGGAGCGCAGTATTCTGAACTGCCTTTTGCCGACTACCTGCGCCTGGTGCGAATCTTCGTTGGTTCAGGCATTGAAAAAGTCAGGCTCACCGGCGGCGAGCCTCTGCTGCGCAACGGCCTGGTGGATTTCGTTCGCGATCTCGCCCAGTTGCGCACGCTCAGTGGCCAGAAGCCCGATCTAGCGATTACCACCAACGGTCATCTGCTGGCCGAACTCGCTCAACCGCTCAAAGACGCGGGCCTGCGCCGCGCCACCATCAGCATGGATGCCGTCGATCCCCAAAAGTTCGCCCGCATCACCCGCGTGCCTAATGGTTATAACAGTGTGCTCGCCGGCATCCGCGCCGCCAAGCGTGCCGGGCTGGAACCGGTCAAGGTCAACTGCGTTCTGTTGCGCGGATTCAATGAGGACCAGATTGTCGAATTCGCCCGCTTCTCGCGCGACGAAGGCGTGATTGTCCGGTTCATTGAATTCATGCCGCTGGAAGAAGACCGCGTCTGGTCGCCGGACGTCGTCGTCCCCATGGATGAAATTCTGGAAAAGCTGAACGCGTTCCGTCCCGTGCGCCAGCTTCCCAACGAGCTTAGTGAGACTGCACGCCGTTACACCTTCGATGACGGCAAGGGCGAGATCGGCATTATCGCTCCCGTATCGCATCCTTTCTGCGGACATTGCTCACGCGTGCGGCTTACCTCTGATGGCAAGATCCGCACCTGTCTCTTCTCCTTGCTGGACCATGACATGGCTGGACGCATGTATCGCGGCGCCAGTGACAGTGATTTAACTGATTACGTTCGGTCAGTGGTCGACCAGAAAGAAGCCCGCCATCACATTGGCGAAGCTGGATTTATCAAGCCTTCGCGCAGCATGGTCCACATCGGCGGCTGATAAGGCCATCCCTGTCGGTAACTTGCAAACCTATAAATAAGGTTAGTAAGATTTGCCAATCCCCTAAGGAAGGGCGAGCCCGACCACGCGGCGAGCCCGGGCCCCAATCAAGCGCGGTTTTCGCTTGAATGGGGTGGAGTCCGCTGGTACAGGAGCATCAGCGCGCTCAATCAGGCGAAGCTGTTGAGCGGTTTTGGAGCGCAGCGACAAAAAATATGAACGCGAATCTCCTCCAGCAATATTGAATTCCCCCACAGATCGCTTTGAAAACAGGATAATGGCTGCGAACGGGACAAAAAGAGGCACTTTAGCGTTTCACACACGGGACCCCCATATGGCGCTTGCGGTGGAAGTTGCCGGCCAAACCGACGTCGGGTGCGTGCGCGCGAATAACGAAGACAACTTCGGCTACGATTCGCGTTACGGCATCTTTGTGGTTTGTGATGGCATGGGCGGCCAGGCGGCCGGAGAGGTCGCCAGCAAGATGGGCGTGGATATTCTTCTGGATTATTTCCGCAACCAGTCGGCTGCCAATGGAAACGGTGTTTCGGGCGCTCGCACGCTGGCTAACGCGATCCAGTTGGCGAACAAGACAATTTTCAAGGCCGGGCAGGAACAGAGCGGCCGCAGCGGCATGGGTTCAACGATTGTGGCCGCGCTGGTGCGGGGCAACTCACTGGCCATCGGGCACGTGGGCGACAGCAGGATTTACCTTGTGCGCCAGGGCGCAATTCAGCAACTCACCCAGGACCATTCCCTGGTGATGGAGCAGGTGCGGCGCGGCTACATCACGCTGGAGCAGGCGCAGAAGTCAGAGATGCAGAACATCATCCTGCGCGCGCTTGGCTCGGAAGAAGCGGTTGAGGCCGATGTGGAAGACCTGGTCGCGGTTCCCGGTGACATTTTGTTAATGACCTCAGACGGGCTTACGCGGTATGTGCAGGACGAAGAGATTTTAAAGATCGTTGAAGGGCCGGGCGGCCTGGAGCAGGCGTGCGCCGACCTGGTGAAGATCGCCAGGGAACGCGGCGGCGAAGACAACATTACCTGTCTGCTGGTGCGCGTCGTGAGTCGGCCCTGGTATCACAATATTTTGAGCAAGCTGTTTTCTGGAGGGCAGCAATGGCAAAACTCTATTTGAAGTTTGAGCAGAATGACCAGGTGTTGAAAGAGGTCGCGCTCACGCAGGCAACCACCACGATCGGGCGCCTGCCGGACAACAGCGTCCAAATAGACAACCTTGCTGTCTCCGGCCACCATGCCAAAATTTCATGGGACCAGGACCATTACGTTGTTGAAGATCTCGGCTCCCTGAACGGCACTTACGTCAATAATGAGCGCGTCGGCAAAGCCACGTTGAAGCACGGAGACCGCGTCAAGATCGGCAAGCACCTGGTGGAGTTCAAGCATGAAGGCCCGGTGCCCGCATTTGCAGTCGCGGCCAAGACCGGCCCTGCGGCCCCGAAACTGGAGGCCACTATGCTTCTCGATACCAAACAGGCGCGGGAACAGATGGCAGACAAGTCTGCGTCTCCGGCCAATGCCGGAAGCGGGCCGCTGGGGATTTCGCGTCCTGCATGGATGGCGGAGCCCTTTGCGGCCGCGGCCAAAGACCGTATCGGCCTGCTGAACATTCTGGAAGGGAAGACCGATCAGGAGAAATACGTTCTCACCGGCAAGATGACCATGATCGGCAAGTCCAGCATGGCTTCCATCAAGCTGAAAGGCTTTTTTGCGCCCACCACCGCCGCCCTGATCAGCAAGCGCGACAACAAATATTTCATCTCGCCTTCGGAGAGCAAGGCCAAAGTTAAGATCAATGGTGAAGATGTTGTCAGCCAGCGAGAGCTCGCCGCCGGTGACGTGATTGAAGTGGGAAAAGTGAAAGCATCGTTCAGTTTTCAGGATTGATGTTCTGTTCTCCGGAGAAGGCAACCCATGCTGTCGAAATCGGCCGTACCCCGAGCATGCACCCGTCCGCGGCTCATCCTGAGAGAAAAACCTCCTTTCACGAACAAAGAGGAATACCTCGCTTCACCCAGCCTGAACATAAACTGTGCACACTCCAGATAAGCTGGCCTCACTGAACATTCAAAGTAATGGTATCGGTAGAAACATCTCCACGCCGCGTCCAGGCCACCGCTGTAATGCGATGGCTGCCTTTGCTCATCTTCAATTCAGTCTCACCGCGTTGGGCGGCGAAATTATAGAACTGCGCGCGCGCGATGTTATCCACGTAAATACGGACTGCGAGCACCGGTGATGACGGCCTTTCCGGGGTGCCAAACTGAATGTGGCCGAAGCCGGGACTCTGCAGGGAGAAGCAGAGCGCGACCCCTGGGTCATGCGCAGGCGCGCAAATCGGCCCCACAGGGCCGCTTGCTTCTATGGTTTCTGTCATTTGGCGCACAACACCCTGACTGTTCGTGGCCTGCACGGTGAACTGATGCCGCCCCGGTTCGATGACCAGCCGGCCATCAAACAGTCCTTGATTGGACTGTGCATATTGCAATCTGCCGTCGACAAACATGCGCAGGCTTCCGATGGAACACGCCGCCGAATCGGCAGCGACAAAAAACTCATCGAAGAAAATGGGCAGGTTGGTTGGTATTCCCCCGGATAGGAATGGAGCCTCGCATTGCTTTGCGGAGGATGTGATCTGTACGGGCACCAATGCCAGAAAACCGTCATTATTTTCCAGCAATGCAAAGAGTTCCACAAAATGCAATCCCCGCGGAAGCATCAGCGCAACATCCACCTCGGCAGCATTCTGATTAAAAGTCCGCGCTATCACGGAATTACCAACAATGAGCTCAAGCCCCACAAAGGGAATGCCGCTGATCTTCATTGTGGCCCCGCGTATGCCCACCGGGCCGCTGGTGATGAACAGCCGTGGCGGCGTGCACAGGTGCACTAAGGGGTCCGGCGGACACGCCTGCGGCGTTTGCGACGTGACATTGATATGAACGAGTTTTTTAAAAACGCTTCCATCCGCAGCGAACGCCTGGATTACAACCCGATGAGGACCCATCTCTGCCAGAAAACGCCCTGAGAGATTGGGCTGGAATTGCTCATATTGCAAAAGATCGTCTATGTAGACGTGCATGGCCGCGATTGCACAGCCTGAAATAGCAGAGGCCGCAACCGGAAAGCGTGAGCCGACCAATGCGCCTTCTTTTGGGGCGAGTACCGTAATAGAGCCGATGCAGGATGCCCGGGCAACGAGAGAGGAAAATGAGATGAGGGTAAATAGAAGCAGAGGCCGCAAGGTTGACATAAAAGCAAAACTCCCGCCCCAGTCTGTGACTGATTCACAGAAGCAGCAGTGATCAAAGTCACAGTTGCAGCCTTAGTTCCATCAATAGCTCGGACTTGTCGAAAATGCTGGACTCAAATTTGAGAGATGCTCAAGTTCCGGAGCGGCTGATTCTCCATTTATGATACTTTAGGTCACTTCAGCCAATACCGGTTCGCACATTACTACCCTCAGCCAGATCGACGCCTCCTCCAGCGCCCAACTTGGTGCTCCGCAAAGAACTGACCAGGGCGCTATGGCCATGGTTTCAACCCTCTTTTTCGCCTGGGGCTTCCTCACCTGCCTGAATGACATTCTGATACCGCACCTGAAGAATATTTTCGACTTGAATTACGCTGAAGTCATGCTGGTGCAGTTTGCCTTCTTCTCTTCTTATTTCGTCTTCTCCCTCCCATCAGGCAGGATCGTTGAGTTGATCGGCTATAAGCGATCCATGGTGACCGGCCTGTTGACCATGGCTATCGGCGCTCTCATGTTTGTCCCCGCCGCTGCCATTCCGTCGTTTCCCGTTTTCCTCACGGCGCTGATCGTGCTGGCCGCGGGCATGACCATCTTGCAGACTTCCGCGAATCCGTATGTGGCCATCCTCGGCCCGTCCCGCACCGCGTCCAGCCGTTTGAATCTGACGCAGGCGTTCAACTCGCTGGGTACCACGCTGGCGCCGATCTTCGGGAGTTGGCTCATTCTTGGCGCTGCGCTTGCGCCTGCAAGCATTGAAGTTATTCGAGCCATGGGCGCCGATCAACTACATGCCTACCGCATTCAGCAGGCCGCGTCGGTTAAGGTGCCCTACATTGGGCTGGCGCTAGCTTTAATTGTGCTGGCCGCGACGGTCGGCTGGTTCAAGCTGCCGGTCATCGAATATGCGGAGGCCCACGGCCATGCCACAGGCAGTATCTGGCGTCAGCGCCGGTTGGTGCTGGGTGCGGTGGCGATTTTTGTTTATGTAGGCGCGGAAGTCGCCATCGGCAGCCTGATGACGAATTATTTCAATCAGAAAGAAATTGGCGGACTGGCGCTGAAGGATGCAGCCGCCTACCTGCAATATTACTGGGGCGGCGCGATGGTTGGGCGCTTCGTGGGTTCGGCGCTGCTGCAAAGGCTGCGTACGCAAACCTTGTTGGCGTTCAATGCCGTGGCGGCCGCGCTGCTGGTTTCCGTCTCCATGCTCACCTTCGGACACCTCGCCATGTGGAGCCTGATTCTGGTGGGCCTTTGCAACTCCATCATGTTCCCAAGCATTTTCACGCTGGCCATTGAAGGGCTGGGCCCGCTCACGGGGAAGGCCTCGGGCTTGCTGGTGGCGGCCATCGTCGGCGGAGCTGTGGTCCCCGAAATCCAGGGCATTCTGGCCGACCACATCGGGATTCACCACGCATTCATCCTGCCGGTACTCTGCTACATTTACATTCTTTTCTATGCGATCAAGGGGGCCGCGGCGCGAGTGCCGCGACAGCAATAAGCAAGATCGGGTATCCTGTGGGCCAATTCGGGCTATGATGGAATGAGCACGTCCCCGAGGAGTATTGATGTATTTTGAGCAGTTTTATCTTGGGTGCCTGGCGCACGCTTCTTACATGCTGGGGTCTGAAGGCGAAGCGGCGGTCGTCGATCCGCAGCGTGACGTGGAAATTTACCTGAAAGCCGCCGAAGACCACGGTCTGAAAATCCGCCACATCTTTGAAACGCACCTCCATGCCGATTTCGTTTCCGGTCATCTGGAACTGGCGGCGCGGACCGGAGCAAAGATCCATATAGGCGCGGAGGCCGGCGCGACCTTCCCCCATGTGGCGCTGCACGATGGTTCAGAAGTGCGGTTCGGCAAGCTGCGCATTCGCGCGCTGGAAACTCCCGGCCACACACCGGAAGGCATTTGCCTGGTGGTCACCGATGAAGAAAAATCTGCTGAGCCCTGGGCGGTGCTCACAGGAGATACCTTATTCATCGGCGATGTTGGCCGTCCTGATCTTTCCAAAGCGTTTACGCCGCCGCAGCTCGCGGGCAAGCTTTATGACAGCCTGCACGGCAAATTGATGAAGCTCGGCGACCAGGTCCTGGTCTATCCGGCGCATGGAGCGGGTTCGCTTTGCGGGCGCAGCATGCGCGCTGAGCGGTCATCTACCATCGGCACTGAGCGGCTGACCAATTACGCGCTGCAAATCAAGTCGCGTGAAGAGTTCATCCGCCAGTTGACGGAAAACCTGCCGGCGCGTCCGGAATACTTTCTTGAGGATGCGCAAATCAACCGCGCGGGCGCGGGCGCGCTGTCGGCCCTGCCTGAGCTTCCGCCGATGTCGGCGTCGCAGGTAAAAGAGCTGTTACAGCAGGGAGTCTTTGTGCTCGACGTTCGTCCCAACGCCGACTTTGCCGCGGCGCACATACCGGGTTCGGTCAACATCGCGCTCTCCGGTCAGTTCGCCTCGTGGGCAGGGACCATTGTGGGGTTAAACGCTCGTCCCTTGTTGGTCGCGGACACGCCGGAACAATACGCGGAAGCCCGATTGCGCCTGGCGCGCGTAGGCATTGAAGATCCGCGCGGGTTCCTGCAAGGCGGCCTTGCCGCATGGAAGCAAGCCGGATTTGAACTGGCGAAACTGCCGCAGATCACTGCCGATGAATTGTCCGAGCGGCGGCATGGCCAGCACATTCAGGTGCTCGACGTGCGCCGCGAAGGCGAGTGGCAGGCAGGGCACATTGAATGCGCGGCATGGTTCCCGCTGGATAACTTCAAAGTTTCCGCGCCTGAAATCGATCCGGCGGTCCCTGTCGCCGTTCATTGCCAGGGCGGATATCGAAGCATGATTGCGTGCAGTCTGCTGCGACGGGCTGGAATTGACAATGTCATCAACGTGACCGGCGGTTTCGATGCCTGGCGCAACGCCGGATTGCCAATGGAGACGGCAGTCGCGGAGAAAGTGTAAGCCGCGAGAAACTGGCATGAGCTGCCTCCTGGAAAACATCTGGGTATGCACCGGCTGCATGCAAGACGTTTGCGGATCGAGCAGCGCAACCCACAATGGTTGCGGCGGGGAAGTGGTGGGATAGCGGAAGACCCAACTATCGGTTCGCGGACGCCGTGACCATTTCTGGTTCCGCGCGTCCAACATTCATTTGCGCCACTCCGTCTTGTACACTAACCCATTCGAGGGAGAAATCATTCGATGAGCATTAGCAGATATCTGTGTGTCGCCGCGTTGTTGGGTTCGCTCGCATTTGCGCAAATGAAGAAACCCGGCGCCCAAGCCGCTTCAGAGGACAAGCCTGTCACCGCGTTGCCTTACACACCAAGCCTGGACGTGCCGTCCATGGACAAGTCGGCGGACCCATGCGTGGACTTTTATCAGTATGCCTGTGGCGGATGGATGAAAAATAATCCCATCCCGGCCGACCAGGCCAGTTGGAGCGTCTACGGCAAGCTCACGGTTGATAATCAGCGTTTTCTCTGGGGCATCCTTGACGACCTGGCCAAGAAGACAACTGGCCGCAATGCCACGCAGCAAAAGATCGGCGACTACTTTGGCGCGTGCATGGATGAGGCCGCGGTGGAGAAGCTGGGAGCTACGCCGCTGAAACCGGCCCTGGCGGAGATTGCCGCGATCAAGACCAAGAAAGAGCTGGCGACCGCGCTGGCGCATGAGCACCTCTCCACCATGACCAGCGGGTTGCTCTTTAACTTTGGTTCCGATCAGGATTACTCCGATTCCTCACAGGTGATTGCATTTGCCACGGCGGGTGGACTGGGGCTCCCCGACCGCGACTACTACACCAAGACCGATGCCAAGTCGGAGGAGATTCGCAAGAAATATGTAGCGCATGTCCAGGCCATGCTGCAGCTTCTGGGCGATTCGCCGGACGTCGCCAAAAATGAGTCCCAGGTGATCATGGAAATTGAAACCGCGCTGGCCAAAGCGTCTCTCACGCGGGTGGAGCAGCGCGATCCTCACAATCTGTTTCACAAGATGGACCGCAAACAGCTACAGGCGCTCACGCCGGACTTTGACTGGGACACGTACCTCACGGTAGGAGGCATTGGCCAGGTCAACACCTTCAACGTGACTGAGCCCAAGTTTTTCCAGGAACTGAATCACCAGCTGCGGGAGAACAGCCTGGATGATCTCAAGGTTTACCTGCGCTGGCATCTGGTGAGCGTGGAGGCGCCCTTTCTATCTTCCAAGTTTGTCAAACAGAACTTTGATTTTTACTCCCACACGCTGCGCGGCGTGGAGCAACTGCCGCCGCGATGGAAGAAATGCGTACGCCTGGTGGATGGCCGGTTGGGTGAAGCGCTGGGGCAGGAATTCGTGAATCGCGCTTTCAGCCAGGCCACCAAAGAAAGCACGCTGCGGATGACCCGGCTGATTGAGCAGGCCATGGAAGACGACATCAAACAGCTCACCTGGATGGGGCCGGAGACGAAAAAGCAGGCGCTGGAGAAACTCCATTCCGTGGTGAACAAAATCGGATACCCGGACAAGTGGCGCGATTACAGCTCGGTGGAGATCAAGCGCGGCGATTTTGTGGGCAACGTGCAACGCGCCACCGTGTTTGAGGCGCGCCGCGATCTGGCCAAGATCGGCAAGCCGCTGGATCGCGGCGAGTGGGGCATGACGCCGCCCACGGTCAACGCTTACTACAATCCTCAGATGAACGACATCAACTTTCCCGCCGGGGTCCTGCAGCCGCCGCTCTATGATCCCAAACTCGATGACGCGCCCAATTACGGCAACACGGGCGGCACGATTGGCCACGAACTCACGCACGGCTTTGACGATCAGGGCCGCCAGTTTGACGCCAAAGGCAATCTGCGCGACTGGTGGACCAAGGAAGACGGCGAGCAGTTTGAAAAGCGCGCGCAGTGCATTGTGGACCAGTATGCCGGGTACACGATCGTGGACGATATCAAGATCAACAGCAAGCTCACTGAAGGCGAGGATGTGGCCGATCTGGGCGGGCTGATCCTGGCATACATCGCCTGGAAAGCTGATACTCAGGGCAAGCAAATGGAAAATCGCGACGGCTTTACGCCTGACCAGCGCTTTTTTATTGGCTACGCGCAATGGGCCTGTGAGAACGAGCGTCCGGAGAATCTGCGCGCCAGCGCCATCACCAATGAGCACTCGCCCGGCAAATACCGGGTGAACGGACTCATGGTGAACATTCCTGAATTCCAGCAGGCCTTCAGTTGCAAAGCCGGACAGCCGATGGTGAGCGAGAACCGCTGCCGCGTGTGGTAGCTCAACCGCAAATTCGTCCCGGCAAGGTCTTGCTGGAGATATGCCTGGACTCGGTGGAGTCTGCTGTGGCTTCCGAGCGCGGCGGCGCGGACCGGGTTGAGCTTTGCGCCGGGCTTTCCGAAGGCGGCACTACTCCCAGCACCGGCATGATTGCCGCCGTGCGCAAGAAAATCTCAATCGGCATGCACGTCATGGTTCGTCCTCGCGGCGGGGATTTCTTGTACAGCGCGGATGAGTTCGGCATCATGCAGCGTGACATCCTCATTGCCAAACAGCTCGGCGCCAACGGAGTGGTATTTTGCATTCTGAATGCCCATGGCGGCGTGGACAAAGACCGCATGCGGCAGCTCATCGAAATGGCGCGGCCGCTGAAAGTTACCTGCCATCGTGCCTTTGACATGTCATGCGAGATGGAACAGGCGCTGGACGATCTCATGGAGGTGAAAGTGGACAGCGTGCTTACTTCCGGCGGCAAAAAGAGCGCGGTGGATGCCATGCCCACGCTGAAGCAACTGGTGCAGCAGGCGCAAGGCCGCATCTCCGTGATGGCCTGCGGCGAGCTTTCAATCGCCAACGTGAAGGCAGTCATCGCATACTCCGGAGTCAGGGAAGTTCACGCCGGTCTGGGCACGTCCGTCAGCAGCGCCATGAAGTTTCGCAACCAGAGGATTGAGATGGGCACACTCGCCAACAGCGAGTATCAGCACGTGGTGGTTACGGAGAGCAGTGTGCGGGAGCTTCGGGCCGCAGTCGATAGCGTTTAGTCCTTCAAGGCCAATCTCAAATTTGTGAACGAGGCATGCCTCAGCGGCTGTCAGGCCGCTTGGTTGACCTTGAGAACGACCATGGTAATGTCGTCAGGCTGAGCGGCGCCATCGCACCATTCCTCGATTCCATGGAAGATTTCATCCCGTGCCTGTACGGCGGGCAGGTGCGACTTGGACTTCACTAGTTTCAGCAGCCGGTCTTCGCCGAATTCTTCGCCGATTGGATTCACCGCGTCAATGGCTCCGTCGGTGTAGGCAAACAGGAAGTCGCCGGAGCGAAGCTGGAATGAGCTTTCCTGCACCGGGCAATCCTGAAATAGCCCAAGCATCGGCCCGCCTGACTCCAACTTCAACACGCCGTTGGAATGGACATGAGCCGCCATCTCGCCGGTGGCAGGGTCCGCATGCAGGACAAATGGAGGATTGTGTCCGGCGTTGACAAAGTTCAGCCGCCCTGATCGCTCGTCATACGAGGCGTAGAAGAGAGTCACGTAGCTGGCGCTGCTGGTGGAGGCAAACAGCAGCCGGTTCAGCGAGGTGGCGAGCTGAGCGAGTGAAACGCGCAAGGCTTGGCCATTGCTTGCGCTGAGGGCCTGACTGCGCAGGAATGCGTGGATCATGAAGGTGAGCAGCGCCGCTGAAAATCCCTTGCCTGCCACATCGGCCACGGCCAGCCCGATATTGCCATTTTCCAGTTGCATGAAGTCGTAATAGTCGCCGCCTACAAAGCCCGCGGGCTTGCAATAGCCGCTGATCTGGATGGCCGGGGACTGGGGCGCGTCCACGGGGAAAAGATGCTGTTGCACGGATGCTGCAAGCGCCATCTCGTGCAGCATCTTCTCCTGGTCCACGATCCGTTCCACCAGATTGGAGTTGTCGATCACCAGCGCCAGTTGTTCTCCAATCGACATCAGCATCCGCAGGTCTTTCTCTTCGAAGTCGAAGCCTGAGTGCCGCGGCCCCAGTGAGAGAATGCCGGTGAGCTGCGCCTTGTTCCTGATCTGTACCAGCAGGCGCGAGTCGAGCTGCTGCAACACGCTGCGTTCGGCTTCGCGCTTGGCGTTGTTCATGCCCTGAATGAATCCTGAGGCGCGCTGCCATACGTCCAGGTCGGCGCTTTCAATGCGCAGTGGCGCGGAGAGCTTGTTCAGCCGGCGGACGACAAATGCATCCTGCGTGAGCACGAGGGGTGGCGCTGCATCCGGCGCTTGGTCTGTGGGATTGGGCGCGCTTTCACTGTGACTGATGGATGAACTGCGAACCAGAAAGCTCCCGGATTCCTGGTCGCGCACCAATATGGCGACGCTGGCCACGTCCAGCGCGTGGGCCACAGTGTGCACGCTGAATTTATAGACGTCAGCCAGATTGTTGGAATGGCGCGCGGCGTCGCCTAGTTCAAGAAGAATGCGCTGATGATCGTATTCAATGGGTGAAGCGCGCCGGCGCAGGACCGGAAGAATGCGCCGCACGAACATAAAATGCGAAGCCGCGACGGCGCATGCCGTCAGCACCACCAGCATCGCGTCCGTGCGGGGATGAATACTGTCTAGAAATGCGCCGCGCCGCCCGGTCAGGCAAAATGCCAGCAGCAGGATTGCGCACAGCAACTCGATCAGCAGGACGGTCTCAGCCGAAATTACCCGTGGCCCCTTGCGCCGCTTGTGCCGGCGGGCCCGCCATGCTGCCGAGTAAAAAGGAGAAAAGAACCTCATAACCTGCTTCATCAATGACAGAAAGGGAAGATTCTCTCTGATCCTGCCCCAAGTTGTAACTGCTCTTACTACAGACCATAGCATACACATCCCGGACGCCTTCAATCATCACCCCGGAAATTCCTGGCTAGTGCCGGAAATATGTGTTGCAAGCCATCTCAACCGCAAAGGGGCGAAATACTGCCACTCGATTCTGCTCTGGGGCCAAGCTGGCCCTGTACTTTCGTATTTAAAGCCACTGCCTGATGACACTAGAATAAAGGCGTCGTCTAAATAATCAGGACTCATGGACCTTTCGTTTGAACGGGACCAGTACGAGTGGAATACGCTGACGCAAAGCCAGTCGGCGCGCCGCCGGCGTTGGGGCTTCTCCGTCTTCCTCTCGTCGGCGATTCATGGTGTGGTGGCCGCGGTTCTTTGCTGGCCAACCGTGGCGCTGTTCGTGAGGCCGGAATTGCTGGCGCGGGGCGAAGGAGGCAGCGCAACTCCGTTATCCGTAGTGCTTTATGTTCCCAGCGACCTTCAATTGGCGGCCGCTGAAAGGCCGCCTCTGTTGTCATTGCCGGCTTCCGCACAAAAAAAGAAGCAGCGGACGAAGCTGCGCAAGCGTAACAACATGCTTGAAGAAGCCGAGAAGACCCCAAATCCCGCTGAGGCTGGTTCAGAACAAGGTTCCGCATATGATGGGGCCAGCAGCGGAGACGAAGTCAAGCCGGCGCTGCCCGCTATCTTTCAGGATCTCAAAATATACAGGTCAGAGCTCCCCATCGGCCTGCAGGGCGATGTGATCGTGGAAATTACGATCGATGCTCAAGGCGCCGTGGTTGCGGAAAGACTGCTTCAGGGCCTGGGACACGGAGTGGATGAACGGGTGATCGCAGTGCTGCGGGATTGGCGTTACCGCCCCGCGACTCGAAATGGCGTACCGATTCCATCCAAGTATGACGTGCATTTTCACTTCCCCAGTTCATAAACTCCGGGAGCTTGGCTGGGTAGCGAGGCGCTGGCCAATCGTCGATGTGCAAAGCACGGCAATCGGCGAAAGTACCCAGCTTTCTTTCCTGAACCTATAACATGGCGGAGATTAGGCGGCGTCTCCTTGCGGTACTCCTGAATGGTTGGTCACGTCTGTGTCTGGAATCTTCCCTTGCTTCTTCAGGGGTCGATTTATCAATCGCAACCCGATCTACTATCGGATATAGGGCATCCGCCAAGGAACGAAGTTCGCATCTTGTTCCCTGAGGATGGTTTATAGTCGTTGCTTCAACTAAACCAATAGGCTTGAGACATTTGATATATAGGCAATACGTCTGCTCGATGGGTCGAGAGGGAAGAGCGCCGCTCTATCTGGGGATTTGCCTGCATGTGCAAATAACTTTCTACTTTTCGTGTCGGGAAGTCTAGAAAGCGCGGAAGCTGCCCGAAAGATATGGATCAGCCCCAGTCAGGCAGAATCGCCGGTAATGGTGTTTGTACCTGAAAATGGGCTTGCTGGACCATAACCAAATCTTTATTTTGTGAAAGCCTTGGCGTCCACCTGTATTCCTGTCCGGAGCTGAATATTCATCCAACGCACGACTATGCCTAGCCATAGAAACATCTCCAGCGGCTATACGTTCTCTAGAACGAGCGAATCACAAAAAGAAGTTAGGAAATGGGGGGCTCAAACTTAATAGTCACTGAAACTCCGGCTAGAGATTAAAGAACATAGATCAGGGCTAGATAGCTGCGAGCAGAAGCTAAGTTTGTGATGCCCGCAAAATCCATGCTATTTCATCTTGCAGGTTATCTTCCGCGCTGGTAGCATGCTCATCGGAAGGAGCTATATGGATACGCAGCAAATCATCTCGGAGTTAGAGTCAGAGAGGGACCGTCTGGAGCAAGCTATATCTGCTCTTCGCGGTTCCATGAGTGGCCGGCGTGGCCTTGCCGCTGTAGGCAAAGGCAGGCGCGGCCGTCGCCACCTGAGTGCGGCCGCAAAAAGGCGCATATCAGAAATGATGAAGAAGCGCTGGGCTGAAAGAAAAAGAGCTGCTAAAGCAGCCTGATGCTGAAGAGGCAAGGGTAGAAGAAAAAGGTATAAAGGGGGCCGCTACGGAGCGGCCCTCTTTATTGGATGTTGCTGCTGCCGGCAAATGTTTCCCGGCTTCAATAGCGGGGCGTTCGCCGCGCCGGTTGAGTTTCCTGCTCCAAACGTCTATAAACGGTTCTCTTGTCATTCTCTTACTCCGGGTGAGCTTTTGATGATGATGAAGGCAGCATTGCTCGTTGCTTCGTGGACGATACTTCTGTTTCCATTCCCTTTGAGCGCGCAGGACAACTATGAGATCCAGGTTTATGGTGCGGACACAGTTGAACCCCGCAGTACGATGGTTGAATTCCATACCAACTTTACCGTGCAAGGCGAGAAGAACGTCGTGAATGGCGTAAGGCCCACGTACCATGTGGTGCATGAAACCATTGAAATCACGCAGGGATGGAATGACTGGTTTGAGACCGGCTTTTATATCTTTACCAGCGCGCGTTCCGGCGATGGATGGGACTGGGTCGGCGACCACATTCGTCCCCGCGTACGCATCCCGGAGAAGTGGCATTGGCCCGTGGGACTTAGTCTCTCCAATGAAGTGGGTTACCAGCGGCACAGCTTTTCCGCCGACACTTGGACCTGGGAAATGCGTCCTATTATAGACAAGAAGATCGGGCCCTGGTATCTCTCCTTCAATCCCACTTTCGATAAGTCATTGCACGGCGACAACGCCAACCTGGGTTTTGAGTTTTCTCCAAATGCAAAGGTTTCGTACGACTTCTCCAAAGTGATAACCGGCGGGCTGGAATACTATGGCTCTCTCGGCCCGGTCGGCAGTTTCGATCCGGTGGCGGAACAGCAACAGCAGTTTTTCCCGTCGGTGGACCTGAATGTTTCACCCGACTGGGAAATCAATTTCGGAGTTGGCTGGGGCGTGACCCGCTCCACCGATCATCTGATCGTCAAAGCGATCATCGGCCGCAGGTTCAGTTGGAGGAAGAAGACGCCCTGAGTTTACGCGGTCGGCTATAATGCTCCGCTTGGCCGTTCTAAGAGGTGCAAGTGTGCGACGCGAAATTCTTCTCGCTTTTCTGGTACTGGCAATGACTTACATCGCATCCGCTCAAGACCGTTCGTACGGCCGTTCAGTAGTAATGACGGACCGCGGCATAGTTGCCACCAGCCATTATCTGGCGTCGCAGGCCGGTGCTCAGGTGCTGGCGCAGGGCGGGTCGGCCATGGACGCCGCCATTGCCGCGAACGCCGTGCTGGGCGTGACTGAGCCCATGATGAACGGAATTGGCGGCGATCTCTTCCTCATCTATTGGGACGCGAAAGCTGGAAAGCTTTATGGTCTCAACGCCAGCGGCTGGGCGCCACGGAAGCTTACCATTGAGTTTCTGGCGCAGCATGGCATCACCGCCATGCCGCATGATGGTATCCATAGCGTTACGGTTCCGGGCGCGGTCGAGGGCTGGGGCCAGGCGCACAAGCGTTTTGGCCGCCTGCCCTGGAAGGACTTGTTCCCTCAGGCCATCCATTACGCCGAGCACGGCTACGCCGTGCCCGAGATCATCCAGGATTACTGGGCCGGTGAAGACGCCAAGCTGCGCAAGACCGACGAATCCAGTAGAGTATTTCTTCCCGGAGGCAAAGTCCCTGAACTGGGCGCTGTGTTCTCCAATCCAGACATCGCAAAAACGCTTCGGCTGATTGCCGAAAAAGGCCGCGACGCTTTTTACAAAGGTGAGATCGCCCAGGCCATCGTGCGAACCTCTGCCGCATTTGGCGGAACCATGGAGCTGCAGGACCTGGCCGACTTTTCCGCCGAATGGGTCGAGCCTATCGCAATCACTTATCGCGGATGGAAGATTTATGAGCTTCCGCCCAACGTGCAGGGCATGGCCGCGCTTGAGATGCTCAACATCATGGAAACCTTTCAGCCGCATAAAGACGGCCCCAAAGGCATAGTGGAGTTGCATAAAAAGATTGAAGCCATGAAGCTCGCTTATGCCGATCTATATAGGTACAACGCTGACCAGCGCTTCGCCAAGGTGCCGGTCGAAGGCTTGCTCGATAAGTCGTATGCAAAGGAACGCGCCGCAAAAATCGATCCGGCAAAAGCCAATTGCAATCCCGGCCCTGGACATCCTGCCGCCAGTGACACAACCTATTTGGCCGCCGTGGATAAAGACGGAAACATCGCATCTCTGATCCAGAGCAATTACTCGGCTTTTGGTTCCGGCGTCGTGGTGAATGGCATGGGCTTCGCCTTGCAGAACCGTGGCGCGCTGTTTTCACTCGACGCCTCGCACCCCAACGCGCTTCAGCCGCGCAAGCGCCCGTTCCACACGATTATTCCCGCGTTCATGGAGCGCGGTGACGTGCATATCGGTTTTGGCATCATGGGCGGGGCCAACCAGCCGCTGGCGCACGCGCAGTTTGTTTCGAACCTTGTCGACTATGGAATGAACATTCAGGGAGCGCTGGAAGCTCCGCGCTTTACCGTGGCCAGCGGCGAGGTGAGCTGCGATATTTTGATCGAATCTCGGGTTGCTCCGGACGTGATCCAGGCGTTACGGCAGAAAGGCCACAACCTGATGGTTCGGTCGGAATATTCTGCATCCATGGGACGCGGCCAGGCGGTGATGCACAATTCCAAGACCGGGATGAATTGGGCCGCGTCTGATCCCCGCGCCGATGGAGTAGCCGAACCCGAACCAGGTGGATTTGGTAAATGAGTAAATTGGTAATTTGATAAATGAAGGCGAGTCCGAGGATGCTGCACGAGTCAATCTGGTGGGCTCCACTTGCCTAATTACCCATTTACCAATTCTTCTAAATGTGTTCCTCAGCCGAAGAAATCATTGGCATTAAGAGCACCGGCGCTTTCATAAACTCAAAACGGTTGATCGCCTCCACAGCGCGCTTTACCGTGGTTTCCAGCGTTGGCTCCAGCGTGATCACGAAAGACAGCCGGTCCTTCGCCATGTTGGGTTCCTGAATCACAGAGTCGATGTTGATGCCTTCGCGGGCAATCGCCTCAGCAATGCGGGCAAGAATACCGGGTTGATCATTCACGGTTAGCCGCAGGAACCAGCTTACTGGGCGCAGCCTGGGCACCGGCCGCAAGGGCTCGCCGCTATGAAATCCCGCCAGAAGACTGCTGGAGGCCTGGCCGCGAGCAATCTGCCGCGCTATCTGCAACACATCGGAGAGCACCGCCGTAGCGGTGGCCCCGCCGCCCGCGCCGCGTCCGTATAGCATCTGTGTGCCCACGCTTTCACCGGCGATAAAGATCGCATTGTTTGCGCCCGCCGCCTTGGCAAGCATCGAGTCGCGCGGCTCCAGCCATGGCTGCACCGCGATGTGTATGCCTTCCTCCGCACGCTCTGCTGAAGCCACAAGGCGAATCGTCGAGTTCAAGCGGTGCGCGTAATGAAAATCAGTGGACGTAATGTTGCGGATGCCCATGACCGGGATTTCCGACGCGCGGACGGAGTGACCGAAGGCAATGCGGGCCAGGATGGCAATCTTATCGCGCGCATCAAGGCCGTCGATATCCAGGCTGGAATCGGCCTCGGCGTAGCCGGCGGCCTGCGCCTGCTCCAGGGCATGCGCAAACTCAATGCCGTGCTGCTCCATTTGCGTCAGAATGTAATTGCATGTGCCGTTCACAATTCCGTAGACGGCCTGGATGCGGTCCGCAGCCAGCGCCTCGGAGATCGCACGGATTACCGGCACACCGCCCGCGACGGTGGCTTCAATTCCTATGGGAAGGTTCTTCTCCTGCGCAAGAGCAAAGAGCTCGTCGCCATGCAAGGCGATGAGGGCCTTGTTCGCGGTTACCACGGCCTTGCCATTTTCCAGGCTGGTGCGCGCAACGTCTCGCGCCACGGTTGTTCCACCGATTGCTTCCACCACAATGTCCACGTCGTCTGCCGTTGCCACCTGCCGCCAGTCGGATGCCACAATGATCCCATTTACGCCCTTCTCTGCGGCGGCCGGCTTCTTGCGCGAAATTCGCGTTACCACGATCGAGACGCCCCCTGTACGCTCGCTGATTTCTGCGGCGTGGCTGAACAGAATCTCGGCGGTTGCGCGGCCCACGGTGCCATAGCCGACAATGCCGACTCTTACTTGCCTGAGAGTTCGGCGGGAAGTTTTGTTTGTTTCTTCTGCTTCTGCCTCTTTAAGGCCGCGCATAGATTTGCTCCAGAGTTCTGACGATTGTGTCGCTATCGGCTTCCATCGGGCCCAGCAGGCTTTGTCCCGGCGACTGCTTCATGTAGTCAACGTCCTTCAGCATGTGTCCGGTGAGCACCAGCACTACCGTATCGGAAGGGCTCACGAAATTTGCGGCGACTAATTTCTTCAATCCCGCCATCGTTGCCGCCGATGCAGGCTCGCAGCCAATGCCTTCCGCACCCAGCTCCGCCTTGGCCTGCGCAATCTCCCTTTCGCTCACCTCTTCGCACGCGCCGCCCGTGTTCCTGAGGACGCTGACCGCTTTCCGCCATGAAGCGGGATTGCCAATCCTGATAGCCGTGGCCCGCGTCTCAGGACTCACGCGAACCAGCTCCGTGCCGCCGTTTTCACGCATGGTGCGGACCAGGGGGTTGGCGCCAGCAGCCTGAATGATGGATATCTTCGGCAGCGATTTGATCAGGCCAAGATCGCGCAGCTCCATGAATCCCTTGCCCAGCGCCGAGCTGTTCCCCAGATTGCCTCCCGGCACAATCACGTGATCAGGCACTTGCCACTCCAACTGTTCCATGAGCTCGAAAGCCACCGTTTTTTGCCCTTCCAGCCGGTAAGGGTTCAGGGAGTTAAGCAGGTAGGCGGGAAACTTTCGCACCACTTCGTGCAACACATTCAGGCATCCGTCAAAGTCCGTGCGCAACTGCAATACGTGGGCGCCATATTCCAACGCCTGCGCCAGCTTGCCTGCCGCTACCTGCCCAGCGGGCAAAAGAACGATGCTTTTCATCCCGGCACGCGCGGCATAAGCGGCCACGGAGGCAGAGGTATTCCCGGTCGATGCGCAGCACACCCAGGAAAATCCTTCAGCCTTCGCCATGGTGATGGCGGCGGAAATTCCCGTGTCCTTAAAAGAACCGGTGGGATTCATGCCCTGATGTTTCACCAGAAGATTCGGCACGCGCAGCCCACGCGCCGCCTGGTGGAGCGGGACCAGCGGCGTATTGCCTTCGCTCATGGTGACAATGTTTTTGCGATCAACTTGCGGCAGCAGCTCGCGGAAGCGCCAGACGCCGCTTGCATTCTCCGGCAATGACGATCCTCGCCGTCCGCGCCAGATTTCCTTGAGGCGAAGCGCGAACCCCGGCGGCGCTGCAGCCCACTCCGGGTAGACTACCTCCAGCAATTCCGAACACTGCGTGCAGCGGAACATTCGGTCCGCGGTTTCCTGCACCTTGCCGCAGTGGACGCATCGCAGCACGTGTGCCGCAGTCCGAGGATTGGTTGGGACTGTCGTCATTGTGCTCCCGTCGCGGCGGAAAGGCTTGGCCTCAGGCAAACAGGTATATTCGCTCCTGCCGGCTGGCAAAATTCATCGTGCACGGCACGGACAACCTCAGCGCCGCGCGCTGCCGCCACCGCAAAACAGATGCTTAGTTCGCTCGCGCCCTGCGCCACAGCAATCACGCTTACGTCGCACCGCGCCACGGCTGAGAAAACGCGGCCCAGGATGCCGCAAGTCCCCTTCATCGATTCACCCAGTACCGCCACCACCGCAATTCCATTATTGACCTCGGCAGGGCGAAGCACGCCCTGCGCCAGCTCAATGCGGAAGATCGAGTGAACCAGTTGCAGGACCCGCTCCGCATCATCCTTGCGCAGCACCAGCCCCAGCGCGTGCTCGGGCGATGACTGCGTGGCAAACAGCACCTCAATCTGCTCCTGTCCCAGCCGCAAGAAGAGCCTTCCCCAAAGTTCCGCTGGATGAACGTCGCGGCGCGTGAACAGCGAAATGAGCGTGGCGTCTTTCACTGAAGTCACGGATTTCACGGGCGAGTTCGCCGGCCGGGCGTCAGGCGTGATTTTGGTGCCAGCCACCTCGGGACGGAATGAGTTCTTGATCCACACAGGAAAGCCCGTTTCAGCCGCGGGATAGGCGGCCCGGGGATGGATCACCTTGGCGCCGTAGTATGCCAGTTCGATTGCTTCTTCAAAGCTGATCTCGGGCAGCGTGGCGGCATCCGGGCAGATGCGCGGATCGGCGGTAAGCACGCCGTCTACGTCGGTCCAGATCCAGACTTCGTCAGCGCCCGTGGCTGCGCCAAGGATGGTGGCGGAATAGTCCGATCCCCCGCGGCCCAGCGTGGTGGGCCTGCCCTGGTAATCAGCGCCGCTATATCCGGCGACGATGGGCACAAGGCCATTATCCAGGACCGGAAGCAACGTGTGCTCGCACTTCTTGCGTGTCGCATCCATGTCGGGCGCGGCGTTGCCGAAGTTGCTGTCGGTAACAATCACATTTTCCGCGCGCACAAATTCGGCCCGGTTACCGGTTTGCCGCAGATAGCCGGCCAGCGCCCAGGCAGAGATGCGCTCTCCCAGCGCTACCAGGGAATCCGCCGTTCGCGCGGAAATGTCAGAGCGCAGAGCGGACAGCGCCTGGCAGGCGCTTTGTAGCTGCGAGATGACTTCTGCAATGTACTCATTCGCCGCAGCCTGATGCTGCGGCTCAAACAAATTGGCGATCAGCTCCCGATGCACGCTTTCGAACCTTTGCAGGTGTGTCCGCGTGGATGCGGAGTCGCCATGCCGCGCTGCGTCAATGGTCTTGAAGATCAGGTCGGTCACACCCGCCATGGCGGAAACCACAACAATAATCCGGTCATTCCTGGCTGCGTTGCCAATGATTGCGGCACACTGGCGGAACCGCTCCGCGTTGCCCACGGAGGTCCCGCCAAACTTCATTACGATCAAACGTTTCCCGTGCATCACGACTTCTCCAGCTTGTGCAGTACTGCTCCCAGTCTTTCCACCAGCGGCACCAGTTCGCGTGTTACACCGGCGCCGTTGTTGTCCGCTGAGGTGAAGAACACTTCCGTCTGCACGCCTTCCTCAGCAAAAATCTTCTGCAAGTCTTCGGCAATTCCTATTTCGTCCTCCACGGTGAATGCAATCGCTGAAGAGCCCGACCCGCTGATGGCCACGCCCAGCAACCCAGCGCGCCGCAACGCCAGGCAGCTTTCCATTCCCGGGACAAGCTTCTGCCGGTAGGGCTGGTGCAGCTTGTCATGGAACAGTTCTGGAAAGAGCTCGAAGTTTCCTGAGAAGCATGTGGCTGCCAGCAGGGCGGTACGCTGCAAGGTGTGGAGAACGTCGTCCCGTTCGTAGGACCTGGGCAGCACCGCACGCGCTTCATGCGTGGGTACCGTAATGGAAGGGGTCACCACCACCAGGCGAATACTTTCAGGGAAGTTCGTCTTTGCCACCAGCACGCGCTCTACATTATTGGAGAGCGCCAGCACCA
>DASSXL010000154.1:0-9789 GCA_035703825.1 Candidatus Angelobacter sp.
TTTATGACGGCGTTCGCGTAGATCTCGGCTATCGTATCGATTTGCTTGTCAATGACGCTGTAATTGTTGAGTTGAAGTGCGTTGAGAAGATTGCCCCGATCCATGAGGCGCAGATTTTGTCGTACCTGAAGTTGAGCAAAAAGAGAGTCGGTCTGATTATCAATTTTCATGTTCGCCACCTGAAGGATGGAATCAAGAGGTTCATTGAAGGGACGGGTTGAACAACTCCGTGTTCCTCCGTGTCCTCTGTGGTAAATGGTCCTTGTGTGGTTATAAAGAGGAGAAACAATGGCTACAGTAGCAGTCCCGAACAAAATCAAACTGGCGGGCGGAAGTTTTCTTATTGAAGAGCATGCAACTGACCAGGTCTTTACCCTGGAAGACCTGAGCGAAGAGCACCAGCAGATTGCGCAGACCACGCAGGACTTTGCCCGCAATGAGATCCTGCCCAACGCGGAAAAGATCGAGCACAAGGAATTCGAGGTCACCCGCGGCCTGCTGCGCAAGGCCTGCGAAATCGGTATTGCCAACGTGGACATCCCGGAGCAGTACGGCGGATCGGACATGGACAAGATCGCCTCCGCCATTATCTCCGAGCATATCTCCGTTTCCGGCAGCTTCAGCGTGGCCTTCGGCGGCCACACCGGAATCGGCACGCTGCCGATCGTCTATTTCGGCACGCCGGAGCAGAAAGCCAAGTATCTGCCCAAGCTGGCGACGGGCGAGCTGATTGCGGCCTACGCCCTCTCGGAATCTACTTCCGCCTCCGATGCCATGAACGCGCGCACCAAGGCCGTACTCTCTCCCGATGGCAAAGAGTGGATCCTGAACGGCGAGAAGATGTGGATCACCAACGGCGGCTTTGCCGATGTGGTGATTATCTTTGCCAAGGTGGATGGAGAAAAGTTCTCGGCCTTCATTGTGGAGCGCAGCTTTCCGGGCTTCCAATCGGGCGCGGAAGAAAAGAAGATGGGCATCCGCGGTTCTTCCACCACTCCGATCATCCTGAACGACTGCCGTGTGCCCAAAGAAAATTTGCTGGGCGAAATCGGCAAAGGACATGTGATAGCGTTCAACACGCTCAACATCGGCCGCTACAAGCTTGGCGCGGGCGTGGTGGGCGGCGCGCGCAATGCGCTCAACAACTCCATTGGCTATGCCAAGCAGCGAAAGGCTTTCGGCAAGACGCTGGCTGATTTCGGCATCATCCAGGAAAAGCTGGCCAACATGGCAGCTTCAATCTATACAGGCGAGTGCATGTCTTACCGCACCGTGGGCATGATCGATGCGGCGATGTCAGAGATCGACAAAAATTCGCCCGATGTCTACAAGGAAACGGCCAAGAACATTGAGGAGTACGCCGTCGAATGTTCCATCCTGAAAGTATTTGGCTCGGAGATGCTGGATTACGTGGTGGACGAGACGGTGCAGATCTATGGCGGCTACGGCTTTGTGGAAGAGTATCCGGCGGAGCGGGCGTATCGCGACGCGCGCGTGAACCGGATTTTTGAAGGCACCAACGAGATCAACCGCATGATCATCACCGGATGGCTGCTCAAAAGGGCGATGAAAGGCCAGCTGCCTCTCATGCCGGCCATCAAGAAGCTGACGGAAGAAATCATGTCGGGCCCGAGTTCGGCGGAACCGCTGGAAGGTCCGCTGGCAGCCGAGCGCACTCTGGTAAGTAACGCCAAGAAGGCGGGCCTGATGCTGGCCGGCGCAGCTGTGCAGAAGTACATGGCGGCCATCGAACAGCAGCAGGAGATCCTTTCCTCGATTGCTGATATGGTGATCGATATCTACGCCATGGATTCCGTGGTGCTGCGCACGCAGAAGCTGATTGAGCGCCAGGGTGAAGCGCAGTCCGCGCTGGCAATTGCCATGGCCCAGGTGAGCCTGACGCAATCATTGGACAGGATCGAAGCTGCCGCCAAGAAAGTTGTTGCGGCGGTTTCTGAAGGCGACATGCTGCGGACGCAACTGGTGATCCTGCGGCGGCTGTTCAAGCACGAGCCGTTCAACGTGATCGGCCTCACGCAGCAGATCGCCGCGCGGCTGATTGATGCAGGGAAGTACGTTCGGGCTTAAACCCAAATCTAACCACGGAGACACGGAGGCACGGAGAAGAACAGAGAAGGTTGGGAGTCGCTCGACCTCAGTGTTCCTCTGTGTCCTCTGTGGTAAGAAAGTTGCATGAATACTGAATGTAATCGAATCGCTTATCAGCTTGCTTCCACCATCAACGGAGAAGCCTGGTACGGAGACTCCGTACGCGAAATCCTGAATGGCGTTACCGCCGAACAGGCCAAAAGCCATCCCATTCCGAACGCTCATTCAATCTGGGAGATTGTGGTCCATGTGAATGCCTGGATCAAATTCTTTTCCGGCGCGATTCAGGGTACGCCGATTCCAGCCTGGTCGACGATGCCGAAAGAGCTGGACTGGCCCCCGGTGAAAGAGAACGACGAGCAGTCATGGAAGCAAGCGGTCAGCACCTTCTTTGATGAGCATCTGAGGCTGGTGGAAACCATCAAGAGTTTCGGCGATGAGCGGCTGGAGGCAACTGTCCCGGGCCGCACCTATAACTTCTACCGGCTTTTCCAGAGCGCGACGCAGCACGCGGTGTATCACGCGGGCCAGATTGCGCTGCTGAAAAAGATGGCGGGGTAGCTGCAGTTCCAGGACCGGTCTTGGGCCACCATCCGAAGTCTGTGGCACAGGCACTCTTGCCAGTGATCGATCAAACCATGACGGACGCAGGCACAGACAGGAGTGTCTGTGCCACAAACTTCTTCATCCGTTCTTGCTGAACACCGGCGTTGTCATCTCCTGCGCCGGACCGCCGCATGCCATCTGCTGGGCCACAATCATTCCTCGAGCCGCAGCCATGACCAGGCTGTTGCAAAGCAAACATTACCCAGTATGGCGACAATTCCTCGCATGCCGACGGTCAGGCCGGAATGTCTCAAGCGGTTACGAAAGTCGTAAACGAAAAGTGTATGGCCGTTCATTTACAGTTTGTCCGGCGCACGTTATTTTCAGTCGTCAGGTCCTACTCTCGATGCGCTCAGGAGTACATGTACCTATGAGGAACCATACGCGGAGCCTGTTTGCGGCGGCGGTATTTCTATTGGCAATGATGGCCACTGGCGCGGCGCAAAAGCTGCAAGAAAACGCACTGCGCCGGCTCGATGGCGGCATTGCCACGTTTCCGGGCGCCAAGTTGCGTCTGGCCACGCCACGGTCTCTGCACTCCGGGCCCTTATTGAATAATTCCGCGCCCAGCAGCCAATCCGGGGTAAAAAGCAATCCGGGAGGGCTGCCGGGGATCGATTCTGTTCCCAACTTCACGCGGGCATTCCGCAGCCAGGGGCAGATATGGCCTTTCACCATGATGGGCAACGATCCTGGACTGGGACGCCGCACGCAGATCCCGGCGCGTATCATCGCGGTCTCACTTGAATTGCAGAATGACGATCTGGTAACTACCACAAAGGTCCCGATTGGCCCCTTCGAGGGGCTGGCCCTGAATTCTCCAAACTTCAGGGACACGGACTACACGAGCGGAGAAGATATACAATTTGCCGACGCCATCCAGCGCGCCGAATTCTTCAACTCCATGCGCAAGAACTGGCATACGGAGCTGCGCCCGTCGCGAATCGTGGACCACGTGACGATCCATGTGCCGCGTTTTACCACGGTTGATGTGAATGGCGTGCCGACCGATGTCCGCACATATTTCACCGGCCCAACGGACGATGGCCGCACGTTTGTGGTGCTGCTGGACCAGTTTTTCAACGACGCTTTTTTCAACGCCGTGGTGGAGCAGATTGGCGCAAGGCACTTCACTACCGACGCGGTGAACATCGTGCTGCTGCCCAATACCTTTATCTTCAATCTGCAGGATGGACCGCAAGGTTCACTCGTTCTGGGCTTCCATACCATCGTTTTTGATCCCACGGTCACGCCCATCCCGGTATGGACCACGGTTTTTGCGAGCTGGATTTCGCCCGGACTGTTTGGCGCAGGCATTGAAGACGTGACCGCGCTGAGCCACGAGATCTCTGAAACCTTCAACAATCCGTTTCTTATTAATAGCGTTCCGGCCTGGCAGTTCCCCGGGTTTCCGGGCACTTGCCAGGACGATCTGGAGGTCGGCGACCCGATAGAGGCGCTGGCGAACCAGACCGTTCCTGTCCGGATCGAAGAGGGACGCCGTAGTTTTGTTTACCATCCGCAAACGGAGGCACTGTTGCAATGGTTTGAAGAGGCGGTCCCGTCGGACGCCATCCACGGCGCTTATAGCTATCCGGATACGGGCGCTCTGCCGGGGCCGGCTGATTTCTTTGGCCAACTCTCCTGTCCGGTGCCGCAGTAGAAGGAAGGATCATTTCCAGGACCATGGCGCTGGAGCTTTCTTCCGGCGCCATTCCTTTTCCCGGCGAGGGGGGAGAAAAGCGAAAGAAAGTTGCATCTGCCGCCACCTGCTGATAATCTAACTAACTGGTTAATTAATTCATTTTTAACACTTCGCCTCTTGGTGCTGCGCGACGCATGAACATCCAGTGAAACATGAAATGAATACCGGTTCCTGCGCAGATGCGACAGCATCTAAAAAACGATATCCGGGCGAGAAGGTAAACATGCGGACGCCAAGTTTTCTGGTGGTCTTTTTTTTACTTTTAACTGCAATTAATTCTGTTGCTCAGCTCCCGACCTCCGGATCTGCGCCGGCTTCTGATCGCCAGGCCCCGACGGTGACCCCGGCCATGCCGCAATCTCTCGACTCGTTCAGTGGCAGCGGGACCGTGGACAAGCTGGTTCCGGGAGTGGTCCAGCTATCACTGCTTGACGCCATTGATCGCGGACTCAAGCACAATCTTGGACTCCTGCTTTCGCATGAGCAGACAGAACTGGCGCGGGCACAGTATCGGCGGCAGTTGAGCGCGTTGTTGCCGAACATCTCCGGCAATGCCAGCGAGTCTGTGAACCAGATCAACCTGGCAGCCTTCGGCATTCCGCTTCCGGCCGGATTGAAGTCACCCGTGGTGGGGCCGTTTGGGATCTTTGACGCTCATGCCACCATGAATGAGACCTTCCTGGATTTCAACGCGATCAATAAAGTCCGGGCGGCCGCGGAAAATGAAAAAGCGGCAAAGTTTAACTTGCAGGATGCGCGCGAGCTGGTGGTG
Organism: Candidatus Angelobacter sp.; assembly: GCA_035703825.1. Taxonomy (GTDB): domain Bacteria; phylum Acidobacteriota; class Terriglobia; order Terriglobales; family Acidobacteriaceae; genus Angelobacter. The sequence goes on from DASSXL010000154.1 coordinate 5,193, forward strand.
CTGCTGGTGGGCAATCAATACCTGCTTACCGTGGCCAGCGCCGCCCGACTTGAAACGACTAAGGCGCAGCTCAACACGGCTGAGACGATCTTCCAGCAGGCACAGGATTTGAAAAAGGCCGGCGTCACGGCGGGCATTGACGTGTTGCGGTCGCAAGTGCAGATGCAGACGTTGCAGCAGCGCGTGCTGGCGGCGCAGAACCAATATGAGCAGCAGAAAATGTCGTTGGCGCGGACGATTGGCCTGCCGGTGGCGCAACAGTTTGAACTTACGGATGCAGTGCCATACGCTCCGCTTGCCGCCATGAATCTGGATGAAGCCCTGGCGCATGCCTACCAGGTGCGTCCAGAATTTTTGGCGGCGCAATCGCGCGTGCGCTCAGCAGAGCTTGCGGTGAAGGCGGCCAGGGGCGAGAGGCTTCCGACCCTTGAACTCAACGGTCAGACCGGCTTGGTTGGACCTACTCCGGGAAGCGCCGAAGTAACTTATGCGGTTTCCGCCGGGGTGCGCATTCCGATCTTTCAGGGCGGCAAAACAAAAGCAGACGTGGATCAGGCGCAGGCTCTCCTTCGGCAGGACCAGTTGCAACTGGAAAACCTGCGCAGCCGCGTGGAGTATGAAGTGCGCTCGGCATTGCTTGATGTAAAGACCTCTGAAGATCAGGTGGCAGTGGCCAAGCAGCAGATCGATCTTGCGGCCGAACAACTGAAGGAAGCGCAGGACCGCTACAAGGCGGGCGTTTCCGGAAGCCTTGAAGTGGTGCAGGCGCAGGAAGCGGTTGCGGGTGCCAATGAAAACCACATCCAGGCCCTGTATCAGAACAATGTAGCCAAGCTTTCGCTGGTGCGCGCGCTGGGTGAGGCGGAGCAGCGGACGCGAGCGTTTTTGGGAGGAAAATAAGGTGGCTGACCCGATCAAGATATCGCCGCAGTATGAGGAAGAAGAAGACGTGACGGAGCCAGTGCGCGTGGAAGCGAACGAGCCAGCGACGGACGAGCGGCGTTCCGGCAGGGAACGGCGCGCGCTGACGGATACTCGCGCCGTGGGGTTCTTCCGCGCGCATCCGCAGGCTAAGTGGCTTGTGGCTGCCCTCGTCATTCTTCTTCTGGTTGGCGGCGCTTTCATATGGCATTACTATTCCGTACGCGAATCGACTGACGACGCGCAGATTGACGGCCACATCAATCCCATCAGCCCGCGCGTGAACGGCACGGTAATCAGCGTGCTGCATGACGATAACGAAGTCGTCCAGGCCGGAACGCTGCTGGTGGAACTTGATCCCAAGGACTATCAGGTTGCGGTTGATCGCGCTCGCGCCGATCTGGCCAATGCGCAAGCAAACGCCGTTGCCGCCAACGTAGGCGTTCCACTCACGCAAACCACCAGCTCCAGCCAGCTTCTTGCCGCCGACGCTGGCGTGAAGGGCGCGGAACGCGACATTGAATCGGCACGCGCCAAGCTGAATGACGCGCAGGCAAACTACGCCAAGACTTCCGCCGACTTGAAGCGAATGGAGCAGCTCATCGCGAAAGATGAAATCTCGCACCAGCAGTATGACGCGGCCGTTGCGGCCAACACGTCCGCCAAAGCGCAAGTCGAAGCTGCAACTTCAGCGATTGCCAGCGCGGAGAGCCGCGCAGCGCAGTCGCAGGCGCAGGCAGAAGCCGCGCGCACCGTGCCAGAGCAGCTTAAAGTTACGCGCGCGCGCGCCGGAGCCGCTTCCGCTGAGGTGCAACGAGCCATCTCCGCACTGGCGCAAGCCGAACTCAATCTTAAGTACACCAAGATCATTGCGCCCGTAACTGGCGTGTTGAGCAAGCGCAGCGTTGAGCCGGGACAAACTGTGCAAGCCGGCCAGCCTCTGTTTTCCATTGTGAACCTGGATGATATCTGGACCACCGCCAACTTTAAAGAAACGCAGCTGCGAGACATGAAAGTGGGACAGAAAGCCAAGATCAAGGTTGACGCTTATGGAAAAGAATTTAGCGGCACCGTTGAGTCGATCGGCGGCGCCACGGGCGCGCGCTTTAGCCTGTTGCCGCCGGAGAACGCGACCGGCAATTACGTAAAAGTGGTGCAGCGCATTCCTGTCCGCATCCGCTTTGATAAGGGGCAGGACCCGAACCATCAGCTTCGTCCGGGGATGTCAGCAGAGCCGGTTGTGTTTACGAAATAGCGATTGGCAATTAGCAACTGGCTTAAGCATTCCAGGTCTCTGTGTCCTTCTTGGAGCGAAACAAGGCGTCAGGCCTGAGTTGAGTCAGATCAGCGGCGAGGCCCGCCTACGCCGAGCGGCTTGCAACAAGCGCCGAAGAATGTCAGGGTCGAGCAAAACGCAAAAGCAGTTTAGAGCGTAGCGATCCAAGACAAGCGTCGCGGCAAAATAATGGAAAAGCCAGCAGTTAATCCGTGGATCATCGCCATCTCCGTGATGCTTGGCACCTTTATGGAGGTGCTGGACACCACGGTGGTGAACGTATCTCTGCAGCATATTGCGGGCAGTCTTTCCGTGACCCCGGAAGAGGCAACCTGGGTTCTGACTTCTTACCTGGTCGCCAATGCCATTGTGCTGCCGCTTACGGGATGGCTGGGCAATTATTTTGGCCGCCGCAATATTCTGCTGATGTCGGTGGGCGGATTCACGGTTTTCTCTTTTCTCTGCGGCATTGCGCCCAACTTGCCTTTGCTTATCATCTTCCGCGTGTTCCAGGGCGCAACCGGCGGAGGCCTGCAACCGCTCTCGCAAGCCATCCTGATGGAAGCCTTCCCGCCGGAGAAGCGCGCCAAAGCCATGGCATTCTGGGCGCTCGGTATCGTCGTGGCTCCCATGCTCGGTCCCGTGCTCGGCGGCTGGATCACCGACAGTTACTCCTGGCGCTGGCTTTTCTACATCAACATTCCTATTGGGATCGCGGCTGTCATTATGGCCTTGCTCTTTATTCACGATCCGCCATACATCAAGCGCGGAGAAGGCGGCGTGGACTACTGGGGCATCGGCTATCTCGCTCTCGGAATCGGCGCGCTGCAAATCATGCTCGATAAAGGCCAGGAAGAAGACTGGTTCGCTTCGCACTTCATCCTTATCCTGGGCATTCTCTGCGTCATCGGATTCGTGTTCTTCCTCGTGCGCGAACTCGTCACCGAGCATCCCGTCGTGCAGCTGCGGATCTTCAAAAATCGCACCTACGCCACCGGTGTATTTCTCATGACCGTGCTGGGCTTCGTTCTCTATGGCAGCACCGTCTTGCTTCCACTCTGGCTGCAAACGCTCATGGGATATTCAGCCCTCGAAGCCGGCATGGCCATGCTTCCACGCGGCCTGGGGTCGTTCCTCTTTATGCCGATCGTCGGCATTCTCATGGGCAAAATTGAGGCGCGCAAACTGCTGGCCGCCGGGCTGATCATCGCGTCTTTCAGCATCTACCAGCTCTCCAACCTGAACCTGAACGCCGGTTACTGGGACATCTTCTGGCCGCAGCTCCTGCAGGGCTGCTCCATGGGACTGCTGTTTGTGCCGCTCACCACGCTCACCAACGGCTTGATTCCCAAAGAGCAAATGGGCAACGCCACCAGCCTGTTCAACCTGATGCGCAACATCGGCGCCAGTATCGGCATTGCCAGCGTGACCACAATTTCATCGCGCCACGCTCAGGCCCACATCAACGATCTCGGCAAGAACGTTACGATTTACAATCCCGCCGCCCAAACCATGATGGCCCAGATGAAAGGTGCGTTCATGGCCCGCGGCATGGACGCCGCCACCGCCACCAAACAAGCCGCTGCCGGATTGTTCGGCATGGTCCAGCGCCAGGCCGCGATGATGGGATATATCGACGTCTTTTTTCTTCTGGCGATCATGTTCGCCGTTTGCCTGCCACTGATCCTGCTGATGAAAAAGCCCCCCAAAGGCGGAGGAGGGCCGGGGGGTATGGCGCACTAACCTTTACCACAGAGGCCACCCATTCGACTCGCGAGCCTCGCTCAGGGCAGGCTGCGGAACACGGAGGAAAACCGCCCCGCCTTTCGATTTTCTTGTTCGTCTCCCCCTCCCGACCTCATCCCAAGACCCATCTCATTCCGCCTGCTGAAAGCAAACGTTCCGTCTGTCCCCTGGTTTCCCGGCATTGGCGTAGACTTCAGCGACTCGGCTCAATTTCTTGGGATGATCATTTCACTCCATCGTCCCTCCACCTTTGCGCTCGGGTAGACAGGCGGATGGTAGCCGGCTGACCAGCAGCGAGCAATGAGTTTCCCCAGCAAAAACAGGAAAATCGCAAGAAGAAGCCTTGCAGCTCACAGGCTCATCCGGCGTGGCGGGCAGGATATCAATGGTGAGCATTGCAAAGGTAAATAAGCAAGAAATTAAGAGATCTTATATATAGATCATAGAAACATTTTCATCTATTGTTTTCTATGATTTACATAAAACACCCAATCAAGATTTATATTGCATAATATAAATTTCTTGGGGTGATCATTTAACTCATCGTCCCTCCACCTTTGCGCTCGGGTAGACAGGCGGATGGTAGCCGGCTGACCAGCAGCGAGCAATGAGTTTCCCCAGCAAAAACAGGAAAATCGCAAGAAGAAGCCTTGC
>DASSXL010000172.1:0-24656 GCA_035703825.1 Candidatus Angelobacter sp.
GGTCACATTCACCACCAAAGGAACAGGCTCCGGCGTGAACTATGAAGTGGACACCTCTGTCAGTTCCGTAGAGTTCGGCAATACTCTCTATACCGATCCCAGTTGCTGCAACCCTTCACAGACCCTGGAAGTGACTCCTCCGCCTCTTTTTACCGGGCCCTCGGGCACCCAGGACCTTACGGGTTATCTCAGCGGAGGCCACAACTAGTCTCAACCATAAGTATTCAATGAGCGGAGGTGGCTTCGCTCATCGCAAGAGAAAAACGCCGGATGTAATCCGGCGTTTTTATGTTTTAGGATCGGTAAATGGTTATGGCAGCGCGTATCGCAGGCTGACAAAGTTCATGACCAGGTGAGCATTCTTGGGAGCGCCAGCGGCTACGAACCACGGAGCGCGCGTCAAGTACGATGTCTGCGTTACAAGGAACACGGCGCCGTACTGTGGGTTTCTCCAGAAGGTCTGGGTCCAGTCAAACGTAGCTTCCTGGATGGCCCGGTTTGCGCTGTTGGGTGAGTTGATGCCGCCAAAACCGATGATGGGTTTAACCACCAGTGGCGAGGTCAAGTCCGGGAAGGCATTGCGCTGGGCATACATGCCGCCGTAGTAGAAACCGAACTGGCTCTTCTTGGCGGTGGCTTCAACGCCCACCAGGGCCATTCCGGAATGGACCAGCGAGTTGTCTATGGTGAAGGTTGCCGGACCGGTTGCGATTGGGCGGACCACGGTTTGGGGAGCGGTCCCGATCAGGTAGCGTCCTACACCGTCACCATATAGTCCGTTGGCCAGTACGCGGAAGCCCTTGAACAGTTCAAAGTTGAAAGCGCCCAGAATCCCACCGCCGATGCTGGTATGGCTTGTGAAATTGGACCCACCAATAGGAATATTCGTGGTCTTCACAGTGGTCACCAGGCCGCCCAGTTCAAAGTGGAAGTGCTTGCCATTCACATCGTTGTCCCAGGCCATCTTGGTGTGGATATCCGGGCCCAGATTAGGCGTGCCGGTTGAGTTAGCGGCATCAAGCTGGCCGCCCAATTGTGCATTGAACGCGAACGGGAAGATGACTTCGCCGGCATTCACGAACTGGTCTGGGTTCTGCAGCGCAACGCCCCATTGGAAGTGATCGCTGAAGTGATAGACCGCGCGGAACTCACCGGCGCGGGTATAGGGGATACCCACATGGACGTTTGCATCTTCACCCAGCGTGAGCGCCAGATCAGCAGGCATGGGCGAAAGGCCGGTGCGGTTGGGCGTTTCCAGGCCCCAGGTGCTGCCGCCCAGGAATTCCCACTTGCCGCGCTTCAAGTCCAGCCAGTACACACGCAGGCGGTTGGTATGGCCGTTGGCGGTAACGAATACGTTGGCCGCGTCGTTACCGTTGAAATCGCCTTCAATGTAGCCGACTACGTTGTTGGCGCCGTACTTGCCGCTGATCTTAAGGTTGTAGCGCGAATACTGACCAGTGGAGCGATATTCCGTCAGATGTCCTGCCACTGTGTTGCTGAAAGGAATTCCGCCGAAGCTGGTGGCAATCGGGTTTCCGGTCGCGCCAGTCGCGTTGGTGGTACGGAAAACGTTCTCAAAGTCAACGAACCCGCCGGGGGTAAAGTCCGTGCCGCCGATGCGGAACGAAAGCGGCGATTCCTTGGGCTTCTCGGTTTCCTGGACCACGGTTGCCGCCACCGGCATGGGAGCTGTGCGTAGTGCGGCATCAGCCACGTGCGGGGCGCCCGAGGTCTGCTTCTGGAGCTGCTGCTCCAGGGTCTGGATCTGTTGTTGTTGCTGAGAAATCTGTTTTTGTTGTTCGCTGATGGCTTCGCGCAAAGCCTTCAGCTCGTCTGCGACTGACCCGGTCCCGGCAGAGCCGCTATTACTTGCGGTTGCCTGGCCCAATGCCAGCCCAGAGGCCAGCACTACGAAACACATCTTCTCTAACAATCTCATTGAGCTTTTTCTCCTCTGCTGTTCGTCGGTATATCGGCCCATCAAGGTGATAATTCCGGCCCCCGGTCTCTCTCGAACACAGGAACCAAATTTGTTGGCTGAAACTCGCGTGTCAATTTCACACCATTATCAGCCGCTTGTACATACTTATGTATACGGAAATGCAATACATTTGCGCTTCCGGATCGGATTCCAATTTTGGAAGATATTCAGGCCGCACATCTGAAAGTTAATAGGCGTGCGTATTATGCAGGAAAATGGCGGTCCGGACGAGGAGAAGCAGTCCGGACCGTTACCAAGGTAACCTTTTGACCGTTTCTTACCGGGAAGCCCGCGTCGCTTCGTGGCCGCCAATGTCGGTAAATGAGAAGGCGTTCGCCACGTTGGGCCAGGGCTGGCCGCCCAGTTCCACATAGGGAAAGATCAGGTAATTGACGGGCTCGCCGCGCTGCCGGGGGTTGAGTTGTAGATCGCGCCCCACGCTGAACTGGACGCGGTTCACGTCATGCGCGCCGAAGAAATAGTCCTTCTTCTCCTGGTGTTTCCAGGCTTCAGAAATATCCACCGGGAACCAGCCGCGCTCGCGGGTATAAAACTCCGCCCAGCAGTGGTACCCGGCAATCTGGCCGGAATTCTGCCCTTCAGGCAATGACAGCCCCATTTCAAAACGCGCGGGAATTTTCTGCGAGCGCGCCATGGAGATGAACACCGAATGGAAGTCCGTGCAGTTGCCATGCTTGGCGTCACAGGCCCAGAGCGTATCGCCGCGCCCCCAGCCGGTGCCGGTCTTGTCATATTTCATGGTGGCAAACGTGTAATTGTAGAAGGCCCGTCCTTTGTCCAGGTCAGACATGCCGGGCTTGACCTGCTCGGCGGCCAGTTCGGCGGGTTTGCCGGTGATGGGCACCAGCTTATCGGCTTGCAGGAAGCGCCGCAGCTCTTTCTCCCTCGCCGGCTTTCTAATGGAGACGGGCGCCAGATGCTCCAGCCGCACCACATCATACTTGACCGAGAAATGATATTCCGCCTGCGTTGCTTTGTCCGTGTGGGCGTAAAACATCTTGTTGCCGTACTCCGGCTCGATGGTCTCTTTAAGCGGGAGATCGCCGCTCCGGGAAAGCACTTTTACCTGCTGGAACTGATCGGACTGGGCCAACGGAAACCAGACGTCAAGCGGCTTGCCAGGATCGGTGATGCGGACGGTGAAAGAGTAGTTCAACTCAAAGTGGCGCGACTTGCTCTGGGCAAATGCGCAAGCAGCGCACAACAGCAGGAGAGAGATCGCAGAAATTCTGCGCAGCATAAAGATTCTTCCTTTCGGCTTGATTCAGAAATGAGAGTAGAGAACGTCCGACCGGAGGTTTGGCCGCTACCGTCAAGTAAAGCCGTGGAAGAATCGGGACATTGCGAGGAGAATTGTACTCCGCGAAGAGGCGGATGGCAAAATCCCATTTTGTGAGAATTACCGCGCCGGGCCGCCACAGGGGGATGGTACACTGCTTCGAGAAAGTTGAGCGAGTTCCATGTCCCACCTGTTTGATCCTGGCTACGGTGCGGAGCCTTTTCGTACCTTGTGCGTCGAATATCCCGAAAGCGACGTTTATCCTCCTGACCAATTCCGCGTGGAATGGGGACCGATCTTTCATCGCGGCCGGCTCGACGGCTCTGCGCGGGTGGTGGTGATCGGGCAAGATCCTGCCCAGCATGAGACCATCATCCGCCGCGTACTGGTCGGTGAGGCCGGCCGGCGTTTGCAAGGGTTTCTCGCCAAACTGGGAATCACAAAGAGCTATGCCATCGTGAATACGTTTCTCTATAGCGTCTACGGCTCGGTGAAGGCCAAGACGCAGAAAGACCCCGCGCTGGCCGCGTACCGGAATCGCTGGCTCGATGCCCTGCTGGTGGGGAGCAAGGTGGAAGGCGTTGTGGCATTGGGAACGGCTGCCAACGCCGCATGGCAAACGTGGAAAGCGACGCCCAATGGAGCGGCGTTTACCGGCGCATTCGCGCCCATCACCCATCCTACCCAGCCGGAAAGCTCTTCCAAAGGCGACAAGACCAAACTAGCGGCCGCGACTAAGAAGATGCTGCAGAACTGGAGCACGAACCTGCAGACCCTGGCTCCAGCAATAAAACATCCTGACACTCCCACGGCGCTCGTTCTCTATGGAGACACATGGGCGGACGGCGATCGGCAACCGATTCCGGAACAAGACATTCCGGCCGGCCTGCCCCCGTGGATGCACGAGAATGATGGATGGGCCACGCGCGCGGGCGCGGACGCTCTGAAGAAGCGTCGCAACATCACTATTACCGTGCCGAAAGGGATTGTCGCGTAGTCGCGAACACCCAGCGGTGATCGCGGCCCCAAAACCGTCTGGCGGCCTCTCGGGAATCTGTCGCGAGGCGGAAACTAACCGCGGCCCGCAGGCGCCGCCAAACGCCGCCTTTGACGTACCACGCCGCCGGCAAAGCCGACCACCTCGACCTCACCAGCTTTGGCCGGCAGCGGGACGCGCTTTGTGCCGTCCTGCTTAAGAAAGATTGTTTCACCGCTCGGATGGCCGTCAATGTAGAGGTCTAGCTGGTCAAGTCCCGCGGTGACGATGGTGAGCGCGCCGGCTTTTCTTTTTACGTTCATCCGGGTCCACGGCTGGGCTTCCAGCAACTCCGCGCAATGCGCGATCAAATCCTCGTTGCTACCGAAGATGTCATGTTCGGTCATGGCATACGGCTGTCCAGCAATACCGGAGTCTTCGATGAGCACCCCATCGGCGCTGCCGTTGCGCACCGCGCGCCGCACGGCCACGGAAAAGCCCACTCCTTCAGGCAAAGGCGGCAGCGGACGCTCGGCTGCTGCCATGGCTGCGCGCAAATCATCGGAACTCCATACATTGGCTCCTCCAGCGCCGGTCGCCTGGCCTATGCACACCACCGGCCCGATGCTGTTGTCAACGACTCCGGCGGTGAAAAGATCACCGGAAGAATATGTGTTGGCATCAACCACCACAACCACGGGGCCGCCATAACACTGGCCAAGGTCATTGCATTGCTCGGCGCTGGTAATGGGCAAATGGCTGGAAAACGGTTCGCCGGTGGAAGCCGCGGTGGTGAGCGATTCTACCCACGGAGCCAGTTCCTGCTGATTGAATGCTGCGCTGGCCATGGCGGCGGTGAGCGGCGTGGCGCGCAGGGCGAATTTCGTGGGCATGACGGGGTCAGGAGTAAAAAGCTGCAGCATGCGTTCCGCCGCCCAGATGAGCCCGCCTGGATTGTCGCGCAAATCGATAATCAACCCACGATCAGGCAGGCCATCGAGCAACTGTATGGCAGCGTCAAGGAATCCCTGATCGTCATCCACGTCGAAGCTCCAAATCCGCAGGTAACCGAACTTGCCGCCGGCAACGGGCCGTGCCGTAAGAAAGTCCTCATATCCCGTACCGGCCGAGGCGCGGGCAGGTTTGCTCTCGGCTTTCCAAAGTTCGGGATTGAACATCGCCTTCTTCGCCCGACGCACCGCCTCCGCGGCCGGGTTGATGGCGCGACGCGTGCGCATAGCGCCGCCCCGGCTTGCCGTGGCCGCCCGGTCCGGCTCCACGAGCTGCCAGGCCAGCCGTATCTCACGCGGCCGGTTACCGCTATCGCGATAGCCGATAACTACCCAATGTTCGTTTGGCGGCGGACTGTAGCCGAGCGCGCGGAAGGTCAAGGATTCGAGCGCCCGGGCACGGCGCGCGTCCGGACGACCGCCGGTTTCGCTCTCCGCGTGCAGGTCCACCGCGCGATCAAACGGGACTCCATTCCACCATTCCAGCGACACTCCCGGGACGAAGTGTTTGTCTCTGACAGCTTCCTCATTCACCTTTGACACTACATACGTCGGCTGGTCAGCAGGACCGTAAGCCTCCACGAGAAAAGGCAGGCTGGCCACCACTCCTTCCAGCGATTTCGGGCCTTTGTACTGTGTGTGGGCATCGCGCAGGCGGTTGATCAGCGTGGCGAGCTCACGATGAAACTGCAGATCGTTGAGCGCGGGCACCTGTTGCCGCAAGTGCTCAATCGCGCGTATGGGATCGTATCCATAGAGCGCCCGCTTCAACGGCAAATGAGCGTACGCGCCGTCGAGCACTTGCACCCAGGCGTCGAGAACACTGAGCCGTTCACCCCAACTCAGCTGACCCACGCCCGCCGGCAAGTCCTGTAACGCGTCTGCGCGCACTCGCATCGGAGAGGCCGGTTGAGAGGAGCGCGCGACCTTGGCGGAAGTCCGTTTACGTGTGGTTGCCATGAATTTCACCCATAGAATTTTGCCAGGCCGTCGAGCAATCCTTCGTGAAAACCGCGGCCATGAATGTCCTTGAAGAACGCCTTATCATGGACCAGGGTCGGCAGCGGAGGGACCACCACGTTTTCCGGATGCTTGGGCATAGCAAGCGCCGCCTGCGGCCCCCCGCCCGGCATGTCCAGCACCAGCTCCAGCGGCGCCTTGCGATCGTCCATCGGTCCGGCATAGCTGCGACGAATGGCATCGGCCTTTTTGACAGCATGCGCGGGATCTTTGCGCACTGCATCCAGCCGGCCGCTAATGTCGGCCCAGGTCCATGCCTTTTTTTCATCAGCCGGATCAGGAATAGCGAATCCCCGCTTTATCCCCGCAACCGTCAGCGTGCTTGAGGGTGAAGCCCCGGCGGCGGACATCAAGGCGGCATCGCCATAACGGGCCTTGCCGTCAAACACCACCAGCATCACCTCGCGCTCGGTTGCCGCCACCACCTGCGACCACACATCACCGCTGCCTTTGGGACGTAACACCGTGACATCCGGAAATGCGCCGGGCACAAGGCGTCCAAACGGACGCGACCAGCATCGCGCCAACACATCGCCGGGATTGGAAGTGACCATGGCCACCAGTTCGTCATCTTTCAGTCCCATTCCCAGCTTATCGCTGGCCAGCCGGGCCACCTTCAGTTCGCCCAGCACATGCTTGGTGCCGGAAGGCCCCCAATCCGAACCCAGGCAAACAGTAACTCCTTGCCGGCGGGCGGAGACAATGTCTGTGGTCTTGCCGTACAACCAAAGATTGGAGAATGGCGACCATACCACCGCTCCAGTCTTCTCCTTGGGCGCCCAGCGCTTCCAATCAGTGCCGGCAATGGCGTTGCAGTGAATTGCGATAAATGTTTTTTGCAGACAACCGGCGTTGCCAACGTCAGTGAATTCCTTTGCGACCACGGAGCCAGGCTGGCCCTCGGCACAATGGTAGATAAACCCGGCGCCCGCATTTTCAAACTGCGCCATCTTGCCGAGCGCCAGCAGCGGCAAGGTCAGCGCGGAGGTGTGAATCAGGTTCCGGTTGGTTGAGCCAGCCTTTTCCTCGTCAATGTCCCGCAGCACCTGGACGTGCTGCCGGTTTGCGGTGGGCCAGCCTTGAATGGCCGTTGTTCCTCCCACCAGCGCCCGCAGCTGAACGTAGGCCAGCAGGGCTTCCGGCTCGGCGGTAACCAGCAGACCTGCCGGCCAGCCTATGGACTTTTGATAGGTGGGCGCACCGGTCCAACTGTTGTGATGGCGGAAGGAGACCTTCTGCGACGGTTCCGCCCACAGCGGCAACGCATTGTAGGCGATATGATTGTGCAGATCGATCAGCCCCGGCAACACCCACGCATCCTTCACGTCCACAACCGGAGCTTTGTCAAATCCTGCGGGCGCGGGCGCTTTCTCCGGTGTGACCGCGTCAATCAGGCCATCATCCCCGAGCCAGACCCGTCCCCGGAAAACTTTAGCAGGGTCCGACGGCGCCATCGCCACCACATTTCCCGCAATCACCAAAGCCAAATGACCACCTCCAAAAATCGGGCCGGCTTTTTATGCGCAGCCTTGTACCAATGGGGCATCCCGCAAACTTCATCACCGCGCGGATTGGAATAATTTGGAGTGTGCTGGGGGAAAAAAGGAGCTATCTGTTTGCAGGTACTTCCATAGTTGCAACCGGGGTCAAACCGTAACACACCCCAAACAAAACGAACCGATTAACGCTACACCTAATCCCTGGAATGAGCAAGACGGGCCATGGACCTCTGTAGTGGTACAGTTTGCAAAAAATTACAATTTCCATCTGTCATGGTGAGCGAAGACCGAACGAGCCCGCGTAGCGGGAGAGGCGAGGACGAGTCGAACCATCCCGAGAATGCTTCCCGCAACCATGCCGATTCAAGGCGTTCTCTTGAGGTACTGTCCCCGAAACCGCATTTCCCGGCCCCAGTTCTCGGCCAGGTCCATCCATCGTGGATTCACTTTTTCGATCAGAGTTATCTTCTTGTCCCGGCGCCAGCCTTTCAACTGCTTCTCGCGGCGAATGGCGGTCATCACGTGCTCATAGCTCTCGTAATAGACGAGCCGGTGCACTTTGTACTTTTTGGTGAAACCTTTCAATGGAGTCTATTTTGTGCTGCATATGCGAGTGCCCAGGTAGCCGGTCAACGCCGACATAAAGCGTACCCGTGCGGCTGGTAAGGATGTAAACCCAGAACTGGTAATAAGAACCGTCACGCACGGCCAAAGATGGTAGCACAGGCATTCTGGAAGAGAACTCCCTGCTGCAGCATGGGCAGGAACAGAATTCTCGGGATGCTTCGACTTGCGCTTATCCCGCTTTGCGGGACTCGCACGCCGCTCAGCATGACAGGTTCGAAAACGTTTTTAGGAAATTGACTTTCCTGAGCTGTGGAAATCAAACTGTCGGACCATGGACTCTACCCGGCAGGAGTATGAGGACTATCGATGACAAACCGCCAAGAACCATCTGCTTGCCGACGGACCACTTCGTTGCTCATGCCTCGCGTCGTTCCGGCTACATCAGCCCCGGCCCGTTCCAGAACCCAATCACCGTGCAACAAAGCCAGATTGTTGTCCACCATCACTGCTGAGCGCGTTTTAAGGGACATCCTAGGCCGACCGGCGAGAAAATTCTGATACGCATTTCGTATCAACTCCTGGCCTGCAACAGGCTGGCCATTCACGACAAGAACAGCGTTTGGCTCATACAGAGACACAACCGAATCGATGTCACCGGCATTAAACGCTTCCTGGAAGAGACTGTGAATCGAACGCGGGTCATTGCTGTCCATTGCTTGCTGCTACTCCGCTCTGGCCACAAACTCGCCAGTCTCCACCTTCCCTGCTCTCTTTACCTGTACGAAGATACGGTACTCGCCCGGCTGAGGAAAGCCATAAGGGAAGGAAATCTCTGAAGAAGGTGCAGCATGGTCCATGTTTTCCATCCCTGCTTTTGTGCTGCGGCCTTCCGCCAGACTGATGGCGGCCATGGAAACCGAGCCCGCGGGATGCACGTGAGCAAAAACGTTGCCGTCGGAGCTCAAAAACACCGCGTGCGCGGCCATGCCCATGTACGGCTCAAGATCGGCGGCGGGCTTGCCGTCCTTATCTTCCACGCGAAAGCGGAACCAGTAGGGCTGACCCTCTTTGAATGGCTGACCATTGGAAGAACGATCGTCGCGCTGCCACACCATGCGATGGCCGCCGGAAAGCTGCGCAACGTTATCAACGGGCGCCAGATCAAGGGAACCAGCGTCGTCGCCGCTCAATGCCTCGCCGGTAACGGCCGGCAGATTCACCGTGGCCACCTGGGTTTCAGGAAAGCCGGTGTGATGCACGATGTCCGCATAAAGCTTGTACTGGCCTTCCGGCATGATGGGCAGGTTCACGGCGAAGTCTCCGGTCTGCACCTGGTCAGGATGCAGGTGCCAGAATGCCTTCATGTCCGGCATGCGCACAATGAAGAGGTGCATGAGATGGCCGTGGTCGGGAATCAGGTCATCAAGGCGGATTCGGTCCGGCTGCTCGCTGCGGAAACGCGTTGGCTCTGACTCGTTGGGATTCTCCAGGTGCAGGCGCAGCAGGCCGCCGGCGGCCAAAGACGGCTTCATGTTGGGGACCTTGTAGTTGAGGCGATCGTTGGCGCTGGCTTCACTGCTCCACCATATATTCCCCAGAGTGCATGCCAGCCCCACAATCATCAGCGCGATCATTAGACCAACGCGCCCGCGACTCATCTGTGAGCGCGCGGGAACTTCATTGGCATTCAAAGCCGCATCGCGAGTGGCCGCAAAGATAATCCCGATAAAGCCGGCCGCCAAAGCCAGCCCCAGAAAAGCCAACAGTATTCCTAGCCCGGTTTGCATCGGCTGCGAGCTGGTAGAGACGGCCGGGAGAGGAACGTCAAGTTGTGCAACGCCTTTTTGTCCCGTGGCCTGTATCTGTACTTTCCATGATCCGCGAACCATGATCCACAGGCTGCCGCTGAAGAGTTGGGGATCGTCTTTCGAGCGTTTCGCCGGGTCAGGCAGCGGCGCCATCTTTGCGCCCACGCCGATCATCCGCAGTGGAAGTATCTTGATCTCATTTACGTCACTGCCAACGCTGCGAATCTGCACCTGGGCCACGCCCGGCACCACGGCCGGCGGCCTCAACGTGACCAGCAGATGATAAGGGCCCGCGTAGCCGTCATAGAAAACATCGGGGCTGTTCACGTGGGCCGTGCCGGCCAGCGGCAGGAACAAAACGCAGACGTAACGAAGCAGCTTCTTCATGGGCCGACTCTTACTCCTTAGAGAACTCACCTTCGATCTGTGCTTCATGTCGCTGATCGGATTGCTTTGCCTTTCAGATCACCCGATCTCCAGATGACCCGATCTTTCTCACCGCCTCACCTTTTTCAGCCAGCCGCCCCAGTAGATGCCGGCCCACATACTGCCGATCGAGAACAAGAACCCCAGCGCCATGTTGCGCCAGAACTCCGCCGGGGATTGCTCCCAATGCACAAAGACGTGGCGGACGGTGGGCGAGGTGGGCAGCGCGAAGTATGGGAAATCAATGGTCGCAAAGAAACGGTTGCGCGCCATGGGCGACATCAGGAACGTGGCGAAAGGCCACTCCACGACAATCAAGAGCGCCAGGAAGAAGATTCCAGCAAAGGATGCTTGCAGCCACTTGTTCCACCCTTCCTGCTGCCACTTGTTCCAAGCTTCCCGCAGCCGCTTGCTCCAGGCTTCTTGTTTTCGCCCGGTCAAAAAGAGATTCCGCCGAAGAGTCCACGAAAGATTCAACCCAATCAAGGGCCATGCAAGCACAATTGCAAAGCCACCTATCACGACTCGGGACAGCTTGCTCCATAGTTGTGGCTCGCCCACCAGCGGCCAGACCAAGTCAAGCGCAAACGCCGGTACGATCAGCAGGATCGGAAAAGGCAGCGGCACCATGTGCGTGATGTCCTGGTAAACGGGGCCGAGCTTGGGCTGCGCGGGAAAGAGCGGCAATACCCACATCAGGACCAGCACAAACGCCGAGTAGACGCCCGTCATGATGGTGCGCGCCCAGCGATGGCCGGAGACGCGGGCCAAGCCTTCCAGCAACAGCAGCGTGCCAATACCGATCACCATGTAGGAAATCCCGCTGTGCAGAAGGACGCGGTTCGTGTACTCCAGTTTGAGCGTCATGCCCTGAACAATGATGAACCCGCCAATGAACAGCAGAATGCGTTGCAGGCGTATGCGCTGCTCGCCGGTGGCGCGATTGAGATACGATACCGCCAGGAGTGCGCCTCCCCACATGATTCCGGCAATGCCCAGCGCCAGCAACATGTGCGGCGGGCTGATGATCTTTACATCAAGCCCGTAGGCTTCATGCCACCAGTTGTCAAAGGGCGCGGAGGTGAGCATTGCGCCGCCGCCCCAGGCGGCGATAAACGCTCCCAGCGGCGCGCGGAATCCCAGCACGTTTACCGAGTTGGCCCTGGCGTCTGGGTCGCCGCCGAAGGTGGTCCGCATGATGACCCAGGCTGAGCCGAAAGCTCCCAGTAAAGCGCCAAACTGGATCAGCAGATGGGCCGGCGTCCAGAAGCTGTCGCGGCCAATGGTCTCGTGCCAGGAAATGTCCCAGTAAAGCCCGGTGGCAATGCAAACGGATGCAATCACGTTGGCCCAGACCAGCCAGGGCACGGCCTCTGCGCGTGACGAACTGGTTGGCGTGCTTATTTCGGTGCTTGATGTAGCAGTAATGGTGCCCATACGCGCCCCTCAGCGGATTCTGAACTGAAAGAAGTGCTATACAGAATACACTGAATGGCCATTCAGTCGTAAGCGGGGGCTCTGCTGGGCTGCTCGTCCTCAACGCAGCCCAGCAGCTTTATTACTCGATCTCTAAGCAGGCGCCCGCAACTTAAAAGTAACGGGTTGCAAACCAAGTGCCGCCCTTCACTGGATAGAAGCTTACGTGGGGCATGCCTTCATTCCACATGTGGAACCGCAGCGTGAAACTACCCTCGCCTTTTTCAACAATCATTTTTTGCCCCGGAACGGCCGGGTGTGGCCCATGATTTTTTACATCCTCAGTAACATTCACCATAAGTAATGCTTTGTCCTGCGAAACCAGTTTGTAGGTGCCCCTGACCTCGTATGTGTTGCCCACGGCCAGGGTATCGGAAGGGCCACGAACCTCAACGATCCTGATGTTATCTCCGGTTCCTTCTAAATTTACGACGTGCGAGAAGTCGCCAGATGAATCCTGCCCCCTGGCGGGCGCTCCCGCGAAGCAGCTAAGAACGATTACGCTGCCGACGAAGCACATGGCAATGGCGGCAACTTTCTTCGAGGTCAAGTTAGTCATAATGCATCTCCGTGAATTAAGTAAGCCGGCAATTCTGCTCTCCAGCTTTGCCGTTTGAATCAGGGCCGGAGCAAACCATCGGTTGGGTTGCTGTGAAAGAGACTCGGCCACGGTGAGGAGCGTTTGCGCATAATCTTTGGCAGACGCAGTTCGTAGCACGTAGTTATCGCAGATTTCTTCGCGCACACGATCGAGCAGGCGACTGACGATGTAAACAAGTGGATGGAACCAAAACACGGCAACCAGGATGCGCTGGAACAGGGCCACGCGCGCGTCGTGGCGAAGAGCATGCGCGCATTCATGGACAAGAACCTGCAAGAGCTGCTGGTCATCGAGATGGGCCATCAAGGACGATGGAAGCAACACCACCGGCCGCAAATAGCCCACCGCCATGGGAACGTCTACGCGATCTGAACCAAATATCGGCGGAAGATCACGACCGTGGTTGCAGGACGGAAAAACGGCCTGAAGCTGCGCCCGAGCGGGGAACATCCGCTCCGCTGGCGGAGATAGCGCGCCTCGCCTGATCCGGCGCGCGGCGAACAGGCCACGCACGAGCCCGGATAAGCTCAACAACACTCCTGCCAACCATAATGCAATGAAAATTCCGGCCAGTGGCGCGTGATTCGTGGTTGTGACCTGGGTGCCGGACTGGAGTGAAAGGATGGCTCCGGGACTGGCGAGCAAGACATTGAGCGGCTGCAGCGGATTCCGCTTCGGCGCTGGAATCGCGGCAAGTCGAAAGACCGCGATCAGGATGGGACAGAGACCCGCAGCCATCATTGTCCACAGCAGGACCGCATGACGGGCCGCGGTTGATCGACGGACGGCCTGCTGCACCATGAGTCCCGCAATCAGGAGAGCAGTGAGCTGCGCCAATACCATGGTGGCCGCAGGCAGCAGGGCCGCAAGAACTCCAAGCCAATTATTCATTTGCCGTTCTCCTGCATTCCGTCTATCAGTTCGCGGATCCGCCGCGCTTCCGCGGGAGATATCCGCCGCGATTCCATAAGCGCCATTACCAGACCACTCGCTGATCCGCCGAACGCGCTATCCAGGAGTTGACCCAGCATTCCTCTAAGAGTGGATTTGCGCGGCCGTGCCGCATGGAAATAAAACGCATTGCCCTGGGCGCGCGCATGGAGCCAACCTTTGTCGGCCAGGCGCTTCAGCATGGTTTGCACGGTATTGCGAGCAATGGCGCGCCGGCTGCTGAGCATCTGCCGGACCTGGGCCACGCCGAGCTCACCGTGCTGCCAGAAGAGGTTCATGATCTCCAGCTGTGCCGGAGTAAGCTTGGTTTCCGCTTGTGCCATCAACTCACCTACGACCGTAGGCAAATATACCTACAGACGTAGGCAACGTCAAGCGGAAAAACGAAGGAGAGCCTCGATCCTGGGAACGCGATGTTTGGCTTACGCCAGGGCGATGAGGCGCTGCTGGCGCAGTATCTCAATCCCCGCCAGGCATGCTTTGCTTACGGGAACTCCCGGGATTTCGATATTACGCAGCAGGAATTCCCCTGTAATCTCCTGGACCGTGAATCCGTCCGCGCAAAGGTCCAGCAATTCGGCGGAAAGCGGGGTGAGCTGGCGGACTTCCGCAGGCCCGGCCGGGACGCTGCGAATTGCCAGTTTCACCTGACGGCTTGGTACGTCATGCAAGGGGCTTCTCTGCCGGAGCCGCCGGAGAATCTCCTGATAGTCTGCCGGAAGCTCGATGACTTTTACTCCCGGAAGCAACCGCAGGCGGCTGTCCTGGGAAAGCAGGTCGTCACTGTCCTGAAACAGCGGGTCATCGGAAGTTTGATCTTGATCCTGTCCGCCCAGCAAGGCCTGTTCGTAATCGGCCAGCGCGGTGATGGCCAGAGGCGCTCCACTGGCGGGAATGTAATGCAGCCGGACAAAGCGCAGAAAGTCCGCCGGGAACTGGCTTTGCGCGTAGTAGGCGGTGCGGTCGCCGTTGGAGAAATGTATTCCGTTATCTCGACGCCAATCCTGCCATTGCAGGAACACGTCCACCACGTTGCCGCTGTCCTGATGCATGCCCAGCAGAAGCCGGCGAAACGCCCTCATGCCGCTCAGGAGAAAGTCGCGCAGCTCTTTGAGAAATTCGCGGTCAAGGTGCGGCAATGGAGTGGAATAAAAGCTGGAAAAGATTTCCGGATGTCCGGCAATCATCGCATGGTCTTCAATCTCCTGCCGCCATCCGCGATACGACATATCGGCAACATCGTCGTTAAGCACCAGCGCATCTTTGTGCTGCGTCGAGATGGGCGTACCCGCCAGCGGGGCAAGGATGCTGAGCTGAGGATCGGCGTGGTCATAGCGCAGTGAATCCACAAAGAACGCCGCGGTGTCGCGCAGGTCAGTCATCGTCTCGTCGGGAAAGCCGGCCATCAATGAGACCGCCGTGTTGATTTTGTACTTATCGCAGGAACGGACACGCTCCGCCGAATCGTTCAGTTCAAGGCCCTTGTCAATGATCTTCTGCATGCGCAGCGAGCCGGTCTCAATGCCGAAGAAGATGCCGCGACACCCGGCGCGGGACATGAGCGCGATCAGCTCTTCGTCAACGCAGTCTGTGCGCGCGCTGCAACCCCAGATGAACGCGTCTTCCGGGTCCTTGCGCTTGCACTCCAGCAGGGCCTCGCAAAATGCCACCACGCGCTTACGGTCCACGGTAAACATGTCATGCACCAGCTCAAAAGAGTTGATGCCGTAGGTCTGCTTGATGCGGCGCATATCGGCGATCATCTGCGCCGGACTCTTCAGCCGGAAATTGCGGCGGAAAAAATCATTGGTCGAACAGAAGGTGCAGGAAAAAGGACAGCCGCGCCCCAGCTCCAGCGGAAAATGGCGGCAGTGGCGCACGTCGGGGAAAAGATGAAAAGCTGGAAATGGCAGGGCGTCAAGGTCCGCGACCAGGGGCGCAGCCGGGTTGCGCACGATTTCATTCTGCCGGCGAAAGGTGATGCCCGGAACCGCCGCCAGTGCGCTGCATCCGCCGAGCGCGTCGACAAGAGCAGGAAGCGTTTGCTCCGCTTCGCCGCGCACGACCAGATCAATGAAGGGATAGGCGCTCATGGTCGCGGTATCGACGACCGATGCCTGCGGGCCGCCGAGCACCACGGCGGACTTTGGATGCGCGCGCTTGACTTCGGCGGCAATGCGCAGCGTGAGCGGATAGCTGCTGCAAACCGTGCTGAAGCCGAAGAAATCAAAATCACGCGCGGCAAAATACGATCCGGCAAAATTGCAAAAATCGGTCTTGCCGCGGCTCGACCCTTGCAGCCAGCTATAGTAAACGCGATTCAGGTCCACCACTTCCGGCTGCAAGCCTTTGGCCTCAAGCACGGCTGCAAGGCTCAAAATGCCGACGGGTGCAAGCTCGCCCATCATGCGGGCAGCTTCTGTTTCGCTCACGGCGCGGCCATCGAACTGGTTGGCTGTGGGCGCACTGATGAGACAAATTTTCATGGTTGGCACAAATTTTGGACTTGCGCGCGAACGATAGTGGGTCAATTGGGGACCAACTGACCCACTTTCAAGTATTGAGCGTTGGCGATTCGCTTGCGAATTGGCGCACCACAGCGTACCGCGCGCTGCTCGATGCGCCGCGACCAATCAGGCGGGCGGTTGGTCGATAGGCACTTCGCATCCCATGTTGGTGACCAACGTATTCTCAAATGCTGCCCTGAGCGCTACAACCTGAACCTGGGTCAACCCTAGTTCAGGAACTGTACGTACAGCCTCCTGAAGCTGATTGGCCATGTGCCTTGCTAGAACTCTGGCCCATTCTCTTTCCGAAATAACAGCGTTTTGGGGCATCGCCGCAGCGCCACCGAGTAGGGACACCCCTCCTATTGCGAGCGCGCCGCGCATTACAGCTCGACGATCAAGACCTTTTGGTTCATCTTTGGGTTCTGACATTTAAGTCACTCCTGAGCAAAATTTTTTGGCCCATGGAACCTGATCCCTCAGTTGCCGGCCCTCAGCCGGAATGAGGTGCTGACTTTCATGGTTGTTGCTGGTTGGCTTGCGGCTGAATGATGTTGATTCACCAAAGGCCAGCTATTACCGGCCCGGGGTGCACCGCGACCAATCAAGGGGTAGTGACTTCGCAGCCCATGTTGGTGACCAACGTATTCTCAAATGCCCGCTGGAGCACAGCAACCTGGTCGGTGTTCAATTGGATGTCACTGACTTGGCTTACAGCCTGCGGCAGTTGGTTGGCTACGAATCTTGCCAGGGCCCTTGCCCATTCTTGCTCTACGGGGATGACATCTTGAAACATGTCGTTCCTCCAGTTCATCAAAAGAGTCTGAAAAACACAGGACGGGAGTATATACCTGATCCGGATACGCCCTTCAAGAATTTAGCGTGAATATTGCTGATTTTCTGGTCTTTGGTCGCGCGTCTGGGCCGCCGATGGGGCGAAGCGCACTCAACCGGGTCCCTCCATCGTTTCCGCTATCTCCAGCATTTTGGTTACGCTGTTCCAGTTCCGGCCGGTCCAGGCGGTCCCCAGGGCGCGCTCAATGGCCGCCGAGGGAAATTTGGATCGGCCCTGGCCGTTGGGGAAGTAGATATAGGCTTCACGGCCAACGAGATGCAGCTCTTCCGGACCAACCTTGATGGCCAACGCCTTTTCCCGATTGTCCTTGCTGGGATCGTATGCAAGAAAGTTCACTAGCAGCTTGCCGGGCTCAATGCCGCCACGTTTGGCGAAGGGATTCCGCGCGACCACTTTCCGCAACTCCTCCACGGTGCGCAGCACCACGCCGGGCCTGAAGCCGTGGGCCTTTTCAATGGCATCCTGGAGACGCCGGGCCAGTTTCAGCAGGTCTTTTTCGCCGCTGCTGAAAACAACGTTGCCGCTCTGGACATATGTCTGCGGGTCTTTCAGTTTCAGCGAGACGCAGAGCGCCTTGAGCGCGTCCATCTTGATCAGGTTGTGGCCGCCGACGTTCACGCCGCGCAGCATGCAGATGATCACAGGCATGGATTCATTCCCCCGAAGGAGCAATGTTATTCGACGCCGGTCTTTTGCAGCAGGTCTTCCAGCACGGGTTGCGGAATCGCGTTCGCCCCGTGGTACTTCTCGAAATAGAGCGCCCGCACAAGCGCGGAATGGGCTGAACCCTCTGGCAGCGGCCGGCCCGGCGCGGGACGGAACATCAGGCGCATAGGCACTGGGTTAATGCCATCGACCGGAGGCTGAACGTACGGGTGCGAAAGCAGACGCCCGCCCAGCCGCTCAAAAAAAGCAATCCTGTGGCGGCCCTGCTGGAGCACCTGCTCGCTGGTGGCCCGCTCCGGGATGTCGACTTCCCAAACCATGCCTTCGGCCTCCAATCCTGCTTCAGAATATCTCCGGCAGCCTTCTTCCCAGAGCTTTTCAAACAAGGCAGCGCCAATGTGGCGCGAACGGAGTTCTGGAGCAACCGCTAGATACACCACGAACAGCGCAGGAGGGCGGCGCAGCATGTGGGCAAGGGCCAGGCCAATGGTGTTGGAGCGCTGCCGGGCGCGTACCGCGACGCCGTTGCCACGGCGCAAAGTTTCCAGGATCACGCTGCGCGGCTCGCGTTCGGTGGAAGGAAATGCTGAATCGTAAAGCTGCCAAAGAGCGGCGTCGTCCGCCAACGCAACTGCTGACGGAGAATCAAATACGAGATCGGATACATCTTCCGGCACGGAGACCGCCACGGCCCGGCAAGAGCCGGCCGCCAGAGCAATCTTACAACGCGCGCAGGTTACGCCCCGGCTGCGGCCGCCTTCAGTTCTTTGGGCACTCCATGGGGATACCACAACTTCCTGAGGACAGTTACCTGCGGGTCACAATAGATGCGGAACAGCAGGTCCTGGAGAAGAAGCGAGTCGCTGCCCATGGCCTGGGCCAGGGCATCCAGCGCCGCCTTGTTCGAGCCATCGACCACAGTTCGCTTGTTCCCTTTGTCATCGCGAAGGTGCAGGTCAACAAACTCGCACACATCGAGCGAGCAGCGGATCCCCAATTTATCTATCTTGCTTTTGAGGTCGCCCGCGTAAAGCGCCCAAAGAGACTGGTCTACCCAGTCAATAATCACCGGCAGGGGAAAGCCTGTCTGCACCATCACGCGGATAGGATCACAGTACGCCATATCCAGCACGGTGGAGATGCGCAGTTCGCTCAGGCGGGCCAGGGTCTGGTCACTCAGGCCTTCAATAGTGGTGCCCAGATGAAGCTCCGCCGGACGGCTGGCGGCGGAATCATCAGAGCCAGAGGACTCCAGCGCCTTGCGCGTGGCATATTGGCGAAACAGACGCTGCACGTCACGCAGGGGGAATGCGGATGCGGCAAAGGCCATAAAGGCTCGCAGCCCGCCGAGATCGGCGGTGAGCAGGGAAAACGCAATGCCCACAGGCACGGCCGCGATGAGGCCGAGATCGATCTCATAAAGATCGTCGGGTGAAAGCTCTGACGAGCGGCTGCGGGCGCATATCTGAAAGACCGACCAGACGTAGCCGCCAACCAACGCCATGATAATGGTGTCGGGCAGACGGGAAGGAATCGGAGGGGGCTCTTTGGGCTGCGGCTGGACGCCGGAAGCCGGCTGGTTCCCGCCGGTAGTGTTTGTCACAGCGGGCGGCGGCAGCAGTCTGTAGTGCACCCAGGAGTAGACGACATATCCGGACGAAACGGTGAGCGCCGTGAGGACAAGAAAGGGAATCAGGTATCGCCACGGGCTGTGGTAGCGCTCAAACGTCTGCTGCGGATCGGAAATATAAGGATTGTTATCCAGCGCCTGTTGCGCGTCCGCGCATGCGGCCTTGTCAGGCCCTCTCAGGGCGCAATTCATCATTTCTTCCACGTCGGCGCCGCGCAAAGGCACTTCCCGCCAGCGATAGATAAAGACCAACACCGGCGGCGCGGCGATGGCAACAATGAAGAAAATTTTTACGGCATACAGAATCCAGGCATCCATGGCGGCTCCCTTGGCGATGTCGCAACGGCGGGAAATGAATCGATGGCGGCTGGAGAGCGCCCCGCACCCGCTCAACCCAGGTAAACGTAACAAGGGGGTATTTGCCTGCATTCAATATCTTCATTTCGCAGGGGTGTCAAGAAGATTCGCAGTCGGCGGCCAAACCTCCGGCAGCGGGCAACCAACGATTGCACTTCCACGGTCGCTGGTTGTGCGGCACAATGACTTTCGCTGCGCGAGATCCTGAGTACCGTGGATGAAGCCAAATGAAAAGACTGTCGTTATGCCTGTGCCTGTTGATTACCACTCTGGCGGCAAGCCAGGCGAAGAAAGCGCCGGCCGCCGGTGGCGCGCTTTCCACGGCGGCAAAACTTTGCGCCGATCCTTATGCCTTGACCGATGCCAAGGACGGCTGGCCGGAAGGGCCGGTGACCATTCTTTTTCATCGCGACAAAAGCAAAGCGCCACCGGCGCACAATCCGGCGATTCGCGTGGCGGGCCTGGAGGCCGCAACGCCCGCCAGCGCGCGAACGGTGGTTTGCGTTGAAGAGTCGCGAATCGAGATGGGCCATTATGATTCGGGCGAGCCGGGATATGCGCCTTCATGGGACGTGACCCTGGTGCGGGCGGCAGACCAGAAGGTCTATTTCACCCGCACGAGTTTTTATGGCGAGATGCCGCCTTACGTGAAATACAACAAGGGCGCCGGGGTGGGCAAGGCGCCAACAGAAATCTTTGTCCGCTGGCTGCATCTGGTGCTGGAGCAAAAGGTTGCGCGCCTGAAAACGCGGTTCAAGTCCAAGGCCTACGATGAGGTTTCCGCGATGGCCTTTTCCGCCGACGGAAGCCGGCTGGCGGTGGCGCAAGCGCCGCGCAGCCCCAGCAACGGTCCCACTCCGCCTTCTCCAATTACGGTCTTTGATCTTGTTACCGCGCAGCCTGTGGCCAGCATGCGCGCGGATTATTCCAGCTACGAAATTGCCATTTCGAAAACGGGAAGTATGGTTGCCACGAACCGCTATGGCGGCGTCCAGATCTGGGACGTGGCTACGGCCCAGATGACCCGCAAACTTGAGACGAGCCACGTGAGTTCCCTGGTATTCGGCCCCGACGACACGCTGGGAGTGGCGGGAGACGAAAAAGCCGCCGTATGGGACGTGAGCGGCAATCGCGTTGTGAAGTCCGGCAGCGGCTCGGTCATCGAACTGTCGCCGGAAGGAGCATGGCTGGTGATGGGGAAGAGCGCAAAGGGATTCACCGTGCGCGAACTGGAATCAGGGCGTGAGGTGGGAAGCTATCCCGACATCTGCGCCAATCCTTATAAATGCCTGCCTTCGCGCGACGGCAAGAGCATGGCGCGATGGTACGCCCTGGGGGCGGCGGTCTATTCAAGCGGCAATCCCAGAGGAACGTCTCCTTCACTGCCGAGCCTGGGCGCGGGGATAGTGTACGCGGTGGGGCCAACGCGCGATGGCTTTGTAATGGCCAACGGCGACGGCATTGCGGGCATTGTCTCTCCCGGCTCGGACGAGGCGCGCGCCTTTGCCACGGACATGAGCAGCATTCGCGCGGTCGCGGTCTCGCCCGACGGCAAGCTGATTGCGCTGGGAGACAGCAGCGGCAATGTGGAGGTATGGGAGATAAGGTAAGACCGCGAAGCGTTCCCTATCGACAACGCAGAAAATAATGGGATTGCAGAGCAACCGCCGCCTTTGATGGAGCAAAAACTTTGGGGCGCGGTCCCCTCGCACCTTGACGCCAGCAGAGATAAGACGGTATCTAACTTGAAATGAAGGCTACCATCTCTTCCAAGGGCCAGATTGTCCTGCCGGCAGAATTTCGCCAAATGGACCGCATCGAGCCTGGACAGGAATTCGACGTCGAACGCATTGATTGTGGAGACTATCGCCTCGTTCGGCGCGTTGCTCCCCGGAACAAGGGCGCCATCTCATGGCTTCTCGACTGTCCGTACAAGGATTTTTTTGTTCCTATCGACTCTGAGTCAACCGATGCTCTATGAAGTATCTTGTTGACGCCAATATTTTGAGTGAACCAACGAAACCATCGCCGGCCCCTCGGGTTGTGGACTGGCTTCACGCACACGAACCTGAAATTGCGGTCGATCCTGCGATTCTTGGGGGATTGCGCTTTGTCATTCTGATCCTGCCCCGGAGAAAGAAGCGGATGGCGTTGGAACGCTGGTTCAATGCAGGGATCGGGCGTCTCCACTTCCTTCCCTGGGATGCCGACACCGGCTTGAAATGGGCGGAACTGCTGGCGCGCCTTCGCAAAACCGGGACAGCCATGCCGATCAAGGACAGCTTCATCGCAGCCACCGCGATTACCTACGGTCTAGGTCGTTACTCGAAACCGCGTCGATTTCGCGAAGGCCGGTGTGCGCGTTGTTGATCCCTTCGCTGGTTGAACCGGAAATCCACAAGAGTAACCATAAAAGACCAGACTGACCACCTTAAGCGCTTGGCTTAAGCTTGATGGGTCGGAGAGAGTGATGATGTTGCATTTGAGACCGTAGATTGCCGCAAGATTAGAGTTACCTCAGCGCCAGCCCATAATCAAAGTGCGGCTGAATTTACACGGGGAGCCGTCGAATTCTAACTCCATTTTCAGTTACAGACACCATTGCTCCTTTTAAGAGGTCATCACTGCAAACCTGCAGCACGCTAACCAGCAGCCGCGCGAGGTTCTCTCCTCGCAGTCCTTCGATCCGAATACGAATACAGATGGTCCGCTAAGTCCAGCAAGAGCCAGTAGCGCGTGGAAATCGGCGTCGAGTGTGACGACAACCAACCCTTCCTGACGTCCGAAGTCGAGAATCTTCGAATCTTTTGCTGTTGCCAAGCCTTTGTCGCCCACGTGGATGGCTTCAATGCCTTTGTCGTGAAGATGAAGGACAGTTGAACGCGGGAGGCCTTGATCAAGCAGAAGTCTCATCGAGCCTGCGGCAGGGGCAAAACCTTGTCATCGACTAAGGCAGCGGCGAATGCCAGCGCCTGTCGAATGTCTTCGTCCTCAAGCTCCGGATACTCACGTTTGAGTTCCGTCCGGTCGGGATAGGTGGCAAGCGCTTCAAGCACTCTCCGAACCGTAAGGCGAAGGTCCCGTATGCACGGCTCACCATTCATGCGGGCAACATTCGTCGTGATTCGATCAAATTGCTGCATTTCAGCTTCCCCTTCTCGATTGACGGCTGCATCCACCGATGCGATAACGCCCGAATAATGGCATCCAAGATCTCATCGAGTTGCTTGTCAACATCTTCGCACAGAAACCGAAGCACATGATAACCATTCTCCTGGAGCAGCACATTTTTGCGCCCGTCTAAACTGCCGCCATACACCCTGCCACTGATCGAATCGGCGCGGACAAACCCTTCATCAGCTTGGCGAATTCATCAAGATTCAGCGATTGTGCGCCGTCCGACAATGCGCGCTCCGGGCACGGATGCACTTCAATAATCAGTCCATCAGCGCCGATGGCGAGGGCAGCGCGGCTGGCAGGGGCGATCAGCTCGCGCTTGCCGGTTCCGTGCGATGGGTCGGCTAGAACGGGCAGATGGGAAAGCTCGCGCACCAGAGCCACGGCGGCCAGGTCGAGCGTGTTGCGCGTCATCTCGCTTTCAAAGGTCTTGATGCCGCGCTCACAGAGCACCACGTTGTGATTGCCGCCAGCCAGCAGATATTCGGCGGCCAGCAGCCACTCCTTTACGCTGGCGGAAGGACCGCGCTTGAGCAGGATGGGCTTTTTGGCCTTGGCAAGCTGGCGCAGCAGATCATAATTCTGCATGTTGCGCGCGCCCACCTGAAGCATGTCCGCATGGTCACTGATGAGCTGGATGTCATTGGTGCTCATCACCTCGGTCACCACGGGCAAGCCAACTTCTTCACGGACTTCACGCAGCAGCCGCAGCGCTTCAATGCCCAGGCCCTGAAAATCATACGGCGAAGTGCGGGGCTTGTATGCTCCGCCGCGCAGCAGCGTTGCTCCGGCTGCCTTGATGGCGCGCGCAGTGGAGAAAAGCTGCTCGCGCGATTCAACGGAGCACGGTCCGGCGATGACTACAGCTTCTTCACCGCCAATAATCACGCCGCCCACGTCGACCTGCGTGCGTCCGCTCTTGGTCTGCTTGCTCACCAGCTTGAACGGATGAGCGATGGGCACAACATCTTCTACTCCCGACGCGGCCTTGAGCGCTTCCAGGGCCATGCGGTTACCGCCCGAGCCGACGGCGGCGACGATGGCCCGCTCCGCTCCGCGCGTTACATGCGGCTGAAAACCGCATTCGACCACGCGCTCAATTACGTGTTGAAGTTCCGCTTCCGACGAACCTGCTGCCATGTTGATGACCATGAGAAAGACTCCTAAGCTGCTAGCAAATAGCAATTGGCAATTAGCCTTTTCTGAAATCCCGAACCCGCGATCAATGCTCTTGCGTGCGCCGCGTGATCTTAGTCGCGGGTGAGGGAACCCTATGGAAATGATTCTCTCTTCGCTGAATGCAGTTGCTGTTGTTCCGCTGTTCCCGAAGACTGTAGGGATCCCTCCCCTTCGGCAAGCTCAGGGTTCGGGATTTTAGAAGCTGCCTCCATCCGCTGCGTCCCCAGGCGGCGCGTTTCACGGATGATCCCGGAGAAGATATCTGTGACGCTTTGCTCGTCGAGCGGGCCGGTGTTCTTTTCCACCACGCGGGCCAGAACCTGGCGCTCCCGATTTCCGTCGTATGCTGGCAAGCCCGAAGCCACCTTGATCGCGGCAATTTCACAGGCGATGGCGGCGCGCTGATTGAGCAAGCGAAGCAGCTCGGAATCGAGCGCGTCAATCTGGCGTCGCCAATCGCCGAGCGTCTTGTGGCCGTTCACGGTTGACTGGTCGGTGTCCTGATCCATGCTGGTAAAGCTCCCGGAAAGCAAAAACCGCGACCCTTTGGGGATCGCGGCTTGCGGTGATTTATGATGACTAACTTCTTATTGCATGGTCAGCACAGATCCGCGTGGCCGCTACCCGTAAAGTGGTAGCGGTAAGTAAACGCGAATGTAAATCGGC